>CAYREV010000004.1:109235-129193 GCA_964423345.1 uncultured Balneolaceae bacterium | reverse complement strand
TCCGTTTCCGTCCCCCGCTGACGGTTCAAAAGGAGCATATCGACGAGGGCATGGAAATCATCGAAAAATCCTACAAGCAGGCCGCTGGAAACTGTCCCTCCCTGAAGGGCAAGCTGACGGTTGGAAGTAACGGGAAGTAACCATTCAATATAAAGTGGTTATATGCCGCCTGTTATACACAGCTATATTTCCAAATTGGAATAAATCATTCGTATTCCCATATTGAAATCCTTTATAACTAAACCTTTTACCTTATAACTAAAACCATTTACCTCAACAATGGCTTATATTAATCTTGAAAATGAACTGCCCGGTATAATCGGCCTGTTGCAATACCGACCTGAAACTGCCAAGCCGCTGAATGAGCTTGCTGAAATATTGCTGCGGGGTCCTTCAAGCCTCTCATCGGGAGAACGGGAAATGATTGCTTCCTATGTATCCTACCGGAATAACTGCCATTTCTGTCACACTTCGCACGGGGCTGCCGCCGCTCATCACTTTGACGGCGACCTTTCCCTCATTGATGATATTAAACTGGATTTTAAAAATACCGATATCTCTCCCAAACTCCGTGCATTGCTTGACATTGCGGGAAAAGTTCAAAAAAGTGGGCGTGAAGTGAGTGAGGAAGATATTAAAAGAGCCAGGCAACATGGCGCCAGTGACGAGGAAATTCACGATACCGTGCTCATCGCCGCCGCATTCTGTATGTATAATCGTTATGTCGATGGACTTGGTACCTGGGCGCCCGAAGAGAAAGAAGCCTATGACGAAACAGGCAAAAAGCTGGCCCGGGAAGGATACCTATCCTTTTGAACCGGCGATCCTTTCTCAAAAAGCCTAACCGCCACCGATATCAGGACCGCTTCATTGCCGAGGGGATGACTCCTTCATAGATATCCTGCAATTCCCCGACATCGGCCGCGATGATATCGCCAATGCGGAGCTCTTCTCCCCCGCTACGGCCCAGCCTGTAAACGGGAATGCCCGCCTCTTCGAAGTGCTTGCGGACGGCTTCCTCTTTTTCTTGATCACAGGCAACCACCACCCCCGATTGGGCTTCGCTGTAGAGCACTTCATGCAGATCAGCTCCCAGCCCTTCAATTTCAAGATCGGCACCCAAACCGGAGAAAATGGACATTTCAGCCAGCGTCGTTCCCAATCCCCCGTCGGAGATATCGTGGACGGCATTGGCCAGTCCCAGCCTGATGCTTTCGAGCAGCGACTCCTGCAGCCTCGCCTCAAAGGCGAGGTCTATTGCAGGTGCGTCGCCCGTGGTAAGGTCAAAAATTGCGTTCAGGTATTCGGTGCCGCCCAGCCCCCTGCGATCGGCACCGACATAGAAGATCACATCCCCCTCCTGCTTGTAGCCTGGCGTCATCGTGTGATTTTCGAGATCCTCGATCAAACCGAGCATGCCTATAACGGGAGTGGGGAAGACAGCGGCTTTGGGATTTTCATTGTAGAAACTGACGTTTCCTCCCGTTACCGGGGTGTTGAAAATGCGGCAGGCTTCGCCCATCCCCGCCAGGGCCTCCCTGAACGTCCAGTACACCTCCGGCTTGTAGGGGTTGCCGAAATTCAGGCAGTTGGTGATAGCCATCGGCTTGGCGCCGCTGCATACAACATTGCGGGCCGCCTCGGCTACAGCTATCTGCCCCCCGCGCCGTGGATTCAGATACACATACCGGCCGTTGCAGTCGGTCTTGACAGCCAGCCCCTTGTTGGTCCCCTTGATACGGATCACACCCGAATCGGAAGCACCGGGACGATTCACCGTATTGGTCCGCACCATGGTGTCATATTGCTCAAATACCCATCGCTTGGAGGCGATGTTGGGGGAACCCAGGAGTTTTTTCAGGATCTCTCCATGATCCGCCGGATGGTCGAGGGAGTCCACCTCAAAGCTTTGGGTCTCATCCAGGTAGGCAGGTCGTTCAGTCTCCCGCTCATACACCGGGGCTCCTCCGCCCAGCACCAGGCTCGAGGCCGGTATATCTGCCTTGACCTCCCCCTCTTTCAGGTAGGTCACATTCCCACCTTCCACCACTTCTCCGATCACAACGGCATTGAGATCCCACTTTTCGTAAATATCGATGATCTCCTGCTCGCGTCCCTTTTCAGCTACAATCAGCATCCGCTCCTGGCTTTCGGAAAGCAGCAGCTCGTATGCGGTCATCCCCTTCTCGCGGGCGGGGACTTTATCCAGGTCCAGTTTCATCCCGCATCCCCCCTTGTCGCTCATCTCCGAGGAGGAACAGGAGATACCTGCGGCCCCCATATCTTGCATGCCTACGATGCCGCCGTTTTTGATGGCTTCGAGCGACGCCTCCAGCAACAGCTTCTCCGTAAAGGGGTCGCCCACCTGCACGCTGGGCCGTTTTTCTTCACTCTCTTCGCTGATCTCCTCCGAGGCAAAGGTGGCCCCGTGAATACCGTCCCGGCCGGTGCTCGACCCCACAATAAGCACGGGATTTCCCACTCCTTCGGCAATTGCTGATACGGTTTCGCCCTCTTTCACGATACCTACACTCATGGCATTGACCAGCGGATTTCCCTCATACTTTTCGTCAAAATAAATTTCTCCGCCTACCACGGGCACCCCGAAAGAGTTCCCATAGTCGGCGATTCCCCGTACCACCCCGTCCAGCAGAAAACGCACCCGGTCATTTTCCATCTTCCCGAAGCGTAGGGAGTTAAGGCTGGCCACCGGGCGGGCTCCCATGGTAAAGATATCCCGGTGAATACCGCCTACACCCGTGGCTGCGCCCTGGTAGGGCTCTATGGCTGACGGGTGATTGTGGCTTTCCACCTTGAATGCACAACCGAGTCCGTCGCCTATATCGACCAGTCCCGCATTCTCTTCCCCGGCTCCGACCAGCAGCTGGGGACCTTCATTGGGAAGCTTCTTGATCTCCAGGATGGAATTTTTATAGGAGCAGTGCTCGCTCCACATCACGGAATACACACCCAGTTCCGTAAAGGTGGGTTTACGCCCCAGGTAATCCTTGATCATTTCATATTCTTCCTCATTCAGGCCGTGCTCAATGGCCAGCTCCAGCGTCACTTCGGGTTCTGTAAGGGTTGTATCGGACATCCGTATATATTGATTACTGTGTTGGAAGTTGAAGGTGGAAAATTATCCCGGAAGTCGAAATAACCTTCAACCTTAAACCTGCATCACTAAAGTGCCAGGTATTTACATAACTGTTTGAAATTACTGAAAACGAAATCGGCTTCACAGTTTTCCTCCACCTTCCCATTGGTAGTATACCATGCTACATTCCATCCAAAACTTGTGCCCCCCTTCACATCCGAATTCAGCGAGTCTCCCACATAAAGAATGTCATCGGCTGCATGGCCTGTACGTTCGGTGGCATGCTCAAAAATCCGGGGATGCGGTTTCAGATAACCCACATCCTCCGATATCACCAGTTGTTGAGCAAAGTCATAAAAACCGAATTGTTCAAACTTCATCTTCTGGGTTTCTGAAAAGCCGTTGGTGAGGATGCCTACCGGGTACTGCCTTCGAATAGAATGGAAAGCCTGCTCGGCCCCCTCCATCCATTGCCAGTGGTTGCGATAGGCCTCCATATAATAATCGCCCACCTCCTGATACCTGCTCCCGTCCAGGCCAAGCCGATCCAGGGTCTGTTCAAACCTGTTCCGCTGAAGCTCCTCCCGGCTTACCTCCTCCTTCCCGTAAAGGCGCCATTGCTTGCTGTTAACCCGGTGATAGGTCTCCACCAGTTCGTCCATGCCTACCGATTCAAAAAAATCGAAATGGCGGTAGACATCCCTCAATCCTTCGGCCTCTGCACTCTTATGGTCCAGAAGCGTATCATCGAGGTCGAAGTATATAAATTCAGGTTTTTCACTCATATGTCAGAACTGATTTGAAAGGGCAAAAGATAGGGAACTTCAATCAGATCGGAAAATATCTTGAGCTATTTGTCTGTATCCTTTTACTTTACGTTTCGTATATTGGTTTTGCTTCAATTCATAACTCAACTTTAGTCAACAATGAATATCAAAACATTAGTCGGTTTGGGGGTCGTTGCCCTCCTGGTTTTCTACGGCATCAACAAGAATAATGACCTGGTCCAAAAACAGGAAACGGTCAACCAGGCCTGGGCACAAGTTGAAAACCAGTATCAGCGGCGGGCCGACCTGGTACCGAATCTCGTCAATACGGTCAAGGGGGCGGCTGATTTTGAACAGGAGACACTGACCAATGTAATTGAGGCCCGCAGCAGGGCCACCTCTATACAAGTATCGGCCGGCGATCTTGACGACCCGCAGAAACTGGCCCGTTTCCAGCAGGCCCAGCAACAGCTGTCCGGTGCATTATCCAGGCTGCTGGTCACTGTTGAGAAATACCCGGAACTGAAAGCCAACAAAAACTTCCTGGCCTTGCAAGATCAACTTGAAGGTACTGAAAACCGGATTTCCACCGAAAGGATGCGGTTTAACCAGGCCGTTCAAACCTACAATACCTCTATCCAAAAGTTTCCCGGTAATATCTTTGCAGGCATTCTGGGATTTGACAAAAAAGCCTATTTCGAAGCTGATGAAGGGGCCGACGAAGTTCCCGAGGTTAATTTTAACTGACGGCCGGCCGTTCACGCCCGATAAAGGGCCAATGCCTGCGGGAAATTGAAACTTGATCTATAGACAGACCGGACACCATGTCTTCAAAAAGTTTTTTAACGGAAAATCAGGAGAAAAAAGTCATTTCGGCCATTGCCGCCGCCGAGCAGCAAACTTCCGGTGAAATACGGGTACACCTCGAATACCATTGCAATACTGAGCCATTGGAACGGGCCGCCCGGATCTTTCATGAGCTTGGCATGGATCAGACACAGAAGCAAAACGGGGTACTGGTCTATATCGCAACGGAAGATCATAAGGCAGCGGTATATGCCGGTAAAGGCATACACCGAAAAGTCGAAGAGCATTTTTGGTCGGATGTCCTGGGCCTCCTGGTTGAACATTTCAAAAAAGAGGAATATGAGGCGGGCATAGAGCAAGCCGTGAAAAAAGTTGGCCAAAAACTCCGGGAATTGTTCCCCTACCACAGTGAAGACGTTAATGAACTGTCAGATGAAATAAGTTATCATGAGAATAAGAGAGACTAGCTTTACCATTCTATTATTGGCCCTCTTCCTGCCGGTAACCCAAACGGCGTGGGCCCAGGATTTCCCCTCGGAACCGGTGGGCATGGTCAACGATTTCGCAAAATTGCTGCCCTCGTCCGAACGGCAGATGCTGGAAGAGAAGCTTCGCAATTACCGGGATACCACAACCAACGTGATTGCCATTGCCACATTGCCCGACCTGAAGGGATATGATATACAGCAGGTAGGAACACAGCTATTTAACGATTGGAAGATGTGGCATGAACAGCGCTACAACGGAGTCCTGATCCTGGTCGCTCCCAACGAAAGAAAGATACGCATCGAAGTGGGGTACGGCCTGGAGGGAGCCATAACCGACGCTATGTCGGGCCGGATCATTCGCGAAATTATCACCCCCGCTTTCAAACGCGGCAATTACGCCGGCGGACTGGACCAGGCCACTACTGTGATGATCAAACTGGCCGAGGGTGAGTTTGAAGGGGAACTGGCCCAACAGCCCCCTGCCGGTGAAGGAAGTGATACCGCCTCCACCATCATTTTTATCCTTTTTGTGCTATTCGTGGTCTATGCATCCTCTCGTAGAGGGGGCGGCAACGGAAAGAGAAGGCGCACGCTGGGGTCCGACGGATTCATATGGTTTGGTGGCGGAGGCTTCGGCAGCGGAAGCTCCGGCGGCAGCAGTTTCGGAGGCGGCAGTTTCGGCGGATTCAGCGGCGGCGGAGGATTCGGTTCCGGCGGCGGTGGTGCCAGCGGCGGCTGGTAACACCGCCACAGTTTAGGATCATTTTCCGGCTCCGGACTGCATCTCTTCTTCAGCAGGCGGTTAAACCTATTCGGCCTTGACGGGCGAAGACGGAGTTTCGTGAAGGTACTCTTCCTGCGTAAACTCGTCTACCTGTACCATATCCACCCGCGCATCTTCGGCCTTCCTTATGCGGCCGGCTTCCTCTTCGGTGATTATTCCCTTTTCAAGGGCTTCATCAATGACGAAACGCGGCTGCACCTTGGGCAGCTCTTTCTTCTTGGTAGCCTTGTGAAGTTTTCGATAAACCGTCTCGGCCTCCTTAAGGGTTTGCAGGGCATACTCATAGCGGCCCAAGGCCTCTTCTTTGTCGTCCGGCAGATAGATGCCCTCGGTAAGCCGGTCCCTGCTCTCGCCCGGTTCCTGCATGGCCTGTGCAACCCGGCTTCCCAGTTTGTCGGAAGGCATCGTGCCGATCCTGTTGATACGTGACCAGAGCCCTATGGGTCCCCGGAAAAGCCAGGACAGACCGGGCACCCTGATCTCTCTATAGATGGCATCGAAAGCCTGCTGGATCTGGGCAAAGGCATACTCCAGCGACCACTTGAAAAAAGCCTCATCCTCTTTGGGCCGGCCCTCGGCATCAAAGCGACGCAGCACCGTAGTTGCCAGGTACATCCATCCCAGGATATCCGCAAAACGGCCGCTTATCTTCTCCTTGATTTTCAATCCGCCACCATAGGAGCCCAGGGCTATATCGGCCATAAAGGCAAAAGTGGCCGAACTCCAGGCCAGGCGCTTATAATACCTGGAAGCGGTGCCTCCTACCGGTGATGAAGCCAGTGCCCCCCTGCTGAGGGTCATCAGCAACGCCCTGGCGCCATTGCGAACTACATGGCCGATATGTTTCCAAAATGTATCATCGAAGGCCTTAAGGTCTTTGTTGGTAAGCGCTTCTATCTCCCGGTAGGCATAGGGATGGCATCGTATGGCCCCCTGCCCGAAGATCATCAGGCTTCGGGTCAGTATATTGGCTCCCTCTACCGTGATAGCGATGGGAGTGGCGATGTATCCGTTCGCCAGCAGGTTGCGTGGGCCCCTGGATATTCCCGCACCGCCCTGTATATCCATCGCGTCATTTATAACCTTGCGGCCCAGCTCCGTAAAGTAATACTTGGCTATGGCGGTAACGACGGCCGGCTTGTTGCCTATATCGATTCCCCCGCAGGTATATCTTCGGGCGGCCTCCATCAGGTAGGTAAATCCTCCCACCCGGGCCATGGGCTCTTCAATGCCCTCAAACTTGCCGATATTGATGCCGAATTGACGGCGGACGGCCGTATAGGCCCCAAGCGCCCGGGAGGCGACTTTTGAGCCTCCCACACTCTGTGCCGGCAGCGAAATGCCCCGTCCCACTCCCAGCGACTCCATCAGCATGCGCCAGCCGTTACCGGCCTGTTCACGCCCCCCGATAATCTGGTCAACGGATATAACGGCATCCTTGCCGTCGATGGGGCAGTTATAGAACGGCACTCCAAGCGGATCGTGCCGTCGGCCGAGGATGACCCCTTCGGTGTCACTGGGTATAAGTGCACAGGTGATACCCAGGTTTTCGCCCTTGCCAAGATGATTTTCGGGATCCCGTAACTTAAACGCCAGCCCGATAATGGTCGATATGGATGCAAGGGTGATATACCTCTTCGTAAAATTCAACCGAATCTTCAGCCCCCCGTCTTCGCCTTTGAAAACCTCCCCTTCGGCCGTCATCGCTCCCGCATCGGAGCCGGCTGTGGGTTCCGTCAGGGCAAAACAGGGCATCTCCTCTCCCCTTGCCAGTCGCGGCAGGTAATAGTCTTTCTGCTCGTCGGTACCGTAGTGCATAAGCAGCTCGGCCGGCCCCAGGGAGTTGGGCACCATCACGGTCGTTGCCAGCGGTCCGCAACGGGAGGCCAGCTTGGTGATGATGGTACTGTGTGCCGAAGCCGAAAACTCCAGTCCCCCGTATTTCTCAGGGATGATCAACCCAAAAAATTTATGCTCACGGAGATAATCCCAGGTTTCATCGGTAAAACCCTTGCGAACAAATACCTCCCAGTCGCTTACCCGGCTGCATATCTCCTCCACCGGTCCCTCCAGGAACTCCCGCTCTTTCTCGGAAAGTTCGGGATAACTTTCCTGCGATAGCCTTTTAAGGTCGGGCTTGCCTGAAAAAAGCTCGGCATCCACCCATGTTGTCCCGGCCTCAATAGCCGTACGTTCTGTTTCTGAAATGGTAGGCAGGAAATTAAGGGCGTCCAGCAGTTTCATAATCCCACGGCTGACCAACGTGCGGCGCAGCGGCTTAATATTGAATAGCAGGCAGACGACCACATAGGCAGCTATAAGCCATACCGGGGCACTGAGCCCCCACAAGGTAATGAGTCCGGCCAAGGCCCACACGCCAAGGGGCACCCCCCAGAAAGCAAACAGGGTAAAGCCCACAACAATGCCGACGATGATGGTCCAGCCTGGAAATTGGTTTAAAAATCCGAGGGTATCATTTAAAAATTCCATAATAAGTTCTCCACAATATTAATATAGCCTGTTATTCAATTTCAGGAGCAGTACGAACATGAAAGCCATAGATGATATGGTCAATGGCCTGCTCAATAAATGCTTCCTGGTTAATGCGGGTATCCAAACGTTTTGACAATACAATTGACATCACCCCGTGCAGCTGGGCCCAGTAGGTGTATGCCGCAACCTTGGGATGGTCTTCCTCCAGGAGGTTTTTGCGAACCCCATCTTCAAGCACTTCCGTTACTATTTCGTATCCTCTTCGGGCCTTTCTGAATTTTTCCTTGGGGTAGCGTGACATCTCGTCGGAACTGACCATATAGATAATCTGGTACTCGCGGGGGTTCTCCACTGCAAATGAAACATATTCCCATGCAAGGTCATTCAGCTTCTGCAAGGGGTCGCTGCCATCCGAGGCGGCCGACTCCAACCGGTCGTTCAATCTATCTATAGACTCCTCCATCAGGGTGTGGATCAGGTGGTCCTTGCCGTCAAAATGCAGGTAAATACTGGTAGCACTTACTCCGGTGGCCCTCGCCACCTTTCGCAGTGAAAAATTTCGGTACCCTTCTTCCAGCAACAGTTGGCGGGCTGCATCCAGGATCCGGTCCTTTAGATTGTCAGAGGTATTCCGAGGCATAAAAACAGGTTGGTTAACAGTGTTAACTAAGATATAAGCAACTGCCCCGTTAAAGTCAACAGTTTCGGGGTTTTGGCTTCACCCCCGGGAGTCTGTCGAATTTGGGAAATCGTTACAAAAATGTGTCGGTTTAGCTAAGTCCGCCAGACTCCCGGGGCAACTTAAAGCGTATATACCGGATAGTCCTGCCCTCCTCCAGGTGACGCTTTTCAAAATCGGTCTGGATAGTCAGTAGCGGATCATCCTTCCGCTGGCTATACACATCTTCAACCACCTCCTGCACCTGGCATCCGAAGTTTCGTACCGATTGCCGGGTGAAACCGAACAGGCCGGGATCGTCCGTCTTGAAATGGATAGAGCCTCCCCTTTTAAGCACCTCCCCGTAGATGGTGAGAAACTTGGATGAGCTGAGCCTCTTTCCCTTGTCACTGCCCCTGGGATAGGGATCGGGGAAGGTAATCCATATCTCATCAACCTCATCCTTCGCAAAATACTCGTCAAGATGATCGATATAGATCCTCAGAAAATGAACATTGTCAAGCCCCTCCTCCAGGGCGGTCTTGGCTCCTTTCCAGATGCGCGCACCCTTGATATCGACCCCTATATAGTTCCGGCCGGGATTTTTTCGAGCCAGCTCAAGGGTATAGCTGCCTTTACCGCAGGCCAGCTCCAGGGTTACAGGGTTCTTATTTCCGAAATTCTTCTCTTTCCACTTCCCCTTCGGTTTTTCCCTGTCGCTATCCTGGAAATCGGTAAGCTCAGTGACGTTGCTGAATTGCCTGACTTCGGCGAAACGTTCCAGTTTTCCTTTACCCATACCTGCCTGCTGTAACTGGTGAATCTTTCAGGGAGCCAAACGGCTTATCTCCCACCCTTCTTCACTTTTCTGATACAAGATGCGGTCGTGTAACCTTCCGGGCCGGCCCTGCCAGAATTCTATAGCCGTAGGCTGCAATATATAACCGCCCCAGTAATCGGGGATGGGGACATCCTTGCCCTCAAATTCTCTCTCATAGTTCCGGAAAGCCCGTTCCAGCTTCTCCCTGCTTTCAACTTCATCACTCTGGCTGGAAGCCCATGCCCCGATCTGGCTCAGGCGGGGACGTTCACCGAAGTAGGTTTCCGAGTCCTCACGATCGAGCCGGGTTACTTCACCCTCGATACGGACTTGCCGCTCCAGCTCCGGCCAGTAGAAACAGATGGATGCCCTGGGATTTTCCTCCAGCTCACGTCCTTTACGGCTATTGTAGTTCGTAAAAAAACGGAATCCGGTATCGTCAAAGCCTTTAAGCAGCACAATCCTGACCGAAGGGCTCCCCTCCCGGCCGGCTGTTGCAAGCGACATGGCATTGGGTTCGGTAACTTCCGTTTTCAGGGCCTGTTCAAACCAGTGTTCAAATTGGCGCATTGGGTCCTCATGAACACTTTCCTCCAAAAGCTCCTCCCCGGCAAACTCCCTGCGGAGCCGCTGCAGTTCAGAATTCAACTGTTTTTCATCTCCCATATCTTAGCCGAAATATGAGGGTTCGTTGCCCGCTTTCCACTTTATGTTGCATCCCATGCTGGGTTTCTGGTCTTCCAGTACCTCTCCCTCTTCCAGCAGAAGATCCACAGCCTCGCGGAGATCCCGCCCGGTAACCGGCTTATCGTTACCCGGACGGCTGTCGTCGAACTGCCCCCGGTAAACCAGCTCGCGCTCCTCATTGAAGAGGAACAGGTCGGGGGTACAGGCGGCCCTGTATGCCTTGGCCACTTCCTGCGTCTCATCAAACAGGTAGGGAAAGGGGTAACCGAATTCTTCGGCTTCCTCGGCCATCTTTTCAGGGCGGTCATCGGGGTATTGGTCAACGTCATTGGAGCTGATGGCCACAATGGCCAGCTCACTCTCGTCGTAATCGTTGGCAAAGTCTACCAGACCCTCTTTTATCAGCTTGACATAGGGACAGTGATTGCACATAAAGATGACAAGCAGGGCCTTGGAATCGGCAAAATCTTCCAGCGACCGGCTTTCATTTGAAACTACATCAGGCAGTTCAAAATCGGGAGCTTCCGAACCAAGCTCCAGCATGGTTGACAGTGTTTTGGACATAGGTAAAAACTTTTAAATGGGCGTTGAATAGAAATTACAAAGAAACGGGATAAAGCATTCCCTTTCAACGGCATTTCTGCAATAGTAGCATTTATTATCGGCAAGGCAAAAAGAGATGCCCGATAGTTTCATTTCAAGCCCTGCCGCACCGGCCCGGCCGGTTTAAATGGAATTTATCCCGAAAGAGATGTGCCCGATGAACGACACGCCCCCTATCTAAAATCCGTTTTTATAGATATTACCCCTGAAATCATTGACATCCACCAATGGTATGCGGGAAGAGAAGCTTGCATTCAGCAATCTTATGAGTTCGTTGGCCAGTAATGCCTGCCCCCTCGGGTTCAAAGTATAGCCGTCGGCCGATATGATGCTTCCCGGCTTGAAATCGAGTGTATATTTAACCCCATCGAAGAATACCTCTTCCCTTTCAACCCGTTCAACAAGCATTTCAAAATCGAGCAGGTGAATCTTTGCACTGGAGCCCGCTTTATCCCTGATAACCCTGTTGTAAGCCTCCCACCTGGCCCGGATAATTTTCTGCTCCGGGAATGTCAGTGCATACTTGTCAGCCAGCTGCAGTGTAGTTCCGAACGAATAGTCGGACCGGGTGGATTCATAGTGAAGCTTCTCGGCATTGTAGAGAAGGTATTCCTCAAATTTAAACTGCCTCCACTTGGGTATCACCTCCCCCTCTTCTGTGGTGGCGTCGGACAGGTATTCGTCGACCAGGACCAGCGCCCTTGACCTTTCGTCACCGTCCATATCGAAGACGATAACGGGCCGGTTGCCGTTTTCCCGCCAGTTATATTCCTGCACATCAATATTGAATTCGTCAATAAACGACAGGTCTTTGGATAAAACCTCCCTGATTTCATCCCGCGAAAAATTCCATGGGATGGTATTCACATAGGGCATCTTTAGGGGGTCGGGAATGGTACTGAGAATAATATCCGAATCGCTTTCCGACAGAATACGGTTCGTGATCCGTTCAAGATGCTGTTCAAAAACCGGAACCGGGGTCAAATCATCAGCAGCTATATTATCCTGCGGTGGACTTTCCTCCCCGGCGGCTCCTGCAGTGACATAATTGAACAGGTCGGCCGTTCCCAGCTGAAGCACCATCAGGGTTGGATTTCTTTCGATGGCAATATCCAGTATGCTTTTACCCGCATCCCGGCTGTCCAGGCGGTCAAAGTAAGGGTTGCCGGACAGGGCTTCCGCACTGTCGACCTCCGTGATGCGCAGTCCCGGAATGCTCAGGTTGGCCACTCCGGTCAGCGTTTTTGTAAAATTTCCGGGAGCTTCCCCTTCGGTGGGCATGCGGGCGGGATACGTCTCTTCGGGAGAACGAAAAGAAAGTTCATAACGGCCGGCCTCTTCCGAAAAGAGTTCTTCCGCCTCATAGTTATACCCCCATTCGCTTGCAACCTCCAGCGTTGAATAGAGCTCCCTGTTAAGGTTTTTCTCCAGGAAGTGACCCAGGATAGCCGGGTAGGCACTTCGCTGGGCATCGGCATAAAGGGCCCCGTCCATCTGCCCGGCCGCAACCGAGCCGCCGATAATGGTGAAACGGTCGAAGTTTGCCTCCCCCGTATCGATTTCGGGCTCCGGTTCGGGAACGGGGAAATCGTAGGTACACCCGACTATAGTCATCAAGCCCAGCAATATGAATGCATAGCGGCACATCATCAAAATATTTTCGGGTTAAAGGTGTAGGTGGCAAAAAGTATGCTCCCTATGGAGGGGCCTCCGAAGATATTATAGTACTTTTTTATCCCCCAGTTTGTCACACCGAACTTCACCAGGCTTCGGGCCGAAGGAATCCGGAAGTTAAGCTGGAAATCAAAATGGCCGTAGGTGTCTATGGGGCCATCCATGAATGAGCTCTGCCAGAAATACTTGGTGCGCAGGCGGTAGACCATTTTAAATCCTACGTTCGGTGATAGTGAGCGGTGTCCCCATTCAAAATTCATTTTAAATGGAGGGGTATTGAAGCCCGGAATAATGGGATCGTCGGAATCCTGAATAAGGTTGGCCCAGCTTCCGTTAATGCTGCTCATAAAACCACCCGAAATATACTCCAGATTAAATGACAATCCCTGAACCAGCAGGCGGTCCCTGGCATTACTGTAAATATAATAGGTGTCGCTTTCCAGGCTGCTGTTGACCTGCCCCGCGGCAGCCAGCAGGTCCAGGGTGGGACTGGTGCGCGGCTTGACCACCCTGGTGATACCGATAAAGTCATTATACAGGCTAACATAGTAGTTCAGGTCCAGAAACAGGCGGCGGGTAAACAGTTTCCGGTACCCCGCCTCCACTGTATTTACCCTTTCAGGCTTGATGCCGAGCAACTGGTCTTCCCGGACAATGCCTTCCTGCAGCAGCGGCAGGTTATTCAGTTCCGCCTGGGTTTGGTTATACATCTCGGGATTGGCTACCGTTTTGTTCAGGTCTTCCACCACCGCTTCGTTGAAACGTTCGATGGCCTGAACCGTGATGGCATTATTCTGCAAGGCATACTGCCCCACGTTTTCTGGCAGGCCTCCCACCAGCCGCGCCTTCCCCAGGTTATTATTTATAAACTGCTCTCTTACCCCGGGGTAGCGAAAACCGTTTTGAAACGACAAGCGGAAATGGTTTTCCTCATCGGGGCTGTAGCTTGTGGCCAGCTGCGGACTGATCATGGGATCGAAATTTTCATTCTTGTCTACCCTCAACGCTATATTGACCTTCATCTTATCCTCAAATACCGACGCCCCGAGGGTGGCAAAACCGCCGTACTCATAGTTGGTAATGCTGTTGGAGGCGGTGTCGGGAAAGATGGTGCCGTCCGACTGTATGTCATAAAAGCGGTAGCTTCCGCCCAATTCCAGGGAGGTATTATCAAAGATATCTTCAATAGTATAGGAACTTTGCAGGTGGTAAAGCTTCGAATTATCCACGATGGCCGCACCCTGCTCGGGATCACTGCTGTTTTTAATGGATTCCACCTGCTCATGAAACTCCCGGCTGCCGGGTTCATAGCGGGGCTCCGCCGTACTTCCGCTCGACCGGGTCACTCCGCTGTCGGCAAACTCCCGGGCATCACTCAGGCTTCCCTTGGCAATTCCCAGGATGGGGATCCCTTTACGATAGGCTATGGAGAAATCCCGGTACCAGTCCACATCCGCCTTGGCCCTCCTCATCAATGTGCCGGCCAAATCGGTAACATCATAGGAATCGCCGGAATGCTGCCATGTGGAATATCCCAGCAGATGCAGGTTTTTGAGTTTCACATCCACACTTCCCTGGTAGATCGAGAATCCTTCCAGCCTGATTCTGCTGTCGCCGGTATAGAGGGAGTTCGTAACACCATATCGCCCGTCCAATACGATGCTGTACTCTTCGGACGGCTTAAAATGCAGGGATCCCGCCGTACGGGTGGTGGTTATTTCGTAATCAACCAGGTCTTCCTCCCTGTAGCCGGTACGGGTCACGGGGCCGTAGCTGACGGGAGGAAGTATAACCTGTCCCCCTACCCCGGATTGCAGGCCTTCATTGGTATAAACCGGAAGGTAGACAGACTCTTCATCCCCGTAGATATTGACGCCGTTATAGCCGGGGTTATCGGGATGCTTTTTAGATTTTCCCTCCACAAAATAACCGTCATATCCTATGTTATCGTAATTGTCGGCTATCCAGTCTATGCCCCTGGTGTGGGAGCCGGTAAGCTTAAAAGCAATTTTGTCGGAGAGAGCCTGGGCATATCTTCCCTGGATATCCACCATCCCGTTACCCGAGGCGGAGAAAAAGGTGTCGCCGCTCAAACTGAAATCATTTAACCCCCCTTTGGCCTGAAAGGTGAATCCCTGATCCATGAATGGGTCCTTGCCTTTCATCAAAAGTACGCCGTTCAATGCACTGGATCCATATTTGGTGGATGAGGGGCCGGGAAGTATTTCCACGGACGATACATCCAGGTCGATCAACCCCATCAGGTTGCCTATGGGAAAGCTAAGCCCCGGAGCCTGGTTGTCCACTCCATTGGTCAGCTGCAAAAAACGACGGTTGGCACTCGAATTGAACCCCCTGGTATTGACCGACTGCATCGTCATACTCTGCGTGGCCACATCCACTTCCCGCAGGGTTGAAACCAGGTCAAAAACATCGAACGAGGCCAGCTGCTGTACATCCACCGTACTTACCTTGTCGACGGTGACGGGGCTCTGCAATTCCTCTTTAGTGATAAGTTCGGCAGTCACAATAATATCCTCTCCCTCGATAACCTGCGGTACCAGCTCGATTGTCAGGCCTTGCCCCTCCTCCCTTTTTTCAACAACAATTTCTTTTGGATAAAAGGAAACGTGGGAAACTCTCAGCCTGAAGGGCAGCTCGTAATTGAAAAAAAGGTCAAAACTGCCGTCCCTCTTCGTGGAAATACCAATATTTCGCTTGGATTGCCCGGTAGTGTCGAAGGGGATAACCTGCACGGATGCGTCCTCAACCGGCTTCTTGGAAATATTATTGACCACCGTTCCCTTAACCCGTAACGACACTTCCTGCGAAAATGCCTCCCCTGATGTTAAAAACACTCCGACAGCTATGAACAAAAAACCAATTATAAATGTGCGGAGCATATCTGTTTTTAAACCATCCCAAATTTTAACCGTGTAATGAAGACTTTTCGCAGGTGCCGGGAGTCTGTCGGATTTAGGAAATCGCAACAAAAATGTGTCAGGTTTGGCTAAGTCCGACAGACTCCCATAGGCAATAGATTTTAGAATCCCGATAACCTCGATAAATAACAAGTAAAAATTTTAAAAAAACTCCCTATACCGGCAGTATCCTAAAAAAGGTTCAGCTGCGAGCCCTTACCGGGACGGAAGTGGCGGGTGCTCAAGCCTCTTCTCTCCCTGTTGAAACCCAGCCGCTCAGCGTGAATGGAAAACAGCTTGCGTATCTGCTCTGCAAATTCGCCCTCTCCCCTGAACCTTTTCCCAAACGTCGAGTCATTGAGTTCACCGCCCCTGGTATCCCGTATGCGATTGAGCACTTTGTCCTTACGGCCGGGATAGTGATGCTCCAGCCACTCCCCGAACAGTTCCTTTACCCCGTGAGGCAGGCGAAGGAGCAGGTACCCCGCATGGGTGGCTCCTGCTTCCCGGGCAGCCTCCAGGATATCGACACATTCGTGGTCGGTAAGGCCGGGGACAACCGGTGCTATATTCACGCCAACCGGTATTCCTCTCTTGCTCAACTCCTCTATAGCCTGCAGGCGCCGGGTCGGCCGGGATGTCCGCGGCTCCATGACCCGTGCCAGCTCCCTGTCGAGAGTAGTGATGGATAGAGTCACATGTACCGCACCAACCTCGGCAAGCTGTTCCAGAAGGTCCAGGTCGCGGCTGACCAGGTAGTTTTTTGTAATGATGCTGACCGGATTCCTGAACTCCTCAAAGACCATCAGGCAGGCTCGCGTGATTCTCAGTTTCCTTTCCACGGGCTGGTAGGGATCGGTCACTCCGCTCATGACCACCACCCGGGGTTTCCAGGAATCACTGTTGAATTTCCTCCTCAACTTCCTGGCTGCATCGTATTTCACCATGATGCGGGATTCGAAATCCAGCCCGGCCGAAAATCCGAGATATTCATGGGTGGGACGTGCATAGCAGTAAATACATCCGTGCTCACAACCGCGGTAGGGGTTCAGGCTGTACTCAAACGGTATGTCGGGACTGTTATTGGTAGACAGTATCTCCTTGCTGTCGTCCCTGATAAGTTTGGTTTCGGGAGCGGGCTTGCGGCCCGTTTCCCCGTCCAGGTCAAAATCTATATACTCATCTTCAAACCTGTTGGCGGGATTATCGGACGAACCCCTTCCCCTGATTGGATTTTGTGCATCCATAGCTGTTCATTTCGCCTGCGGTTTTAGCATAAGGTAAACGATTCCGGTGACATCCTGTTGTCAGCCGTATCCCTTCCGTCAGATTGTTCCCGGGATATCAAACCCTAGTGTCCATAGACCGAACGCTTGCCGGTTACTTGACATATACCGTCTTAACATTCACAAATTCCCTGATGCCAAAATGGGATAGCTCGCGGCCGTAACCCGACTGCTTGATCCCGCCGAAGGGGAGCCTCGGATCCGACTTCACAAAGTCGTTGACAAAACAACAGCCGGCCTCAAGGGCTTCGCAGGCAATTTTCTCGGCCAGATCCTCATCTTCCGAGAAGACCGCCGCCCCCAGTCCGTAATCAGTGGCATTGGCTACTGAAATAGCCTGCTCCGTACTCGTGACACGAATAATGGAGGCCACCGGCCCAAAAAGCTCTTCATGGTAGGCCGGCATGCCCTCTTCAACGCCGGCCAGTACCGTAGGCGGATAAAAGGCACCCTGGCCGGAAGGTATCTCCCCTCCCAGCAGGCACTCTGCTCCCTGTTCAATGCTTTCCCGGACCTGTTTGTGCAGGCCGTCCCTTAAGTCGACCCGTGCCATCGGGCCGATATCGGTATCCTCCTCAAAGGGGTCTCCCATAGTTTTCTCTTTCATCAGCTTAACCACCCGGCCGACCAGTTCTTCATATACCTCATCCATAACAATAAACCTCTTGGCGGCAATACAGCTTTGTCCGCTATTGATCAGGCGCGAGGCCACGCATGTTTCGGCCGCCTTATCGATATTGGCATCTTCCAGGACCAGGTAAGGGTCGCTTCCCCCCAGCTCAAGAACCGACTTCTTCAGTACGCTGCCCGCCTGCCGGGCCACGGCCCTGCCCGCCCGGGTGCTGCCGGTCAACGTTACCGCATCAATACCCTCATCTTTGATCATCTCCTGGGTCCGGTCGACATCGGCAATGACGGTTCTGAATACATCTTTCGGAACGCCCGCCTCGTGCAGCAGGGATTCGATGCGCAATGCGCATCCCGTCACATTGGGGGCGTGCTTCAGAACGGCTGCATTGCCGGCCATGAGTGCCGGGGCGCCAAAACGAAAAAGCTGCCAGAACGGAAAGTTCCAGGGCATAATGGCCAAGACCGTTCCAAGCGGCTTAAAGGTGACATAGCTTTTAGAACCGTCGCTTTCGAGAGACTGCTTTTCGAGGAAAGAGGCCGCATGCTCGGCATAATACTCACAAACCCACGCACACTTTTCGGCTTCTGAGACGCCGCCCGGCAGGGGCTTGCCCATCTCTACTGCCATCAACCCGGCCAGCTCCTCCTTTTGGTCGCGCAGCAGCTTCGCCGTTTTTCGGAGAATTTCAGCACGATCGTCAAAAGACCTGCGCCTCCATTTTTCCCGGCCTTCGGCCAGCTCCTTTAGAATAGCGCTGATCTCTCCTTCATCCATCTGTTCATATTCGCGGACAAGCTCTCCCGTTGACGGGTTGATCGTTTTCATAGCCATAAAGTTCGTTGAGTTTTCCTTTCTTTTAATGAAACCTCAGACAGCCTCAGCGAATTCCACCTGAACCATCTGCTAGGCACCGGAGAAATGAGCCTTTACGCTTTTCAATATTTCGTCCAGGCATTCATCCAGTACCTCCTCTTCGATGATGAGGGGCGGAGCCAGGCGAACCAGCGTATCGGAATGCAGGGTCCACCCCAGGATAATTCCTTTGTCCAGGCAATCTTCCACCACTTTTCGGCACAGCTCGGCATTTCTTAACTCCATACCGAGCATTGCTCCCCGGCCCCGCACCTCCACAATGCCGTCGGCCTTGAGCCTCCCCTTGACCTTTTGCTCAATCCGGGCGGCTTTTGAGGGAAAATCCCCTTCCAGCAACACTTCCAGCGTGGCATGGGCCGCCGCACAGCTAACCGGGTGCCCCCCGAAAGTCGTCACATGGTTCAGCGGGGGATCGTACATAAAGGACTCAAAAATCCGGCTGGAGGAGACAAATGCCCCCATGGGCATGCCCCCCGCCATCGCCTTGGCCAGGCACATGATATCCGGCACCACCTCATAATACCGAAAGGCAAAGAGCGGGCCCGTACGGAAGAAACCCGTCTGTATCTCGTCAAATATCAGCAGGGCGCCCGTCTCGCTGCAGCGGCGGTGCAGCTGTTGCAGCCAATCCTTCTCGGCCGGGATAATGCCTCCCTCTCCCTGTATGGGCTCCAGTATCACGGCTGCCGTCTGTTCATCAATGACTTCCAGGCCGGTGGCATCGTTAAAGTCCAGGAAATGAACATCCGGCAGCAGGGGGCGGTAGGGATCGCGATAGATATCCCGCCCCGTCACACTGAGGGAGCCGTGCGTATCCCCGTGGTAGCCGTGATTGAAGGCTACAAGTTTATGCCTTCCCGTATGCTTTTTGGCCAGTTTGAGGGCCCCCTCCGTGGCCTCGGTACCGCTATTCACAAAATAGGCGCGGTCCAACGAAGAAGGCAGCCGGGAGGTCAGCAGCTTTGCATACTTCGACTGCGCTTCCTGTATAAATTCTCCATAAACCATCACATGAAGATGCCGGTCTACCTGCTGCTTGACGGCCTCCACCACCCGGGGATGACGGTGCCCCAGGCTGCTTACCGCAATGCCGGATATGAAATCCACATATCGTTTCCCCTCGCGGCTGTAAATAAACGGCCCTTCGGCATAATCGATCTCCAGGCCCATGGGGTCGTCACTCGTCTGGGCTAAATGGTTGTAAAAATTTTCCTTAATACCCACAGTACATATTTTTGTTTTTCTTTAATCGTTTATCCGAGAACAAACCTTTTTTTTTAAAGTTAGGTTATATACCAATAACATCAATTATATGCTGTCAGGGAAAAATTATATCCTGCCAAGGAAAAATTATATCCTGCCAAGGAAA
>CAYREV010000004.1:35277-109135 GCA_964423345.1 uncultured Balneolaceae bacterium | reverse complement strand
GCTGTCAGGGAAAAATTATATCCTGCCAAGGAAAAATTATATCCTGCCAAGGAAAAATTATATCCTGCCAAGGAAAAATTAAATCCTGCCAAGAAAATGGTATCACGAATTTCAATAATATTAACGTTCACGCTGCTGGCAGCGGCCGGTTGTGCCTCCTCGGAAAAACAGGGCGGCAACAACACAGCCGATTCCGCTTCCTTGGATTCGGCTGCTGAATCAACCGCCGCTGAGCCCATCTCCGATTCCATATCCGCGGGTATCACAGCCGACACCACCGCGGTGGATTCTACGAACAGCGGTGAAATTGTGCTTCAGCCCCCTCCACCGGCCCCGGCCCCTGCAACCGTAGAACTCAAGGGGCGTATTATCCAATTGCCGGCCCGGGACGGCAATTCCATGCAGCTAAAAGTTACCGCCGTCAAAAATTATGGATCATCCCTGCCGGCGGTAGCTATAGGCGATACCCTGACGGTCGGATACCCGGATACAGCCTTTATAAAGATAAAGAATCATATTGGCAAAATTGTATCAGCCGTTTTAAGTTATCATAAATCTCCAGACACACCGGATCCGGCATCCCCATGGCACCTGGTCAGTCTTGACAACAACCCTTAATTGCACGTTTACATGAAGAATATAGCTACCAAGATCCTGTTAGGTTTCACCGCAATTATCCTGGTTTCTGCAGGCTATTATCTGCTTGTCTTAAACCAGGGGCAGGAAGGGCTCCACGAGACGGCTGAGCTGGAAAAAACAGAATCGAAGGTTGCCAGGGGCGACTATTTTTTCCAAATCATGAGAGACCCCGCCACCGACCGCATCCCCAGGAACATCAGGGCGCGGGAACTCTCCTATGCCAAAAACCTGCCGACTATCCGGGATATTAACCGGCAGCAAAAAGCGAAAGACCCCTCTTTCCAGGCAGCCGATTATATATGGGACTTTGCCGGGCCTGTAGATGTAGGAGGCCGGACCCGGGCCCTGGGCATCGACCGGCGCAATTCCAATATTATTTTGGCCGGCGGGGTATCCGGGGGACTCTGGAAATCTACCGACGGGGGCACGACGTGGACGTTGAAGACCCCGGATTTCCAAAGCTTGAGCGTTACCTCCCTGGCGCAGGACCCCCTTGCTCCCGATACCTGGTATTATGGTTCCGGCGAATTTATCGGCAACTCGGCCGGTGCAACGGGAGCCCCCTACTTTGGTACCGGCATCTACAAATCCACCGACAACGGGGAAAGCTGGAACCGGCTAAGCGGGACCAGTGACACCGATGTAAGATTTGATTCGGAATATGATTTCATTTCACGGGTCGTGGTCAGCCCCACCAGCAGCAGCGTCTTTTTTGCCAGCAACGGCTTCGGCGTCTACCGGTCGACCGACGGACAAAATTTCACGGCCGACCCCGTAATCGGATCGGAGCGCAACCAGATCTATGCAGACGTGGCCGTGGCCTCCGACGGTACCGTGGCGGCCGCTATTTCCGCACGGACCTTTGAGGCCGGTTCAGGCACCCATAATCCGGGTATCTTTATCTCCAACAGCGACGGTGCGTCGGGCAGCTGGACCGAAATCACCCCCTCGACATTCCCCTCAAATTACGGCCGAAGCGTGCTGGCCTTTGCCCCCTCCAATCCCGACATCCTCTACGTGCTGACCCATGTATCCACCCAGGCCGACAGAACCCAGGAAGATGTCCGCCTCCACAAGATCGATCTCAATGCGGGTACCTCTGAAGACCGTTCGGACAATATTCCGGAATTCGACGGCGACTCGGGAGATTTCTGGACCCAAAACGGCTATGACCTGGATATAGCGGTCAAGCCCGACGACGAGAATTTCATCCTTATAGGGGGCACCAACCTTTTTCGCGGGCGAAACGGATTTGCCAGCCTGCCTTCGGGCGGCTATGACGGGTCGGACGAGTCGCAAAAGGATGAATACTGGGTCGGAGGCTATAACAAGGATCGAACGTTCAGTTTATATCCCAGCCATCACCCGGACCAGCATATCACCGCATTCGATCCCGGAAACTCCAACCGCATGATATCGGGCCATGACGGCGGGCTTTCGGTCACTGCCGACATCACGGCGGCGCCTGTCAGCTGGTCGGACCTCGACGAGGGGTATACCACCTCGCAGTATTACTCGGCTGCCATACCCGGGGGGGATGACGACGAGCGGCTGATCGGTGGCATGCAGGACAACGGCAGCCCTTTTTTCCGGTTTAACGGCGACCAGAGCCAGAGTACTTCCAATGACATCTCTTTCGGCGACGGGGGCTATTCCTTTTTTACCCCCGGCAACATTTTCGTATCGCGGCAGGGCGGCCAGGTCATAAGGTACAATGTAGACCCCACCGGTGAACCGGTCGGCAGCTCCTTCCGCTTTGTTCACCCTTCAACGGCAACCGGCCCGCTGTTTATTCATCCTTATGTGATCGACCCGAACGACGAGACCATTATGTACTATCCCTCGACCGACGAAAACGGCACTCCCGGCGATCAAAGTGACGACAAAAGCGTCATCTTCCGGAATACCCAGCTGGAACTGATCACCAATCAGAATGGCAGTGGCACCTCTACCGGCTGGGAGGAGCTCAGCAATGTCGATATGCCCCTGGGGTATAATATCACGGCTCTCGCCGTCTCCAATTCTCCCGCCAATATTCTATACTACGGGGGGTCCAGCGATGACCAGCCGCCGGTACTGAAGCGCCTGAACAGCGCCAACAGCGCCAATGACGGCGAGGCGGAGGTATCCCCTGCGGGAACCCCCGACGGCGCCTACATCAAGAATATAGCCATCAACCCGGCCAACGCCGAGGAGGTACTGCTGGTGATGTCCAATTACAACATCACCGGATTATACCACACCACCGACGGGGGCAGCAGCTGGACCCCGGTGGAAGGCAACCTGACCGGCAGCACCAATCCCGGCCCCTCCCTCCGTTCGGCGGTCATCATCCCGGCGGAATCGGGAACCATGTATGTGCTGGGAACCAGTACGGGGGTCTACTCCACGCAAACGCTTGACGGTTCCAATACCAGCTGGGGGCAGGAAGGCCTGAATAAAATCGGCTTTGCGGTCACCGAGCACCTGGACTCCAGGATATCGGACGGCGACATTGCGGCGGGTACCCACGGGCTCGGCATGTTCAAGGGCAGCTTTCAGGGCAATACGGATGTACCTATCATAACCCTAAACCCCTCCGAAGCCAGGAGCGGGCAAGAGATAACCATCAATGCCCAGAACTTTCAATTCAGCACCACCCAATCGGAAAACCAAGTGACCATCGGCAATAAAACCGCAGAAATTACCGGCCTGACCTCTTCAGCCATTACGGCTATTGTGCCCCGCGCCGTGATAGGCCGGGATGCCCCCACCAACGACGTGGTGGTGTCGGTAACCAGCGGCAATGAAAAGGTAAGCTCCATACTCACGGTATTGCCGCCTCAAGATTTCAAGATCAGCCAGAATTTCCCCAACCCCTTCAACCCCACTACACAGATCCCCTTCGACCTTCCCGCCGATGCCGAGGTTACGATCTCCATCTACGACATCCTGGGAAGGAAGGTCAAGGAACCCCTCAGGCAGCAGCCTTTTAACGGCGGAACCTATAATACCACCGTGGACCTGACAAACCTGGCCAGCGGGGTATATATTTACCGGATTGTTGCTGAAAGCGCCCGGGAAGGGGGGCAAGTCTACAGCGCCAGCAAAAAGATGACGCTTATCAAATAGCTATTAATAAAACCCCGGTGTCAAACCGGGGTTTTTAATGGATAGTTGTTCGTTTCCCTTACCTCCACTGCTCCAGTAACGCTTCAAATTCTTCCTGGATTTCGCGGGTCTGGTTATCGGCATACCACTTGTGCAGCTTTTCACCCCACTCCCTGTTGCTGATCCCGGGATCATCTTTCCATTGCAGGGCCTTCTCCTGTATGGGCTGCGGACGAGGTCCCCAGCTCCCAATCACCTCAAGGGTTTCCGCATCCAGGCATATCAGCTTGGGAATAGACCGGCTGCCATCGGTTAGGAAATGTTCCATAATCTCAGGATGCTCGTCCCGCAGTATAAACTTCAGCTCTATATTGGAGGTAACTTCGGCCATCTTGTTCATGGCCGGAACATTTTGAGCGGCATCGCCGCACCACCCTTCCGTAAGGACCAGCCATACCCATTTGCGATCCAGCTTTTCCAATCTTTCAACGAGCGAATCCTTTAACTCTATTTGATCGTCCAGCCTGTTCATGCGGTGAACATTCATACGGCTATACTCGACCATTTGCTCCGACTGCTTATCGCCGGTGGTCTTTTCTCTTTCCAACAGCTTGTCAATCAACTGCCGGTATTGGCCATAGGTAAAACCCTCATCAATTACTTGGCGGGGTATCTGCTGTTTAGTAGCTATTGCTGAAACCATGAAATTCTATATCCTTAACGTTAATGGGTTATTCATTATGACGATGGTCCTTAATCTTCTCTTACGATAACAAGGGATAATTCTAAAGTATTCCAAGGTGAGTATGGCGGTAAAGAATGGCGAGTGCAAGAAAGCACACAAAAACCAGGGATGTCCCATATTTGATGCGCATTACAAGGTCATACTCCCCATTCACTCCCTTAAGTTTTCCCACCCGAACCGACAGCCACAGGTAGACTATCATACCCAAACCCGCAAAAATAAGGGCAAGGCCGGCTTGAACCCCATACATGGAGGCCGCAACCGGCAATAAGCCCGCCGGAAAAGAGATCCTGAAAAACAAAGCGGCCCCTTTCAGTCCATAACGGGAGGCAAACGTTCGATCTCCCCTTTCGCTGTCTTCACGGAGCTGGTAAAGCTGGGAAACGGGATAGAGGCTCAACATAATCAGGGCCACACCGGCCGATGCGATCAACACTTCAACATGCAGAACGTTTACAGTGGGATTGGCCGCCAAATATCCCATAAGCAGGGAATTGGCCCCCGTACTGATTCCGATAGCAACCAGGCTTTTCCGGGGATCCCCTTTCCAGCGGGCGTGCGGAGTGGAATACAACCAAAAAAGCAGCATGCTGATCCCGTACAGCAGGGTGAAGGCCGTGCCCGCCGGCCACGCCAGCCACAAGCCGACAAGCTGTAGCATAATGGAAGCACCCCACATCCACTTTTCCATCGGCGGCGGGTTTCTCAGCCCACCCACCGGCCCCTTGTCCTTATCCCAGTAGGAATTATAGGCCGTGGCTCCTCCAAAAAGGAGTAGATGGACATTTAAAAACTGGAGCAGAAAAGAGGACCATTCCAGGCTGCTGCTCAAATAGCCGCCAAGCAGGTACCCGCCCGACAGTATAAAAAGCTGGTAGTGCCATCGAAGATGGAGGATAAAATGCCAGCATTGACGAATAAATGGGGTGGCTTCTTTCATTGAATACGCATATAACCGGCCGGAAATTACGTTTTATCAATCCGTTCAAAGAATGGTATCTTTAAGGCCATGCAAACAGTAAGTACTAAAAAAGATATTATTACCCAAAGGCTTTCTGCCGAAGAGTGGGTGGAGCGGTCCGAGCAGCACACCCGCCGGGTATCCGACAGGATCAACGGCTACCTGCGAAGGCGCCGGCATCAGCAGAAAGACCCTGTAATGGACTTCCTGTTTGAATATTACGCCTTCAGGCCGTCTCATCTCAAGCAGTGGACGCCGGGGGTCGGCACCCTGCTGGAATCCGATCCGCTGGAGAGGTATCCGGAATTCAGTGAGCTGCGTGTGGACCCTGAGGGTGCCTGGCTGGATACGGCATTCTTTCCCGACAAGAGAAAGAGTGCGGTGGAATGGATATTGCAGCTTCTTGACCATAGCCGGCAAAGGGAACCCTCCTTCGGCTGTTTCGGCATGCACGAATGGGCCATGGTGTACCGAAAGGAGAAGGTGCGACACAACCGGGTCCCATTGCGAATGGACAAGGAAGAGATCGCGGATTTTGTGGAATCGCGTCCCCTGCTCTGTACTCATTACGACGCCTACCGGTTTTTCTCGAAACCGGCAAGGCCGATGAATAAGTTCGACCTTGACCGGAAGGATTTTGCCGAAAATGAGCAGGCGGGATGTTTACATACCAATATGGATCTCTATAAATGGGCGTTCAAGCTGTACCCCTGGATATCCAGCGAAATTATATGGGAAGCTTTCGAGCTGGCAGTGGAAGCCCGGCTCATCGACATGAAAGCCAGCCCCTACGACCTGAGATCACGGGGCTTGCAACCGATAAAAATTGAAACCAAAGCCGGCCGGCAGAAGTACCTGAAGAAGCAGCGTGAGATCTATGAAAAATCAGTACCGATACGCGCCCGGCTGATCAAAGAATACGAAACCCTGGCAGCAGCTGTCGGGATGGAGTAGTCGCCGGCCGCTAGACAGGCAGGGATATTTTGCCGAAACCAACCCTTCGGCCGGCATTCTGCTTGGGATCAATAAAAAAACCGTCTCCGGAAAGGGTCTCATTGGCAAGAATGGCAAAAGAGACCGCCTCCTTGGCATCGGGATCAAAACCTATTTCCTCAAATGAATGGATCGGATGCCCCTCCAGCAACTCACTTATCCACTCCATCAGCTGCCGGTTATACATGCCTCCCCCGCTTACATACACCTCCGGCAGGGTGTCCCCGGATACTTTCCATATGGCATCCGCTATGGTTTCGGCCGTCAGCCAGCTAAGCGTAGCTACCAGGTCTTCAGGGGGAATAAGATCCACCCCCTCTCCGGCCTGTTCCCGGACCCAGCCGAGGTTGAACACTTCGGGGCCCGTCGTCCTGGGGAAATCCTTCTCAAAATAGGGATGTGATTTCAGCTGTTTATACAGCTCTACATCAACCGTCCCTCGGCGGGCTGTCTCACCCGACTCGTCATAAGGCCGCCCGAAACGGCTTTCCATTGCAGCATTTATCAAGGTATTGCCCGGACCGGTATCGGCCGTAACAGCATCGTCGCCTGAATCCAGGGCCGGCAACATGGTAAAATTGGCAATGCCGCCGATATTCAGCAGGAGCCTGTCTTGCTGCTCATGCCTGAACAACAACCGGTCGGCCAGGGCTGCCATGGGAGCCCCCTCCCCGCCGGCGGCTGTATGTTTCTGCCGAAAATCGCTCACCGTCAGTATCCCCGTTTTCCTTGCCAGGTGGTCGCCATCACCCAATTGAAGAGTGGCGTTGGGCATTCCTTCCCTGCCGTGCTGAATACGCGGCGCGTGGTACACCGTCTGCCCGTGGCTGGCCAGGCAGTCGATATCCTCCGGCTTTACTTTCCAATCCCGCAATGCCTCGAGCACCAATTCCCCGTGATAGGTCCCCAGCCGGCTATGGCTGAGACAGAGCTCTTCCATATCCACCGTAGGAACCGACACTATCTTGCGAAGCTGCTCTTTTATGCCGGGCCCATAGCTTACCGTCTTAAAATATTGCAATTCAATATCGGTTTGGAATCCATGGCCGTTTATACGGCACAATGCTATATCCAGCCCGTCAAGGGAGGTACCCGACATCAAGCCGATAATACGTTTGGTCTCCTTGCCGGCCACCTGTACCAGCCGTTGTATGGAAGCATTCATAAATTGACTGCGTAATGCGTATTATGTATTGTTAGTGCACCTAAAATATAACGAAGTACGCAATACACAACAGAAGATGCCTGATTTAAACGAAGACAGCTACGAGGCCTATGAAGAGGACCTGGAGATCCTGGTCGACACCCTGCGAAAATGTTTTAATGCGGAGAAGGCGCGCTACTATGTAGTCGGCCACCAGAATGCCCTTTTTGTTGAAATTCAGGGCCTGGAACAGTTAACGGGCGAAGAGATACAGGAAGTGGCCGAACCGGTCTTCAACGAACTGGATATGGATTTTGATGAAATCTCCCTGGTTCCCCTGAAATCCTAGCCCCCTCTAAAGGATGCTACCCCTATGCCGGCTTTTACATCTCTTATTTTAAGATCAATACTCCGATTCGTATTTTCCTTATAACTACAACCGCCAGAACGAATTTGCCTTATGGAGAGCACCAACACCGGTTATGAATTGAGATGCGTTGCTAACGGCCATCTCAATGACGAAACGGAAACAACCACCTATTGTACCCAGTGTGAAAGCGTGCTTCGGGTACATTACGAAGAGATAACCGGCAAGATCCAATTCCCGCTGAAGGATATCGTACCGGAGCCGCTTAAAAACCATCCCTCGGCCCTCAAGAAACTGGACAGGCTCTCCGAAACCTACGGGGCCGACCTCTACGCCAAGCTGGAGTTTGAACATCCGACGGGCTGTTTCAAGGACCGCGGAAGCTATATTGAAGTGCAGAAAGCCCGGGAACTGGGTGCCGATGCCATCTGTCTTGCCTCGACGGGCAACATGGCTGCTTCGGTAGCAGCCTATGCCTGCTACTTCAAGATCCCCTGTTTTGTTTTTGTACCGGAGAAAACCACCGATGCGAAGATCGCCCAAGCCACAATTTACGATGCCAACATCATCCGCATCAAAGGGGATTTCAGCACCTGTGAAGCCCTCTGCCGTAAATTTGCCAAATCCGGCAACTATTACCTCGCAGGTGATTACGTCTTTCGGGAAGAGGGACAAAAAACGTTCAGCTATGAAATTATTGAACAGGGCGGCGAAGACTTTGACTTTGTGTTCATCCCCGTAGGCTGCGGTACGAATTTCGGTGCCATATCCAAGGGCTACCGTGAATTGAAGGAGGCCGGTACAATAGACCATATCCCCAGGCTCGTGGCCATACAGCCCGAACAAAGCTCTCCCGTGGTAGAGGGGATTTTCAAAAAGAAGAAGATTATCAAAAAGCAGGTCAACACCATGGCGCAGTCGGTAGCCGCATCCGACCCGGTGGACTTCCACAAGGTGCTGCTCGGCATTGAAGAAACCGACGGGATGGCGTTTACGGTTACGGAAGACGAGATTCTGCAATCCCTGAAAGAGATGGCCACGGTAGAGGGCCATTTTACCGAACCGGCCTGCGCCCTCCCACTCGCCGCATTCAAAAACAACCTCGACACCTTCAAAGGCAAAAAATGCTGTTTTGTGCTCACCGGTTCAGGACTGAAAGACACCAAGGTGGTAGCCAAACACTCTCTCTCCTCCCCGGTGCTGTCGCCCGACCTCGACAAGGTTATCAACTACATCGACTCCGGATATATCGAAATGCAGAAGGATTCCTGGGGTAAGTCGAGAGATACTTTTATGGCCAACCTCAAGATGGATGAGGAGCATGAACGCCTCTATAACGATTATGTCGCCAACATCAACAAAAAAGGCAAAACCCTCAGCAACAATGAGATTGAAGTGCTGCAGTCGCTGGTTTTCAATGAGGAGCTGGACCTTGAATATCCCGCCGAGGTGCTGGACTATAAGCTGACCATGCGCAAGCACGGCCTCGTGGAAGCGGCGGTGAAGCTGACCATAGGAGACCGTGAAGTCATCACCGAAGCCAAGGGCGTGGGGCCCATCGACTCCATACTGGCGGCCATCAAATCGGAGACGGATAACATCCTTCCGCTGGAGGTTAAAAATCATGAAGTTGAGATATTGAGCCCCGACACCGACTCCCTGGTGGTGGTCACGCTTACCCTGAGTGACGATGAACAGGAGTGGGTTTCCAAGGGGGCCTCACCCGATACCCTGGAAGCTGTGGTTCAGGCTTTCGTCAAGGGCCTGGCCATAGCCATGAAGTCCGAAATAGCCTAAAACCCCCTACCTCAACACCTCTTCAAGCTCGAGAGATGCATCGCTTTTTTCATCGCGATATTTTACGATAAGCGGACAGGCCATGCTGAGGCCCTTCTCCCGGGCCCAGTCTCCCGACACCGGCCGCGTGCCGGGAATAACCACTGCCCCGGCGGGTATGGCTGCCCCCTTCTCCAGCTGTTTTTCATGAACGCAGTCGTATACCGGGATGGATTTGGAGAGCGTGACCCCGGGAGCTATCACCGCACGCTCCCTGACCAGTATTCCCTCAACAATGACCGACCCCGCCCCTATAAAGCAGTCGTCTTCAATGACCACGGGAGCCAGCCCCACCGGCTCCAGCACCCCGCCCAGCTGAACTCCCGCCGACAGGTGTACATTTTTACCTACCTGTGCACAGGAGCCGACCAAAGCATGGCTGTCGACCATCGTTCCCTCATCCACATAGGCGCCAACATTGATATATGCCGGCGGCATGATGATGACACCGGGTGCCACATATGCGCCTTTCCTGACGGACGATCCTCCGGGAACCAAACGAACCTGTTCCTCTTTCCTGAATTTCCGGGGAGGCAGATTGTGCTTGTCGACAAACCCTTCATAGATACCGGAATACTCGGTGTTTACCCCCGCTTTGAAAGAGGCCAGTATGGCTTCTTTCACCTTCCGGTTGGCCTTCCACCCCTCCCCATCGTCAGCAGGATTAGCGGCCCTGATATCACCCGTCTCAAGTTTTTCAAGTACTTCTTCCCAGTTATGTTCGCTCATCTTTCAATAATTTTCGTTTGTTAGTATTCAATATCTTCGTTCTCAGTATTTTTTCAGCCACTGCCGAATGCGCTTATCCGCTTCCGTCAACACAGAGATATCATCAAGCTCATCATGCGTTAAGGGGGGGCGAAGTATGGGGGTTTTAATCCATCCTTTTTCATGCAACAGCACTTTGGCCGGAATAGGATTGGAAACCGTAAACAGCGCATCCGTACACTCCTGCCACAGAGGCAAAAGGTCGGGGCCATTGCCCGCCAGGCACTGCTCCACATATGTATGGGTCGCCTCGGGCCATACATTGGCAGCCACCGACACCAGCCCCCCGCAACCGGCCATGGCAAAAAACGGCGTCAGTCCGTCATCGCCACTCAGCATTTTCAGCTCCGGTGCCGCCTTACGAAACTCCTGAAAATCATTGATGCTCCCACTGGCCTCCTTGAGGGCGAAAAGGTTATTATGGCCCTTAAGCTCGGCAAGCGCAGCCGGATCGAGTTTCACACCGGTGCGGGAGGGGACGTTGTACAGCATACAAGGCTTGTCGGCGGCATTCATAAGGGCATCGAACCACTCCACCTGTCCCCTGACCCCGGGCTTGGCGTAAAGAGGGGTTACCAGCAGGAAGCTGTCGACGTCAAACTGCTGACAGTATTCAATCCACTCAATCTGCTCACGCAGGTTAAAGCCTCCCACACCCGCCATTATGGGAACGTCAATATTAAGGCTGGAGGCGGTCTTCACCACCTGCTTCATCTCGTCCATCCCCAGAGCCAGTCCTTCGCCGGTACTTCCCAGCACAAGGACGCCGTTGCCGGCATCGTCCTGCTTATGTATCAGCGAGGCCAGGTCGTCCAGGTCCAGGTCCCCGTTCTCTTTCATGGGAGTAACAAGTGCGGTCCACAATATAATATCCTGATTATTCATATATAGCCAGCTGTTTTTTAGCGCTGATGAGTCTTAACGGCCAGCGCCTGGTCAAAAATAGTTTCAATATCGTAGAATCCGGGCCCAAGTTCATCCCTGAGCAGCTGTTCGGCAGCCCACAGGGCCCCTTTGGCAAATACCGCCCTTTGGTGTGCTTCGTGTTCCAGGGTGATTGATTCGGCCTCGGTCTTCACCTTCAGCCTGTGGATACCCTTGATATCCCCCTTCCGCTCCGATGTTATTTCTGCCTCTTTTCCCAGCCATTTCTTCCATGACAGGGCTGTGCCGCTGGGGGCATCCTTTTTGCCGGTATGGTGTATTTCATGAATATGAAAGCCGGGGGATCCCAGGAAGTCGGATCCTTCTCCCAAAATCGACAGGCATTTCCGTATGATGTTCATGCCCAGGCTGAAATTGGAAGCCTTAAGCCATTTTACCCCCCGCTCTTTAAGCCGTTCATCCAAATCCCGGGGCCAGTTGTAGCCGGTACTGCCCCAGACGGCGGGTACCCCGGAGCTTAATACGGGCTCATAGATATCATCCACTGCCCTGCCGGGGACAAAAATAACGGCTGCATCCGCATCTTGCAGTTTTTCTGCCGTTGGCCTGTTCCCGGTATTAAACGGCCCGACGAGGCTGTCGCTCTCAATGAGGTTTACCACCTCACTTCCCGTCTTGCCGGTTCCTATTACTGCTACCTTCATGGTTTTCTGTTTATTACATGTTCAGACTCCTTAGTATACTGTTTTTGGGGTGGATTATCATCTGTCTTGATGAAAGCGATTTGCACTATTACCAAACTATCACTTAGATTCCCGCTTGTAATTTTAATCAACGATATACTATGGTTTCAATCCTACTGGCCGTTTCCACCCCTCTCTTTACCAATGATGCTGTTGTCCTGGGAATTCTGCTACTGGTCCTGGCAGCTATTTTCATAACCTCAAACATCGATCGCCCTTTCTGGCAAAAGTTCTACACCTTCATTCCCTCCCTGCTGCTTTGCTATTTTATACCTTCCATACTCAACTCCATGGGATTGATATCGGGGGAGGAATCAAACCTCTATTTTGTAGCTTCCCGGTACCTTTTACCGGCCAGCCTGGTGCTCCTCACGCTAAGTATCGATTTTAAGGGCATTCTTGGCCTGGGGCCCAAAGCCATCATCATGTTCCTGGCGGGGACGGCAGGCATCGTTGTGGGCGGGCCCGCAGCCCTGTTGTTATTTTCCTATGTGGCACCCGAGGTAGTTAGCGGAGCCGGGCCGGAAGAGATCTGGCGCGGCCTTTCCACCGTGGCGGGTAGCTGGATCGGCGGTGGGGCCAACCAGACAGCCATGTACGAAATCTACGATCCCAGCGATGAGCTGTTTTCGGCCATGATCACCGTCGATATCATCGTCGCCAATATCTGGCTGGGATTTCTATTGTATGGGGCAGGCATCTCGGAAAAGATTGATACCTGGTTCAAGGCCGACGCCAGCCCTATCACCGAACTCCGGAAAAAGATCGAAAACTACCGGGCAAGTATTGCACGCATTCCCTCCCTGGCCGATGTCACTACCATCTGTGCCGTGGCCTTTGTCGTTACCGCCATTGGCCATATAGGGGCCGACACGATCACCCCATGGATCAACGCCAACTACCCGGCCTTAAGTGACCTGAGCCTGGGTTCGCCCTTCTTCTGGATTATTGTTATTGCCACGACCGGCGGACTTCTGCTCTCTTTCACCAGGGCTCGGGAGCTGGAAGGGGCGGGGGCCTCAAGGATCGGCAGCCTCTTTCTCTATATCCTTGTGGCAACCATCGGCATGAAGATGGACGTGCTGGCCATTTTTGAAAGCCCCGGCTTTTTCCTCATCGGATTGCTCTGGATACTTATCCATGTGTTTATACTCTTTGTCGTAGCCAAAACCATCAACGCCCCCTTCTTCTTTGTGGCCGTAGGCAGCCAGGCCAACGTGGGGGGTGCGGCTTCCGCACCTATTGTAGCATCAGCCTTTCACCCGGCGCTGGCACCGGTCGGGGTACTTCTGGCCGTGCTTGGATACGCTCTTGGCACCTATGCTGCAATCCTCTGCGCGGAAATAATGCGATTTGTAAGTTAAAAGCACCTATTCGACCCTTTATGTTAATCCGGGGACAACCGTCGCAGCATACCGGCACGGTTCCTCCATCTATTTAAGACCGGAAGTGATAAACACTTCCAATATGCGTATATTTGCTGTTTCACAATTCTGAAGCAATTGCTACCACATGCTGCGTATTTTTAAGTTTGCCGGTGCCTTTCTGGGTACCCTGCTGATTATCCTCCTCATTGTTTTCGGCTTTAACACAGACGCCCTGGTCACTCTGTTTGAAAACAGCGAAGATTTGCAGGAGGGGCAACAATGGGTCGAAAAAACCTACTCCCTGAAGGGCCTCACCGAATATATCGGAGCCCAGCCCCGGCATGTATCCATTGCCTCCCTCTCAATTGAAAATCCCGACTCCTCCATCCTCTATAATGAAAAAGAACCCAGGAGCATGGGACGGCTGTCGAACCTGTTCCTCCTTATCGAATATGCGCGGATGGCTGAGCAAGGAGTGATTGATCCCGACGAACAGATCACGCTTTCTGCCGTCGGCCGTTATCAGCTGCCCTATATCGATGCCTCCAATCATGAAGACGCCATTCAGGTGCTGCAAAGCAAAAATAAAATTAGCGGCCACCGGACCGTATCATTGTCCGATATAGTACAGGCAGCCGTAGAATACAATGACCTGGCAGCAAGCGATTATCTTTATCATCGGATCGGATCAACCCGGCTTCGAAACCTGATCGGTGAACTTGAATTGAAACACACCGATTTGCCGGCACCGTTTTGCGGACTTTATATACTGATGAAGCCCTCACTGTACGATATGTCTTCTGCCTCGAGACTGGAAAGCCTTGAGCAATTGCCGTACGAAAAAATTCATGAACAGGCAGAGAAAGCCTTTGTCCGCCTCGCAAACGATGAGGCTTATCGCCACAAAATACGGGATCTCTTTAACAGGGATGAAGGGCTCGGGCTCCCCTTTAAACAGCTCAGGGATATGCTTGCGGTCTTTCCGAAAACAACTGCCCTTGAAATGGCGGGGATCATGAAGAAGCTGCAGCAGGATCGGTTGATAAGTCCCAATATTTCAAAAAGAGTCAAGGACATTCTTTCCTGGCCCATGGAAAATTCCCGTCTTCAAAAAGATTTTAAAAATTACGGGGCCATTTACGACAGCCGCATGGGCCTGGTCAACGGCATCGACTTCGGCCGCTCCTCCTATTCCGGAGAACCCTTCGCCCAGGCTGTATTATTCGATAACCTGCAGGTAGCCCTGTGGTTTCATATGAGCAGCAACCTGATACACCAGGACTTTGAACAGCGACTCATATGGGACCCGGCTCTACGCCGGGCCACCGTTAATGCCATATCCAATTCCAAATAGAACCGATGTCCAAATACAAACTGATATACTTAAGCTGGCTGTTGCCCGCCTTCCTGCTGTTCCTGGCCATACACCAGGCCCTGGTCTACCAGGGGGTAAGAGATACCTATAGGAACGGCACCTCCTATACGGCAGATATAGATGAATTTGAGCTCAAGCAGATAGCTGCGCAAACCAACGGCTATGTGATCCTCAGCTTCACCACCAGGGAGGGCGAATTCATTACCCGCAAGCTGTCACTTCCGGTGGAGATGGCCGGCGAACTGCAAAATATAAATATAGTACCCATACGCTATCAGCCCGGTGCATTTCAAAGTATTGTGATGACTCCCACCTACAAAACCCATAAAGGGCTGGCCCTCACCAATATAGCCATGGCTGCCGTGGGGTTTATCCTAACGTTTTTTATAGCACTGGCCGCACACCGCTACATGAAAAGGAAACTTGCGACGGGCGAACAGGAATATTACATCGAACGCATAGATAAACATGGATAACAAATTGTCAAAAGGGACTTTGTACCTGATTCCCAATACGCTGGGCAAGACCCCCGGCAACAATACGATTCCCGAATATGTACTCGAAATCATACGGCGGCTGGAGGTGCTGGTCGTTGAAAATATTCAAACGGCTGCCCGGTACCTGCAATGGGTTGGCCAGACGGCACCCGACTATGAAATTGATTTCCTGTTGCTGAACAAGAAAACCCCGCAGCATGAAATTGCCTCTTTCCTTGAACCCCTCAAGCAGGGAAAGGATGTGGGACTTATTTCAGAAGCAGGCTGCCCGGCAGTAGCCGACCCCGGCTCCGAGCTGGTTCGCATGGCCCATGCCCGGGATATTAAGGTTTCACCCCAGGTAGGGCCTTCCTCCATCCTTCTGGCCCTTATGGCCTCGGGATTCAACGGCCAGCAGTTTGCCTTTCACGGATACCTGCCCATCGACAAGGGGGAACGCAGGCGCGCCATCCGGCAACTGGAACAGGAGTCGAACAATGAAGACCGTACCCAGATATTTATGGAAGCCCCCCACCGCAACGATGCGGTCATTAAAGATGTGCTTAAACAGTGCCGGCCGGATACCCGTTTTTGCACGGCAACCGACCTCACTCTCCCCTCCGAAACCATTATTTCCCGTACTGTTTCCAAATGGAACAGCGGTAACCGCGAACCCATAAACAAAAGACCCACGATCTTCCTTCTCTATGCCGGGAAGGCGTAATATATGGGCCTCAGGCCGTCCTGTAACCGGAGAAACCCCTCTCCCTACACCGTCAAAGAGCTCCCCTGGATAGGCGGGCACCCCTTGAAGCATACCAAAAAAAAGCCTATCCGAATTAACGAATAGGCTTTCAGCAAAAATAAGATTCTGCTGTTATTATGCTCCCGCCTCCTCCAGCAGGTGCAAAATATCATCATAGTGATGAGAACTGGCTTGGTCTTTAGCCGTCCATCCGCGGTCGTCCATTACGTCCACATCACTTTGGTTTTTTATCAATAACTGCACAATGTCATGATGTCCATTACTTGCGGCCCAATAGAGGGCACTGGTGCCCCGGTTGTCTCGCCGGTTTACATCGGCACCGTGTTCCAACAGATATTGAACAATATCTATATGGCCGTGCTTGGCTGCTTTCATCAGGGCGGTACGTTGATGTTCATCACTCGTGTCCACGCCGAGGCCTTCTTTCATCATCTCCTTTATTGTTTCGACGTCTCCGCTTTCCGCGGCATCCAGAAAGGTATCTTCATCCATATGCTTCACCTCTGTTTTTAAAAGTTAAGGTGGGAAGTATTTTTATTGTAATTGTTTGGGATGAGATAATCAAACAGCTTTGCCATAAAAAACTATTCCAGACCCAGTTCGGAAGCGCCCTGTTTGAATACCACGTCGACGGGTATTGATTGCTCGGAAAGCCGGTCGAGGGATCGCTGCAGCTGATCACCAACCTTTCCGTATTTTTCTACAAAATCGGCAACTCCCTGGTAATCGCCGTCGCCCTGCATGGTTAAAATCTTTCTGGAGAGGGCATCGGTGGCTTCGGCAATCTTTTCGAAGTTTACACTATACGTCCGGCTTTCCTCATCATAGCTGAACGCCCCTTGCTCCTTGAAAAAGTTAAAACGGATCAGGTTTGCCTTGCCGTGTGCACTGGATGAACCAAAACGGATAGAGCGAAAGATGCTTGCCATAAAGGTGACGTAGTTATCCTCTATGCTTCCCTCCTCAACCATACCGTCTTTTCGAAGTTCGGAAACCATATAGAGGCCCAGCACATCGGCTTTTCCCTCTTCAAGGGCCGAAGCATGCTCCTTAAGAGCTTCTCTGACCGTCCCCTTGCCTGTAAGAGTATTCTTGATGCCCAGACCGTGGGCTACCTCATGGAACATGGTATTACCGAAAAAAGCATCAAAGGTAATATGCTTACGCTGGTCGGCGGCAATCAACACCTCCGAGATAGGTTCCAGTATCTTGTCGTATTTGGCGCGCATTGCATTTTTGAGCTGCAGCCGGCGGGTTCCCTTTTTCAACTGAACTTCTTCATCATTGGGCAGGTTGATGGCGATGGTCTTTGAACCCGCATTGGCATCTCCGGATACATACACCACATCATAGGCATTAAGGTCGGAGTCCCGGCCCGGCGTCTCCTGCTTATATGTATCCGGAACCGGCAGCCCTTCCTGCAACTCCGGCAAAACCGTAGTGTATTTTGAAAGCCTGTCGCTCCATTCCCGGTCTTTTATGAGTACAAAAGTTTCGTGGGCGGCCTTGTATCCGTAAAGCTGGTCTTCATAGGTTTCAATCGGGCCGATTACCACTTCCAGGGTATTGTTTTTCATCTCCATCCAGGCCATGTCACTGGAACGGTACTCATCATCCAGCAAGGCTTCCGCCCTGAGATTGAGGTATTTTTTCAAGCCCGGGTCTTTGGCCAGTTTCGCTGCCTCTTTCAGTTTCTCCGATGCCCTCTTATGCGGTCCCGAAAAAGCCTGATGGTACGGCACGGTTATCAAATCGCCCTTTTCGTTGCGGCGGACAAGTGTGTAAAGATCATCCTTTGCTTCGGAGTCCCACGCTTCAAATTCATCCTTGGTCATATCTTCCGGGTAAAAATTGGCCCCGGCAGGCTTTGGGCCTATCCCTTCTACAAACGGCTCGTTTCCGTTCAATCGATCCCAGGGGCCATAGTTTATCTCGGTGAATCGTTCAACTTTTGAACTTTCGATCATATTCTGCAGTCGGGAGCGGTCTCCCCATGCCTCTTTCCAGAACACTTCATCCATAGCCTCCGCAGCTTCAATCAAGAGGGGAATCATCTTTTTTTCATGTTCAGCAAGGGAGGATACGTCCGCCGTCAGGGTGAACGAAGTATATTGGTTGAGACGGTCTTCAATACTCATCTGCCCGGATTCGTTTTGGGAGCCGGCACAGCTGCTAAATAGCAGTGCAAATGCAAATAGCAGGCTCAGGATAGGTACATGATTAATTAAACGGCGCATGGCAATAATTTTAAGTTGAAATTGACAGACTTAATGATAAAAAAATGACAGCATTTTAGGCACTTTTTTTAAGGGATGGCTGCAACTCCCTCGGCCAACCTGCTCAACAGCTGTACAAACGGGCAAGACAAGCCTTTGGCAGATTCGGTATTACCACATAAACAGCTTCTAAATCCCGTTCAGACGCACTAAAACTCTTATTTCAAACAATATTATTCAAAACTCATCATTTTTTAATCTTATTTATATATTATTTAACTTCAAGGAGCGTCTAGGAGCCTATTTTACCCTGCAGATTAAACGAGAGCATCAGATAAGTGACGGTACGGCAATATATCAGTTCGCGGACAGACTCTGTCAATACCTCAATAATTCGAGGGTGCCTTTGCTTTCTCTTCCTTTTTCTCCTGTCCAACTACTCCTTTTCCCAGGATAACAACCTTAAACGGGTATCCACTGCCGAGCGAAGTGATGACAAGGGGTATGTAGTCCGATACCACCTCTCGGAGGAAGCCGACTCCTTCAAAGTGGCCCAACCGTCTACCGATTTGATACAGATGACGCTCTACGGGGATAAGATTGACACCACGGCCATTATAAAACCGGATACCGAAAACCCCATCGATGATATCAGCTTCCATCCCATCCCGGATGGAATCGGCATCGACATCTATCTTTCCGGCGACACTTATTTCAAAGCCGATTCCTATCGCGACGGAAGAAGCTATGATATCCTGCTGGCTTTGACGTATGCCGATAAGGGAGAAGTAGAATTTCTTACCAAGGGTATGGATCCTGTCATCTGGCCCCGCCTGTTCGGAAACCGGGACAGCATGGTTGTAGAACCCAACCGCAATATTGAAGAAGTTTCCGCCAGTGACGGCATGCCAGGCAATGACACCTATAACCGCGTTAAAAACAAGATGAAATTTGACGTGGTTGTCATCGATCCCGGCCACGGCGGACATGATCCCGGCTCTATCGGCTACAGGGGGACCAAGGAAAAAGATGTGGTTCTGGCAATCTCCAAAAAGGTCGGCAGCTACATCAGGGAATACATGCCCGACGTAAAGGTCGTTTATACCCGGGACGGCGATGAATTTATTGACCTTGAAGAACGGGGACCCATCGCCAATCGCGCCGAGGGCGACCTGTTTGTTTCCATTCATGCCAATAAGTTTCACAGCCGGCAGCCCCGGGGTACGGAAACGTTCTTTTTAGGGCTTGAAAGAAGCCAGTCTGCCCTCGAGGTAATGAAACGGGAAAATAATGTAATCAACGGGGAAGACTTCAATCCGGACAAGGTGCTTTCTCCGGAGGAACTCCTGGTGTATGAATTGCAAAACAGCGGATATATTGCAACAAGCGAAAAAATAGCCGGCATGGTCGAGCATCAGTTTGAACACCGTGCAAAACGTAAATCGCGGGGAGTTAAGCAGGGACGACTGGTTGTTTTATACCAGGCATCCATGCCTGCCATACTCGTGGAGACCGGATTCTTGAGCAACCCCTCCGAGCAGCGCTTTTTGACCAGTGATTACGGACAAAGTATCATAGCTTCAGCCATCTTCCGGGCTATACGGAACTATAAGGGGCAATACGAAAAAGGACAGCACTTCACCACAAATTAATTTAATCTTTGAAACCACTAATAATAGGAGTTGCGGGAGGAAGCGGAGCGGGAAAAACCACTGTTGTACGGCATATTATCAGCACCATCGGCCGGGAAAACATTGTCCTGCTGCAGCACGACTCATATTACCGTGATCTCAAACACCTGCCCTTCGAAGAGCGCTCCAAACAGAATTTCGACCATCCCGCCTCTCTGGAAACCGAACTCATGATTCGTCACCTGGATGCTCTCAAGGAGGGCTATCATGTGGAAATACCTGTCTATGATTTTTCAAAACATATACGTAAGGAAGAAAGCAGGGAGGTATATCCCAAGAAGGTAATACTTATTGACGGCATACTGATATTCACGGAAAAAGAGCTTCGGGAACTGATGGATATCAAGCTGTATGTGGATACGGACGACGATATAAGGCTCATCCGCAGGATACGGCGCGACATCATTGAAAGAGGCCGGGAACTCGAAAACGTCCTCAAACAGTATGAAAAATTTGTTCGGCCCATGCACCACGAATTTGTAGAGCCCAGCAAACGCTACGCCGACATTATCATCCCACGAGGCGGGGAAAACAAGGTGGCCCTGCAGATGGTCAAAGCCCGTATACAGGAAGAGCTTAACAAAGGGTAATCTTATTTCCGGGAATTGCTTGCCGGCCATTATTTTTTACAGGTAATCTTCCAGGAAATGATACATCCCTTCAAAAACCAGGATGCCACGCACCCTGGATTCTCGCTCGATAATTCTGCTAAGCCAGTCGGCATCGCCTCCCGTAATATGCAGGGTGAAATCCCCGAACTCCTCCTCATATCGTCCCAGGAACGTTTCAATACTATTTTTAAAAGTGCCTGTCACTCCCCATTGCAGGGACGACCGGCTTGAGCGGCCCGGCCAGGTTTCGGGAAGTGACCGATCAACCACGGGAAGCTTTGGGGTCTTCGTCCGAAGGGCATCTTCCATCATACCGATGCCCGGCATGATGACCCCACCCATAAAAACTGCATCGGCAGACATATAGTCAACGGTACATGCCGTACCGGCATCTATCACCACTACCGCACCCGGCGTATGGCTCAGTGCTCCATAACAGGCAAAAAAACGATCGATTCCGAGCGTTTCAGGCGTCTGGTAATTGAGCAGCTCTTCGGGAATATCATCGGCTGTAAATACCCGGAGCAGTTGTGAATCCAATCCCTCTTTTAAGGCTTCCGTAGTCTCCCGGACTACGCTGCAGACTACCGTCAAATCAAACTTCTTCTGATGACTGTTGGCCCATTTCACAAGGTCGTTGGCAGTAGCCGTGCGGCCCGCATCCGGATATTTCCATTGTACTCCCTCCTTGTAAGCCGCCTTAATGGAGGTATTACCAATATCGATGTACAAAATTGAATCTTCCGAGGGAATGATATTTCTTACCTGTTTGCTCATATTGATGTATTACGTTAACATCCAGCTAATTAATAATAAGTAGATTGAAAGTATGAATATAACTTCAAAAATTGCCATCGTTACCGGGGCCAGCAGGGGCATCGGTACCGCTTTTTGCAAGGCACTGGTGCGCAAGGGAGCCGTGGTATACGGACTGGCCCGCAGTGAGGGAAGGCTAAATAAGATTCAGGAAACCCTCGGGGATGCCTTTATTCCCGTAACCATGGACATCACCAGCCACGATGATATCGAGGACTGGATAGGCCGGACCTTTGAGGGAGACAACAAACCCGACATTCTAATTAATAATGCGGGGCTGGGTCGATTCGGTAATATTGAAGACCTCTCCCGGGAAGATTGGCATGCCATGATCGAAACGAACCTCTCCGGTATTTTCTATATGACGCGCCAGGTAGTCCCCCTGATGAAGCAGAACAATAATACATGCCATATTGTTAATATTGCCTCCATAGCCGGGAAGATTGGCACCCCGCGACTTTCGGGATATAACGCTTCCAAGTTCGGGGTGCGCGGCTTCAGCGAATCACTCTTCAAGGAGCTCCGGTACGACGGTATCAAAGTAACCAGTTTCTGCCCCGGATCCATAGCCACCGAATTTTTTGAAGATGCCGAAGGAGTGAAAACCCATTCCAACATGATGCAGCCGGACGATGTGGCCAAAGTGCTGATTGACCTTCTGGAAACTCCCGATAACTTCCTGATCAACGACATTACCATGCGTCCCCTGAATCCCAAACCACCGGAAGAAGAGTAGTACCATATGAAATACCTTTACCTGCTCCCCATTGTACTGCTGCTCCTGTTATCCGGCTGCGGTGATAGCGACCGGCCCGGCAATCTGATTGAGGAGGATACCTATATCAACCTGCTGGTTGAGCTTCAGCTGGTCAAATCACATATCCAATCGTCTAAAATAAAGCCCGGGGTGGCCGACTCACTGGAAAGGGTTATCTACGACAAATATGATATTACGCGCGATCAGTTTCTGCAAAGCCACCATTATTACCAGAAGCAAAGCACCGAGCAAAAGAAACGCCTCGACGAAGCTATAGAGCGGTTGAAGATGGATAAGGTAAGAAAACAGAATAGCGACAGCGTACAGACAAGCGGGCAACAACCTTCCAATTCCGGTTAGAAAGACAAGCGGGCAACAACCTTTCAATTCCGGTTAGGAGGTGTTTATCCAGTGGTATTTCCCGGTATCCGAATCCACCTTGTTTTCCCTCATCAGGTGTGAAAGGGATCGTTTAATCCGCCTGCGGCTCCATTTTGTAATACGCTGAAGCTCTTTAAGGCTTTTGCCTCCCCCATCGAGGGCCTCCCTGATGGCATTTAGCTCCTCTTCCGTAAGTTCCGGCTCCTCCGGAAAAGAGGTATTCAGGCAGTTGTCACAATGGCCGCAGGGTTCAATATTTTTCTCCCCGAAATAATGTCGAATATAAACCTCGCGACACTGTTTGGTTTCGATATAACCTTCCATGTACTCCAGTTTTTTCAACAGGCTGTTCCGGTGTTTTTCAAGCCTGGCGCGCCCGAATGGCAATGTTGAAAAACGCGCATCCAGAAGCTTTACAAGCGGCCGTTCTCCCAGATATTCAAAATTTAGCAGATGGTCGTGAGCCTGCAGCACATGCAGCCCCTTGATAACGGCATTTTCACTTAGGTCCAGCTTTCTTTGCAGATAATCCATTTCAAGGTATTTCATACCTGCGAATGATTCGGTGCCGAACTGCCTGAACAGCGTATCCAGGAATTCCGCTTTCCGGGAATTTTCCAATTGGTGAATTTTATCCCGGACGTTATCCTCGCTTAGCACAAAGCGTAGCCCCACTTTCGGCTCTATATCCTCTATCAGCTGAATGATCCCCAGATGTTTGAGGACTTTAAGCGAAGAGGTCACTACCCTTTCCGACAGGTCGGCCCGGGTTGATAGGGCCTGTATGGATATTTGCTCCATCGTTTCCATCTCCGTATTTACCGCCAGCTCAAAGGTATCGCAGAGTGCATCATAGGTCTTTTGCAACTGCTCTTTTTCCGGATAGGAATCTTTCAGTCTCTTTTCAGCCACATACAGGTCCGACGCCTTGTAAATCAGTATCGGATAACTTTCCCTCCCGTCTCGCCCCGACCTGCCGGCTTCCTGATAGTAGGCTTCCAATGAATAGGGCATCTGGTAGTGAATGACATACCTGCAGTCTGCCTTGTCAATACCCATGCCGAAAGCGTTGGTAGCTACCACCACGGGAAGCTCACCATCCAGCCATTGTTGCTGTACCTCCTTCCGGGTCTCGGAATCGACCCCGGCATGATAGGGCCGTGCCTTCACCCCGATTTTCCGGCTTATCATTTGTGAAAGTTCTTCACAGTTTTTACGTGTACCGCCATAAATCAGTCCCGGCCCCTTGGCCGAAGCCCTGCGTACACTCTGCAGCAGTTTTTCCCTTTTCTTTTCTGTGGTTACCACCCACCACTTCAGGTTGGGCCGCTCAAATCCCCTTGAAACAATTTTAGGATCTTCAAACTCGAGATTCTCGATAATATCCTTTCGTACCTCGGGGGTTGCCGTAGCGGTCAGGGCAATCCAGCCGGCCGATTCGGCTACCGGCTCCAGCGACTCGCGTATTTCCCGGTAGCTGGGCCTGAAATCATGTCCCCATTCCGAAATACAATGGGCCTCATCAATGGCTACCAGACTTATGTCAAGACGGGGCAGTTCGGCTTTCCACAAAGTGGTTTTAAGGCGTTCGGGTGAACAGTACAACAGCTTATACATGCCGTTACGTGCATTCACCAACCGTTGCTCCACTTCCCATGAAGGAAGCGTGCTGTTGACAAAGGTGGCAGATATGCCCAGCTCGTTCAGTTGCTGCACCTGGTCCTGCATTAATGCCACAAGGGGAGATATTACCACGGTCACCCCCTCCAAAACGGAAGCAGGGAGCTGGTAACATAACGACTTGCCTCCTCCTGTGGGAAATAATATCACCGTATCTCTTCCTGCCAGTACGGAACGTATGGCATCTTCCTGCCCCGGGCGGAAGGAATCGTATCCCCAATACTTTTGGAGGGCTTTCGAGGACTTTTTAAAAAGTTCTTCACTCATCGATGCTGTAACAGAATTGAGATCCGTTTATGATGTTCCCCCGTCAATCTAATTCAACTTATATAAATTAAAAAATAGAGGGGAAGGCCGGATATCCAACAATCCGGCAGAAGAGCTGTATCCGCCGCTTGTTTATGGCAATCAGTTATCCTGCTATACATTTGACACGAATCCGCTCCCGGATACGTTTAAATCAGCTGTAAAGCGAATGAGGGCGATACCCGCTTATTACCTTTTGGCAGCCGGTTAAAGATTATCCCTCCGCACCGGCCAATGCTGCTTTCATATAATTGCGTCGCATTTCAGCAATAGCCGAAATGGAGATGCCCTTGGGACAGACAGCCTCGCATTCGGCAAAGTTGGAGCAGTCTCCGAACCCCTCCTCTTCCATCTGCTCCACCATGGCTACCGTACGTTGCATGCGTTCCGGTTCGCCCTGGGGAAGCCTGTTCAGATGTGCCAGTTTGGCTCCGGTAAAGAGGGAGGCTGAAGAATTGGGACAGGCAGCTACACAAGCCCCGCAACCGATACAGGTGGCGTAATCAAAGGCCGTGTCGGCCGTAGACTTTTCAATAGGTATGGCGTTGGCGTCGGGAGCCGATCCCGTTTTGGCCGATATATATCCACCCGCTTCAATAATACGGTCGAAAGCCGACCGGTCTACTACAAGGTCCTTGATGACGGGAAAAGCTTTTGCCCGGAAAGGTTCGATGGTTATGGTATCGCCGTCGCTGTAGTTGCGCATATGCAGCTGACAGGTACAGGTCATGGCTTTGGGGCCATGAGCACGGCCGTTGATCATAAGATTGCAGGAACCGCATATCCCTTCCCGGCAATCATAATCATATTCGACAGGATCCCCACCTTCGGCGACAATCTGCTCATTTAACACGTCGAGCATCTCCAGAAACGACATGTGCTCATTCACCTGTTCACAGGTGTAATCAACAAATTTTCCAGCCTTTTCGGGGCCTTCCTGCCGCCAAATTTTCAAATGGATAGTAAATGTATCAGCCATAATGATGTAAACTATTAATGAATCACCGATAAAATATCAGGTGGAATGGACAGACCATGGATCCGTACCACCGCATTTAATCCGTGTTCTATTACTTGTAACTGCGTTGTTTAAGTTCAACAAATTCGAATTCAAGCTCTTCCTTGTGAAGTTCCTCCTGAAGCTGTCCGTTTACGCCCTTGTACTCCCAGGCAGCTACATAGGAGAACTCTTCATCGTTACGGAGGGCTTCTCCCTCCTCGCTCTGGTGTTCTTCACGCAGGTGACAGCCGGCCGATTCGTCCCGGTGCAGGGCATCTTCAGCCATCAATTCACCAAGCTCCAGGAAGTCGGCAACACGCCCGGCAAACTCCAGGTACTTGTTGTAATTGGCGGCTTCGCCCGGAACACGAACATTCCGCCAGAACTCTTCACGAAGCTCCCTGATTTCATGGATAGCCTGCTTCAATCCCTCTTCATTACGGGCGATCCCCACCTTGTCCCACATGATCTTGCCAAGCTCACGGTGGAAGTCGATGACGCTTCGATCCCCCTTCACATTCAGCAGTTTATCAATATGCGATTGGGCGGTGGATGCCGCTTCGTCAAAAGCCCCGTGGGTTACGTCCACTTCAGCAAGCTCCTCTCCAGCAATATAGTTTCCGACCGTATAGGGGATGATGAAATAGCCGTCGGAAAGCCCCTGCATTAAAGCACTGGCTCCCAACCGGTTGGCCCCGTGATCGGAAAAATTGGCCTCGCCGGCCACAAACAGGCCCGGCACGTTGCTCATCAGGTTGTAATCCACCCAGAGGCCTCCCATCGTATAGTGGACTGCCGGGAAGATCCGCATGGGTACTTCGTAGGGGTTATCCCCGGTAATGTTTTCATACATATCGAAGAGGTTGCCGTATTTCTCAGAAATGGTCTTGCGTCCGTCGCGCTTTATGGCGTCGCGGAAATCAAGATAAACGGCCTTCCCCGTGGGGCCTACCCCCAGTCCCTCGTCGGTCACAATTTTTGCATTTCGCGAGGCCACATCACGGGGCACCAGGTTCCCGAAGGCCGGGTACTTCTCCTCCAGGTAATACCACCGTTCATCCTCAGGTATCTCGTTCGGGGGACGCTCATCTCCCTTTTCCCCGGGCACCCAAACCCTCCCGTCATTACGGAGACTTTCACTCATCAGGGTCAACTTTGACTGGTAGTCGCCGGAAACCGGAATACAGGTGGGGTGTATCTGTACATAGCAGGGATTGGCAAATGCCGCACCGCGCTTGTGGCATCTCCAGGCAGCGGTCACATTTGAATTCTTGGCATTGGTCGACAGGTAAAAGACGTTGCCATAGCCTCCCGTAGCCAGTACCACGGCATCGGCCAGCCAGCGTTCAATTTTACCGGTTACCAGGTCTCGGGTGATGATACCGCGAGCCTTGCCATCAATAATAACAAGATCCAGCATCTCATGGCGAGTATGCAGGTCGATCTTTCCTTCATGAACCTGGCGCATCATAGCCTGGTAGGCCCCCAGCAACAGCTGCTGGCCGGTTTGTCCCCGCGCGTAGAAAGTGCGGGATACCTGGGCACCTCCGAAAGAACGATTGGCCAGCAATCCGCTGTACTCCCTTGCAAAAGGAACTCCCTGGGCTACCGCCTGATCGATTATCTCATTTGAAATTTCAGAAAGGCGGTAGACGTTGGATTCGCGGGATCGATAATCACCTCCCTTGATGGTGTCGTAAAACAGCCTCCAGATACTGTCGCCGTCGTTGGGGTAGTTCTTGGCGGCATTGATTCCTCCCTGGGCGGCAATACTGTGGGCCCTTCGGGCTGAATCCTGGATGCAGAAGCTGGTCACATTGTATCCCAGTTCGGCAAGGCTGGCAGCGGCCGAACCGCCTGCCAGGCCGGTACCCACCACAATAATGTCATGCTTCCGTTTATTGTTGGGAGCAACCAGGTTGATACTGTTAAGGTGATTGGTCCATTTCTCCTCTAGGGGACCGGATGGAACTTTCGAATCTAAGTTCATAGGTCGAATTTATATTTTTACCGATGCCCGTCACGGTTAGGTGGCGGTATCAGTTGAAAAGTTTAATAAGATATTAACGCTCCCTGCCCTTCCGTAAAATAGATATAGAGCGGAATAAACAGGAACCCTGCGGCCAGCAGGATTGCAAAGACAATCCCAATGGTGTGAATCACTGCCGAATATTTCTTGTGCTTCATCGTCAGCGAAGTAAATGCACTCCAGAAACCATGCTTCAGGTGAAAGCCCATCAATATCATCACCAGGGTATATCCAAAAGCATATATGGGACTTTGGAATTTGTCGATTACAAGTTCCTTGAGATCCCGGGCTTTTTCACCGTCGATCAGGATGGTGTCGGTTGCACCGAACTTGAAGGTGTCCAGGTGAATAACCAAAAAGACAAATAAAACAATACCCGTAAAAATCATACTGCGGGATGCCCAGGAATTATGGCTCGGCCCTCCCTTGGTACGGTACTCCTTGTAGCTCTCCGGCCTTGCCTTCCTGCGGTTCCACCAGATAGAGATCCCTATGTAAGCATGAAGCAGGAAACAGACCACCAAAGCGGCTTCCAGCACATACAGTATCCATCCCATGCTTTCAAGGGCCAGGGTATACTCATTGAAGGTCTGGGGTTCGCCGAAAAGTGTCAGATTACCCAGAAGATGACCGATGATGAAAATAATAAGGCCGATTCCCGTAATACCGGTTAATATTTTTCTGCCGACTTGGGATTTTAGCGCTTTAAGAAGTGATGGCATCGCTAGTAAATGATTTGATCTGTTTGTTAAATCTCAGGTCCAACATTAAACCTGCTTCATATATTCCAAGGGCGGGAAGATGGGGCGAAATCAATAAAAAGGCAAGGTGGCAATGAGGTTAAAACAGGCAAAGGCTAATTCAGAAATGTTCTAAATTATGGCAACAAAAACGGGAGTGAAAAGCCTGCAAAATAATGTTTTTTTGACTCGGCCATTCCATTCCTGTACCATCCCGTTCAACCGTTCAATGACTGATCGACTTTGTATACCGTTTCAAACAACACCACCGACAATTTCCGGGAGAAGGGCTCAAAATTTATAGGGCACCTCTTCCCCGTTGAGAGCAAGGATGCATTTGAACAAGAACTGGAAAGGCTGGTATCGAAGTATCCCGATGCCACTCACCACTGTTATGCCTGGCGGCTGGACCCGGCCGGTATCGAGGAGTTTGCCCAGGATGACGGCGAACCCTCGGGATCTGCCGGCCTCCCCATTCTGAACCGGCTCAAATCTTTTGAAGTGGTAAACGCCGCCATAACCGTTGTACGCTACTATGGGGGAAGCAATCTGGGCAAGTCGGGACTTATTGAAGCCTACGGGCGGTCGGCCGAAAACTGCCTTGAAAAAGCCGATCTCACTCTCATTCGCCTTATTCGTAAAGTCAGCATAACCTACCCCTATTCCGAACAAAATGCAGTCGACCGGCTTGTGCACCGGTACAGCCTCGTAGAGCTGGATAGTACTTATGCGGAGAAGGTCAGTCTGCTGCTGGCCTGCCCCGAAGAACAGCAAGAAGGCCTTCGGAACGACCTCCAACAGCTCTCCCACCGGGATATAGAAAGCAGGTTACTGGGAAAGCACTATCTTTAGACGGCCGGGGGCCTCTTTCTCACCATAATTCCAGCTTATACACATAGCGGAAAATATGAATGGTCTTATATATCTTCATAAACTATCCCCTCCCCCGGAACCTGCTCCGCCAAATAACAGATAAGAAATTCATCTTTGCCAATTATTAAATATTTTAAGGCGAATTTAACACAGTCAACCAGTTATGAAAATATATACAAGGAAAGGTGATGCGGGCGAGACTTCCCTGTTCGGGGGCTCCCGGGTATCCAAATCATCCTTACGTATTGAAGCCTACGGCACAGTCGACGAACTCAACTCCATAGTGGGACTGGCGGCGAGTTACTCCTTGAGTCCCAAGGGAACGCTTTGGACCCGCCAGGTGCAGGAATACCTGTTTATTCTCGGGGCCGACCTGGCTACTCCCCCCTCCTCAAAGACGCGCATCAACAGAATCGGCGACGAGGAGATCAAAAACCTTGAGGAAGCTATTGACGAGATGGACGATAAACTCCCTCCCCTGAAGAATTTTATATTACCCGGCGGTTCTCAACAGGGAGCTGTTCTGCATATGGCCCGTACGGTTTGCCGGAGAGCCGAAAGAGCTGTTGTAGCCTGTGGGGAAGAAGAGGAAATATCGGAAGAATCGCTCAAGTTTCTCAACCGCCTCTCTGATTTTTTCTTTATGTTGGCCCGCTATGAAAACAGCTATCTTGGAACCCAGGAAGAGGACTGGAAACCGGAAAGGCAGTAGGCAGACTTAACAGACCATTGTAATATAAAAACCGGCAACACTTTATGGCATTAATGATTTCGGTATCGGGTATCCGGGGTGTTTTTGGTACGGACCTTACCCCTGAAAACCTTACAAGATTTGCGGCGGCATACGGCACCTGGCTCGAAGGCGGAAGGGTCGTTCTGGGAAGGGATACCCGAGTCACGGGAGAGATATGTGAAGAGCTGGTAGCCTCAACACTCCGGTCGGTTGGCTGCGATGTGGTAAAGGTTGGTGTTGTGCCGACTCCCACGGTTGCCATGGGAGTGTTGAAACACAAGGCCGAAGGCGGTATCATCATTTCCGCCAGCCACAATCCCGCCGAATGGAATGCCCTGAAGCTCCTTAACGGAAAAAGTGAATTCCTGGATAAAAACCAGGGGGAAGAGGTGATACGGATAAGTGAAGAGGGGGCTTCCCGTTACTGCAGCTATGACCAGGTTGGGGACATTACCGAAGACCACCGGGCTTTACAGCACCATATCGACCAGATCCTGATGCTTCCCTACATCGATGCGGGCCTGATCCGTTCCAGAAATTTCAAGGTTGCCATAGACCCTGTCAACGGCACGGGCGCCATAGCCCTTCCTCCCCTGCTTGAAAAACTGGGTGTGCATACCATCCACAAGGTCAACGATGCGCCGAACGGGCTGTTTGCCCATAATCCCGAACCGCTTCCCGAACATCTTGAAGAGATCTGCTCGCTGGTCACCCGTAACAACTGCGACCTCGGCATTGTTACCGATCCGGATGCCGATCGCCTGGCCCTGGTAACCGACAAGGGAGAATTGTTCGGAGAAGAATATACCCAGGCAGCCGCCTTCGATTTCCTGCTGGAAAAAAGAAGCGGCGACTGTGCCACCAACCTCTCCTCTTCCAGGGTAGCTGAAGATATTGCAAAAAAACACGGCCGGACCTGCCACCGATCGGCTGTGGGCGAAATTAACGTCGTGAAGAAGATGCAGCAGGTAGATGCCGTTATTGGGGGCGAGGGTAACGGGGGAGTCATCAATCCCGACCTGCATTACGGACGCGATGCCCTGGTTGGAACCGCCATGGTCCTGCAGCTGTTGGCCGAAAGAGAGCAAACTTCCTCGGAATACCGAAACAGCCTGCCCGACTATTTTATGAGAAAAGACAAGATACAGCTGAAGGATATCGACGGTGACGCCCTGCTGGAACAGGCAATGGACACCTTTTCGACCTATAACCCCGATACCACCGACGGCGTGAAAATTGATTTTGAGGAAGGCTGGGTTCACCTGCGAAAATCCAACACCGAACCCATTATTCGCATCTACTCGGAAGGCGGCAGCCCGGCCAAAGCGGAGGAACTGACCACAATGGTCAGAGATAAACTGCTCGGCTGAGCCGGCAGAGGTATCGCGGGAGTTAAATTCAGTTTTAATCCGCCTTCACCTTTTTTATCTTTGCCTCACTTAATTATTACTCTTTACCCTGGCAATCATTTATGATCCTTTCAATGACCGGCTTCGGACGCGGGGAGGTAACCTCTGAAGGTATTACCGTCACCGTTGAAGCCAAATCCGTTAACAGCCGCTATCTGGATGTTTCCCTTCGGCTTCCACAATCCATTCAGGAGAAGGAACTGGACCTGAAAGAACAAATACAGGAACGGCTTAGCCGGGGAAAAGTAAACCTTACTGTCCGGGTTGACAGGGCCGCAACCGGGGAGCCCGATATAGCCATTAACCCGAAACTGGTCGAAGGATACCGGAAGCTGCTGGAAAAGCTGCGGAGTGCGGCTGGTATTGAGGATGGGATAACCCTGGACAACCTGCTTCAGTTTAATGATATATTTGTAAGCCGAAGCCAGGACGAGGAAACCCTTGCACTGATCTGGAATTTGACGACCGAAGCCACTTCCGGGGCAATGGACCAGTTGGTCGATATGCGCAGGAAAGAGGGCGAGCAGCTGGAGGCCGACCTGCACCGGAGAGTAGATGATATAGCCGGTAAGATGGAGAAAGTACGCGCCCTGACCGAAGGCCGGGCCGAGGATGCCCGCGAAAAGCTGCTGGAACGCATTCAGAACCTTGTCGACGACGATACCCTGGATGAAGAGCGCCTGGAGATGGAGGTGGCCATACTGGTAGACAAAATGGATATCACCGAAGAGATCGTGCGCTTGCAATCGCACCTCAAATTCTTCAGGGAAGCCATTGAAGAGGACGATTCACTTGGCAGAAGGCTTAACTTTTTAAGCCAGGAAATGAACCGTGAGATTAATACCATCGGCTCCAAAGCCAATAATTCGGAAATATCCAGATACGTTGTTCAGGCAAAGGAAAGTTTAGAACAGATAAAAGAACAGATACAAAACATTGAGTGATCCCAAAGAAGGCAAAATCATCATTCTGGTAGCCCCAAGCGGTTCGGGAAAGACAACCATCGCCAAAAAGCTGCTGGAAGACTACCCCAGGGTGAAATTTTCGGTTTCAGCCACTACGCGGGAACCCCGCGAAGGGGAGGTGGATGGAGAAGACTATTATTACCTTTCCCCCAAGGAGTTTGAAGAGAAAGCCGGGGAGGGAGCCTTCCTGGAGTGGGAGGAGTTTTACAATGGCAGCAAGTACGGGACACTTCGCTCAGAGGTTGATAAACTGGTGGAAAAAGGCTATTTTCCCTTGCTTGATCTGGAAGTAAATGGCGCTCTCAACATCAAACAGATGTACGGGAGCAAATGCGTGGCAATATTCATCCGTCCCCCGTCCATTGAAGAGCTTAAAAAAAGATTGAAAAACAGGGGCACGGAAAACAACGAAACGCTGGCCACGCGGCTGGAAAGGGCCGAGAAAGAACTGATGTTTGCCAACAGGTTTGACTATGTGGTCATCAATGACGATCTGGATAAGGCCTACAAGCAGGTTAAAACCATCATAAGCAAATTTACTACTGAACATTAATCGATTGCGAATCAACCATGCCTATTAAAACGCTTGATATTGAAAAACTGAATAAGGACACCGGAAATCAGTATGAGTTGATTTCCATCATGTCGAAGAGGTCCCGGCAAATAGCCGCCCAGGAAAAACTGCAGCTGGATGAGAAGCTGAAGTATTTCGAAGGATTTGAAGATGAAGATGAATTCTCATTCAATGAAGAGCAGGAAAACATCTCCAAGGAGTTTGAAAAACTGCCCCACGCCACACAACGGGCAATTGAGGAGATGAGACAGGGAGAAGTTTACTTCCGTTATCCTCAAGACGAAGAATAACCGCCTTATATGTTATCCGGCAAACGGATTATACTCGGTGTAACCGGTGGAATTGCAGCCTACAAGGCTGCTTTTCTTTTACGGGCCTACCAAAAAGAAGGTGCCGAGGTGCGCGTTACCATGACCCGCGCCGCTACCCGTTTTGTGGGAACCGAAACGTTTGCCTCCCTCTCCAAAACGAAGGTGGCAATCGATATTTTTCCCGACGACGGCAATGCTTCGGATAGCTGGGCTCGCCATATCGACTGGGGCGAATGGGCCGACCTGTTTGTTATAGCCCCCTGTACGGCCAACACCATGGCAAAAATAGCCCACGGACTCTCTGATTCCATGCTGACGTCTACCGTCCTCGCCGCCCGATGCCCGGTGCTTATCTGTCCCACCATGGATGGAGAAATGTACCAGGCCCCCGCTACGCGCAGAAACAGGGAAACCCTTAAAGAGTTCGGCTACCATCTCCTGGAACCCGAATCGGGCTACCTGGCCAGCGGACTGGAAGGGGAAGGGAGGCTTCCTGAAATTGAGTCTATCATGGAGGCTTCAGGGGAGATTCTATCTAAAAAAAAAGGTAAGGGACCGCTGAAGGGGAAAAAGGTGCTGGTAACCGCCGGCCCCACCCGGGAGCATATCGACCCCGTACGTTTCATATCCAATCCCAGTTCCGGGAAGATGGGCTTCGGCATGGCAGAAGCGGCCCGTGATATGGGGGGCGAGGTTACCCTTATTCACGGCCCGGTCAACATCGGGAAACCCGCCCGCCTGCAGACGGTGGAAATAGTAAGTGCCGAAGAGCTGTTTCAGCAAGTTAAGAAACACGCCGACGCCGATATTATAATTATGGCCGCAGCGGTGGCGGATTTCACCCCCCGCAGATCCGAAAAACAAAAAATTAAGAAAGAAAAGGCCTCTTCCGAGATTGAATTGAAAAAGACCAGGGATATCCTGGCTTGGCTGGGCAGCCACCGGCAAAACGGGCAAACACTGATCGGCTTTGCAATGGAAACGGAAAACCTCATTGAAAACGCTACCGAAAAACTCAGGGAAAAGAATATAGACTGGATAATCGCCAACGCCCTAAACGAAGAGGGTGCGGGATTTGGAAGTAACACCAACAAGGTGCACCTTCTTGGAAAAGATACCAATGAGGCTTTTGAGGGTGACAAGCGAGAGTTGGCACGCCGGCTGCTGCAAAAAATATTTGAAAAAGGCTGACTGTTTGGAAAAGGTCTGCCAAACAGTATGGTATGTAAGCATATTCTCCCCAGCCTCGGGAACCCTCAGGAAAGGTGATGAGCCCCCGCCCCGCTAATGGATTTCAATTCAAATGAAAATGAAAAGACACTTCCTCCGTCTCTTCGGTAGGAAAGATCGGCCTCCAGCTGCTCGCTCAATGTTTTGATAAGATTCAAACCGAGGGTATTTTCCCTGTTGGAGTTTAAATCAAAATCTCCCGGCATACCGACACCGTTGTCGGCCACCGTAACCTCGATATAGTCGCCCTCATCGGTCAATATGACTTTGATGACCCCGCCACTTTGATCAAAAGCATGCTTGAATGCATTGGTAACCAGTTCATTGATCAACAGGGCACAGGGAATAGCCTGGTTGATATTCATCCGGATATCATCGGAGTTAACTTCAATATCGATATTTTCAGTCTGATTGGGTAACGTACTTTCAATACCGCCCATCAGCTGCCTCACATAATCCGAGAATGAAATATCTGAAAAATTATCAGTCTGATAGAGCATCTCGTGTACCAGGGCAATAGACTTGATGCGCAGCTGGCTGTCATGGAGGGATTCGCTTACCTTAGTATCATCCGTATCGAAACGCTGCAGCTCCAGGATGCCCGATATGATCGCCAGGTTGTTCTTCACCCGGTGATGTATCTCCTCCAGCAACACCCTCTTTTCCCGGAGGGAATGCTTAAGCTGCTGCTCGGAACGCTTCCGGTCGGTTATATCGATATACATCCCAAATCCGGCCAGGGGCTCTCCCTCAAAAAATACGGGGATGGCACCCAGCAAAACATTGATCTCCCTCCCGCTTTTGGTCCGCCGCGTCAACTCCGAATATAGCTTTCCCTCACTGAAGTCGCCCGGCATCTTGGGGGCCTCATCATATTTACCTTCCGGGACAATAACATGGTCAAGATCCTCACCCAGCAATTCTTTTTCGGTGTAGCCGAACAGCTCTTCAAAACTGTTATTGATCATCTGAACCTTGTTTTCGGCATCAACCATTACCATGGCTGCCGGAGCCTTCAGAAAGAGATTTCTAAACAGGGCTTCCCGTTTCTTGATTTCGCGTTCCGCTCTTTTCTGTTCGGTGATATCGGTATAGATGGCATATCCCGCCAGGAGCTCATCCTCAAGGTAGATCGGGATTGCTCCCAGCATCACCTGTTTTCTGTCCCCGCTTTTCGTATAGCGTTCAACTTCGGGGTATAGAACCCCCGAAGGGGAAATATTTCCCGGCAGTACGGCTGCCTCATCGTCAGATTTACGGTAATTGATAAGGGCATCTATATCTTTGCCCTCGGCCTCCTCGCCCTTGTAACCGAAAAGCTGTTCAAAACTTTCATTTACAACCCTCACCCTGTTATCCAGCCCTACCAATGCAATGGCCGAAGTTGACCTCAGGAAAAGTGTCTCGAGCATTTTTTGCCGCTTGTCCAGCTCCCTCTGGTCCTCCTTTTCCTTGGTGATATCCCGAACGATAGCCTGAATATAGGTCCCCTCACTGAGTTCCAGCCTGTTCAGGCTAACCTCCACGTCTATCTGCGATCCGTCCGGCCTCGAGTGCAGCCATTCAAAAACCTGTGGCTCTCCCCCCATAACCAAACGGATCTTTTTTTCGGCTTTTTCAGCGGAGGGAGTCCCGTCATATTGGTATTCCGGGGAAAAATCCATCGGAGTTTTGCCTATAATCTCCGACTTGTCGGCTCCGTAAATCCGGCTCACTTCCTCATTGCAGTCAATAAATTGTTTCCCTTTCATGATGAAAATGCCGTCGTTGGCATTTTCAAAGAGTCGGCGATATTTCTGTTCACTTTTTTTAAGCTGCAGGCGGGCCTTTGAACGTTCCAGGATTCGGGCAAGCTGATTTTCAATATTGATTATAGCCTCGTAAAAGAAATCATCGGGCTCCTTCCTTTCGGGATGAAAGAACTCCAAAACCACCTCGATCTGCCCATTGGCGTGCACGGGAAAAGCGAAACAACTGCATACACCCAGATCCTTTTCACCTTTCCGAATAAATTCAGTGCTGTCGTCCAGCCCGTGAGTCAACAGGGGCTTATCCTCCTGTATCACCCGCCCGATAAACCCTTTACCCTTTTCAAACCAGTTTTCCTGGGTGGACTGCTGCAAAAACTCGTACGTTTGACCTCCACTGATATGCCAGATATCCGTACTCAAATACCTGTCCTTTTCGTCCAGCTGGTAGATATGCCCGACCGGCCACTCGATAAACTCACAGATCTTCCGGAGGACGATCTTCAGGGCCTCCCTGTGGTCCGAGCTGTTATTAATAACATTATTCAACCGGTTCAAAAAGTCGGAAAGCTTATAATGGCTCTCGAGCTGCCTTTTCCATTCGTTCTCATCCGTAACATCCTCGATGAGCGTAACCACCGATTCCAATTCTCCCCCGCTGCCGGTCATAGCCGAGAAATAGATGCGAAGATCTTTGATATCCCCGTTCTTTGCCCGGAACCGGATATCAATCTGGTCCTTGATGGTAACACCGTCGATGATATCCCGTGTTCTACGGGTGAATTCCGCAATTTTCCTGGGGTCTGTGACCTCGAGGGCAAAAGGGGTTTTGCCCAGCATCTCCTTTTTACTGTAGCCGGAAATCTCTTCCGCCCTGCTTGACCACTCCTCTATACGAAAGTTCTGATCCCATTTGATATAGGCAAGGGGACTGTTTGAGATGTGTTGATTTAGCTCCTCGTAAGCATGCCTTGCTTTTCCAACCGCCTCCACCCGGTGAGTGATATCGTTGATGACTACGATCCTGGCGGGCACATTTTGAAAGTCGTAAGAGGAAGAGCTGACTTTAACATAGAACACCTCGCCGGATTTCGTCCTGTGCCGGTAAAGATCGAACTGCTGGGGGATTTCCCTATTCAATTCCTTGAATATTTCCTTAAAATCTTCCACATCCTCCCCGGGGCGGAGATCCATCAGGGTCAGCTCGGTGAATTCCTCCGGGCTGTAGCCATACTTCTGTCGAGCCCGCTCATTTGCGGCCAGGATTTTTAATGAATCCCGGGCGTAAATCAGCATGGGATTCGGATTGGAATCAAATAAAAAAGACGGGTCTTTGCTCACGAGAACTTAATTTACCTGAAGCAGATAGGTCTGCAAATATCCTTATTTATATTTTATAAAATACTAAAATTCCCACTTATAGGTGCGGTGGGTCTTGTGATGATGACAACCAAGGGCTTCCAGGCTTCGCTGCATCAGCCAGTTTTTTTCGCTGACCCACGCACCTTCAAGGTATTCCAGCGAAGGGGCCGCCCTCTTGGTAAACTGAATGCCGCGCGTAAATGTAAGGGCTTCCAACCCCATCTTCCGAAATTCGGGCCGGGTCCCATACACAAGCGTCCGCAGGTGTTTGGCCCTTCGCTTAAACCAGAAAAGTTTGGGGTAATGCCACCATCTCAGGCGCCCTCCCGTCTCCTTCGATACTTCATTCAAGTCAGGAACACAAACAACAAAGGAGGCCGGTTTATTATCGACGAAGGCAATCAGCACACTGTCGGGTATCATGATGGGTTTCAGCTTATCGACCATCTGCTCCATGGTCTCCCGCCCAAGTTCGGTAAATTCCTCCTCTCGCTGCTGTATGTCCTGCATGCGCCAGGCCTCGTTATAAATTTCCCGTATATATTCTGCATCCCTGTAGATATTATCCATATCGATCGGGCGAAGCTCAACTTCCGAACGGCTCTCAATGCGGTCGGTAATTTTTACCATGCGCTCGGGCAGCTGCTGATCAAAGTCTCGCTTGTAACTCCAGTGGTCGTCAAGTTTCTCCGCCCCGGTAGATTCCAGCAGCTCACGGTAGTAGGGCGGGTGAAAAAACATGCCGTAGATGGGAGGCTCATCAAAATTCTCTACCAGCAATCCCCAGTAGGTATCATTTTCCCCAAAATTTATCGGGCCCCGCATGGCGTTATACCCTCGCTCGCGGTGCCAGTTTTTGGCAAATTCTATAATGGCTTCGGCCAGTTCCCGGTTCTTTTCCATCTCAATAAAGCCAAACCCTCCCATGGTTGGCTCCAACACCCTGTCACGTTCAGGGGTATTCATCACCGCAAAGCGCGCTACCACGCGCCCCTCGGCATATACCAGGTACCTTTCGCACTCTCCTTTTTGGAAAAAATCATTTTCTTCCGGGTCAAAAATATTTTCTATCTCAAACCTGAACGGAGGCGCCCACTGCGGATAATCCTCGTAAATGCGAAAAGGCAGCTCATGAAAAGCATCAATATCCTTCCCGCTTGTAACTTTCTTAAACCTAAAACTCATACATTGTATACTATTGAAATGCCGGTAAAAGACCTAATATCGAGAAAAAAATGACCGTTTCGTAACCGTTCCGAAATACCATTATGACAGCACCCGACTTTTAAACAGAATTGTTTTTCAAAACAGCACGAGTAAATATTATCTTTGGGAACGGATGGAATATCTTCGGGGCTAAGGTATCACCAACTTATAAAACTTTCCCGCAATTAACGAATCACCGAGTGTCCGAACGAAATAAAAAATACCTGATTGTCGTACTGCTGCTTCTGGCTTGTATCCTCAGCGGATTCCTGCTTGTACACTCTTCGGGCATGACGATACGCAATCTCAGCAGTTTCTCGGAAGCGGACTCCCTGCTGAAAAATGACCTGGAACTGTTTAATATTTCCCAAGACCAGGTCCATGAACGAATCATCCGGCTGGACTCTGTCAATCAAAGAAAAGAATATTTTGTAGACGTCCCCCCCGGTTTTTCCAAAACACACCTGCATCAGCAGATACGTCATACCTTCTATCCCTACAACGTGGAAACCCCAACCAAAGTGGTATTCCCCGAAAAGGATTTTATAATTCACCTGCTCTACAATGAAAATGTGTTCAGCTCAATATTCCTTAGAACCGATCCCGACCTTGTGTTGAGACAAAATTTCGCCAGCATCATGGTGGCCTTCAGGAAAGCCCCTTCAAAAGAGATGCTGGATCTTATTGAAAGTTTCGGTGATCCCATACCGTTGGTTTTTATGGTTCAGAATCCGGAAGAGGCAAAAGCCATAAGGGAACAGGTCGAAGAACGGTATTCCGACATCATGTTCTGGGTCAGGGAATCGGAAACAACCGGTACCGTCCCCGCGAAGGAGAGCTCTTCATACCCCAGGCTTCAGCTTCTTCAACAGCTGATGCCCGACGCAGAAGTTCTCAGTTTTCATGAACTGGAGACGGAAATTAAAGGGGACGACAAAAACAAATCCCTCTCATTTGTCGATGTCAGCGAAGCTATACTGCTGCATGAGTCGGTGGGAAAAAGCACCTTTACCAACGAACTTAATAAATTCAGATTGAAGGCACGGCGGGGCGAACATCCCATTGCCATTGTAATGGCCGAAGAGGAATCGCTGAATTGGCTGCAGTCCCAATTGGCCGATTTCAAGAAATCCGGACTTCAAATCATACCGCCGGCTAAAAGCAATTAAGTAATGGACCATGATTGAGCAGTTTGATACCGACAGATGGCTGAAGAAACTGGAACTCCGGGAGTTTCCCGAGCCTGAGCATATTGACCTTCAATATCCGGTGCTGCTGTGTCACGGCTATGGGGCTATTGCAACCCTGGTAAAACCTTCGCCTCTCTATGATGTAGCCATGTTCCTTCGCAGCCATAATGTTCGCGCCTTTGCCCCAAATATCGTGCCCTATGCCAGGATTGAGACCCGGGCCGAAAGCTGGATTCACGTAATTCAGCACCTGTTTGAAAAAACGGAAGCTCCCAAACTGAATATCATTGCCCACAGTATGGGTGGGCTCGACATGCGGTATGCCCTGGCCAAGCTGGGTATTGCCGACAAGGTTTCCTCTCTTACCACTATTTCGACTCCCCACCGGGGGACCAGCCTGGCCGAACTCACTCTTAAAGCCCCCGATAAAATCAAGGAAAAGATGGCCGACATGCTTGACTGGATGGGCAACAGGACCTATCCCAAGGGAGAAAGCGATTCGGCCGCCTCGGCCCGGCAACTAACACGTCAGTATGTAAACGAAGAATTTAACCCCGGCGTCCCCGATGCCGAGGGGGTCCCCTACTACTCTTACAGCTCTGCCGTGGGCAAGGGAACGGAACAACCGATTGCGGTCATTTCGCGGTTTCAAAACAACTATATTTACAGGGAGGAAGGGCTCAACGACGGCATGGTATCCGTTGAAAGTTCCAAGTGGGGCAAACATTTCAGCACGGGCAGGATTTCACATCTCGAACAGATGAACCTGCGGGTTAAGGAGAGTCGCCGGCATCTCTTTAATGCTTTTTGGCTGGGAGTCGTAAAGATGCTGCGGGAAAACGGCCACTAGTCACCTGTTACTGATACATTGTTCTACAATTCGATATCCTCTACTTTCTTGAGCAGCGTATAGGCCGTCATATCATATTGTATGGGAGTGAGCGAGGCATACCCTTTTTTCAGGACATTCACATCAAGGTCGTCCCCCTCATCGAGCAATTGCAGCCTCCCCGTCATCCAGTAATAGGAACGGTTGTTGGGGTCCACCCTCCCTTCAAATTCCTCTACGTAACGGCTGTTGGCCTGCCGAGCCCACTTGATCCCTCTCAGGGGGCCGGCAGGCACATTCAGGTTTAAGGTGATGCCCTTGGGAAGGCCCTGGTTGAGCACATACCTGATCACCTTACGGGCCGCCTCCTTGGCCCCGCTCAGATCGGCGTCCTCATCATAGTCGGTACAGCTGACCGCTATGGAAGGGTATCCCAGAATCGTCCCTTCCGTAGCCGCACTTACGGTGCCCGAGTAGAGAATATTCACTCCCGCATTGCTGCCGTGATTGATGCCGCTGACTACCAGGTCGGGCTTGCGTTTCATAAGCTGATCGTGAGCCAGCTTTACCGAATCGGCCGGAGTGCCGGTCACCGCCTCCCCGTTAAACCGGCCGTCAATTTGAAAGGAGCGGGACCTGAGCGGGGTCGAAACGGTTACCGCGTGACCTACCGCACTCTGCTGGCGGTCCGGGGCAATAATCTCCACTTCACCGAATTCGTAGGCCACCTCGGCAAGGGCTTTGATGCCCGGTGAAAAAATACCGTCGTCATTGCAAACTAAAATAACCGGTTCCATGTCGGAATTGCTCATAACTGTACCCCTTTGTAATTAAATATATAACCGGATTAACCGTACTGCTCCTCTTCGTCGGGAAATTCTCCTTTCTTCACGTCCCGTATGTAATTCCTGACCGCTTCGGTCATATCCCTGTCGAAATCGGCATAGCGCCGTAAAAAACGCGGATTAAACTCCTTGTTGAGTCCCAGCATATCGTGCGTAACCAGCACCTGCCCGTCACAATTGGCGCCGGCCCCGATACCGATAGTCGGAATACTGAGTTCTTCGGTCACCCTGGCGGCAAGCTGCGCGGGTATTTTTTCAAGAACAACAGAAAAGCAGCCTGCCTTTTCAAGCCTTTTGGCATCTTCAAAAAGCGTTTCCGCCTCCGAATCATCCGTAGCCCGGACCTTATAGGTGCCAAATTTGTAAATACTCTGAGGGGTAAGGCCCAGGTGGCCCATGACCGGTATTCCCGCCTCCACTATTTTCCGTACCGTATCGGCAATGGGTTTGCCACCCTCAACCTTGATGCCATGTACCCCGGCTTCCTTCATCATCCTGCCGGCACTTATCAGGGCTTCCTTGGAAGTTACCTGGTAACTCATAAAAGGCAGGTCGGCAATAACCAGGGCCCGGTCGACCCCCCGAACTACGCAGGATGCATGATAGATCATATGATCAAGGGTCATCGGGACCGTCGTGTCGTAACCGGCCATCACATTACTTGCCGAATCGCCTACAAGAATCACATCAATACCGGCCGCATCAATGATGCGGGCCATGGTAAAGTCGTAGGCGGTAAGCATGCTTATTTTCTCCGCCTCCTGTTTCATATCCACCACCGTCTGGGTGGTTACCTTGGGTGGCCTTTCGGAAAAGTCTGATTGTTGTGTACTCATGAGTCCTCGCGATCAACGATTGCAGCGGAAGCCTCCAGCTCACATACGGTAGTCCCATCTACGGTAGCTTCTCCCTCCATGGTTACAAAGCCACGCCGCCGGTTTACCAATCTAACCTCCATCCTGAGCTGGTCGCCGGGTACGACCGACTTTCTGAATTTCGCATTTTTGATACCCGTAAATACTACAAGCTTCCTATCTGTATCCTCGACATGTTTTTCCATAAGCATGATACATGCACTTTGAGCCATCGCTTCTACCTGCAGCACTCCCGGCATCAGGGGCGTACCCGGGAAATGCCCATTGAAAAACTCCTCATTCACTGTGACATTCTTCAGGGAAACAATACGCTCTTCTTCCAACTCCAGCACCCTGTCAACCAAAAGGAAGGGGTAACGATGGGGGATAAGCTTTTTAATATCTTCAATTTCCAAAACGGACATGGGATTTATTTTCGTTTAAGGTGTTCAATTATACAGAAAATACACTCAAATTAAATTATTTGACGGTCCCTACATAAATATAGGCGATACCGCCGGTCAGCTTTTTGTAGTCGGCTACCGAAAAAGAACCGGTCTCATCCATCAGTTTGATAAACTGTCCGCCGGCCGGGAAACGGGCACTGGTCTTCGGGAGGTAGGTGTAAGCCTCCCTGTTACCACTTAACCATCCGCCTACGGCAGGCATGATATATTGGCTGTACAGCTCATAAGGGTATTTCAACAGGCCTTTGGGCTGACCGAATTCCAGTACAACCACACTGCCTCCCGGCTTCACCACCCTCGCCATCTCACCGAGGGCTTTCACCGGCTCGTCCACATTACGAATTCCGAAAGCTATACTGGCAATATCAAACCGGTCATTTTCATAAGGCAGGTTCATTGCATCGGCCACCTCAAAATCAACTTCAAGTCCCTGCTTTTCGGACTTTGCAGGGGCCTGCTCAATCATCGCCTCACAGAAATCGGTTCCCAGTACATATCCCTCCTCACCCACTTTTTCCTTAAACTCAAGGGCCAGATCTCCGGTCCCCGTTGCACAATCCAGTACATGGTCGCCCCTGTGGGCTCCGCTTAACTGAACAGTCTTTGCCCGCCAGGCATGATGAACCCCGAACGACAGGATGGAATTTATCCGATCATAGTCGTCAGCTATATCGGCAAACATTTCTTTTACTTTTTCGCTCATTTCCTAAAATATGAATTAATTCATAAAACTATTTGATACTGAAACTGAATACAGCAATATATGGAACCTTTCAGGTTGCCCTGGCATAGCTGTTAGGAATATTCCTCTTCTATATCCTCCAGGTGATCTACTTTCTTAAGGTATACCGCCTCAAATTCCTCTTCCCGCTTGCGTATATGGTAGAGGGCCCCGGTGGTATGTTCAATCCGGTGCATAGCCGAAAGTCCGTAACCCAGCCAGTGTGAAAGCAGGATGCGAATAAGCCGCCCGTGCAAAACGAACAATAAATTATCACCCTTGTGTTCCCTTATTATATTATCCATCCGGGCGGTAACCCTTTCAAGTACCGCCGAAGGGCTTTCCCCCTCCTCCAGTGCTTCATCCACCTTGCCCTCCTTCCAGCTTCGGTGAAGTCGGTCGAGTCGGTCTTGTATCTCAGCTGCCGGCTTTCCTTCAAGCACTCCGAAACTCATTTCGTCGAGTTCCGGGAAAAAATCATATTTCATCCGAAGGGTCCACGCAATGATCTCCGCTGTTTCCCGTGAACGGAGCAAACTGCTGCTGTAGATGGCATCAACAGATATCCCCTTAACTTCGTCGGCTATGGCCCTCGCCTGCAGGCGCCCCTTTTTATTCAGGGGCTTGTCAATACCCCTGCCCTGAAGCTGTCCCTTACGGTTATATTCGGTTTCACCATGACGGGCTATATAAATATCCGTACTGCTCAATTTTTCACCCCCCTCCTTTTCTACTCGTTGCTTTTTCCACTATTCGATCTTCCATCTCCTGCACCTTTTTAGGAGAAAGCCCTTCGGAGATGGCATATTTGATCAGAAGCATCTTCATGAGGCGGTCGTTAAGGGTCAACTCTTCGGAAGCGGTTAACCTATCCCAGGCTTTGTCCAGCAAGCTGAAGCGAAATACAAAAAAGTAAAGAGCACCAATGACGAGTGCGGTATAATAGCCCTCCATCCCCAGCAGGCTCAATGCTACCAGTGCAATAATATACTGGTAGCCGTCGCTGTTCAAAGCCGACAAGATCATGCCAGACCAAGTGTTAACCAAGGCACTTTTATAGGTGTACCAAAGCCAGTGAAACGCAGCCGCGGTAACAGCAGCCAGCCAGGGATTCACCAGGAATAGAAGTGCCATAAGCAAAGTTAATGATAAGCTGTCGGCACTCCTCACCCATGCACGGGCTTCCCTGACCAGCTTTTCCAGTCGAACCGAATCAAGCAGGCCGGGGACAAATTTTTCTATCTCTTCAGAGGTGGTATGAAACCATTCACCCGTACGGGTAACGATACCCAGTTTGGTTTCTATAAATAATTGATGGGTGCCGCGGGGCTGGTGTTTTGCCATAAGAGGCTAAAATATCTTTCTTTTTGGAAAAAAGCAGACTTGAAAAGGGGCCCCGGCCCTCTCCCTGGAGATCACAGGCTGTTGGCAGATCACGCCTGGGCGGCCGTGACAATCATTATTTCGGAGCTTCCGGCTTCACGCAACCTGCAGGCAAGCTCAAATGTAGTGGCACCGGTGGTAAAGACATCATCGACAATAATACTTATCCTGCCGGCAAATTTTGTCGGTTGCCGTATCTCAAAAGCACTTTTCACATTCTCTATTCTCTGCTCAATGGTATACCCTGTCTGACTTTCGGTATCCTTCATCCGAATTACCGACCGGCCATCACAAATCGGAATATCCATCACCTCACAGATTCCGGCGGCTATGGTAAAAGCCTGATTGAATCCACGCTGCCTGTATTTCAGATAATGTAAGGGGACCGGCACCAGTATGGCGGCACCTCCGCCAATCTTCTCCATAATAAGCGGGTGCTCCCTCATCCGTCGGGCAACCAGCAGGCCCAGTTCCCTGCCGATCCCGGTTAACCGCTCATATTTAAGCTTATGCATCAATTCCTGCAATATTCCTCCCTTGTCAAACTGCCAAAGGGCGTGCTGAACAGTCACGCCGTCGGGCAGAATCAAGCCGCCGCCGCTGTATTCGTTGTCGGGATTGGCATCCTGGAATCGTTCCTCCCTGCAGAATGAGCATATCTGCCGGCCCCTGCGAGTTGTTTCCAGTCCGCAGCAAACACAGACATTGGGAAATGGCACTTCAGATAATCCCCTTAACCATTCCCTTGCCAAATATATCAAACGATTCTTCATTTTGCGTGGCCTTTACCTATAAAGACCAGTCCCGCCTTCATTCCTTACACCCTTCAAAAGAAATGGCAAAAAATTTTTGCACTCTCTGATATTTGATTAGATTTATCCCATTCTGTCTGCTAATTTATGAATGGTATGGTGTTCCCTTGCATAGTCCCGGCATCTGTTTTATTAATCCATAACAATTCCTTTTATGGCCTCACTTGGAAATGATCTGGCTGCCATACGTAAAGAACTGGACATGAGCATTGAAGATGTTCATGCAGCCACCAAGATACCCCCCCATGTTCTTCAATCCATTGAAGATGACTCCATCTTCAGTGACCTTAGCCAGAATAAAACCTACATCAGAAGTTACGTCCGCAGCTATGCAAAGGCCCTAAAGATTGATGACGACCTTACGGTCAAAGCCCTTGACCAGGTTGAAGAAGGCACCTACTCGGGGCTGTTGCAGAAAGCTTCGGGAGATAAACCCCGAACCACTTTTCAATACGGCCGCTCGACCCCGGACAAAGAGGGGCAGGATGACACCGCTCCGCCCAAAGATGATATGGTGCATGATCATGCACCCCCCGAAAAGAAAGCGGAATCCACCCCGGAAACCCCGCCCGATACTTCCGAAGGTGTACCCTCCCCTCCCTCGGTCAATTCGGTCGACTGGGCAGATATGGGGAAAAAGTTTACTCCCCTGCAAAAAAGCTCCAGGGTTTGGGTGGGAGTGGCGGTCCTGGCCATCGTCGTAGTTGCCATTGGGGCATTTATCTATCTTAATAATTACCGGAATGGTGGCCCTGCAGAAGACAACCGCACACCGGAGACCACGACGGCCGTTAAACCGGACTCGTTGCAGCTAAACCTGGGCTCCCCGGTCGAAAAGCAGGATGATACCACCGGTGTAGCCACTCAACAGCCGGCCCGGGAATTACCCGATACTCTTGACATGGTTATCTATGCCGCCTATGGCAAACTGGAGCCGGTACGTGTGTACTCGGATGTGATCGGCAGTTTAAATCCCTATTGGATTGAGCAGGGTGACGCCGTCAAATTTGAATTTGTCAATACCATACGGCTCCGGGGACAATACAGCAGGATGGTCCTTATGCTCAACGGCCACAACATCAGAAACTTCCTCCAGCGGTTTATGAACCCGGAATCGGGTATGCTGGAGATTAGCCGAAGCACCTTTGAAGGAGAAGAAAAGTGGCTTAACCCCCCGCCCGACTCCCTTGACCTTGACGTTCCTCCACCCAATACCATTTCCGATCGACCCATTTTTAACTAAGAACACTCACATCTTATATCCTATCTCAGCATGAACCGAGAAGAGGCTAAACAACGGGTAGATGAACTGCGCGATTTGCTGAATAAAGCCAATGAAGCCTACTACCGGGATGCTCAACCCTTCATATCGGACAAGGAGTTCGACGACTATCTCAAGGAACTTGAGCAGCTGGAAGATGAGTTCGGCCTTCATGACCCGGAGTCGCCTACCCGTCGAGTGGGTGGTGAGCCAAGCAGCGACTTTGAAACGGTTGAACACCCGGTGCCCCTGCTGAGCCTCGACAACACCTATAACGAGGAGGAGTTGAAAGATTTTGACCAGAGGGTAAAAAAAATACTGGGCCATGAGAATTACAGCTACATCGCCGAGCTTAAGTTCGACGGAACAGCCATACGGCTGCGTTACGAAGAGGGTAAGCTGGTGCTTGGAGCCACGCGCGGTGACGGACAAAGAGGAGATGATATCACACGTAATATCAAAACAATAGAGGATATCCCCCTCTCCCTGCATAACGATTATCCACCTGTGCTGGAAGTGCGGGGCGAGGCGTATATGGAACGTGAGGCTTTCCTAAGGCTGAACGAACACCGGGAAGAGCAGGGGCTTTCGGTCTTTGCCAACCCCAGGAACTCTACCGCCGGCTCCCTGAAGATGCAGGACCCCCGTGAGGTGGCACGGCGTCCCCTTCGGTTTTTCTGCTTTGACCTCCTGCTTGCGGAAACGGAAAACGCTCTTACCCAAAAGGAAAAGATGGAACTTCTTGAGGAGTTCGGCCTTCCGGTATGCCAACATTATAAAATATGTGGAAATATATTAGAAGTTCTGGATGTTATCGATGAATGGCGCAACCTCCGTCACGACCTTCCCTATGGGACCGACGGGGTGGTGGTCAAAGTAAACGAGGCGAATCTTCGTCACGACCTGGGCGCCACCTCCAAAGCCCCCCGGTGGGCAATCTCCTACAAGTTTGAAGCCGAACAGGCTACTACCATCATCAGGGATATCACCCTTCAGGTGGGCAGGCTGGGCAAAATCACCCCGGTAGCAGAGCTTAAAGCCGTTGAGCTGGCCGGCACCACTGTTAAAAGAGCTTCCCTTCACAATGAGGATGAGATCCATCGCAAGGATATCCGGGCGGGTGACAAAGTGATCGTTGAAAAAGCAGGAGATATCATACCCCAAGTGGTAAGCGTAGTCAATCCCGACCGGGAAGAACGTAACAAGGCCTTTCAAATGCCGTCGAAATGCCCGGCTTGCGGAGAAGAACTGGTAAAGCTCGGAGAGGAAGTAGCCTGGCGGTGCGTCAACCATGAGTGCCCCCCGCAAATCCGAAGCCGTATTGAACATTTCGCATCCAGGGATGCCATGGATATCGAAGGACTCGGAGAGGCGGTAGTCGACCAGCTGGTATCTGAAAATATCATCTCCCATTATGCCGACCTATACGAACTTGAAAAAGAGGAGTTGATTCCGCTGGAACGAATGGCCGAAAAAAGTGCCCAAAACCTGCTTGACGCTATTGAAAAAAGTAAAAAACAACCGCTGGACAGGGTCATTTATGCCCTGGGTATCCGTTTTGTGGGTAAAACCGTAGCACGAGACCTTGCTTCGGCTTTTAGTACGATGGCTTCCCTCATGGATGCTTCTTTGGAGTCCTTGACCGCCGTCGATACCATCGGCCCTAAAATTGCCGAGTCGGTCGAAGCCTTTTTCCGCAAAGAGAGGAACCGTGAAATTATCGAAAGGCTGAGAAAGCACGGCCTTACCTTTGAAATGGAAGAGGAACAGGCATCCTCTGAACTCGATGGGAAGAAGTTTGTACTCACCGGAAGCCTGCCCCACCTCAGCAGGAAAGAAGCATCCGAACTGATCAGGAAACACGGAGGGAAAACAACCTCCTCCGTCAGCAGTAACACCGACTACCTGCTGGCAGGCGATAATCCCGGCAGCAAATTCGACAAGGCCCGGGAGCTGGATATACCGGTTATAGATGAAGAGACATTGTTGGATATGATCGGGGAAACCATTTAAACCGGTCAAACGGAAAAGGATACTGCACGGTAATAACGTCACCGGTCGATCATCTAAATTTGGTAAAACTCGGGGAGGTTGGTATCATTTCATGGTGGAAATCGTTAAATAATGAATGATTATTGATTTAACACCTGTCAAAGGCACAAGTGCCGCCATCCAGGCGTAGGGCGGTTAAAAATTACATTATGAGTATTCTTGAAAAACTGGGCTTAGCCCGAAAAAAAAACCCGAGTGCCCCGGTTATCGGTGAAAAGAAGAAGCAACGGGAAGAAGCATCTTCTCTGAAACATAATATCTATGTGCGCATCCTGATCATCGTCGGCTTCCTCGCCCTGCTGGTTGTCTCCATTCCCCAAACCTCTTTCAAGGAGCCTGTCAATTATAACCTGGGAGAACCATGGCGGGCGGATGACATGACGGCGCCCTTCACTTTCCCCATCAAAAAGACTCCTGAAGAGATCGAACAGGAAAGAGAGGCAATCAGCAAAACGACCCCCCCAATTTTTCACCGCGACCAGAATTCCAGGATCAGCATTCAATCGAAGACAGACTCCCTGTTCCGGGACATGCAGCCGGTGCTTGAGGCTTACCGGGACTGGAGGCTTGCCGCAAGTGATGACGATCCGGCACTGCAAGACAGCCTCACCTACATACAGGAAAGGAATGCCTCGGGCATAAACCTCTCCGATCAGTCCTGGTCGGCACTGCTCAATAACTATACCCGGGTTAAAAACCCCAATACCCAACCGAAAACCAAAGAGGCCTCCCCAAATCGATTTATAGGGGAGCATATGAAGGTGCGGCTCGAAAACCTTATCAATGAGCTGCTGAACGACGGCCTCATAAACATGAGCAAGAATGAGCTTACCAATGACGAGATAACCGTTCGCAGCCTGAAGCAGAGAACCGAAAGGACGCTGAACCTTGCCAATGTCAGGGACCTTCAGGAAGCACGGGAATATGCCAGCTACCGGCTTTCACGCACTTATTTTGAGGATATAGCCCAGGCCGGACTGGAGATCTTCAACAAGGTGGTCGAGCCCAACCTTATTTACAGTGCCAAAGATACTCAGTTAAAGATCCAGGAACGCATTGGCAACATCTCCAAATCCAAAGGGGCTGTTGCACGGGGACAGGTTATCATTCGCAAGGGTGATATCGTTACCCAGGAAAAATATAATATGCTTCAAAGCCTGGCTGAAGCCAAAGCCCAAAATGCAACCGACCTTGAAAGATGGCTTCGCTTCGGAGGGGATGTATTGGCTATATTCGCTATTGTAACCATCTTCTTCTTTTACCTGTATCTGTACCGGAAGTATATATTCGAAGATAATGCAATGCTGCTGCTGGTGCTTATAGCACTCAGCCTTATCTGCCTGGCAAGTTATCTGGTCTACGGACTGGATAATATCTCACCCTATATAGTACCGGTTGCCATTACCCCCATTATTCTTACCATAATATTTGACTCCAGGGTGGGACTGTTATCTACCATCACCCTGGCCCTGTTGACCGGCCTTATCATAGGCAACAATTTTGAATATGTCGTTGCCACTACGGTAGCGTGCAGCCTCGGACTGTTCTCGGTACGGGATATCAAAAAACGGTCGCAGTTCTTCTTCATTACCCCGGGTATCGTTTTTGCCTGTTATCTCATTGTCATCCTGAGTTTCAACCTAACTGCTTTTGAAACGGGAGAGGAATTCTGGGACAACCTGTTCTATGCAGGCATAAACGCTATCTTTATCCTCTTCACCTATCCGCTGATCCTGCTGTTTGAAAAAACATTCAATGTAACCACCGACTTCACCCTTATCGAGCTCAGCGACAATAACCTGCCGCTGCTCAAACAGCTTATGAACCGCGCTCCCGGAACCTTCCATCACAGCCTGCAGGTGGCAAATATGGCTGAAGCTGCCGCCGGTTCCATTGGTGCCAACGGACTCCTTTGCCGCGTCGGAGCCCTATACCACGACATCGGCAAAATGGAGAACCCGGGATATTTCACCGAAAATCAAAACAGTACCAATGAACATGATAAACTGAAGCCCCGGATGAGCGCACTGGTTATTAAAGCTCATGTAGCCAACGGGGTCAAGCTGGCCCAAGAACACGGATTGCCACAGATTATTATCAATTTTATTCAAACCCACCACGGCACCTCCCTGATCAAGTTTTTCTACAATAAGGCCACCGAGCAGGCCGATGAAGACAAGGATGAGATCCGGGAAGAGGATTTCCGGTATGACGGCCCACTGCCCAAAACCAAGGAAACGGGCATACTGCTGCTGGCTGACGGCGTGGAGGCGGCCTCCCGCGCCATGAAAGATCCCAATTACCAGAAACTTGAGAACCTGATCAACAAGATGGTGGATGACCGGGTGTATGAGGGACAGCTAAGCAAGACCCCCCTCACTTTCCAGGATATCCGGGCTATCAAGGAGACATTCCTCAATATACTTGTAGGCATCTACCACAGCCGGGTGGAATATCCCGAAGAGGAAAAGGGAGAAAAGCAACAAAAAGAGAAAAAGAAAGCTGCGGGCAAAGGAAAAAGTGAAGAGGGACTGCAGGCCGAAGATGTAGATATCGACAAGGATCAATCTACCGACGAACCGCCCCGGGTAGACGAATACTATAATAGCTGACAGCAGCCATGCATTTTGACCATGAGTTGGAGCTTTACCTGCAGTTTGTCAAGCTCGAAAAAGGGCTGTCGGAGAACTCCGCATCCGCCTATCGCAACGACCTCAGGCGCTACCTTAAGTTTTTGTCTCAAGACCTGAGAATTAAGGATCTGGGAGGTGTAACCCTCCAACATATTGAACAGTACCTCGAGGAGTTGAGCGCCATGGACCTCTCGGTTAGCTCGATAGCCCGCAACATCTCCAGTATCCGAAGTTTTCACGAGTTTGCCGTAGTAGAAAAACTGGCCGAAGCCAATCCCGCCGAACTGATCGACCTTCCCAAGAAGGCCAGGAAACTGCCGGAAGTTTTAAACCCCGATGAAGTCAAGAAAATAATAGAAGTCCCCGACCGGACAACCGACACAGGTATTCGCAATGCTGCAGTCCTGGAAACGCTGTACGCTACCGGAATGAGAGTCAGCGAGCTGACCGGCCTGGAACTGGACAACCTCATCTTTGAAATCGGCTTCATAAGGGTTATCGGTAAAGGAAACAAGGAAAGACTGGTCCCGGTCGGTGAAATGGCCCAGTCTGCCCTGGAACACTATATTGAGGTGGCCCGTCCAACGTTCAAAAGCGACAAGGATCCCCAGAAAGCTAAAAACAAGATCTTTTTAAGCCGGCGCGGCAACCCTCTTTCAAGGATGAGCATCTGGAATATTGTCAACGACGCCGCCGAAAGGGCGGGTATCGAAAAAAATGTTTACCCGCATATCTTCCGCCACTCCTTTGCCACTCACCTGTTGGAGGGAGGGGCCGACCTCAGGGCGGTACAGGAGATGCTGGGACACTCTTCAATCATCACGACCGAAATTTATACGCATGTAGATCGTTCGCTTCTCCACCAGGTTCACCGGGAATTCCACCCCCGGGCATGACCTGTCCCTCCGTTCTTCCCGGGCTATAAACCATCCTTTTATTTTTCTATATTCATCCCCGTTAACAAAGTATTTCAATTAATTCCCGTTACTGATGCATCTTTTGAAACGACTGGCCCTTTCCCTAATCCTACTGCTGTTTGCTTTTTCCGAAACCGTTTTTTCCCAGGTAGGATCTGCCAAGGCATACGAACGTGCCGTAGTGGTAACGGCCGAACAGCGTGCTTCCAAAGCAGGTAAGTCAATTCTTAAGCAGGGCGGAAACGCTGTAGACGCCGCCGTTGCAGTTCAGTTTGCACTGGCCGTTACAAAACCCCGGGCGGGCAATATAGGAGGCGGCGGCTTTATGGTTTTGCATCTGAATGACGGAACCACAACAGCTCTTGACTTCAGGGAAAAAGCCCCCTTCAAAGCAAGCCGTGACATGTATATCCGCGGCGGAGAGTACCGCCCTTCCTTAAGCCGTGAAGGAGCCTTGGCCGTAGGGGTACCGGGGGTGGTAGACGGAATGGTCAGGGCCCTGGAGCGATATGGGAACCTTCCGCTGGAAACCGTCATGGCCCCCGCCATCAAACTTGCAAGTCAGGGTTATGCCCTTTCCTGGGAGCAGGCCGGGGAACTGAACGATCATGCTGAAGACCTTGGCAAGTATGAGGCTTCAAAAAAATATTTTACCAAAAGCTCCGGCGAGCCCTTTAGTGAAGGGGACCTTTTTGTTCAGGAAGATCTGGCCCATACCCTGGAACGTATATCCAAGCTGGGACGACGCGGCTTCTACTCCGGCCGGACGGCCGACCTCATTGTCAGCGAGATGAAAAAACAGGGAGGGCTCATCACCTACAGGGACCTTCGCGAATATGAAAGCGTTTGGAGGAACCCCGTGGAAACATCCCATCTGGGATACCGGCTTTTTGTGATGCCCCCTCCCAGCAGCGGTGGTATTGCCATAGCACAAATACTGCACATGCTTGAAGGGTATGAGCTAAAAAACATGGGATTTAATTCGGCACGGTATGTCCACCTGCTAACCGAAGCCATGCGCCGCGCTTTTGCCGATCGAGCTTATTTCCCCGGAGATCCGGATTACGTGGAAATTCCCCGGGATCCCCTGACAAGCAAACATTACAACAGGAAGAGAATGGAATCCTTCTCCTGGAAGCAGGCGACGCCCAGCCGGGATATCAGTCACGGAGAACCGGGAGGGTTTCCCGAATCCACTGAAACCACTCATTTTTCCATCGTGGATGAAGATGGGAATGCCGTTGCCGTATCGACCACGCTGAACGGTTCATTCGGCAGTGATGTCAGCGTAGGCGGAGCGGGTTTCCTGCTGAATAACGAGATGGACGACTTCACCGCCAAGCCCGGAGAGCCCAACATGTATGGGCTGATCCAGGGTAAAGCCAATGCCGTGGAACCGGGAAAGCGTATGCTAAGCAGCATGTCTCCTGCCATCGTAACTAAAAACGGAAAGGTCAGAATGGTGCTTGGGTCAGCCGGAGGGCCAAAAATTATCACTGCCACTCTCATGAGTTTTTTGAATATGGCCGTATTCGGCATGGATGCCCAGGAAGCCATTTCGGCCCCCCGTTTTCATCATCAGTGGATGCCCGACACCCTGTATTATGAAGAGTTTGGATTAAGCCCGGATACCCGTGCCATATTGAATACCAAGGGCCACAACCTGGCTTCGAGCAATGGCATCGGAAGGGGCCATATCATTTATGTTGATGAAAAAGGAAGCCGTTACGGAGCTCCCGATCCGAGAGCTGAGGGTACAGCGGAAGGCTATTGACCCGGTTCAGGTAATGTCAACTATTTTTGTACATTAAAATGTGACCAGGCTAATATCGAATAACACTAAACTTCTATGAGCAAAGTAAAGGATACCGCCATACAATCCATTGAATGGCGGGACGACCACCTGAGGATACTGGACCAAACCTACCTGCCCAAACGGGAGGTGTACAGCGACATTAAGGACGTGGGCAGGGTCTGGGAATCCATCAAAAAACTGCGCGTTCGGGGAGCACCCGCTATTGGGATAGCCGCAGCCTACGGCTTTTACATGGGGATCAAGGACCTTCCGGAGAGCAACTTTGAAAGTTTCTGGGTGGAAGTGGAGAGGGTGGCCGAATACCTGGAAGGAGCCCGGCCAACGGCCGTAAACCTTAAATGGGCCCTGAATCGTATCAAAACTACCATGCAGGCCAACAAGGATAAGGAAATATCCGAGATCAAGGAGGTCGCCCTGGAAACCGCAAAAACCATACACGACGAAGACAAACGCACCAATAAGAAGATCGGTGAAAATGGCGTGAGCCTTATCAGGAAAAACGCCAAAGTCCTTACACACTGCAATACCGGAAGCCTGGCTACGGGACAATACGGTACCGCCCTGTCGGTTATCTTCCATGCCCATGAAGAAGGGAAGGAGGTACAGGTATGGGTGGATGAAACCCGTCCCCTGCTGCAGGGAGCTCGCCTCACCGCCTGGGAATTGATGAATGCCGAAATCCCGATGAAACTCATCACCGACTCAGCAGCCGGCTCCCTCATGAGGCGGGGTGAAGTGGATATGGTATTGGTGGGAACCGACCGTGTAGCTGCTAACGGGGACACCGCCAATAAGATTGGCACCTATCCTCTTTCTGTAATGGCCAGGGAACATGACATTCCCTTCTATGTAGCCGTACCTCTGTCTACCATCGACATGGAACTGGAAAGCGGAGACGACATACCTATTGAGGAACGGGAGGCCGATGAAATTGTATCATTCAACGGTTCACAGGTAGCCCCTAAAAAGGTGGAAACCTACAATCCGGCTTTTGATGTGACCCCCCATCGGAACATAACAGGATTTATTACAGAGAAAGGCATTATTGAGCCTCCCTTCGACAAGGCCTTCAAAAAGCTGTTCGAAGGCTGACCTGATTCCGTTCAGAATATTCATGCATCAATCACCCAGGCAGATGCCTATATCCCGGGCCGTCTGTACGGTATCGCCGTCCAATGGAACCGATTTCATCTTACCGGCCACTTCACTTATAGGTATTTGTGTTAGATTGTTGTTCTTCAAAACAACCAGCTTGTTGAAATCCCCCTTCTCAACACAGCGGATAGCTGCAGCACCGAAACGGAGGGAGATCAGCCGGTCGTAAGTTGTAGGCGAGCCTCCCCGCTGGAGGTGGCCCAGGATGACCGAACGGGATTCCTGCCCTGTTCTCTCCGTAAGCTCTTCGGCCACGCGCCTGCCAATACCGCCCAGCAGGATATTCTCTCCCCCATCCTTCTCTTTAGTCACCAGCTCTCCCCCCTTCTCCTTCGCACCTTCGGCAACGACGATCATGGTGTATTCCTTTCCCTTCTTGCGCCGTTCCTCGATTTTATCAACGATTGAGTCGTAGGTGAAGGGGATTTCGGGTATGAGGATTACATCCGCCGTCGAGGCCAGGCCCGACAGCAGCGCAATCCAGCCGGCATACCTGCCCATCACTTCAACCACCATAATGCGCTGGTGCGATTCTGCCGTTGTGGTGATCCGATCTATGGATTCGGTGGCGATACTCCGTGCGGTATCAAAACCAAGGGTCACATCGCATCCCCATATATCGTTGTCGATGGTCTTGGGCACCCCGACAATATTCACCCCTTTCTGAACCAGTTTATCGGCAATGGCCATGGAACCGTCTCCCCCTATAGCCACCAGGGCATCAATGCCATGCTTGTCGAAGGTCTTAACCAGGTGGTCGGATACATCTTTGCTTCCCAACGAACCGTCTTCTTTCCTGAACGGCATATCAAAAGGATTGCCCTTGTTGGCGGTTCCAAGGATGGTACCCCCCATAAGCGTTATACCCCGGACGGACTCTTCCGTCAACGGTACGAACGGCTCATCGGTATAAATAGAGCCGTAACCGTTCTTGATGCCGTATACGTCCCACCCGCGGCGGAGGGCCGCAAGGGTGGCCGCACGGATGGCCGCATTAAGTCCGGGGGCGTCTCCGCCCCCTGTATTGATAGCTATCTTCATACCTATCAGGCCTCCACAAGCTTTTCACCCTGCATGCGGAACACCTCTTCGGCTTCTTCAACGCCCAGGCCCCTTCGCAGTATCTTGGGCATCTCATCCGTAAGATCGATAATCGTAGTCTCCCGGGAAGGCAGGTCCTGCTGGTTGTCGATGATCAAATCAACCGGCTTGTCAAATTCTCTCAAAAATTGCTCCCTTTCGAATTTATCCATGATGTTGCTGCCCATAGCGGGTTTCTTCGCCGTTATTGCCAGGAGAGGATTACCCACCTCTTCAATCAGTCCCTGGCAAATGGGATAATCGGGAACCCGTATTCCCACTGTTTTCTTCTTGGGATGAACCAGCAGCTTGGGCACTTCCTTGGTGGCCGGCAGGATAAATGTATAGGGACCCGGAATCAGCCGCTTAATCAGCTTAAAGTTATGGTCCGAAATATGGGCAAACCTGGCAATACCCGACAGGGAATCACACAGGATACTCAGGTGGTCATCCTCTCCAAGCTTTCGGATTTTCCTTATCCGGTCAATTCCCTTCTTGTTTTTGTAGTCACATCCCAGGGCATATTGACTGTCGGTCGGGAACAGGGCTACTGCTCCATCCCTGATCTTATCCGCTATCTCAAATATTCTTTTTACATGTGGCGTTTCGGGGTGCAGTTTTATGCGTTCAGCCATAATTATACTCCTCCATTTGATATTTAATTGTACCTATTATATCTGCATAAATTCAGAGCCGCCTTAAGGAATGATTCGGCTCAAATAGTTGTGGTAGTACACTGAATGATGGGCGATGTTTCTCATAAGCACCTACTTTATTTAATGACATCCTCTGTTCATTTATAAGATAATAGCGAGGGATAGTCAATACAATTCTGAACAATCATTAATTAAATTATTGGAATCATGGAAACAGAAGTACAAGCACACTGGCTCGGGCACTCAGCTTTTAAGTTCGTAAGTCCCGGCGGCAATCATATTCTTGTGGACCCTTTCCTGAAAAATAACGGGACAACTCCCGACAACTGGAAAGAGCCGGAGGAAGTCGACTACATTGTTTTGTCACACGGCCATGAAGACCATGTAGGCGATACCCTTTCAATTGCTAAACGTACAGGATGCGAAGTTGTTTCCCCGGTGGAACTTTCCCGGCTCCTGGTCTCCAAACACGGCCTTGCCGAAGATCAGGCCGTCGAATTTAACAAGGGAGGCACGGTTCACTATGACGATTTTTCGGTAACCCTCGTATCCGCCAACCACAGCTCCTCATACGAAGGGGATTATGCCGGCGAGCCCGGGGGACTTGTATTCTCATTCGAGGATGATATCTGTATTTATCACCTCGGCGATACCAATATCTTTACCGACCTCGAGCTGTACGGGCAGATGTATGTACCTCATGTAGCCCTGGTTCCCATTGGAGACCATTATACGATGGGCCCCGAAGAAGCCGCTTTCGCCGTTGATATGATCAACCCCGAATTGGCGGTACCCATGCATTACGGTACCTTCCCCGTACTGACCGGCGAGCCCGAAGATTTCAGGCAGTTTGTGGAAGAGATCAGCGATACCGAAGTATTGATACCGGAAGCCGGTGAGAATTTCCTGGGATAACAGCATTAACCCATAATAGATAAAGTGCTGCAGGGTCCCCCTCCCTGCAGCACTTTTTATTCCAAACACTTCTCACATTCAGACAGCTCACACGTATGCCCTGAGCATACCAAATATCAGCACTCCCGTCACGGATACATACAGCCAAACCGGAAGTGTAACCTTCGACACCTTGCGGTGCAGTTTTATTTTTCCAGAAAAGGCCAGGTAGAAACTGGTCAGTATCATGGGCATCACTACCGCCGACAAGATGATATGGCTGATCAGAATTAAGAAATAGACCACCCTCACCACCCCCTCACCCGGGAATAGGGTGCTTCCGTGAAAGTTGTGGTAGATGACATAGCTTATCAGAAAAAAGGTGGAAGTGACAAAAGCAGTCAGGTTGTACCGCATGTGAACCTTGTACCTGCCCTTTCGAATAGCCCGGTACCCCATGACCAGCAAGCCTGCACTCATGCTGTTAAGCAGGGCATTGAGGGCCGGCAGGCTTTCGATCAAATCTGAACTGTAATCGCTGCCGCCCTTAAAATAAATAAGCCACATCAAAAAGATGATGGCGATACCGCTGATAAGCATGATTACGCCTATGGCTTTTTTCAGGCTGATATCTTTAAGCAATCGGAGGGAAAAGTCCTCTTCGTATCTGTTTTGCATCTTGAAGCTACTTTTATGGTTTAGTCGAAAACATTAGATTTCAAATATAGGGGGTATCGTCCGAAAAGTATACGGGCCTTCCGATTAATATTGAGTTTTATCATCTGTTGAAAACCGCAGGCCGATATAAACTGAAAAAAGTGAATTAAAGCTGATTTAATTACGCATTTTTCTCAAATAGATTATATTTTAGCCCCTCATTTTGAAGGCTCACATTTTGAGAGCGGGACCTTGTTTAGAATCGGTATAAATTCCGATTAGCAAATTTCCGGAGTTCTAAAAGAGTGGGATTTTATATACCTTCATGCCGTTCCAACTACAGGCAGTTGGGAGGTAAAGTTTTTAACCAGTACCGACAAATTAGCTTTATTTATTATGGCTCAGATTTTTCCCAAATGGGCAAATGAAATTCCGGGACGGATATTGCTTGGACTCATCATATTTCTTACTGCTGCCGTTGCCGGAATTTGGTATTATTTTTCTCCGGAATATACGGATGTGGGGTATGCCCCCAAGCAGCCTGTTCCCTACAGCCATAAGTTGCATGCGGGGCAACTGGGGCTTGACTGCCAGTATTGCCACTCCACTGTCGAACAATCCAAACAGGCCAATGTACCGCCCACCGAGACCTGCATGAATTGCCATAATCAGATTAAATCCGACAGTGACAAGCTTGAAAAAATTCGGGAAAGCTGGGAAACGGGCAAATCTGTTGAATGGATACGGGTACATAATCTGCCCGACTACGCATATTTTAACCACGCGGCCCATGTCAATGTTGGAGTCGGCTGCGAAACCTGCCATGGAAGAGTCGACAAAATGGAGGTGGTCTTCCAAAAAGAGCCGCTGAGCATGAGCTGGTGCCTCGACTGCCACCGAAACCCGGAACAGCATATACGCCCGGTCGACGAAGTTACAACCATGGGCTACCAGGCCGACAATCAACTTCAAAAAGGGCGGGAGCTGGTTGCGAAACATAATGTGCAGCCACCCACATACTGCCAGAGCTGCCACTATTAATAAGATTACAGAATAAACTGAATCGTAAGCGAATGAGCGACGAAGTAAAAAGTCCCAACTACTGGAAAAGCCTAAACGAGCTTGCTAACAACGAGGAATACCAACAGTTTGCCGAGCGTGAATTTCCTGAAAACGCCACTGAACTGGACGACCAGGTTTCACGACGAAGCTTTCTCCGGGTGATGGGAGCTTCCATAGCTCTGGCGGGCTTTGCTGCCTGCCGCCGGCCAGTACAGAAGATCATACCCTATTCCAAGCAGCCTGAAGATATCATTCCGGGCGTTCCCAACTTTTATGCCTCGGCTATGCCTTTTCAGGATGCCCTGACGGGAGTGGTAATTGAAAACCACGAGGGACGCCCCACCAAAGTGGAAGGGAACGAGATGCATCCCGCCAGCAGCGGCAACTCAAGCAAGTTCAACCAGGCTTCCATACTGGGGATGTACGATCCCGACCGATCACGCCATCCTGTAAGCGATGGCGAGCGAACTTCTTTTGACCGCTTTGTTTCCTTTTGCAGCGAGCATTTCGCCGATACCGGGAGAGATATCGCTTTCATTTCCGAGGCAAACTCCTCGCCTACCTACAACCGGTTGAAAGACCGTGCACTCAATACTTTTTCCAATGCCCGGTGGGTTACCTATGAGGCGTTTGGGGAAAACAATGCGGTTGAGGGAACCAATATTGCATTCGGCGAGCGACTCAGGACGGTAAACCACTTTGACACGGCCGACGTTATCGTCGCTTTCGACAACGACTTCCTGAATCCGGCCGCCCACAAGAATAATGTTGAAAACACCAAACGGTTCACCGACGGACGAAGGGTTTCTTCCACGGACGATGAGATGTCGCGCTTTTACGCAATTGAAAGTACCTTCAGCATCACCGGCTCCAATGCCGACAACAGGCTGAAGGTCAAGAGCAGCGAAATCCCTCTGTTTATATATGCGCTCGCTGCTGAACTGTCGGGCAGCCTGAGCGGCCTGTCGGCTTTCAGCAATTACAGCAACAAATTTTCCGGCCATGACTGGATAACCGCTCTTGCGGATGACCTGCTTGCCCATAAAGGGACATCCATTCTCACAGTCGGTAATGAACACGACAAAGCTGTACATGCTACCGTAGCGGCCCTGAACAAGGCACTGGGCAATGCCGGTGAAACGGTAACCTATCACCGGGTCCCCCATTTCAACAACCGTGACAACCGCGAGGCCTTTGCCGAGCTGGTGCAGGCCATGAATGACGGCGAGATCGATACGGTCGTCATGGTGGGTACCAACCCCGTATTTTCAGCTCCGGCCGACCTCGGTTTTGCCGATGCGTTGAAAAAGGTGGAGACCACCATCCAGCTATCCGACTATTACGATGAGACGGCTAAACTCAGCAGCTGGCATGTCAATCGCGCCCACTACCTTGAAGCGTGGGGCGACGGCTACTCTTTTACCGGAACACGATCTATTATACAGCCTCAGATTGAACCGCTCCATTCAGGAAAAAGCGAAATTGAATTCCTGAATGCCATTGTCAACGGTTCCAAGGCCAAGGGATACGACCTCGTGCAGGAAACCTGGAAAGACTTTTTCGGAATCAATTTCAACAGCCGCTGGAAGAAAGCACTGCACGACGGACTTGAACGGGAGCAAGTCTTCCCGGAAGAGAATGTGTCTGTTACACGGCGCTTCTCGGCCCAGCTCCGAAACATACTGGCCACTGCCGGTGAAAATAAAGGAATTGAACTGGTCATACGTCCCGACTCGAAATTATTTGACGGACGCTATGCCAATAACGGATGGCTTCAGGAGCTGCCGGACCCCATGACAAAGATTACATGGGATAATGTAGCCCTGATGAGCCCCAATACGGCCGAAAAGCTGGGAGTTGAAAAAGCGGGACTCGGCGTGGCCCAAGTGGATGTGCTTGCTATCACCGTCAACGGCAATACCGTAGAGGTCCCCGCATGGGTGCAACCCGGTCATGCCGACGACAGTATCACGGTTACCGTAGGCTACGGCCGGGAAGGTATTGGCAAGGTGGCCGACCAAACGGGCAGCGACACTTATCCGCTTCGGTCGACCGATGCCATGCTCTATGCTACCGACATACAGGTCGAGAATACCGGAAAAAGTTATGAAATAGCCTGTACACAGGACCATAACAGCATGGAGGGACGATCCCTGCTGCGCCATGCCACTCTTCAGGAATATAGGGAGAACCCCGAATTCTCCAGCTATGACTCGGCTTATAACGCCGAACTTCCGGGATTGGCTTATGCCAAAGAGAAAGGGGAAGACAGAAGCCTCTCTATTTTTGATGCTATTGACGAGAAGGATTACCCCGACTATGAACCGCAATGGGGTATGACCATCGATCTTAACTCCTGCATCGGTTGCGGAACCTGCACCATCGCCTGCCAGGCAGAAAACAATATTCCGGTAATTGGCAAGCGGGAGGTTAGCAACGGACGTGAGATGCACTGGATCCGAACCGACCGCTATTATGAAGGCGAGGCGGATGACCCCAAGGCGCTTCACCAGCCCGTGCCCTGTATGCACTGCGAGCTGGCGCCCTGCGAACAAGTCTGCCCGGTCGCGGCAACCACTCACAGCGACGACGGCATGAACCAGATGGCCTACAATCGTTGTATCGGAACCCGCTATTGCGCCAACAACTGTCCCTACAAAGTGCGACGCTTTAACTTCTTTAACTACAGCAAGGAGTATTTAACGAGTGGAGATGATCCCGAACTGGTACAGATGGCGATGAATCCCGATGTGACCGTGCGTTTCCGCGGTGTGATGGAAAAATGCACCTATTGCGTACAGCGTGTCAACCGGGCCAAGATCAACAGGGAAATAGAGACCGACGGGGCAACCATGAAACCGGAAGACGGTTCCGTCGAGACGGCCTGCCAGCAGGCCTGCCCGGCCGATGCCATCTATTTTGGCGACCTTACCGATCCGGAAAGCAAGATTGTGGAAACCAAGAAAAACAACCGCAACTACCTGCTGCTTGAAGAATTGAATACCCGGCCGCGTACCTCGTACCTTGCCAAACTTCGCAACCCAAATCCAAAATTGGCTTAATCAACATTAGTTAAGATGAGTAAAGACTATCAATACGTACCGGAGCCGGCTCTCGTTAAAGGAGATCATTCCTTTGGGAGCATAACCGATATTATTGCCAAAACACCACTCAGCCCCACCCCAAAGCTGTGGTACCTGGCATTCGGTGTTTCCAATCTGTTATTGATCACTCTCCTGGGGGCCGTAGCCTGGCTGGTATGGGACGGTATAGGTATCTGGGGACTTAACAACCCCGCCGGTTGGGGCTGGGCCATTATCAACTTTGTATGGTGGGTGGGTATCGGCCACGCCGGAACCCTTATTTCCGCTATCCTATTTCTGTTCAGGCAGGGCTGGAGAACGGCCATCAACCGCTTTGCGGAAGCCATGACCATCTTTGCCGTTATGTGTGCCGGCCTGTTCCCGGCTATCCACGTAGGACGTATCTGGGTAATCTACTGGGTGTTCCCTATTCCAAATTCCATGGCCATATGGCCCAACTTCAGCAGTCCCCTGCTCTGGGATGTTTTTGCAGTGGGTACCTACTTCACCGTATCCCTGCTCTTCTGGTATGTGGGGCTTGTTCCCGACTTCGCCACCCTGCGCGACAAGGCGAAGAGCAAAGTCGCCCAGATATCCTACGGTATCGCCGCCCTGGGATGGACGGGCAGTTTCCGAAACTGGTGGAATTATGAAAAGGCCTACATGATACTTGCCGCACTGGCCACCCCGCTGGTCCTTTCCGTTCACACCATCGTATCTTTCGACTTTGCCGTTTCGGTTATTCCGGGATGGCACAGTACCATCTTCCCCCCCTACTTTGTGGCCGGCGCCATCTATTCAGGCTTTGCCATGGTGCTTACCCTCATGATTATCGCCCGCAAGATTTATGGCCTTGAAGACATCATGAATATTGATATTATGGAGAAGATGAACCTGGTCATGATGGTGACCGGTAACCTGGTGGCCTTTGCCTACCTGTGCGAAGGCTTCATAGCCTGGTACAGCGGCTATATTTACGAACAGGGAATTTTCTGGCTGTATGCTACGGGCCCCTACGCCTGGGCCTTTTACATACTGATGTTCTGTAATGTCATAACCCCCCAGTTCCTGTGGTCCAAAACCATACGGCGCAACGTCGCCTTGACATTTATCATCTCTATCATCGTTAACATCGGAATGTGGTTCGAACGGTTTATGATTGCCGTCGCTTCCCTTTCCACCGATTTCATGCCCTCAAACTGGGATTACTACTCTCCCACATTCTGGGACATCATCACTTACATCGGTACCTTCGGGCTGTTTTTCACCTTCTTCCTCCTGTTCCTCCGCTACCTGCCGATGGTAGCTATTGCAGAGGTTAAGGGTGTGATGCCCCAGGCCGATCCACACAACTACGATGAGGAAAGCAAGGAATATGTAGAACCCAAAGCTGAACCTGTTGTCGTTGAACAACAAACCGCTTAAATAAACTATGGAAGCTGAAAAGAAAGACATGTACGGTGTATTGGCCGAGTTCAGAAATCCCAAGGAACTCATTGACGCCGCTTCGGCCGTTGAAAAATCAGGATATAACAAATACGACACCTATGCCCCCTTCCCCATTCACGGAATGGAAAAAGCCATGGGGCTCAAAAATTCGCCCCTGGGCTGGATTGTCCTCGCAGGGGGGCTTATGGGATTCATCGGTGCCATAACCCTGATGGTATGGGTAATGGCCTATGAATACCCCATGAACATAAGCGGAAAGCCTTTTATCAATATACCGGTCTATGTACCCATTACTTTTGAGCTGACCGTACTCTTGTCGGCATTTGCAGCCACTTTCGGCATGTTTGCACTGAACAACCTACCGAGATTGCATCACCCGCTGTTCAATGTCGAACGGTTCAAAAAAGCTTCTGACGATGGGTTCTTTGTATGCATTGAAGCCGAGGATGACCTTTTTTCTGAAGAAAAAGTTGCCTCACTGTTCCGTGATGCCGGAGCAACCCACATAGAAACGGTATATGACAATTAACATTCAATTGACAATCTAAAAGTTTTAAAAGCCGTCTCCCTCTTCTCCAGCAGAGAAGCTTGACCGAGACTGCGAAACCGACCAGATGCAAGATCCTAAACGCATGGACATGGTAAAAAAACATATAATTCACCGTCTTTTTACAACATCCCTCCTGGCTGTGCTGACGCTGGCACTCTTTGCCTGCAGAGGAGAGAAATTTGAACGCCAGCCGGTCCATCCCAACATGAATATGGACCAGCAGAAACGTTTCGAAGCCCAGGAAGAGAATACCTTTTTTGAAGATAACCGCTCCATGCGCATGCCCGTGGAAGGTACCGTATCCCGCGGTAACCTGCGGGAAGACCTCGCCTACTACGAGGGACGCAACGAGGACGGATCGTATGTGGAAAATATGCCGGTCGATGTCACCAAATCCTTTCTTCGCAGGGGACAGAAACAGTATAATATCTACTGCGCCCCCTGCCACGGGCAAACCGGAGACGGCCGAGGGATTATTATGGTGGGCGGCTACGGCTATGTGCCTGCTCCCACCTACCACCAGCAGCGCCTGAGACAGGTGGAAGACGGCTACCTTTACTCCACTATTGCTGAAGGCATACGTACCATGCCCTCCTATGCCCATCAGGTCAAGGTCAGGGACCGCTGGGCGATCGTGGCCTATATCCGTGCCCTGCAACACAGCCAGAATGTCCCTGAAGCACAGATGCAACAGTACGATGTGGACCTTGCACAATTGAAACAGGAAAAACAGCAGGAACAAGCTGCGGCAGAAAAGGCCGGGGAGCAACAGGCATCGGCCGGCGGCGGAGCAGCCGTTACAGCGGAACAGGGAAAGAAAATTTACGAACAGAACGCCTGCCAGACCTGCCACTCCAGGGACGGATCGGATGGTATCGGACCAACCCACAAAAATCTTTTCGGGAGCAAAAAGGAGCTGGTCAGTGGAGAAACCATTACGGTTGACGAAGAGTACCTTCGTGAATCCATTGTAGAGCCCAATGCCAAAGTGGCCAAGGGCTATAATCCGGTCATGGCTCCCTATGGACACCTGAGCGATGAAGAGATCCAGGCTCTGGTAGCCTACATGAAATCATTAAGCGATAATAACCAGTAAGCTTCAAAACTGAATCATGAGCAAATTAAAACTAACCGATACGCTGGAATTTCCTTCCGATCTTAATGTCACCAAGTCGCTGTTTGGTGTGGGTGTAGTGGGTCTTATTGCCACGGGAATAGGCTATTTCTTTAACCATGACCAGTTTTTCTTCTCCTACCTGGTAAGTTTTTCCTTCTTTTCCAGTATCGCGCTGGGATGCCTTTTCTTTGTTATGCTGCAGCATCTGACACGCTCTCACTGGAGTGTAGTGCTCCGCCGCATCCCCGAAAGCATTTCATCCAACCTGTGGATATGGGGACTCTTCATTATTCCGGTACTACTCGGCATTCATTCGCTTTATCACTGGTCTCATGCCGATGCGGTGGCGGCCGATCCGGTACTTCAGGGCAAGGAACCCTACCTGAACACCTCCTTCTTTATTGTCAGGCAGGTGATTTATTTCGCCATCTGGAGCTTCCTGGGGTATCGATTGTACCAAAAGTCCGTTGAAATGGACCAAAGCCGAAACTGGGGGCTTCAGACCCTGATGCGGCGTACCAGTGGCCCCGGCATATTTATCTTTGCCATCACCCTGGCATTTGCCTCTTTCGACTGGCTGATGTCTCTCGATCCCCACTGGTATTCCACCATGTTCGGCGTGTACTATTTCGCCATGAGTTTCCAGGCTGTATTTGCCGTAATGATCTTGATAGTGCTGTTCCTGTGGGGGCAGGGACTGCTTAAAAACACCCTTAAAGAAGGCCATATTTATGACTTGTCCGTCCAGATGTTCGGCTTCACCGTCTTTTATGCGTACATCGCTTTTAGCCAGTACCTGCTGATCTATTATGGAAATATTCCCGAAGAAACGGTCTGGTTCCTGGAACGGCTCGACCATGGTTATGAGTACCTGGCCTACTTTTACCTCTTCGGCCGATTTGTGATTCCTTTTATACTGCTACTGAATAAGAAATCCAAAACTAACCTCAAGCTCGTGGCCGGGGTTTCCATACTGATCCTTGTTTCCCATCTTGTCGAATTGTATTGGCTGGTTATGCCGGTACTGGATCACCATTCCGTACCTTTCAGCTGGATGGATATAACGGCATTACTGGGGCTGGGCGGTATCTTTCTTGGACTCTTTTTCTATCGCTTTAAGCAGCAGAAAATGATTCCGGTCAACGATCCAAAGCTGGCAGAGTCGCTGGACAAGCATTAACTATGAAATCCATGATTCCCAAACACGACGGAATTTGAATATCTTTTGATAACCTGACAAACGCTACTAAGAATCAGCAGATTGGGTTACACCCGCTGCGAAACAAAGTGTCACCATATTCATGGCAAACGAAGAAAAAAAATATACGCCGGAGTTCAAGGCAAAAGTAGCCCTTGAAGCCATTTCACAGCAAAAAAAGAACCTCGATCAGTTATCCGACAAGTATGACGTTCCCGTGTCGACCATACTGACCTGGGCGGTACAGCTCGAAAACGATGCCACCGAACTCTATTCTTCGTCTGAGGAAGCTGAACATATTGAAGAACATATAGCCGACCATGAATCGGTGGATGTAAACATCGACGACCAGAAAGTGGCCGACTCCATCTCCTATGGTGTGATGCAGGACAAGCTTAATTACAAACGACTGGTGTTCTGGAGTGTACTGGGAATGGCACTGGTGGTTATCTTCGTGGTAGCCCTCTTCCAGATGTTCGAGTACAATGAAGCCGTTACCCGGGACCGGGTGTCGGAAAGCAGTGAATATTACCAGATTAACCAGCTGAATAAAGAAGCCGAAGAAAGGTTGAACAATTTCGGAGTTATCGATGCCGAAGAAGGAATTTATCATATCCCCATCGACAGTGCCATAAACGACATTGCCGCTGGAGATACCAATTAATCGACATATAATGTATTACGTAGGACTGGTAATAGCAGCTGTAAGCCTGCTCCTACAACCCCTTTCGGTTTCTGCGCAGTTAAACAAGCAGAAACCGAAGAAACTTCAGGAAGTGGGCATTGAAGAACGCCTGGGTGAGAAAATACCTCTCGGGCTTACCTTTGCCACCTCCAGGGGCGATTCCGTTAGGTTGGAATCGCTCATTAATGGCGACAAGCCGGTTATACTGAACCCGGTCTACTATAATTGTCCCATGCTCTGCTCGATGGTGATCGACGCCATCTATACCGGGGTCAGGGAGCTGAAGTGGACTCCCGGCGATGAATATGAAATCATCACCTTCAGTATTGACCCGGATGAGGACCATAAGCTGGCCGCATCTGCCAAAGACACCTTGATGCAAAAGCTTGGGAGGAAGGGGGCCGGTGACGGCTGGCACTTCCTGACGGGGAAAAAAGATGCCATTGAAAAACTGGCCGAAGCCGTGGGCTTCAAGTACCAAAAGGTCGAAGCGACCGGCCATTATGCCCATTCGGCGGCTGTCATGTTTCTCAGTCCCGATGCCGTCATTGCACGGTATTTGTACGGGATCAAATTTGACGAATTTAATTTCAGGAATGCCCTGTATGAAGCCGCCGACGGTAACATCGGAAGCGTGGCTGACAAGGTTCTTTTATACTGTTATCAGTACGATGCCGATTCCAACAGTTACGTGGCTGTAGCATGGCGTGTGATGAAGCTTGGCGGCTTTGCAACCATATTAATTCTGGGTATATTCCTCGGTTTATTATGGCTCAAGGAAAAGAAATCAACCAACGATAAGAAGACGATCATAACGAATGGAAGCGATTAACGATTTTTTCCTCCCCCCTGCAAAATCTAATTTTGCTCAAGATTTTGACGCAATATTCTGGTTTGTTCACTGGAGCAGCCTTCTGCTGACTATCGGTATCCTGGCTGCCCTTGTTTACTTTATCGTCAAATACCGACGCAAATCTGAAAATGATGTCACCCCCGTTATTACCCACAACAACAAACTGGAAGTGACATGGTCGGTTATACCGTTAATTATCGTTGTTATTCTCTTTGGATGGGGTTTCCGGATCTATATGGATATGCGTACGGTTCCGGACGACGCTTATGAAGTCAAGGTGACTGCCCAGAAATGGCTGTGGAATTTCAGCTATGAAAACGGGGCGAAATCCACCGGCACCCTTCATATACCCGCAGACCGGCCCGTCAAGCTTATTATGAGTTCGAATGACGTTATCCACTCTTTCTTCGTTCCCGACTACCGTATCAAGCAGGATGTGGTCCCCGGACGGTACACCAAGGTCTGGTTCAGGGTGCCCGAAGCCGGCGAATCCATCATTTTCTGTACCGAATACTGCGGTACGGGCCACTCCGATATGACCGGTAATGTTGTCGTTCACGAACAGGAGGATTTTGAGCAATGGCTGGCCGATAACGCCGGAGGAGCCTCTCAGCCGAGCGACCTGCCACCGGCCGAATGGGGCAAGCAGCTGGCTCAGCAGAATGCTTGCATGACTTGCCACTCGGCAGATGGAAGCCGGATGACCGGGCCCACCTGGAAAGGTATTTTCGGAGCTTCCCACCAGATGGCCGATGGCAGCAGTGTGGAGGTGGACGAAAACTACCTGCGGGAATCAATACTTGATCCCCAGGCCAAAATCCGTCAGGGCTTTCCGGGCGTCATGCCTCCCTACCAGGGCCAGCTCAATGAAGATCAGATTAACGCAATTATTGAATACATAAAGACGCTGAATTAACATGGCAACTGCAGAATCCAGTTCAAATATATCCAACAAAATACAAGTACAGCGGTATAAGCCCGACGAGCATGCCGAACATAACTACCTCAATGCCGAAAAAGGCATCTGGTCATGGCTGACAACCCTCGACCACAAGCGTATCGGCATCCTGTACCTTATGGCCCTGAGCTTTTTCTTCCTGCTTGGAGGAATACTGGCACTGGGCATCCGCATGGAGCTGTGGACACCGGCCAAGACCTTTATAGAGGCCGACACCTACAACCAGCTGTTCACCCTTCACGGGTCCATCATGATCTTCCTCTTCCTGGTGCCCTCGGTTCCGGCCGTGCTGGGTAACTTCATCATGCCCATTCAGCTCGGTGCCAAAGATGTGGCGTTTCCCAGGCTGAACCTTTTAAGCTGGTATCTCTATATGGCAGGGGCCTTTATCGCCATTTACTCCATACTGACAGGTGGTATCGATACCGGATGGACCTTCTACACCCCCTACTCCTCAACCACCGGGGGTGCGGTTACCGCCATGACTTTCGGGGTATTTGTCATCGGTTTCTCCTCCATACTTACCGGTGTAAACTTTATAACGACCATCCATAAGATGCGTGCACCGGGATTGACGTGGGACAAGCTCCCGCTGTTCTGCTGGGGACTGTATGCTACCAGCATCATCCAGATACTGGCCACCCCCGTACTGGCTATCACACTGCTGCTGGTGGGAATGGAAAGAATACTCGGTATAGGAATTTTTGATCCGGCCCTGGGCGGTGACCCGGTGCTCTTTCAGCACTTCTTCTGGTTTTACAGTCACCCGGCCGTATATATCATGATCGTGCCCGGCTTCGGTATCGTCTCTGAAATTGTAAGTACGTTCTCCAGGAAAACCATTTTCGGTTATTGGGCTATTGCCCTCTCATCCCTGGCTATTGCCTTTATAGGCTTCCTCGTATGGGGACACCACATGTTCGTTTCGGGGCAGGCAAATCTGGCCAGCATGGTATTTTCATTCCTGACCTTCCTGGTGGGCATACCTACGGGCATCAAGATGTTCAACTGGCTGGCCACCCTCTACAAGGGTTCCATCAAGCTGGACACCCCCCTGCTTTATATACTCGGATTTTTCTTCCTCTTCACGGTAGGGGGTCTCACCGGCATCGCTCTCGCCACCATAGCCATCGACGTTCACCTGCATGATACCTATTATGTTGTAGCCCACTTCCATTTTGTGATGGTAGGCGGCATGGTGATGGCATTCATGGGGGGGCTTCATTACTGGTGGCCTAAAATGTTCGGTGTCATGTACAATGAAAAACTGGCGAAGCTGGCCTGCCTGCTTATATTTATCGGATTCAATGTAACCTTCCTTCCCCAGTTTGTGATGGGTTCACAGGGTATGCCAAGAAGGTATTTCAACTATATTGATCAGTTTCAACCCTTCCACCAGATTTCAACAGTAGGGTCATTTATCCTGGGTATAGGTTTTGTGCTCGCAATAGGTTATTTCCTCTACTCCATCTTTTACGGTAAAAAAGCCGGGGCCAATTCCTGGGGCAGCCGTGCACTCGAATGGCAGATACCCTCGCCGGCGCCGCACCACAATTTTGACTACACCCCCGTGATTATCCACGCCCCCTACGATTACCATCACCCGATGGAGGATTTCCAGCTGGGTCTGGTCGGAGGAGGCAACGGGCACGGTGCCCAACACGGAGCGAAGGTGAGCAAAACAGAAATTGAAGCGGATAAATAATTAAAACGAACAAACAGAACGTAGACATGGCGAATCATTCAACATCTTCACGACCGGCTCATCTACAGCATCATTTTGTCGATGCGGAACAGCAGTTTGATGCAGCCAAAGCCGGCATGTGGATATTCCTTGTAACAGAAATACTCTTTTTCGGAGGGCTCTTCGCCGCATATATTATTTACAGGGCCTGGTATCCCGAGCTGTTTACGCTCGCTTCGGAAGAGCTCAACACCATCTGGGGCGGTGTAAATACCATCGTGCTCATCGGCAGCAGCCTTACGGTTGCCATGGCCATTAAATCGGCGCAGCTCAACCAGAAAAAAAATATCATCATCAACCTGGGTATCACTATAGCCCTGGCCTGCGTGTTTATGGTCATCAAGTATTTCGAATACACCCATAAGTTTGAACTGGGAATCTTCCCCGGAGAGTTTTACACCTTTGAGGGCATTGACCACCCGAAGGCTAATATATTTTTCAGCATCTATTACCTGATGACCGGCCTGCACGGTATTCACGTTCTGGTAGGCATCGGGCTGATGATCTGGCTTATCGTTAAAGCAAGCAGGCAGGCTTTTGACAGCGAATACTATACCCCGCTGGAGATTACGGGCCTGTACTGGCACCTTGTGGATATCATCTGGATATTCCTCTTCCCCCTCTTCTATCTAATTGATTAACCTACTAAAGCTTGAAGAATCCATGAGCGGACACGACCATCATATTTCCTCGGATAAAATTTTACTCTCGGTAGCGGGAGGACTGTTTATACTTACCCTTTTAACCGTAGCCGTACACTACCTGGCACTGCCGGATCCATGGTCCATTATCGTTGCGATGGCCGTTGCAGTACTTAAAGCATCGCTGGTAGCGCTCTTTTTTATGAACCTGTGGTGGGACAAGCGATTCAACCTGTTGCTTTTGATTGCATCGGTAGTGTTTTTAGCCCTTTTGGTCGGCTTTACCATGCTGGATACCCTCTTCAGAAATATCCCCACTCCCTCATTCTAGTAACCGGCCGATAATGATTTCAAGCCGGGGATCCCGATGGGTCTCCGGCTTTATTTTTTACTCTCCTGCAGCATCAGTAACAACAGCACTTCCAGGAAGATTAGCACGGCCACGCCCAACAGATGAAATACCTGGAAAACCGGGGGCATACCGAGATAATACAATCCGGCCCCCAATGCAATCTGCAACAGCACACATATAAATATCGCTGCCGTAGTCTTCTGTATCCAGGCTGATATACTTCGGTAATACCCCAGGTAGAACACGACCAGGGATGGTATAAAAACCGTCCAGGAAAATGAACGGTGGTATTCATCAATATCTCCAATCAGTTGAAGCCAGCTTTCCCTGGGGATGTCGCCCCCCTTTTTAACGATATCCACCGCCTCCCGTACCTGCGTGCCCACCACCAGCTGGAAGAGCGTGAATAATAATAGAAGCCCGGTAAAACCAAACAGCCACCGACGCAAGGAGGCACCTGTTTCCAGATCTATAAATTCCTTCGTGGCATTAAACACCGCGTACAGGAGCACGGTCATGATAGCCATGGCCAACACCATGTGGATGGTTATCAGCCACTCGTTCAAACCGGTTTGCACCACTCTGCCACCCAGCCAGCCCTGTACAATCACCATAACAAAAGCGGCCGCGGAACTGTAAAATACAGAGGGCCTGTCACTACGATACCGGAAAGAGAGCATAAAGGTAGCTGCAATCAGAAGCCCGATCACCGCTCCCACCAGGCGGTTGATATATTCCATCCATGTTTTGTATGCGTTAAACTGCGAGGGATCAAACGATGGGGGAAGCTCGGCAGCCGAAGTCGGGGGAATCCACATGCCGAAACATTTCGGCCAGTCGGGACAGCCGAGTCCCGCACCCGCTGCCCGAACCAATCCCCCCACGAAAATCAGAAACATAACGGCCAGGACCGTAGTAATCGCTACTTTTTGATAGATATTTAACTTCATAAGTACGCTATATACCTTAGCTATTATTGACGACCGTCAGGCCCGCTTGCATACTCCCAACGTTCTAAAATTGATCCATCTATTTAGTTCGCCATAGATGCCGGGAAGCAGGCGGCCTCATTTCGCAAACCCCTGTTCACGAATGGCATTTCGCAAACCCCTGTTCACGAATGGCATTTCGCAAACCCCTGTTCACGAATG
>CAYREV010000004.1:0-35177 GCA_964423345.1 uncultured Balneolaceae bacterium | reverse complement strand
GCATTTCAGCTAACAACATTCCAAAAAAATCTGTAATTTCTCTGCTTGTTCAAGATAGCAAAACCGCATGAAGTTAAGTACAGATTTTACCCTTTCAAAGTTGGCTGATCCCAAACGGATTGCAGCTTATTACGAGTTAACCAAACCCGGGATCACTTTCTCGGTTGTTGCCAGTATGATCGTGGGTTTTGTACTCGGAACGGCGGGCAGTATCGATTTTCTGCTTTTGATTCACGCTATCATCGGCACCTACCTGATTGCTGCAGGTACCTCGGCCCATAACCAGTTTCTGGAGTGGCGCCATGACAGCAAGATGAAACGTACGCAGAAGCGCCCCGTACCTTCCAACAAGATCAGCCCCGGAGAAAGCTCTGTCTTTTCCTTTTCCCTGATTATACTTGGACTGATATACCTCTTTCTTATGGTCAATTATGTGGCGGGGCTTGTTTCTCTCAGTACCACCATACTCTACCTCGGTGCCTACACCCCCATGAAGCGCATATCCTTCGTTAACGTCTTTATCGGGGCTGTACCCGGGGCACTGCCCCCTGTAGGGGGCTGGGCAGCCGCTACGGGGCATCTGGGCAGCGAAGCCATGTGGCTGCTGTTTGCTATCGTCTTTTTATGGCAGGTTCCCCATGTAATGGCCATTGCCCTGGTTTGCAAAGAAGATTATATCAATGCCGGATTTCGCATGCTGCCTGAGAATGACAGCGCCCGCCATAAAACGACAGCCTACATCATGATCTGTCTTCTTGCCCTCATACCGGCGGTTTGGGGGCTGTATGCAATCGGCATGAACAGCTGGCTTTATCTTGCGGGCGCCCTCCTCAGCAGCCTGGTCTTTCTCTGGTATGGAATGGTGTATGCGAGAGAACGCACCAAAGAATCTGCCAAAAAACTGATGTTTGCCTCCTTCGGCTACCTTCCTGCCGTTTGGGCCTTCATCTTTATCGACCTGCTTATACTGTAGCCGTCCGTGATTTTTCCCGCAATTGGTACTTTCCTAGTCGTAGATAGCCGGATATTTTTCGGGATTCGCCTCCCGCATTATCGCATAAACCGCATCGAATATATCCTCTGCGTTGGGTTTTGAAAAGTAGTCGCCGTCGGATCCGTAGGCACCCCGGTGCTCCCTGGCTGTAAGGCACTGGGCCTCGGAATCCAAATAGTAGTACCCCCCATGTTCATCCACTACTTTCTGCATCATAAACGCCGATGCGCCCCCCGGCACATCCTCGTCGACAAAAAGGATGCGGTTGGTTTTCTTGAGGGATTCCAGTATATCCCTGTTCCGGTCGAAGGGAAGCAGTGTTCGGGCATCAATAAGCTCGGCCGATATATCCACCTCCTGCAGCTGTGGCAGCACTTCCTCACATATATTACAGGTCGACCCGTAAGATACGATCGTTATATCCTCCCCTTCGGAGATCACATTGGGAATGCCCAGGGGCACCGTATAGGCTCCCAGGTTATCGGGTTTTTTCTCTTTTAGCCGGTATGCATTGAGCGGTTCAATGACCAGGGCCGGATCATCCCCCTTAAGGAGGGTATTATACATGCCTGCGGCATCGGTAAGGTTACGGGGCACACATACATGGACTCCCCTTATCCCGTTAACAATCATCCCCATGGGCGATCCGGTATGCCAGATACCCTCCAGCCGGTGCCCTCGTGTTCGTACAATCAACGGGGCCTTCTGGCCTCCCTTGCTCCGGTAATGGAGCGTAGCCAGGTCATCACTTAGTCCCTGGAAGCAATACAGGAGGTAATCCAGGTACTGTATCTCTGCAATGGGGCGAAGTCCGCGCAAGGCCATGCCGATGCCCTGGCCCAGTATGGTTGCCTCCCGTATACCCGTATCGCGTACCCGTACTTCTCCATATTTATCCTGCAGGCCTTCAAGGCCTTTATTCACATCACCCAGCTTGCCCGTATCTTCGCCAAAAACAAGGGTGTTGGGATACTCTTCAAAAATCTTTTCAAAATTATCCCGCAGTACCACCCTGCCGTCAACCTTTTCTGCTTCATCCGGGTAGGACGGCTTCACCTCTTCCACATTCAGGGGCGAATGCTCCGATTCCGAATAGAGGTGAGAGCTGTATCGCTCACGGTTTAACTTCAGCTGTTTATCCAGCCATTCCGCCAGTTGGTTCCTGCCTTCATTTTTTTCACCCCTGACCACCCTTAGCGCCTTTTTTGCCGCCGATATGATATCCTTGCGGAGCGGCACCATCGGGGCCTTCATCTGTTTCTTGACCTTTTCGACCTCCTCCGAACGGCTGCTTTGAGAGGCCAGGTTGTCCAGCATATCCTCCACCTCGTTCAGCTCTTCCTCTATCTCACCGGTAAAAGCCTTCCAGGCAGCCCTTTTGGCCTCTTTTACTTCATTTTTAGCTTCCTCTTCAATCTTTTTCAACTCCTTATCCGTAGCGATACCCTCATCGACCAACCATTCCCGGGTTTTTCGGTTGCAGCAGTACTCTTCCTCCCACTTCAACCGCTCTTCAGACTTGTATCTTTCATGCGAACCCGAGGTGGAGTGGCCCTGTGGCTGCGTCACTTCGCGGACGTGCACCAGTACCGGCACATGTTCCTCACGGGCAATCTCTGCCGCTTTTCGATAGGTCTCAAGCAGGGCGGGATAGTCCCACGCCCTGACCGTCAGTATTTCCCAGCCATCCTGCTCTTCCGTACGCTGAAAACCCTCCAGGACCTTGGAAATGCTTCCCTTGGTCGTCTGATACTTCCTGGGTACGGAAATACCGTAACCATCGTCCCAAACCGACATGACGATGGGAACCTGCAGCACCCCCGCCGCATTGATTGTTTCCCAAAAAACCCCTTCCGAAGTGCTCGCATCCCCTATCGTACCCCAGGCGATCTCTTTTCCCTCATTTGAGAACTTCTTAAATTCCTCTTTTTTCTTCAGCTTCTCCTCCTTCCTATAAATCTTCGAAGCCTGGGCCAATCCCAAAAGCCGGGCCATCTGTCCCGCAGTAGGAGACATATCGGGCGAGGTGTTCTTCATCTCCGTTAAATTTTTCCATTCGCCCTTTTCATCAAGGCTGCGAGTGCTGAAGTGAGCATTCATCTGCCTTCCCCCCGAATGAGGTTCCTGCTCTACATCAGCGTGGGCGTAAAGCTGGGCAAAAAACTGTTGCACGGTCACCTGCCCTATAGCCATCATAAATGTCTGGTCACGGTAATAACCCGACCTGAAATCGCCCTCCTGGAAATATTTTGACATGGCAATCTGGGGCATCTCTTTTCCATCGCCGAAAATGCCGAATTTGGCTTTGCCCGTCAACGTCTCCTTACGGCCCAGATAGGAGGCTTCCCGGCTGACTACCGCCATTCTGTAATCATCCAATATCTCCTGTTTCTGCTTCTTCGTATACTTCTTTTTTTTACTGTTACCAGAAGAGGCGGCGCCTTTATTCTTGGTTTTCGTACGAGCCATGATATCAAGTTAATTCAGTTTATCTGCAACCAGTAGCCTGGGCAAATGAATAATATAAGATTAGAAATTCGGGGCGGAATATTAAGTGCTTCCGCCTATTTTTCAAAATGATGATCAGCCGTATCCTATCAGGGGATCCCGACTCATCCTAATCCATAAAACCGCCCCGGGTCATGTTAATCGGGTCGAGGGCTTCATCCAGTTCTTCATCCGTAAGGTCGGTCATCTCTCGGGCAACATCTTTAACCGGCCGGTTTTCCCTGAATGCCTTTTTGGCTATTTTTGCCGCCTGGTCATAGCCGATCAGCGGATTCAATGCGGTTACCAGCACCGGGTTGCGTCCCACCATGTCGGCAATCTTCTCCCTGTCGGCCGACAGGAGTTTGACCGAACGTTCCGCAAAGTTACGGGCGGCATTCGCCAGTATATCAATAGACTCCAGCAGGTTATGGGCAACAACCGGCAGCATTACATTAAGTTCGAAATTGCCGGACTGCCCCGCTACCGAAATGGTTGCATCATTGCCGATAACCTGGGCACAGACCATGGTCAACGACTCTTCAATCACCGGGTTTACCTTGCCCGGCATAATGGAGGAACCGGGCTGGAGTGCTTTAAGTTTCAACTCCCCTATGCCGCTGTTGGGTCCTGAATTCATCCAGCGAAAATCGTTTCCAATTTTCATCAGGCTTACAGCAATCGTTTTCAATTGGCCGCTCAGCTCCACCGGGGCATCCACGGTCGACTGGGCTTCAAAGTGATTATCGGCTTCCCTGAAATCAATACCGGTAGCCTCAGCCAGCGTCTCGGCCATCTTACTGCCGAATTCGGGATGAGTATTCAGTCCGGTACCTACGGCCGTACCACCCTGGGGTAGTTCCCGAATGCGTTCAAGGGCCGATTCAACCCGCCGGATACCCAGTTCAACCTGGTGCGCATACCCTCCGAACTCCTGCTCGAGGGTCACCGGCATAGCATCCATCAGGTGGGTCCGCCCCGTTTTAACTACATCAGACAGCTCTTTACCTTTCTCTGTTAAAGCGTTTGCCAACTCCTTCAGGGCCGGGACAAGATTATTCGTGACCGCCAGTGTAGCCGCCAGTCGGATGGTGGTCGGTATAACATCGTTTGAGCTCTGACCGAAATTCACGTGGTCGTTGGGATGAATAACCGTATCCGAGTCATCGCCCTTCAACTCATTCGCCCGTTTGGCTATGATCTCGTTGGCATTCATATTGGTAGAGGTTCCGGATCCCGTTTGGAAAATATCGATGGCAAAATCTTCGTCAAATTTTCCTTCAATTACCTCTCCGGCAGCTTCACGAATAGGATCCGTAACCGTTTTATCCAGCATGCCCAATTCTTCATTAACAGCCGCAGCATGCTTCTTTACCATTCCAATGGCCTCTATAAATTCCCGGCTGAACATGATGCCGCTTACAGGGAAGTTATCGACAGCCCGCTGAGTCTGGGCCCCGTAATACGCTTCTTTGGGAACCTTGACTTCTCCCATCGAATCCTTTTCAGTACGAAATTCACTCATGACTTGTCCAAGCTTTGAAAGTTAACAGCTAACTATAATAATAACACAACGCGGAAATAGTGCATTCAAAGGTAGGAAATTTTGACCTTAGGCGCAGGCTGCAACGCCATCTAAATTCAACAAGCCAAGAAGGGTCTAAGGCCATCTACGGCGTTTTACTGTACATACGGTAGGTCTTCTCTATACTGGCACCGAGGCGCTCTGCCACCCTCATCATATTGGTGTTGGTTTCGAGCACCCAGCTCAATTCGGACGATTTATACCCCACCTCCTTACCGTTCAAAATGGCTTCTTTGTGAAGGAGGGCATCTATACCCTTGCCCTGGTATTTGGGGATCACTCCCATCAGGGCTGTCCGAATTTGATCTATATTTCTTTTATGCCACAAAAGTTTAAAAATGCCGAAGGGAAGCAGCCGACCGTTCAAATGCTTCAGGGCCTGGTTCAGGTCGGGCAAACCGATTGAAAAAGCCACGGGCTCATTATCCATCTCCGCGATGTGAGCCACCTTGGGATCCAATATCATCTTGAAATCTTTAGCGGTGGCTGCAAGTTCCTCTTCGGTCAGCGGTATAAAGCCCCAATTATCTTTCCATGCCCGGTTGAAAATATTGCGCACGATCTGCACCTCCCGGTCAATATCATCCAGGTTTAATTCCCGTATTCTCAGTTTGGGATACCGCCGCTTGACGATCTCTTCCGCCTTGTACATGCGGTCATAACTCACGGTTTGCTGGGTGACACGGTAGGCATACATATCCATCTCCTTCTCATAGCCTGCATCTTTGATAAGATCATCATAGTAGGGCTTATGATAGGGCATCATAATGCTGGGGTCGTAATTGAAACCATCAACCAGAATCCCAATTTCGTCCATCATGCTGGGATTCGAAGGACCCAGGATTTTATCATAACCGCGCTCGTTGAGCCAGTCGCCGGCCACCTTAAACAGCAACCTGGCAACCGAAGGATCATTGATACACTCAAAAAAACCGAAGAACCCCGTATTGGTGTTATGAAAGTCATTAAAACGGTGATCCTCGATGGCCGCAATCCGGCCGCAAACCTCCCCGTTCTGCTCTGCCAGGAACATGGTAATATTGCCGTTTTGATAGAAAGGATTCTTCTCCGTGTCGATAAGCTTTTTTTGCTCCATCAGCAGCGGAGCAACCCAGTGTTTATCATCACGGTAATGAGAGTAGGGGAATTGAAGGAATTGCTTTCTCTCCTCCCTGGTTGTAACCAGGGTTATGCCATTGGTGTTGAAAGACTTATCCACGGCCACCTGCTAATCCTGGTCTAAAAGTGAATGTCCGTTTCTGTCTATGATTCCCATCTGGATACCCACCTTCCTGAATGCCTCCAGAATCTTATTCAGGTGCTCGTCGGTGTGCGTAGCCATATAACTGGTACGAACCAGTGATTGTCCTTCGGGCACTCCGGGCGGAACTACCGCATTCACATATACACCCGCTTTGAAAAGTGCTTTCCAGAATTTAAAGCATTCGATCATCTCGCCTATTACAACAGGAATGATGGGAGTCTGGCTGGACCATACGTTAAAGCCCATATCCCTTAGCTCGGACCGCATATAATTTGAGATCTCTTCCAGCCTTTCCAGCCTCCAGGGTTCCTCCTGAAGGATTTCAAGGGCTTTAAGTACGGTTGCCACGTTGGCCGGCGGCATGGAGGCGCTGAAGATATGGGCCGGTGAATGGTGGCGGATATATTCAATAACCTGTTTGTCACCAACAATAAAGCCGCCAAGGGAGGCAAAGGATTTGGAAAAGGTTCCGCTGATAAGATCCACCTCGTCCTTAAGCCCGAATACGGAAGCGGTACCTCGTCCCCCCTCTCCCACTACCCCAATTGCGTGGGCGTCGTCCAGGTAGAGGCGGGCACCGAATTCATCAGCCAACTCAACCAGCTCCGGCACCTTGGCCAGCGTTCCGGACATCGAAAACACCCCGTCGCTGACAATAATCTTGCCGGCATCGGGATCCGATCGTTCAAGCTGGCTGCGAAGCTGATCCATATCGTTATGAGTGTAACGCATGGTTTTGGCGTTGGAAACCAGCGTTCCGGTAACAATACAGGCGTGATTGTCCTTGTCGGAAAAGATAATATCGTGTCGACCGGCTATGGTCTGAATGGATCCCTCATTGGTTTGATAGCCGGTGCTGAACAGCACACAGGAGTCTTTTTCCATGAACGTTGCCAGCTTCTCTTCCAGCTCAAGGTGCAGATCCAGGGTCCCGTTAAGATATCGTGAACCGGTACAGCCGGTTCCATACGACTTTAACACTTTTTGAGCCGCTTCTATTACCCGCGGATCGTTGGTAAGGCCCAGGTAGTTGTTCGAGCCGGCCATAATGACTTCCCGGCCGTCAATTCGAACCGTCGTCCCGTCGGTGGCCTGCAGAGGCTTGAAATAGGGATACAACCCTTCCGCTTTTATCTCATCGGCCTTGGTAAAATCGTAGGCCTTGGCAAAAATATCATTCTGTGCGAGGTTGGACTTGGAATCGGCCATTCGTTTCTTCTTTCGGCTTTACATGAATGCTTATCGTTGCAAATATACTTCCATATTAAGCATCAATCAAATTATGAATCATATTATGTCAATAAGCGATTTTATTCTTTTTATAATCTTCGGTTACCTGTTTCAGGAAATCCAGATAGTGATTTGAAACATTCTGCCAGCTGAATCGATTCTGCACGTATTCCCTGGTCTGCTCCGAAAAGGTTTCCAGGTCCCCGTTCAAGACTTCATCAACCTTGCCGGCGAACATGGCAGCATTGTGAGGCACCCTGAAGCCGTTTTTACCGTTTTCAATCACATCCTTGATACCTTCAAGATCGGAGGCCACAGCAGGCGTCTTAGCCATATTGGCTTCCAAAAGTACAATGCCGAAGCCTTCCATATCCCCTTCCACCGGTATGTTCGGCATCACAAACAGGTCGGAAGCCGCATAGGCCAGGTTAAGAATGCGGTCGGGCTGCCTGCCCAGCTGGAAAATATATTCGCTGGAGTCTGACTCCCTGGTCGCTTTCGCAATATTTTCTTCTTCGGGGCCATCCCCGATCATGGCATACACTACTTCTGACTCTATTAGCGGCAAAACGTTCCGAATAAACCATTCATGTCCCTTTCTTTGCACTTGCCGCCCCACTGTCAACAGCATTTTTCGATCTTCAATAGCCATGCCGAACTCATTGATCAGCACCTGCCGGGCTTGCTGTTTTCCGGGATAATACTGCAGCCTGGTCATATCAAAACCATTTGGCAGGGCCACTCCTTTTTCCCTCTCCATGCCTCTTTTGATACACTCCTCGCGCGTAGCCCGGGAAACAGAAATAACCCCGTCAAGAGAGGCAAATATTTTGGGGAGGAACCACTGGTAGATTTCAACAGGCAGCGTTACATCCCGGCCGTGATTAATGGTTACCATGGGAATGGAAACCCTGTTGCGAATAAAATAAGCCAGGCTTGCCGTCACCATTGACGAAAACAGTATGACGTCGGCTTCGGTCTCCTGCGCCTTAACCGGCAAGCCGGCAAGCTGCTTCAACAGGAATATAGCCGTACCGATAGCCACTTTCCCCTTACCCGACACATTTATAGTCTCCTCGTGCAGGGTTATATGGTCTTTTTTCTCCAGTTCTGCCACCAGCTGCATGCTGACACGTTGCATGCCCCCTATGTTTTCGAATAATGATCCCCTGGCAGGGTGGGTATGTGATACGTAAAGTATGCGCACGATACTAAAATTTAAGTTCGGGCCTGGGAGCCTCCAATGCCTCCCTGTAGTCTTCCAACAGCTTACTGTTTACATTTTCCCATGAATAGGCCAGGGCTTTCTGGCGGGCAGCTTTCGACATCTGATCCCGGAGTTCATCGTCATCGGCAATCTTCTGTACACAGGCTGCAAACTCCTTGGTGTCCCGCGGGGGAGCCAGGTAACCGTTGACTCCCGATTCAACCAGCGACCGGCTGCCGGTGGCATCAGCTACCACGCAGGGCAAACCGCTTGACATCGCTTCCAGGGTAACATTGCCGAAGGTCTCGGTATCAGACGGAAAAAGGAAGATATCACTGCTGGCATATGCCCGGTAGAGGTCCTCGCCGGTAATAAAACCGGTAAAATAGGCCTCCGGCAACATCTCCTCCAGCTCCTTGCGGGCCGGTCCGTCACCCACAATCAACGGCTTAACGGATCCGTTCAATTTATTTACCGCATCAACAAAGGTCTGCAAGTCCTTTTCCCATACAAGGCGAGAAACAAAAGTGACAATTTTATCCTCATCATCATATCCCTTGGAACGCCTCCACTCCATGTCCCGCCGGCCGGGATGGTACTTGTCGGTATAGACCCCCCTCGCCCAGATACGCAGCCCTTCGGTAATTCCCTGATCATTAAGCTCGTCGGCCATGGAGGGTGAAGGGACATATACATGTTTGCATTGACTGTAAAACCAGGCCAGGTATTTCCAGCCCAGCAATTCCAGCATACCCAGCTTATAATACTTAAGGTAACTCGTAAAGTGAGTATGGTAGGAAGACACAATCTGTATGTCGTTAGCCTGGGCCCACCTCATCGCCCTGAAACCCAGCACGTCGGGAGTGGCCAGGTGAAGCAGGGTAGGATCGAACTCACGCAGGCGCCGCTGGGCCGACTCCGGGAAACCGACGGTGACACGGTATTCGGGGCGTCCCGGCATCGGAACAGACGGTACCGTTATCAACTCCCCATAATGGTCAAGGGCCGGTTCTTCGACCGTCGGCCCGAAAACAATTACAGGGATCTCCCGGTCTTCCAAATATTTCACCAGCCGATTCAGAGTCAGTGAAACACCGTCACGTATATGGTTATAGTTTCCGGTAAAAATTGCTATTCGCAGTTCACTCATAAATTTTCCAATGCATCAATCATATTTGTATCTTAATAATTGCTGCCATGCAGCGAAAAGGGGGCATGAACATAGACAATTTTGAACTACCAAATATACAAATTTTAATGAAAGCCTTTGTAACGGGTGGCACAGGTTTTATCGGAAGCCACCTTGTTGATCATTTGATAAAAGACGAAGGATATTCTGAGGTTCGCTGCCTGGTAAGAAATAATGAAAAATGGCTGAGCGGCAAACAGTTTACGAAAGTCAAGGGCGACCTCGATGATCTTGCTGTCCTCAAAAAAGGGGTGGATGGAGTCGACGTAATATTCCACCTGGCCGGGATGGTAAAAGCCCCCACCTATGCCGAGTTGGAACATGCAAATGTGGAAGCCACGGAAAACCTGGTTCGCACCGCCCAGAAAGCCGGGGTACACAAGATGGTTGTTCTTTCCTCCCTGGCAGCTGCGGGGCCAAGCGGCGATCAACCGCGTACTGAAGATGAGCCGATGGATCCGGTCAGCAGCTATGGCCGGTCTAAAAAGAAGATGGAACAAAAAATTCACAGTATAGCGGGAAACGATGACTCCATCACCATATTGCGGCCTCCGGCCGTCTACGGTCCCCGGGAAGAGCAGATCTACACCTACTTCAAAATGATGAACAAACGCATCTGCCCCATCGTAGGCGATGGCGAACGGCCCCGTATTTCCATGGTCTATGTAAACGATGTAATCCAGGGTATTCTCAAAGCCGCCGACCAAACCGACAAGGGGATTTACACCTATTTTATCTCGGGCCCGAAAATATACACCTGGAACGAAATTCGCGGAACCACCGGTAAAGTTCTCGGTAAGAAAACCATTCCCATACATGTCAAACCGGGGATGGTAAAAAAAATAGCCGGGGTTGTAGAAAAAGCGGCATCATTTTTTGGATCCTATCCCGTTTTAAACAGGGAAAAAGCCAACGAAATGGTTCTGGAGTGGATTTGCAGTGACGAAAAAGCTCAAAAGGAACTGGGCTACACCCCGGAAGTAACTTTGGCAGAAGGCATATCCAGGACCATTCACTGGTATCAAATGCATCACTGGCTGTAAATAAAAACGGACAATTTATGCGATCTCTATTTCTTACTCTTTTCTTTTTAACGGCCCTGGCGAACAGCCTGGCGGCTCAACCGATCCTCGAAAAGGATTATACAACCACCATGGAGATCCCCTCTATCATTACCGTAGAGAGCTCTCCGGCTCATTTATATGTCCTTTCCCGGACCGAAGGGATGGTAGTATTCAGAACTCGCGGCGACAGCCTCCGTTGGTTATATTCCTCAACGGGAATGCAGCAGAGGGGGAACACGGTGACAGCCGATATACGGTTTGCCTATCTTTTTGGAGACGGAAGCCGTTTGACGGTCCTGGAACCAACATCCGTATTGGGTGTTTATTCATCCACCCTTCTGCCCGCCCCGCCCCTGGATGCCAAGAGGATCGACCAAAACCTTTTTGTCGCATTGGGTAAGGAGGGCATCGGTTCGCTGTCTCTCGCAACCCCCTCGGCAGTCGACTCAACCATGGAGCAGGTAGGAAAAGAACAGATCGGAGCCTCGTCCATTATCGACCTGGAGGCCTCCGGAAACCAGCTGTTTGCTCTTTCGTCCGACCAAAAACTATTTGTTTTCAAATCTTCGCAAACGGGAATCACCCTAAGCCGCGAGCTTTCCCTGTTTCGCGAACTCAATCATATTTATTTGCTTGACGATCTGCTTGTCGGAACCGACCGCAATGGAAATATGTATGAAGTCGATCGTGGCGGCGAACTCTCAAAGATGGGATCCATTGGAGAAGAGGTAACAAAAATCAGCCGTTGGAAAGAGTGGCTGATCATCAGGGGCATCTCCAATAGAATTTGGACCTCCTTCAAAAACCGATCACCGGTCCTTTGGAAAAAAGACCGGGAAGCCGGAAACCATTTCACGGTAACCGGCCGCCAATTCTGGTTAAGCGAATACAACAATGTAAGCCGTATTGCCACAAGCCGGAAAGTTACCTCAACAGAACGTAAAAAAACGCCCCCCGTCTCTTCAGACCTCAGCCTCAAATCCATACCCGACCAGGTTATACCCTATCCCAAGCCCCTGCTTATCGGCCTGGAACTGGAAAAAAGTTTCCCGGCAGAGCAAGTCCAATTTGCCTATCAGTCTGACATTAACTCAGCCAAAATAAAGAAAAACGGTTTTTACTGGCAGCCTAAAGCCGACGATGTAGGCAGCCATCGATTCACCATTGTGGCTACCGCCAGCGACGGGTCGACCGACCGAACCTCTTTTACGGTAGACGTACGCTCATTCAATGCCCCACCCCGCTTTGCCCCGCTCAGGCCCATAAGCATACCTGTAGGTGAGCCTTTTAACTTGCCGGTCACCGCCACGGATCCCGATGGCATGCATCCCGAGCTGGTTCGATACCTCGGGGTCGACCTGCCCGAAGGTGCCTCCGTTGATGAACAAACCGGGGAATTTAAATGGACCCCCACTCCCCGGCAGGTGGGCGAAAACAAATTCAGGGTCATCGCCACCGACCAGTACGGGGCCGCCTCATCGGTAAATATATCTATCAGAGTCATTGAAAAACCCGATACAACCGAGAGCGGAGATGAACAGTAGCAGGAGAATCCGTCATATTATATTTTAGGGATTAAGCATAACCATAGACAACCAGACTTCTCCATTGACTGATAAAGATTTTCGACAGGAACTGCTTGCCTGGTACGATGGTAATAAAAGAACGCTTCCGTGGCGGGAGTGTGGGGACCCGTACAAAATATGGATCTCTGAAATCATGCTTCAACAGACGCGGGTAGACCAGGCCAAACCCTACTACCATCGTTTTATAGAGCGCTTCCCTACGGTCTATAAACTGGCCGAGGCCGATCAGCAGGAAGTGCTGAAGATATGGGAGGGGCTCGGCTATTACAGCCGGGCACGCAATATGCATGAGGCATCAAAACTTGTGGTAGACCGTTTCGGGGGCGCCATACCCGACAACAGGGAAGAGATCCTCAAACTCAAGGGGGTCGGACCGTATACGGCCGCGGCGGTCCTGAGTATCGCCCACTCCAAACCCCATGCCGTAGTCGACGGCAATGTCGTTCGCGTGCTGAGCCGCTATCTGGGGATTGAGGAAGACGTCAGGAAAAGTAAAACCAAAAACGCTATACAGGAAGCTGCAGAAGGGCTTTTGGACCGGGATCGGCCCGGTGATTTCAACCAGGCCCTGATGGAGCTGGGAGCCACCGTCTGCACTCCCGCCGGCCCCGATTGTAAAAATTGTCCGATAAGCACCGGTTGCCGCGCCTATCAAACGCTTAAAACAGACCGTATCCCCTATAAATCGCCTGCAGGCAAAAAACCACACCATCATATAGGAGTCGGTATTATTAAAAAAGGAGAAGAGGTTTTGATCGCCCTCCGGCCGGAAGATGCCATGCTGGGCGGAATGTGGGAGTTTCCCGGGGGAAAACAGAAAAAGAACGAACCTATCCGGGAAACCGTAAGCCGTGAACTGCAGGAGGAACTTGGAGCAGAGGTTGCCGTCGTGAAACCCTTTATGAAACTGGACCACGCCTATTCCCATTTTAAAATTACCCTTCACGCTTTTATCTGCAAGCTGGTTGACGGCGAAGCCGGCGCCAGGGAAAGCCAGGAAGTGCGCTGGGTACCCATCAATCAACTGGATCAGTATCCCTTTCCAAAAGCCAACAGGGAGCTTACCAGGAAGTTGATGAAGAGTGATCCTCAAAAGGAATTGAAGCCGTAATACCGTGTCCGACCGATTGAAAGAAGCATCAACAACCGAACTGCATTCCCTTAAGCGATACCTTGACGAGTGGGTGGACCGCATTGAGCGTCCCTCCTATATAGATCAAGATCCCGTCCTGTTTATGCATGCTTTCGACGAGAAGGAAGACCAGGCTGTTGCAGGCTTTTGGGCTGCACTGATGGCATGGGGACGACGCGACATCGTCATCAACAAGGTACATGACCTGTTAGGGCGGATGGACCATCGCCCGGCCCACTTCGTACAAAACTTCTCCGAATCGGACGGCAAGGCCTTTGAGGGCTTCAAACACCGTACTTTTAAACCGGTCGACCTCTACTGGATCTCCAGGATTCTTAACAGTATCTATACCCAATTCGGCTCGATGGAAAAATTTTGGGCCCACTGTTACCGTATCGCCCGTGATGAACAGCGGGAATTGATTAATGTTTTTCATGAAGAGTTTTTTGCTCTCCAGCCGCAGTCGGCAGCCCGAAGCCGAAAACATATATCCGACCCCGCCAAGAACAGTGCCTGTAAACGTCTATATCTCTATCTGAAATGGGCTATTCGCAAAGGAAGTCCCGTGGATGTCGGGATTATGAATTTCATGCCCGAATCGGAACTCATGATCCCCCTTGACGTACATGTAGCCCGACAGGCAAGAGCCCTCGGGCTGCTGACCCGTAAATACAGCGATTGGAAAGCGGTTACCGAACTTACCCGTAAACTGAAAATGCTGGACCCCCTTGATCCCACAAAGTATGATTTTGCTCTTTTTGGCATAGGGGTCTCGGATACCCCCATACCTCACACCTATGTAAAGAATCCGGGCGTTCTGAAGGAGCGCTGAGCATATATATGAATGGAACCCAGGCCCGTCCTGTTGGTATGAGGGAATAGAGAAAGGAAAAGGTAAATTCTAATATTACATAAATGCCAAAAATTGTTTATATTTGGCGTCCATTAATCTAAGCAATCAATTTACATTACAACATGGTTGGAGTAGAAGTAAAAGATAATGAAAGCATCGACCGGGCTATTAACCGGTTCAAGAAACTGGTAACCCGTTCTCGAATTCTGAATGAGTATAAAGAGAACCAGCAGTATACCAAGCCTTCAGAAGAGCGTCGCGAAGCACTGAAGAAGAGCATTCGGGAACAGCGCCGTCGGCAGCGAAACAATTACTAGCAGTTACCCTGCTATCTTTTCGCTCACTTAATGGATTTATAGCCCTTGGGGAACTCCTAAAGGGCTATTTTTATGGCTCCCATGACATCCTTAATGCCATACAGCTTCAGCCCGTCCCTTTGATCGCTTTCGTTGGCCTTGGGGACCAATACGCTGCCAAACCCCAGCTTTTGCACCTCACTCAGCCGTTGATTCAGTTTGTTGACGGTTCGTATCTCCGCCCCCAGCCCAACCTCTCCCAGCAATACGCTATCCTTGGATATGGGTTTATCAACCAGGCTGGACACCAGGGCGCATACCACTGCAAGATCCCCTGCCGGATCATTTAGCTTCATCCCCCCCGCAACATTCAGGTACACATCCTGTCCCGAAAACTGGTAGCCGCCCCGTTTCTCCAATACCGCCAGCAACAGCGACAGCCTGCGTTGATCAAAGCCGTTGGCCGTCCGCTGCGGTGTCCCGTAATTACTGTCGGTTACCAGGGCCTGTACTTCAATCAACAGGGGACGAGACCCCTCAATAGTACATACTACGGCATTCCCGCTGACTTTACTGTCGTAATCGGATAGAAATAGCTGGGAGGGGTTCAGTATATCAACAAGGCCCCCTTCCTGCATCTCAAACACCCCAACCTCCTGGGCCGGCCCGAAACGGTTCTTGAGGCTTCGCAGAATACGGTAGGTGTAGTTGTCTTCCCCCTCAAACTGTAGAACCGTATCAACCATATGTTCCAATACTCTCGGCCCGGCGAGGCTACCGTCTTTAGTCACATGGCCGATGACCATAGTCGTAATTTCCTGCCTTTTCGCTACCTGCTGAAGAAGGGCGGCACACTCCTTGACCTGCTGAATGCTCCCGGCCATGCTTGATAGCTCCGTTCGGTACACCGTCTGTATGGAATCGACAATGAGCAGGTCGGGATTCAGCTTCCGGGCTTCCTCCAGCACATTACTTATATCCGTATCCGTGTAGATATACAATTGGCCGGAATGTATATGCAGGCGTTCCGCCCGCTGTTTTATCTGTCCGGCAGACTCTTCACCGGCACAATACAGTATCTTCAGCTCTTTGTTGGCCTTGGCAATCTGCAGGGCCAGCGTACTTTTACCTATGCCCGGGTCTCCTCCTATCAAAACAAACGATCCGGGCATAAACCCTCCTCCCAAAACCCGGTCCAGTTCGGTAATTCCACTGGGAAAACGGGCTTCTTTCCTGTATTCAATTTCCTCGAGTTTCTTCGGCGGATCCGATTTATCCAGCCCTTCTACTTTGCCTTTATGCTCTTTATCCGACTTCGACTCTTTTTTTACCTTGAACTCCTTAAAGGTATGCCAGCTACCGCAACTGGGGCAGCTTCCCAGCCATTTGGCGGAGGTATGTCCGCACTCGTCACACAAGTATTCAATTCTCGATTTAGCCACGTTTTATATTTCTTTTGTTGAAGACGTCTCTACACTCATCCCCGATTCTTTGGGCTTCTCATTTAGCTTTTCCATGACAGACCGATTGATATACCAGGTTGTAGCCATCATACCCATCCCAATGGTGATATAGTAACTGATGATGCGCCATGCAAACACCGCGAGCCCTATAAAGGCCTTTCGATCCATCAACGGGCCCTGAAATATGGCAAAAAGACCCTCCACACCACCGCTGCCTCCCGGGGTCGGGACAATCAAAAAGGCCAGGTTCATTGCCAGGCTGCGAAGAACGGAGAGAATCACATCCGCCGGCAGTAAACTCAACACTACAATGGTCGGCAGGGCTACACGTGCCAGCCACGACATAGTAGACAATAAAAAGGCTTTTACCAGAAAACTGGCGGGCTTGTCGCGCAGTTCATTGGCATAGGCTTCGAGGTTTTCAGCCTCATCAGAAATTTTCTGCTGCCATCGCCGAAGAAAGGGCAATTTGAATAAGCCATTCAGCACTTTGGTTATAGCCGAGGGATTACGCAGCACCCCATAGGCCAGCAAGCCTGCATACGACAACAGTCCTGCATAAAGCAGTAGCATCGATGCCTGTCCCACCATACCGATATTATCGGGTACCACCTCAAAATAAAACCCGGCTACGATCAGTATGGGTACAGCGGTGGCAAACCAGAGCTGGTCCAAAAGTACGCTATATAGGATAATTGCGGATGATTTGCCCAGCCTGAATCCCTCTTTGGTCATGGCATAAGTGGCCATCGGGGCTCCCCCAATCGTCGAGGGCGTGACCGAGGAGGTAAAATCCCAGCTAAGCATGACCCGGAAGGATGCAATCCAGCCCAGCCGCTCTTCCGCCAGGTATCGTATTTTGGCTGCCGAAAACCAGAGGCGCAGAAAAGAGACCACCAGGGCGATAAACAGTCCCGGCAACCGCTTGGGCTTGAGATGTTCCAATACCCCGGGCGTATAGGTCAGGTAAATAACAATTGCCATCCCCGCCACGCTAAGACCGATAGATATAAACAGGTACTTTTTGGAATAATACCTGGGCCTGTGCTCTTGAGTATGTTGTTCGTTATGCTGCAATTCAATTTTTCCTAAAGGATAAACTTTTGCCGGACGGGTTTAAACGTATGATACGAAACCACCGAAGTCCAACAAACTTGATATACATATATATAACCAAGCAGCATCATAAACAAAAAGCCTTATGGAGCACCCATAAGGCTTTTTGTGTAGAATTTTATGGGGTCAGGCCACTTTTATATCCTCATCAAGATATACATCCTGAATAAAATTCAGCAGCTTGACTCCCTCATCCATCGGTCGCTGGAATGCTTTTCGTCCGCTGATAAGCCCCATTCCGCCCGCTCGCTTGTTAATCACTGCTGTTCGCACGGCCTGCGCAAAATCGTTTTGCCCGGAAGCTCCGCCCGAATTAATCAGTCCGGCACGTCCCATATAGCAGTTGGCTACCTGGTAGCGAGTCAGGTCAATGGGATGATCGGATGCAAGCTCGGTATAGATGCGCTCATCAAGCTTGCCGTAGGAGGAATCCCCCATATTCAATGCTTTATATCCACCGTTATTGGTTGGCTGTTTCTGCTTGATAATATCGGCATGAAGGGTGACGCCCAGATGGTTAGCCTGTCCCGTGAGGTCGGCCGAGGCGTGATAATCGGTTCCGTCGACCTTGAAGGCGGAATTACGGGTGTAGCACCAAAGTATGGTAGCCATGCCCAGCTCATGCGCATATTCAAAAGCGTTGGCCACTTCCTGAATCTGCCGATTTGACTCTTCGGAACCGAAATAGATCGTGGCACCGACCGCGACAGCCCCCATATTATACGCCTTCTCAACGGTCCCGAACATAATTTGATCGTAATTATTCGGGTAGGTCATCAATTCGTTATGGTTGATTTTTACAACAAAGGGAATTTTGTGGGCATACTTCCTGGAAACGGCCCCCAGTACCCCGAAAGTACTTGCTACAGCATTGCAGCCGCCTTCAATGGCCAGTTCAACAACCTTCGCAGGGTCGAAATAATCGGGATTAGGGGCAAATGATGCGCCCGCCGAATGTTCAATGCCCTGATCCACGGGAAGAATAGACAGGAAGCCGGTACCTCCAAGTCGTCCGTTATCAAACAGCGCCTGCAGGTTTCTCAACACGCGGGTATTCCGGTCGGAAGGGGACCAGACATTATCAACAAAGTCAGGCCCCGGAAGGTGCAGTTTATCCCTGGAGATCGTCTTGCATTCATGCGTAATAAGATCTTCCGCTTCATCACCCAGTAGTTCTTCAATACTTTTTGCTGCTAATGCCATAGCGTAACTCCTCTTTAATATTCAACTTAATATTACCTTTTAAATGCAAAACAAATATACATGATAAATAAGGAAATGACTAGTCACCCCTGGCGTAAAACGTCGCCCTTCCAATATTTTCTTGTTATATTTGAGTTCTGAATAATTAAAATGAATCCCTGAATATGAATATCGGTCCTGTTGATCTGGGCGACAAGCCCCTGCTGCTGGCACCCATGGAGGATGTAACGGATTCCCCTTTTCGCTCGATCTGCCGACAAAAGGGGGCAAGTATCGTATATACCGAATTTATCAGTTCCGAAGCCATTATACGGGACTCCGACTCCGCCATGCACAAAATGGACTTCACGGAAGAGGAACGTCCCTTCGGAGTACAGATTTTCGGGGGACGGGAAGAGGCCATGGAAGGTGCAGCCCGTATTGCCGAGGACAACAATCCCGACGTGGTGGATATCAATTTCGGCTGCCCGGTATACAAGATCGTTAAAAAGGGGGCGGGGTCGGCCTGCCTTAAGGATCTCGCCATGATGGAACGGATGGCCGGATCGGTAGTCGATGCGGTTCAATCCAAACCCGTTACGGTAAAGACGCGCCTGGGGTGGGACGACCGGACCATACGAATACAGGAAGCGGCCCTAATGCTTCAGGATATCGGGGTCAAGGCCCTGACCGTTCATGCCCGCACCCGCTGCCAGAAATATAAGGGAGATGCCCGCTGGGAATGGCTTAAGAAACTGAAAGAGACGCCGGGCCTGGAAATACCCATCATCGGCAATGGAGACGTTACCTCTCCCGAAGATGCCAAGAGGATGTTTGAAACGACCGGTGTTGACGGTGTGATGATCGGACGTGGCGCGATCGGCAATCCCTGGATTTTTGAACATACCCGCCATTACCTGGAAACCGGCGAACTGCTTCCCGAGCCTACTATTGAAGAACGGCTGGAACTATGCGGTGAACAGCTCCGTCGATCGGTCGATCATCACGGGGAAAGGTACGGAGTTATCATCATGAAGAAACATTACGGCAAATACCTCAAAGGTATACGCAACTCCCGGCAACTCCGGGCCGACATCATGAAAGAAAGTGAAATGCAGCCGATCCTGGAACTCCTGCTGAACTTTAAGGAAGAGGAGCTATTTGCGGTAGCATCCTGATATCGCTTGCCCGCTGAGGGATTATTTGCGCCCACAAACAGGCGGACGGCCCACTAACCCACCCATAAACAGATGCATTGAATCATTTTTACATCCACTCCGTAGGATCAGTAAATCCCAATAACAATATGATCCATGTGGCAAAGAATACTTCGTATCCTTACGGCAACCGGCTATGCCTATAACAGTCCCCTGCGTTTTTTAGCTACGGTGGTGGGCCTCATTCTTATTCCCTACGCAGCCTATATTTTCTGGGGCAGCCTGGCACTCCTCATTCTGGCAGCGGCAGGGATATATTTTCTTTTCAGGCTACTCGGAAATTCAATAGATGCCAAAAACGCATAGCCGAAAAACCTCCTACCCCAGATAGTCGGACCCCATGAACTCCCCGAGCACCCCGGGAACCCTGATACGTCCGTCATCCTCCTGGTAGGTTTCAACCAAGGCCGCTACAATTCTGGGTAAAGCCAGGCCCGAGCCGTTGAGGGTGTGAAGTGTCCGGGTATCCCCTTCGTCCGTCCGATATCGAAGCTGCATCCTGCGAGCCTGGAAACCGCCGAAATTGGAACAGGAGCTGACTTCCAACCACCGGTTCTGTCCGGGGCTCCATACCTCAAGGTCATACTTCTTCGTTTGGGTAAATCCCATATCACCGGTACACATCAGTAGCGTGCGATAAGGCAGCTCAAGTTCTTCCAGCAGGGATTCGGCATATTCCCTCAGGCTTTCCAGCTCATCATAAGCCGTATCGGGATGTACGATCTTTACCAGTTCCACCTTGTCAAACTGATGCAGGCGGTTCAGTCCTCTGACGTCCTTTCCATAGGAACCGGCCTCGCGTCTCCAGCAAGGCGTATAAGCTACATACTTCAGGGGAAGGGATTCCTGTTCAATGATTTCATCCCGGTGGAAATTTGTGACCGGCACTTCTGCTGTCGGGATGGCAAAAAGCTCATCCCGTGGAATCACATACATCATATCCTCTTTATCAGGTATTTGCCCCGTCCCCCGGGCCGAATCCTCATTGACAAAATAGGGTGCCTGTATCTCCAGGTACCCCTCCTCGACGGCACGGTTGATAAAAAAGTTGATCAATGCACGCTGCAGGCGCGCTACCGGCCCTACATAAAAGGGAAAGCCGGCGCCGGTTACCTTCGATCCCCGTTCAAAATCGATCCATCCTTTCTCCTCCACCAGCTCCCAGTGGGGCTTAAGTTCTTCCCCTTCGTTAACTTCTCCCCACCTTTTAAATACCTCGTTGTCTTCTTCATTTTGTCCGACAGGAACCGACTCATGGGGCACATTCGGTATTTGAAGCAACAACTCATCGCGTTCCTCCTTAAACCTTTGGAGGTCTGCTTCCAGTTTCTTGATCTTCTTTTTTAAGTCGCTGGTATGTGCAATAATTTCCTGGGCCTCCTCCTTCTTGCCTTCTCCCATCAGCTTGCCGATCTCCCTGGCTTTGGTATTGCTCTCACTTCTCAATTCATCTACCTGCTGTACCATGCTTCGCCATTCCTCGTCGGCCTTCAAAACCTTATCTACAAGCTTGGTATTCGACTCTCCCTTATGCCGCATCCCGTCTTTGACGGCTTCGGTATGTTCTCGTATAAAATTGATATCTAACATGTAAATAATCGGTTTCTAAGTTAAAGGGGCCTCAAAAGATAATAGAGTTTTGGGAAGGTTGACATAACTAATTTCTATTTTTTCCCGGGATATCCATACAAACAAAATTTAAGCTGTTTTCTCAATTGCCCGGTTGATCTCCAAATTATTTAAGTTTATTTTTAAAGAAACAAAGAAAATTAAGGCAACTTAAAATTACTATGGCTCATAACTTAGATGAAATTGATATCAAAATACTTAAGCATCTTCAGGTAGACGGCCGCTCCCAGCGAAATAAACTGGCAGATATTGTGCACCTCTCCGTACCTTCGGTTTCAGAGCGGATGCGTAAACTGGAAGAACGCAATCTTATCACAGGGTATCACGCTCTGCTTGACTCCAAAAAGTTCAAATTTGATATCACTGCCTTTGTATTTGTAGAAGTAGACGGTTCGGATAACTACAAAACATTTGTTAATAACACCGAGGATGAACCTGAAATTCTTGAATGCCACTCCATAACCGGAGACGGTTCCCATATCCTTAAGATAAGGACCGAAAACACAGAATCATTCGAGAGTCTCCTCTCCCGTATCCAGTCATGGAACGGGGTGAGCAAGACCCGCTCAAATGTTGTGCTCAGCAGCTTCAAGGAAACCCAGGAACTCCCTATAGAAAAAACCATTGATCCCAAATAGGGACCTCAACCTACAACCATATTGATGCGTTCGTATCTTCCGCCTCTACTTTTAGCCCTTTTGATCCTGCTCCCGGCCAGCCGAGGCAGTGCACAACATAAACTCGGCGTAAAATGGGACCTCCCCTCCTCTTCCGCGGAAGTACAAAATCGGCTTGATACCTTAAAAAGTCTGGGTGTTGAATGGCTGCTTGTCAATGACCGGCTTGACAACGATACCTGGAGATATATCGAGGAAGGTGGGTTCAAGGTCTATGCAGCCATCCCCATCGTCTTTCCGATTGCCCGGACTTTTAATTCGCCCGACAGCACCCTGCTACATACAGTCAGCCGTTATGTGAATCATTATGCCACACAATCTTCCGTCAACGCCATAGGCTTATTCAGCAATGGGGCCGTATCGAATCCGCGGTTTCAGGATGCCCTCGAACCCTTCACCCGGCAAATTAAGTCGGTAACCGGAGATTCGCTCTTCTTCCTTCACCCTCATCCGCCCGAGCACACCCCTCCCACGCAATTCGACTTTTTTATTCATGAAATGCGCATCGATGGGAATATGGCCTTTAATGATCAAACGTACCCGGGGCCGGTCCAACAGCTAATGCTTTATGATCCCACAAGCAAGGCAGCAAGCTACCTCACTCCTTTCAAAGAGTTCTTAAAACGATACGGCAACTCCTCCATGCCGGTGTTTGTTGATATGCAATGGCTTATGAATACCATGGACCGCCATCCAACTGTAGGTTCTACTCTTCGGCTATTTACTTCCGATTCGAATTTTATCTTTCCCACCCCCGAAGAAGAGATCCCATCAGAGAGCAAACACGATCCAATCGTACTTCTATTGCTCATAATTTGGGGGGTATTCTTCGCTAATTACAATGTGAGCCCCGTTTACCGCAAATCCTTGAATCGTTACTTTCTCAGTCACACATTCTTCGTTGATGACGTCATGCAAAGACATATCCGTACATCGGGTGCTACCACTACCTTGTTGCTTCAACACAGCCTTCTGGCAGGTATCTGCATCTACAGTATGGCCTATACCCTGTTATCACCGGTAGGTTTGGAAGCCCTGTTTTATCACTATCCCGCTCTCGGAGTTGCAGGCAACTCCCTGGCCTCGCTTTTTCTGCTGGGTTGCCTTCTCTCTTTAGCACTCTCTATAGTCAGTATTTTGTGGATATCTCTGAGCAACAAAAAAATCAGGGAATACAACCAGGTCGTCAACCTCTATGCCTGGCCGCTCCAGCTTAATTTTGTAGTAGCCACCCTGATGGTTATCCTCCTGAAAGCCGGTTCCTCCGGTTTTCTCATAGTAGGCCTGGGGACCATTTTCATATTGATTCAGCTTTTTGCCTTTTTGGTCACCTCTGCCGACACTGCCAGGAACCTATTCAACAAAAGGGGCCTTTTCCTCTCCCTGACAGCCGGCCTTTATCTGTTGGGTCTGGCAGGTGCCATTTACTGGTATTTCAAAAGTGAAGTGCCGGAGGTGTTGGATCTCGCGCTCTATCTCTCCTGATTAAATAATTTTTTTCCGAAGCCGTGCCACCGGGATGTTGAGCTGCTCCCGATATTTGCTGACGGTTCTCCTGGCAACCTTGTAGCCCCGATCTTTGAGTTGGTCAGCTACGGCCTGGTCGCTGAGGGGCTTTTGCTTATTTTCGTTGTCAATAATTTCCTGGACCGCATTTTTCACTTCTATACTTGATACCTCCTCCCCGCTTTCGGTCTCAATACCTTCGCTGAAAAAATATTTCAATTCATATACACCAAAACTGGTCTGTACATATTTACCATTGACCACCCTTGAAATAGTAGAGATATCCAGGTTTACCCTTTCGGCGATATCTTTCAGGATCATGGGTTTGAGTCCTTCGCCATGCTTAAAAAAATCTTCCTGCAGCGCAACAATAGTCTGCATCGTTCTCATCAAGGTATTCTGCCGCTGCCTGATAGAGTCTATAAACCATTTTGCCGAATCAATCTTATCCTTGATAAAATTTTTGGTTTCTTTCGTCTCGGGATTTGATCCCTTCCGATCCTTGAGATCGTCCCACATCTTTTTGTATTTGGGCGATATGCGAAGAGGCGGCACATTCCGGTCGTTCAGTTTTATGATAAAATCCCCCTCCCCCTGTTCACCATCGGCCGAGTTGGGTTCATACCTCACTTCAAAATCAGGTTCAATATAATTCTTGGTATCATCAACGAAATTACCCGATCCGCCGGGTTTCGGATCCAACCCCTTGACACAGTCAAAAGCCCTTTTTAACTCCTCGTCGCCAATACCCAGCTTGTTATTCAGTTTGCTGAAATGTTTTTTTTCAAACAGGCCCCAGTGGTTTTTCAGCATTTCCAATGCCGTATCCCTGCCGCCGGCTTCCCTGTCCATCATCTCCAGCTGCACCACCAAACAATCCTGAAGATCCCTGGAAGCAATTCCGGGAGGATCCAGCTGCTGTATCTTTTTGCGGACACTCTCTACCTCTTCTTCAGAGACCAGTACTCCCTGGTTAAAAGCGATATTATCAACCACCGCTTCTATCTCACGGCGAAAATAACCGTCTCCATCGAGAGAGCCCAGGATCTGGTCGGCTATCAACTCTTCCTTTTCATCCAGGTCCAGCAAACCCACTTGATGCTCCAGCTCTTCCAGCAATGTTTCATGATATGGATCGGGGAGGTCTCTCCATTCTTCATTTCCCGACGAGGGCCCATATGATCCTCCGTAGTCATTGCCGTCGTACTCGGTATTATGCATAAATTCATCCCAGTCAATCTCGTCATTTTGATCAACCGGGTCTACCTCTTCATCTCTTTTATCTTCCCATTCCTCCCCGGCATTATGATCCTCGGCTTGCTCAATTTCACTTTCCGGCTCAGCCTCCTCCAAAACCGGATTCATCTCAAGCTCTTCCTCGATTCGCTGTTCCAGTGCCACAGTAGGAAGCTGCAACAGCTTGATATACTGAATCTGCTGTGGCGACAGCCGCTGCTGCTGCGACTGCTTCTGATTCATCTGTTGGCCGGTCTTAATCATAAACTTTTATTTTCTAACTTCCCCACAGGCTTCCGGAAATTCTATCTGCCAGTCTTGGCCATACTTTCGCTTCAAAGGTTTTTCCATAAAATCAACCGGGCAGGTATTCTCCCGCCTGCCTTTATCACAACCGGCTGAACACAAAGCCGGGAGCCATTCAACACTCACGTACTCAATATCGTTGTCGCACCATATACCTAACGGAAACAGGTGACAGCTGATCGGCTTCTCCTTCGGTATCCCGCCCTCATAATAAGCGTGCTGTATTGCACAACGGGCAGTGCCACCTCATCGGTCAATATGGTATCTCCTGCTGCAAACTTCATGTAAAAGATACTCTTTCTACGGCCGAAATTAAATGATTAAATCAATGCGAAAGGCCTCTAGCGCAGCTCAAACCTCTTTCCGGCTGTCTGACGGATGCATTCCATCATTTCGAGTTCCAGCAATTTTCCCAGTACGGTATGGGTGGGAAGGTTCAGAACTTTGCTGATATCGTCGATATGCCGGGAACCTTTACTTTCCAGCAATTCACATATGGCCTTGCCCAATGCATTCAGCTCCCGGTTTCTCCAGTCGGGTCTTGAAGGCCCGGCCTCCCTCTCTGCAGCTTCACTCCCGGCAATCTCCCTTTGTGCCGGCAACTCCGCCATCACGTCCTCAATGTCCTGCACCAGTTTCCCCCATCCCCTTTTGATGATGGCGTTGCAACCCACCCCGCTTCTGTTATCAAGGGAGTGAGGTACCGCAAAAACCTCCCTGTTTTGATCCAGTGCCGATCGCGCCGTTATCATGCTGCCTCCCTTTATCCCGGACTCAACGACAAGAGTACCGAGGGTCAAGCCGCTTACGATACGATTTCGTACGGGAAAATTGCCCGCATCGGGTTTGGTTTCCGGCGGGTACTCCGTAATCACGGCGCCGCCCGCCTCAACGATCTCTTTCGCCAGCCCTTTATGGGTGGACGGATATATATTGTTGATACCGGAGCCGAGGACGGCTACCGTCACACCCCCTTTTTTAAGCGTAGATCTGTGAGCTGCCGCATCAATACCCAAAGCCAGTCCGCTCACCACATTTAACCCCCTTTCTGCCAAAGCCCGGCTGAAATACTCCGCTTTATTCAATCCGTAAGTGGTACACCTGCGGGTACCCACCACTGCCACTCCGTGATTATTTAACACCTTATCCTCTCCCCTGATCCATAGTAAAATCGGAGGGTCATAGATCTCTCTGAGCAGAAGAGGGTAATCCTTGTCCAGAAATGATATCAGCCGGGCGCCGGAACGATGGGTTTGATCAAGGATTTCATCCACTTCCTGCCAGCCGTTGAATTTGAGAATGGCATCGGCCAGGACACTCCCGATCCCCTCGATACGCTCCAGCGCCTTCCTGCCAAGGCGGAATATCTCCTGGGGATGGTCAACAACCCGCATCAACAGCCGGATGCGATTAGCGCCCAGCCCATGCACCAGGGTCAGGGCGATAAACTCCCTAACCGGGCTTTTCAGTTTTTGATTCTTTTGGCTCAATATTTTGCAGCTGCTCCCAGATGATTTCTTTAAGTTCTTCCATATGGTAGCCCGTTGCAGCGGAAATTTCAACTGTAGGAATATCAATTTCTACATCCTGTTCCAATTCATAGTTTTCCTGCAGGTCCATTTTTGTGATTGCCAGCACCCTGGGCTTGTCCAGCAGATCCTTTCGATACGACTCCAGCTCCTTCAATAGCGCCCGGTATTCATACTCTACATCCTGCTGGGAACTCACCATAAACAGCAAAAGGTTATTGCGTTCGATATGCCGGAGAAACTGTATACCCAGCCCCCTGCCCTCATGGGCCTCCTCAATGATTCCGGGTATATCGGCCATCACGATGGTACGGTAATCGGGCAGCGTAACAACACCCAGATTGGGCTGAAGAGTGGTGAACGGATAGGAATCAATTTTAGGGGTGGCGCCCGACATGGCTGACAACAGGGTGCTCTTTCCGGCATTCGGGAAACCGACCAACCCTACATCGGCAAGCAGCTTCAGCTCGATCTCAACGACTCTCTCCTCCCCCTCTTCACCATCCTGAGCATGACGGGGCGTCTGGTTCGTTGAACTGCGGAAATGCCAGTTTCCCAATCCACCTTTGCCGCCCCTGGCAATAACCATCTCTTCATCGTGTTCGGTAATTTCTCCCAGCCTCTCCTTGCTCTCTTCATCAAAGACTACGCATCCAAGGGGAACTTCAAGAATCTCATCCTTGCCGTCTTTACCTTTTTTCTTGCTGGAACCACCCTTCTCACCGTCATCGGCATTGACATATTTGCGATAACGAAGATCCAGAAGGGTGTTTAGCTGCTCATTTCCCTTAAGTATTACGTCACCGCCTGAACCACCGTCGCCACCATCCGGGCCTCCCTTGGGTACATACTTCTCCCGGCGGAAGTGAACCATTCCGGCCCCTCCGTCTCCTCCGGTAACATATATTTTAGCGTAATCGGCAAATCGCATTTTTTGACAAGGTATCTGTCCATGGGAAACGGGGATGAAATTCGATCCCGCCTTCCAAATTAATGTTCAAGACTTAAAGGTTTTCCACTATAAAATCATTCAGCATCCGGTAGAGGTGCTTCTGGGTGTTGCCACCGTAAATACCGTGGCTCCGGTTGGGGTAAAACATGGTTTCAAACTGCACGTCTTCGGCTACCAGCCGATCAACCATTTCAACGGCATTCTGGAAGTGTACGTTGTCGTCGCCGGTACCGTGAACCAACAGGTAATCCCCCTCGATCTCCCCGGCATAGGTCAGCGGCGCTCCTTTCTTATACCCCTCGGGATTCATTTGGGGGGTCTGCATAAACCGCTCGGTATATATGGTATCGTAATAACGCCAGCTGGTTACCGGGGCCACGGCTATAGCCGTTCCAAAAACATCTGCCCCCCTGCCAAGGACCAGGCTGGACATATATCCTCCATAGCTCCAGCCCCAGATACCGACCCTCGAGGAGTCCATAAACGCATAGCGGTCCAGCAGGTATTCGGCGGCATCGATCTGGTCTTCCACCTCGTACTGCCCCAGTTTTTTATATACCTGCTTTTCAAAGTCCCTTCCCCGGGCCCCGGTACCCCGGTTGTCTACACTTACAATAATATATCCGCGGGAGGCCAGGTATCGGTGCCACATAGCACGCCGGCCGGAATCAAAACTTTTGGAAACGGTCTGGCTTCCGGGACCCCCATAGACGTAAAACAACACGGGATACTTTTGGGAGGAATCGAAATGAGGAGGTTTCAGCATAGAGCCATTCAGCTCTGCCTGGGGCAAAGGTACCTTTATGAACTCTTTTCCGGGCATGTCAAACTCCGACATCCGGTTTGCCAGCTCCCGATTGTCTTCAAGCACCCTGACTTTCTCGCCATCGCCTTTGTGCAGCGTATAGACAGGGGGCGTTTTCGGCCCTGAAAAGGTTTCTATATAGTATTTGAAATCACGGCTCATGTTGACGCGGTTCCATCCTTCACCGCTGCTTAATTTCCGTTTCCCCTTCCCGTCAATGTTAATACTGTAGAGATGGCGTTCCAGCGGTGAATCTTCCGTGCTGATGTAATAAATTCGCTCATTATCCTCATTATACCCCAGATAACGCGTCACCTCCCACTCTCCCCGGGTAATCTGTCGTATAAGTTTTCCGCTCATATCATACAGATACACATGGTTGTACCCGCTCTCTTCACTGGTATAAATAAACCGTCGCCCGTCGTCCAGGAAGGTCAGGTTATCATTAACATCAATCCAGGTTTCACTGGTTTCAGTTTTCACGGTCTCCGTACTGCCTGTTTTGACATCCGCCAGCATCAGGTCCTGCTTGTTCTGCAGGCGATTCATGCGCCGTATGGATAGCGTATCCGAACTTTTCGTCCAGTTAATACGCGGTATATACTGGTTGGTCTCCTCACCGATATCCATCCAGGTGGTACGACCGGTTTCCAGGTCATAGACCCCGATCTTGACGATGGAATTCTTTTCACCCGCCTTGGGGTATTTGAAACGCGTCAATCCGGGATAGAGATCCCCCCAATCCGTCATAAAAAATTCCTTTACCCTTGACTCGTCAAAACGATAGTAGGCGATCCTGCTGCCGTCGGGCGACCAGTACCAGGCTTTGGCAAAACCAAACTCCTCTTCATATACCCAGTCCGTGGCGCCGTTTATGATCTTGTTGAATTCACCGTCTTCAGTAATTTGCGTTTCCTGCCCGGTCTCCAGGTTTACCAGGAACAAGTTGTTATCCTGAACAAATGCGGCCTTATCGCCTGCCGGCGAGAACCGGGCATACTGCTGTTTCTTCTGCGACCGGCTCAACTTCCGGGTTTTACCGGTCTTGAGGTCGTAGATAAAATAATTTTCCCGGGTACTTCGCCTCCAGATTCTTTCTACATCGGTCTTGATCATTATTTTGGTCTCATCCGAAGAAAACTGGTAATCCCTAATAGGTATGGGCTTCTCCCGTCCCGGCGCTTCCAGTTGGGAGCTGGAAACCAGCAATTCCGATTCGCCGTTCAGGATATCATACTTTCGCAGCTCTATATCTTCATCCGACCGAAGCAGGGCAGTATAGTAGCGCCCGTCTTTCATCCAGTTTACGTTCTGTATTCCTTCCGGCGAAAAAGTCCCGTCAAACAGGTGGTCAAAGGTGATCTGCTGGGCTTTGGCCGGTTGCAACAGCCATCCAATAGCAAAAAGTAACAGGAATAGTCGTTTCATAGGCAATACTTTTATATGTGGGGGAAAAAATAAAGGAGCGTAGCCGGGAACAGCTTAGCAGTCTCCGGGGCGGACGGTAGCAACGCTTGCAATACCTCTGGCCCCGAATTTATTTTTCAAATTTGTGAAGCACCAGCTTAAGCAGTTTGGTCAGCTTGTTTTTCATCTGGTTGCGGGGAGTAATAAAATCCAAAAATCCATGTTCCAGTAGGTATTCGGCCGTTTGAAAACCTTCCGGCAGATCACGCCCTATAGTCTGCCGTATCACCCGGGGCCCTGCAAATCCAATCAGGGAATCGGGCTCAGCCACATTAAAATCACCCAGCATGGCAAAGCTGGCCGTCACTCCGCCGGTGGTGGGGTTTGTCATAACTGATATATAAGGCACACCGGCTTCCTCCAGCTGAGCAAGCTTGGACGAGGTCTTAGCCATCTGCATAAGGCTAAGTACGCTCTCCATCATGCGCGCGCCGCCCGACTGGGATATGATGATCAGGGGCTGTTCATCTTCGCGGGCATGATCAATAGCAATACCGAGACGTTCACCCACTACCGATCCCATACTACCGCCTATAAAGTCAAAATCCATGCAGGCTATGACCACTTCCAATTCATTCATGGAGCCTACACCCACCCGTACGGCATCCGAATGGCCCGTTTTTTCCTGGTATTCCTTCAGGCGGTCGCTGTATTTTTTTCGGTCCTCAAAGCCCAGGGGATCGTCCGGGACTATCTCCTGTCCCAGTTCTTCAAACTCACCCTTGTCAAAAAGAAAAGAGAAGTACTCCTCACTTCCGATACGAAAATGATACCCGCTCATGGGATCCACCCAGAGGTTATCTTCCAGTTCGCGACGGTGTACCGTCTCACCGGTAGTGGGGACCTTCACCCACACCCCCTCGGGCATTTCCTTGCGTTCTTCGGTCTGTATATTCTTGTCTTTACGCTTAAACCAGGCCATTGAGCTTGTTTTAATTTAAATGGACCCCAAAAATAACGATTCTCGAGAGAAGGGAAAATGTTTTTATTAGTCCTATACCGCAAATACGGCTTTTGGCAAACCGGCCGCATACCAAGGGTCCTTCAAATATCCGGTCACGGCTGGTTTGTTGTATGGTAATTGGGATCAAACTGTTCCGGGTCAACCCTGCGGATCAATTTCGTATCTTCGGTCAGATTAACCAGCCTTATTAGGGATGTTGCTGAGATATAGCTGTGATCAAACATCTTAACTTCACTCAACACCTCCCTGTCAATTCTGTTCAAGCCGGTACCGACAATAGCGTCGCCGGGAGACACCCTCTTTTCAAGATCCTCAATGGGAGTAACTTTAACTTCCCCGGCCGGCGAAAGGCGGCCCGTCTCAAAAATGAACTTCTGATGATACAGGTGCACCCGCCGGGCATCGATGACACTGTGGATGGTTGCGGGGCCCTGCAGTGTTTCGGCGGCTGCAAGTGCGTAGGAAGCCAATGTATTGGCTGCAAACAGCGGTACATCGGTACCGAACAGCAGCCCCTTTACGGCACTTGCACTGATCCTCAGGCCCGTGTAGGATCCCGGCCCCTCGCTTACGACAATCGAATCCAGCTGACTCACCTCAAACCGGTGTTCTGTTTTCACCTCATCTATAAAGATAAATAGCTGCTCGGAATGAGTGCCTCGTGCTTCGCTTCGTTTTTCAAATATATCTCCGCCGTCCTCTTCCAGGGCAACCGAACAGATATTTGTTGCTGTTTCCAGTGCCAGTTTCATTTGCCAAATGTTTAGAGGTTATACTTTCACACCGCCCGGGGAAAGATAATAAGAGCTATTTACTTTCTATCATCCATTTACTGTTACTCAGCTCAACCCACCGTTCGTACAGTTTCAACAATTGCGGAAACAGTTCCGGCCCGAAACGCTTGCGGGAGATATCTATATGAAATTCGTATCGGATCACCTTTCTTTCAACATCGTACTGCTCCAGGAAACTTGCCCCGGGGAGTTCTATCGACCGGTCCCGGTAGCGTTCCTCCACTGTGAAGTTTTCCGGCAGCGTTATTTCATACACAAGGTCCAGCTTTTCAGGGGCATCGAGGGTGACGGGCAGCTCACGGCGTGCCTCATCAAAGGGATTGCTCATCAGGTATCCCACCACCATCGGGCGAAACTCCAGGCCCTCCGTAAAGCTGGTGGCATAATCGTACAGCTTGAAATCGGCCGCATATTCCAGGGGTTCCTTGTAACTCTCCAGCTTCGTCAACGAAGTGTTACTCAAAGACACATCGGTATAGCCGTCAAAGACCGCCTGTTTAACGATTTCATCTACCGGCACCCCGTCGGAATATTTCTTCCGGATAACCTGGGCGGGATATCCCGCATTTTCGGTGCGAATCCTGCCGGAAAGCGTTCCGTCTGCATCCAGCCTGGCTTCTACCCTGATATCAATATCAAACAGGCTTTTTGAGGGTTTGATATTTGTCCATTCGTAGCCGTCCGCCCTGGATTTCAGCAACAAGCCCGTTTCGTTATAGGTATCCACCGGTATCAGGTTAGGCTGGCTGTGCGGAAAACTGGCATCCATAAAATAGCTCCGGCCTTCAATAGTGGTATATACCAACTGCCCGTTAAACTGGAAGAAAGAGGGAAACGACTTGTTTATCTGCCCGTATTGTCGGGTGGAGATAAAAAGCGGGTATGCCTGGATCCCTGCCCCCTGAAGCATGGCCAGCAGCGTCTGGTTAATGGCCGCCTGATTGGCCGGGTTGCCGGACAACACCGTGGTATCGCGCATCTCGCTGTAGGGACTCTTGTTGCCGCTGAAATTGGCCCTGCTGTTTACATAGCTGAAGATACTGTCCTGGACGGCCTCTGTATTGTCAAATTCCCTTTGGATGGAGCGCCCAATCTTTACCGCCTCCATATTATTGCGGGCTGCCTCCAGCACGTTCTGGTTTTGGCGCAGTTCGGCCACCACAAAATCCCAGCTGTTCTCCAGGCTTTGGCGGGGAATGCCGAACTCGCTCATCTTGAACTTCAGCTTACCCCGGTAGTCATCCAGCGATGAAATATAGGCCTCCTTTTCTATGGCCGGCACATCGCGTGCCACCCATATTTCCTGCAGTATGGGATCGGGCTGGGGTATGGTAAAAACCTTGGCCACGGAACTGGTATCGATTTTCTGTGTATAGCGCTCAATATCTCCCTTGAAATTTTCAACGACGGTATCGTATCGGAGGTACCCCGGGTAGGTTAGGGTTACCTTCGACCGGGCCGTCGGGGCCTGGTTGGCCAGGTAAAAATCGGGCAACTCCTCAATATATCTTCTTTTAACCCGGTATCGGTACTCCAGGACGGCTCCGTCCTTTACCGCCGGCATGCTGAACTCCTTCACATTGTACCGGGAGTTGATATTGATCGTTCGAATTTCATCTTCTTGCAACGGCACACGCCTGCCCGATTTAAGATAGGTGGCACCGCTGATATCGGTCACTTCCTCGATGTTTCGCTCAAAATAATAGGGTATGGCTACCAGGGAGGCTTCACGTGCCGAGGCATCAAATACCTTTATGCGCACATGATAATTCAACAGGGCTACAATGGATGAACCGTCGTTATCAAACGAAATGTCCAATTCCTTGAGGGTATAGAGATAGGAAGCCGAGGGATCGGGGTCATATTGCTGCATGCCAAAGAGCGAGTCGGGAATATGACCGTATTCAGCCGAAGGGATGGCACTCCCGGTATCCTGTCCTTCAGCCTTCCCCGCCGGGAAAGCTGCAACTATTGCCAATATTGTAATCAGGCAGAATGCTCTCATTTTCACTTAACATTTTCGTCCCCCACAGCTATTCATCCAATTTTCCCTTCTCGGTAATAAGCTTTATGCAGAGGTGAAAATTAATTCAGAACAGTGGCGATTCATTTCATCAATCCGGGATTTATCGCATATAACGACAGAAGCATCGATACACTACAGGTTCTCAAATAGTATTCACTATAAACTGTCCCTTGTTGTAGACGGCCTCCGCCCTACCCGTCATGGTAGTACCGAGATAGGGTGAATTGATGGATTTGGATTTCACATGCTCTTCCTCGAAGGTCCATTCCTGCTCCATATTGAACAGCGTCAGGTTGGCTTCGGCCCCCTCTTCAATCTTCGGCACTTCCAAATTCAGGATATTGCGGGGGTTGTCCACCAGCTTTACCATAACCCCCTGAAGGTCCAGGGCTCCCGGCTTGAGCAGTTGTCGAACGGTAACGCCCCAGGCCGTTTCCAGTCCTATAATGCCGTTGGGTGCATAAATAAACTCCACTTCCTTCTCCTCAATGGCATGCGGGGCATGGTCGGTGCAAATGGCATCAATGGTGCCGTCGGCCAGGCCCTCGATCATTGCCTCCACATCTTCACGGGTGCGAAGCGGCGGATGCATCTTGTAGTTCGTATCGAAATGCTGCCGGTCTATCTCCTCGTCCGTCAGGTCAAAGTGATGAGTGCACACTTCGGTGGTTACATTAATTCCGTCGGCCTTGGCTCGCCTTACCAGCTCCACCCCCTTTGCCGTACTAATATGAGCCACATGTATATGTCCCCCGGTAAACTCCGCCAGCAGCAGGTCCCGGGCTATCATCACCTCTTCGGCAATACCCGGTGTACCCTCCATTCCCAGGCGGGTCGATACCCTTCCCTCGTGCATATGGCCGGGGCGGGACAGTTTCAAATCCTCCTCGTGATTGATGATCGGGACGCCCAGCATGGACGAATACTCCAGGGCCACCCGCATAAGCTCGGAATTGTACACGGGATCCCCGTCGTCGCTGAAAGCCACGGCGCCGCCATCCTGCATATCGGCCATTTCGGCAATTGACTTCCCCTCGCGCTCTTTGGACACACATCCGATGGGATGCACCTCCACCGGAAGCGAAGCCGACTTCTTCTTGATATACTCCACCACATCCCGGGTATGGATGGGGGGATTGGTATTGGGCATGCAGGCCACTTCGGTAAACCCGCCGAAGGCGGCCGCCCTGCAGCCCGTCTCGATGGTTTCCTTGTGCTCATATCCCGGTTCACGCAGGTGAACGTGCATATCCATCCAGCCCGGCGAAATATAGGCCCCTTCCGCATCATGCACGGTTTCATTGTCCGAAGCCTTAAGATCTTTTCCGATCTCGCCAATGCTGCCATTGCGAATACGGATATCGACCTTATTTTCACCCTTAAGCGTACGGCTTACGGGCCTGACATTTTTAATCAGTAAA
>CAYREV010000003.1:69792-143207 GCA_964423345.1 uncultured Balneolaceae bacterium | reverse complement strand
TCCAGTTCGGCAGAGCCGGGCTGAATTTGTCCCAGTTCGGCAGAGCCGGGCTGAAATTGCTCCAGTTCGGCAGACTGTTCAAAATATTGAAGGGCCGTTTCAAAATCCTGCGACTTATAGGCTTCCATGCCCTTTTCAAATAGTTCCCTGCATTCCATGTGATGGCCGGAGAGAGTATCCCGCAACCCCATGATCTCATATACATCCACCGGCTGGGTGCGCCCCTTCACCACGATACGGTCGAGATACCGGAATACACAGCGGTCGCCATGCTGTTCCGCTTCTCTTTTAGTGTCGCCGGTTACCATGGTGTAGACCCCGTAGGATTTTGCCCCGCTCTCGCACCGCGCGGCCAGGTTTACATTGTCCCCCATCATCGTATAATTGAAGCGGCGTTCCGACCCCATGTTACCCGTTACCATCAGGCCCGTGTTGATACCTATACGGTTTCTCATATGCCGAACGATCGGGGGCCACCGATCTCCCTCTTCCGCCCATTTTTTACGCAGTTCGCCAAGCCTTTCCTGCATCAGCTGAGAGACGACGCAGGCCCGGTAGGCGTGGTCGTCCATTTCGACGGGCGCTCCAAAAAAGGCCACGATGGCATCGCCTATGTACTTGTCCAGCGTTCCCCCTTCCTGCGTCAGGATCTCGGTCATGGCAGAAAGGTAATCGTTGATGATGGTCACCAGATCATGAGGTTCAAGCTTCTCCGAGAATGAGGAAAAAGACTGGATATCGCTGAAAAAAGCGGTGATATAAACCTGGTCGCCCCCCAGGCTGGGTTCCTGCCCCGACTCGATCATCTGCTTTACCAGGGTAGGCGAAACATAGGAGGAGAACATGCCCCTTATGCGCTGTTTCTCCTTCTGCTCGATAAAATATTCGTAGCTGTTGGTCCCCACATAACCGAGCGTCAAGGCTATCATCGGCCCCGCCAGGTCAAATATCAATCGCTCATCGAGGAATGAATAAAGGACCAGCCCTGCTATACCCGCACCCGTCAGGATAAATATGGCAAATCCCCATATTCCGGCGGAATACCGGGTTGCCAATACAATGATCAGTGCAATGGCGACGATGAACATGATATTCACCCATACCGGGGCGTATTGAACATATTTGCCCGTAAGCATGGTTTGAATGGCATTGGCATGGATTTCAAAACCGGGCATACTGCTCTCAGTTGTAAAAGGCGTATTATGAAAATCGTGAAGCTCTTCCATGGTAGCTCCCACCAGTACGATTTTGTCCTTGAATACCCCCGACTGCCGCAGGCCGAAATTCGGATCTGAAAACGTATTCAATTGAAAATCGGGGTCTTCTGACGAAAGCAGGACGGTGGAATCGTCCACCACCGACTCAAAAGAATAGCGGGGAAAGGTCGACTGGGCCCCAAAGAAGTTTATTCCCATCGTATGCTCATCGTATTTGGGAATGGAATACTTTCCATACCGAAAAGAAGTCCCCGAACTTTCCACCTGCGGATGCTCCCAGCCGTGGTAGAGCCTCAGCAATTCCAGTCCCATGGCAAAGTATTCCGTGCCGCGAAACCGGTCCCGGAACAGGTAACGCCTTACCCCCTTGTCGGCATCCTGAATAACGGTTACAAGCCCCATATTATTGGGATTGGCTTCCCTGAGCAGGGCATGGGGTCCTACAATTGATTGGCTGATCGACCCCGACTGCTCGCCCCGCTGCTGCCGGTCTCTCATTACTTTTCCGGCTAAAACGACATTATCGTATGTACTGAGCGCCCTGGCAAAGAGCGTATCATTGCGGGGATCATAATTATCGCGCTGGTCAAAAATTACATCAATGCCTATAGCCTTTGCACCGGCCTCATTCAGGTTTTCAATGAGTTTTGCATACAGATCGGTAGGCCACGGGTACTTGTAGGGTATTTCATTATCGGCCTGTTCGCTTATTGCCACGAGCACCACCGTGGTATCTTCCAGGGGGATGGGGCCCCTTATCTCAAACAGCTGGTCGGTAATCTTGTTCTCCAGCTGGCGCAGGGGGGTGGTATAGGAGATGAATATAGAAAGGATAACCGTCCCAAACAGGATAAGGGCGGTAACCGTCCATTGCTTGACTGTACTGCTTCCTGCCGCCATAAATCAAAAATTGAAAATGTAGCGCGCCTGGAGCAGGCGGTCATTCGGTAGGGTCGTTCCGGCCAGGGTGCTGGTAACATTTGTAAAGCGGAGATTGACCAGCAAAGCGTGATTTTCATTGATAGTATACCGTCCGCCCGCATGCAGGATGTAAGCATTATTCTCCGATACGGCTGTGTCCGTGGGGTCGGCCTCGTAGAAATCATCCCCGTTGACAGCCGGATCGTTTTCATTTACCCTCAAGGAGGTCACTTCTGCAGTGTTCCTGGTAAAGGCTATGCCCGCATCCACATTAAGTTTTTCATCCATCAGGAACATCCTGCCGCCGATATCAAAACCGACGATCTTGAAGGTTGTCAGCCCGCCCAGCGTCTCGGTATTATTCATATTAATTCCGACATGCGTGTCGAGCGGCAATTCCGTGAACCGGTTTCTTACCCTCAGCGAAAGGTTGGTGCTGTTGGCCCCTCCGTAAGCGAAAACCTCATCCCTGGTATTCAGGATGGAATAGTTCAGGCTGGCGTCGTGGCTGATGCCGAAAAGTTCAAACTCCTTGGAGATGGAGGTGGTAAGCTGCAGGGAGTTCGACTTGCGGGCATTGGGTGCTACCAGTGTGTCGCCGCTGACAATTTCATAGTTGCGTACCGCCCGCTGTTCAAGGGAGCCGCTCAAATAGGGGTTGGACAAGCCAATCCCGTTATCCCGGCTCCTGTTTCTTATACCTATGCTTATCCGCGGAAGTTCACGCTGAACGGGATACCAGCTCACGTTCCCGCGGTAGGTAACCGTATTGGTTGTGGCCTCTTTGTGGTTAATAACATTGTCGTTCAGGTTTTCATACCCGAGGGTGACATATACCCGGCTGGAAAGAAGGCGGAACCGGTCGGTTACACTCAGTCCCGAAATATCTTTCCGGACCGTCGAATTGGCCAGGGAATTGAAGTCGGGGCCGACCCATCGGTATTTCAGCCGGAGATTGTTCTTGAAATAGTTCAACGAGAGCTCCGACTCGGTTCCCACAATACCCATGGGGAAAAATATTTCGGCCTGTGATTCGGTACCCGACAGATCAAAACGAAGGGGCAGGGTACTCATATTTTCATTGATGATGATAATCCATGACAAACGCTCCAGGGTGTTTTCCACACCGGCGTCAAGGTCAATGCCCAGCTCATCTGCCGTCTCCGAGTCCAGGGGTCCGTCCGAAATATCCTCGTTCAACAGGCTGATGGCTCCTTCGGCCCTGAACTGAATGTTGTTCTTATGTAGGTTCAGGCTTAGGTCCGAGCCGGCAACAAAGTTACCCTTGGGCAGCGGGTTTCCGTTAACATCCAGCAGGTTGGGATCCTGTTGCAGCTTATTGTGATCTTCCTGCGTAAGGTTTGTGGCAAGCTCAGGCCTCTTGCGCATCAGGTCATTATAGTCGTATACCACCGCAATGGAGTTGGTATCGTCCTGTACCTTGAGCAGGTTGAAGCCGAAATTGAAGGTGCGTCCGCGGCCAAAGCCCAGGCGGCCGCCGATAATATCCCGTTTGAAGGCACCAAAGCCCTGATCCCGGAAATTCAGGGTGTAGCTGGTATCCACCACCGTATCGTTAAAGCTTACCGGTTCCGATTGAACAGCCTGGTACAGGTTGGTAATACCGCGCCGCATCCGTCCGTACACAAACTGCAGGTTTACCGCACCGTTGAAGGGGCGGAAAGCCGTATTGATCCCCTCCACACGGCGGCCCGCTATGGTCAGGGGACTCAGGGTGGGATAGATATGTCCGCCTTTCATCTCCAGCCAGTTACCCACATACAGTTCCGCCCCATACCTGTTCTGGGCCTGCAGCCGGGGATCCTCCTGGGTAGTCAGCAGTCCATAGGCCGAATAGCGAATATTGTTTTTTTGTCCGGACAGGCGCACATTACCGCTCAACACGTCGCTGTTGCTTCCCGCTATCATCTGGTTGCGGGCGGTGAGCTCTGCCTGGCCGCTGGGAATAAAGTTATCCTCTTCCGCAGACTGCCGTGCGGCCATTACCGGGTCTACCACCCTAAACGACCAGGATACGATTTCTGCGGTCCCCTCCTCATTTTCCAGTTGCAGTGATACCGAATGGCTGCCGGGAGGCAGGTCATCCGGGACATAGGTAAAGAAATACCGGCTGGCGTCGGCCTCCTGTGTGATATCCTCCCCGTTGAAGAACAGCTTAAAGGATGTTACCGCTGTATCCACCTCTTCCTCATCAAAGAAGAGGGTCAGGGCCACCACCACTTCGCCGGCTGCCAGCTCCTGGCCGGGTTCAGGCGACAGCACCTCGTATTCTATACCCTGCACATTGCCTTCACTTATCTCGGCTGATTGATTCTCAACAACTTCCACCCTGACAGGGCCGCCGGTCGCCCTGTTATCCGGATAACTTATGGTACGGCCGTCGGTAAGGTCCACCTGAAAATAGTATTCCAGTGATCCCGACGAGTTTTCCGGTATGGAAAGCTCCGCTACAAAGTCGGTCTGATCCAGGCGGGCTTTCTCCTGTTTATAGGAAAGGTCGCCGTCCATCCGGTAAAACAGGAAGGCGTCCTGTACGTTTCCCGGATTCACCCCCGGTGCGGAAAATGTGAAGGTATGCGTTTGTCCGCTTTCCAGCACGGTGGGAGCCTGATGCTTGATTTGCACCTGGGCATAAGCAGAGCCCGCTCCCGCAAGCAGCAGCGCCGTACTTAATAAAATATATAGCTTACCTATATGTGATTTCATCGGTCACCCCCGAATGCCGAGGTTCAGCCAACGTATTTGATTTAACCTTCCTCAGCACGTTTAGTTTTCAAAATATTGCATCTCTATCTCTCTAACTTGTCCGTTTTCGTCTCTGAACTTGAGTTTTATTCCTTTCGGTTCAAGTTTGCTTTCCAGCTGTTCGTACCCCCTGTTCAGCTCTTCAATATCTTCGGCAGAAAGCGCACCGGTAATAATGGAACCGTCATCTTCCAGCCGTCCGAACATGTTTTCGGTAAGGTCTACCGCCCCGCCGGTTCGGTTTGACAGCATTTCAACAACACCTTCCAACACCCAGTAATAATCATCGGAAGAGGCTCCGAACTGCGTACCCTTGACCGAAGCCACCGAAGTGTTGGATGCCACCTCAAAATTGGAGTTGTTGCGTTTGGTGATGTTCAGGAACACCTCTCCCGCCTCAAGATTGATGCGTGCGGAAGTGTTGGCCTTTCCATCCACCGAGCCCTGAATGATAAGCTGCGACTGCGGCTTAACCTTGGCGATGCTTTTGTCCATAAACTGCACCAGCGCAAAGCCGTTCTCGTCTGTACTAAGCGTGTCTCCGCTATAGAGCCGTTCGGCCCGGGAGGCAATAATCTGCTTATCTTCATTGTCCACCTGTACCAGCGGCTTATATTTCTGAACATAGGCAAGGGGGCGGTTGGCTGTTTCTTTCTCTACCAAAGAGACGGATACCATTCCCGCCAGGAAGAGACAAAGAAGCACTCCGCTACCTGCTTTAAATAGTTTGGAAGTTTTCATAATGGTTACCTCTACTTGTTTACAATCGAAATTTCACCGTCATTGGCCCTTTCTACCAGTTCGGTAAGTTTTTCAAGGGCTGCTGTCCCCGAATAGGTTTGTCCGTCAATTTCGACCGACCACAATCCATATCCATCCCTCAACAACTGCGGTATCTGGCCGTCTCTGGACAATCTCCGGAGCAAGCGCTCCAGTTCACGGGTCTGGGCAGAGCTGAGTACCGAAGCGTCGGACGAGAGGGTAAAGCTCCATATTTCCGAGCTTCGTGTTTCCCGGCTGCCCCTGCTTCCTCTAATTTCTGCAAAAACCTGCCAGTAATAGGTGCCTCCCGGTTCAAGGGACTGCACACCGCTGCTGGGCAGCTGGTAGCTTGGCTGCCGAACCGTTACATCTGCCACTTCAAAGTCCAGCAGGCTTCCCTGGCCGGAAACGCCCCTTCCTCTCAAAGGTTCCGAGCTCCGGGCCCCCTGGATCAGTGATTCCGGGCTTTCCCGACCGCCGGCCTTGACTACGATCAACCGGTAGGCAACCCCGTTGCTGCCCTCCCACCTGAATTCAGGATAGGCATTAAAGATTTCCATGCCCGATCCGACCACATCTCCGGGACTCAAGAGGTAAAAACCCTGATCATTTGCAACCAGGTTGCCTCCAAATTCCTGTTCGGCGCTTGCAACCAACACACCGCCGTTCTGGCTATTGTTGCCCTGGTAGATATTGATTGTCAGGGAATAAGTATCCGGGGGGAGCTGGCCGGTACCGCCCATATCATTCATTAATTCTTCCCCGGCGGTGGTCATCCCCCCCTCAAAATTAACCTGGTTTCTACCCTGGGAAAGCCTTTTTTCCAGGTTTTTGCTGCCGGCAAGGATCCTCTGCCTTGGCCTGAGTTCAAAAGGTGTGGACTGTTCCTGATACGTTTCCGATAGAATTCCTCGTTTTTCCGACTTCCACAGCCGTTGTAAATATAGGTTCTTGGCAGGCGTATTGTTTGCCTCATTCTGAATAAACACCCGGTACATGCTGGGCCCTCGCTGATCATCCCCACGCATAAAACTGGTTACATCAATGGACTGTGACCGCGTCAGGCTTGGAGCCATCTCCAGCTCCAGAAAAATCTGGGCATCTTGTGCCTGTATCGGAAAGGCTGCAGCAAACATAAAGGCAATTGCAAGGCAATACCTTCCCACATTAGAATTGAAGGTCCTACTATTCATATTAACCCCACTATTTAAATTATAAACCACACCCCTTTTATGCAGCAACCTAAAGAAAGTGCAATTCAGTTCCGGGAGTTGATGAATAGTAAATTAGTTCGGAACTCTTCTGTATAAAATCTGTTTATACTAATGAAGTTAGTTATAAATAACTAATTTTTAAGCAGTAAAACAAAAGTGGAGCTACGGGGATTCGAACCCCGGACCTCTTGCATGCCATGCAAGCGCTCTAGCCAGCTGAGCTATAGCCCCATTGAGGGCACCCAATATATAGGGAATTTGAAATTAATGCTAACTTACAATAGCATTTTTTGTTAGAATAGATGAGGATCGTTATTTTAGATTTCTCATTATTAATTTAGCTGGGCAATAACATTTTTATCAAATCATTTCACTCAAACTAATAAACCTAAGAGGAGTACCATTACAATGAAAAGAGCTCTTAACCTATTACTCGTATCATTTTTGCTTTTCGGAGGTGTCACCCTTCAATATGGTTGCAGTCCTACCCAGGAAACGACCCAGGAACAGCCGGTTGACACCGATGGTGACGGATTGACGGATGCTGAAGAAGCGGACCTCGGAACCGATGCCAACAATGCCGACACGGACGGCGACGGACTTTCCGACGGAGATGAAGTCAACAGATATGGAACCGACCCATTAAAAGCTGACACTGACGGCGACGGACTGAACGACGGGGCCGAAGTGAATTCTCACAACACGGATCCCCTGAAAGCCGATACCGACGGTGACGGACTTTCCGACGGGGCCGAAGTGAACCAGCACAGAACCAACCCGCTGGAAGCCGATTCCGACGGTGACGGACTCACGGATGCCGAAGAGGTCAATGAGTACAACACCGACCCGAACAATGCAGACAGCGATGGCGACGGTTTTACCGATTCCCAGGAAGTTGAGATGGGAACCGATGCCAACGACAGCCAGAAGCCTGCATTTCTGAAAGACAACGATATGGGCACCATCAACTTTAACTTTGACAAGTCCAATATCCGGGAGGATGCGGCTCGTATCCTTAACGAGAACGTCAAGAAGCTGACGAATGCTCCGAACTTCCGCATTCGCATCGACGCATACACCGACCACGTCGGTGGAGACCAGTACAACCTGCGTCTCAGTAAGCGCCGTGCAGCTTCTGTGGTAGAATTTTATACCGAAAACGGTATTTCTGCCGATCGTATCGAGTCTCGCGGATTGGGTAAAGCTCCCAACCCCTGCATGGATCAAACCGAAGAACTCGGTTGCGAGCGTAACCGCCGAGCAGAGTCACATCCCCTCAGCCCGTACAAGTACCGGCCGAACAACTAAATTTCGGTAGTACTCCAAGGTTTACAAAAGGCGAATCCTCCGGGATTCGCCTTTTTTTATTCAACGATCAAAAGAGCCGGGCAACGCTCACATTAACCGGGAAGGCAGCTTGTACTCTTTTCAGGGGCAAAAATTACATCAAATAAGCGGTTCCCAAGATTCCGTTCATTTCTTATCTTAGGCAATGCAAATTCATGCCCCTATAGTTCAACCGGAGAGAACAAAGGTTTCCTAAACCTTAGATCCAAGTTCGAGTCTTGGTAGGGGTACTTCCGCCCTCCGGCATCCCGGCCCCATTTTCAAAAACGGCTCCCCCTCCCTATATTATGTATATATGTACATGAACCGATCCCTATGAAACCGCTTACAGACAAACAGCAGGAATTCTACGACAGCCTGGTTTCCTTTTTCCGGACGCACCTGCGGCTGCCCAGCCACCGCGAGGCCGCGGAGCTCAACGGCCTGAAATCGGCCAACAGCTCGGTGCAATACCACCGGGCCCTCGTTGAGAAAGGCTACCTCAAAAAGGACGGGCCGGAGAACTACACCTTCAGCTCGCCGGCCGACGCCTGGCCGGGGCGGGGCGAGGCCGGCTCCTCCATCCCCGTGCTCGGAGAAATTACGGCCGGCGCCATGCGCGAAGCCATCGAGTCGGACCTGGGCGAACTCACCTTCGATCACCTCTTCCCCAAGGCCGACAACCTCTTCGCCCTGCGCGTAAAAGGAATGAGCATGAAGGGGCTGGATATCACCGACGGCGACTTTGTACTGCTCTCCAGGACCGAGCTGCACAGCGGGGATGTGGGGGCCGTGCTCTATAACGGGGAGACCACCCTTAAAAAGGTTCAGAAGGAACGGAACCGGCTGCGGCTCAAGCCGGCCAACCCGGAGTATGACGACATCATCATCGAGCCCGACGAAGCTGAGGAGGTACGCATCCTGGGCAAGTATGTGGGACACATGAACGAGAAGGGCATATTCAAGTCCCCCTACTGACGGCCCTGCAGGCCGCTTCCGCGTCCCCTAATCCAAAATCATCCCGGCCTCCTCGTAGACCAGGTACCAGCCCACCTTGCGCGTATCGAAGACGATATCCAGGTAGCGGTCGTCGCGGGTCTGCAGCGTGATGTGGATCTGCTTGTGCCCGTGGCCCACCGGCTCCTCATGGCACTTGCGGATTGTGCGGACATGATGAACCTGTCCGCCGCGCCTCAAAATCCTGATCGGCTGCAGGCGGCGGTTGATCTGCCGTTCCCTGTCGGCAAAAGAGGCCACCGTGGTGATCACTATCAGCGGCTCCGGTTCCTTCTCACTGCCTTGCTTCTGCTCCATTCCTCTACTCCTGTTTGATTTAAATAACAGATTTTATATTATGTACATTCGTACATATAAATTATATCCGCCCCGGCGCTTTGTCAACATGAATATTTACAGATCTTCCGGCCTGCCGGACCTTCCCGATCCCGGGCCGTACCAGCTGCAGAAAAACGTTCACAACATCACCCGCTACCAGACCATAGCGGCCGACATGCAGCACCGCAGCATGGAAGACCGCCTCTATATGCATGTCGACATGAACGCCTTCTATGCCCAGGTCGAACAGCTCTGTTACAACCTCTACGGCATGCCGGTGGTGGTGGGCGGCTGGCGCAAGGAAGACGGCACCGTAAAGGGCATCGTCGCCACCAGCTCCTACGAAGCCCGCGAGTGGGGCATCACCACCGGATCGAGTGCCCTCGAGGCCTACCGGCTCTGTCCCTTCGTCGTGCTCAAACAGGTAGACTACGATAAATACAAGGCGTTCAGCAAGCGCATCAAGGAGGTGCTCGATACCTTCTCGCCCGACACCGAAGCCTACAGCATGGACGAATTCTTCCTGGATATCACCTGGAGGCGCGGAGCCTCCCGCGAGCAGCTGCTCGAGATGGGCTGGGAAGTGAAGGAAGCCATCCGCGAGGAAACCGGCCTCTACTGCAGCGTGGGTATCTCCACCTCCAAGACCTATTCGAAGCTGGCCTCCGACCTGCAAAAACCCGACGGGCTGACCGTCATTCACACCGGAGAGGAGATACGGCAGCAGATATGGCCGCTGCCCCTCGACGAGGTCTGGGGCATCGGGCGGCGGCGCTATGCCAAACTGAAACTTGAAGGGCTCTACACTATCAGAGACGGCATCGAGCGGGGCTATCCCGTTTTTCAGCGGCTCTTCGGACAGTATTTCGGAAAGATCCTGTGGATGACCGTCGCCGGCAAGGACCAGGCCGTGGTAATGGACCAGAGCGACTACGTGCCCGAGCGGGTATCCTATGGACATACATTCTCCACTTGGACAACAGACCCCTGGAAAGTGGCCGGCGAACTGGCAAAGGGTGTCCGCCAGGTCTGCTACCGGCTGAGGGGCTACGGCAAGAAATCCGACAAATTCTTCGGCAACGTCCGCTTTCAGGGAAGCGGCAGGGAGGGCTTCTCCTTTACCTTCCGCGCGCCGGGGCTGACCAACCTCGACGGCTATGTGCTGCAGAGCTGCCTGCAGAAAGCGATGCCCATGCTGCGCTACTGCAGGGACCGGGGCAAGCGGTTTCGCGCAATTATGCTGGGCACCACCGAACTGAATATGACCACCCAGATGGAACTGTTCTTCCGGGAGAACCCGGACATTCAGCGCATGTACCGGGCGATGGACTATCTCAACAACCGCTTCGGCATGGATACCGTCGATCACGGCATCAGCCATTTCGAGGTCAAGGGAAACACCCATTTCAAGGAGCGGTCGATGTAGATGCGGCAGGGAACCATTGCTTTCTTTATCACCCCCCTGACAACCCGCGCCCAGCAAATCACCGGCTTTTGGAAGGTTCAGTCCGTCGCAATGGGCGATCGGAGTAAGACGCCCGTAGCCAAGTGGTTCAAAATATCCGGCGGCGGCACCTACCCGTCCGGAAACGCCAAACCCTCTCGGGTATCAGGCCTGCTCCAGTTCGGGGCGGGCTACCTGCCGGTTCAGCGCCTCCAGGTATTTTAAGCCGCTCCCCGTATTGAAAAGCACCACCCGGTCGTCTTCTCTTATCCATTTCTGCCGGTGCAGTTTGTCGAAAGCCGCAAGGGTTGCCCCTCCTTCGGGAGCCGGAAAGATACCGGTATGGCTGGCCATCATCCGGGAATAATTGATACAGTCTTCATCGCTGACCGCCACGGCTGTTCCGTTGCTCTCATACAGGGCATCCAAAATTAAAAAGTCGCCCAGAGCATCGGGCACCTTCAGACCGGATACCACCGTTTCGGCATCATCCCATGCCCGGGCCGACGACCGCCCCTCCGAAAAAGCGCGTACGATGGGTGCGCACCCTTCCGTCTGCACCACAACCATCCGGGGACGCTCCGGCCCGATCCAGCCCAACTGCTCCATCTCTTCAAAAGCCTTCCACATACCTATGAGCCCGGTGCCGCCCCCCGTGGGGTAGATAATCACATCGGGCAGCGACCAATCGAGCTGCTCGGCCAGTTCGTACCCCATGGTCTTTTTGCCTTCAATCCGATACGGCTCTTTAAGGGTAGAGACCTCAAACCACCCTTCGCTCTCCCTGTGTTCCTCCACCAGTTTTCCACAATCCGTGATAAGCCCCTCTATAAGCTCAACATTTGCCCCGTAATAATCGCACTCCAGCCTGAAGGCCAGGGGGGTATCCTTCGGCATAAATACATTCGACTCCACACCGGCCTCCGCCGTATAAGCTGCCATGGCACCGGCCGCATTGCCGGCAGAGGGCATCGCAAATTTACTGGCACCCCTTTCGACAGCTGCGCTTATGGCAACTGCAATGCCGCGGGCCTTGAAGGAACCGGTGGGATTCAGCGACTCGTCCTTAATATACAGCCGGGAAAAATCCATCCGGCGGGAGAGGCGGTCCACCCGGCGGAGTGGGGTACATCCCTCTCCCAGGCTAATAAGATGCTGGCTGTCCCTTACGGGAAGCAACTCTCTATAACGCCACAAATTATCTTCCCGGCTGGAAAAAATATGCCTGTTCAACGCTTTCCTTGCCCGGTCCAAATCATAACGGGCCAGCAGGGGTGCACCCTGCTCCGAAATATTATGAAGCTCACGGGCATCGTATTTCTTGCCGCTTCTTGAACACTCCAAATGTGACAGCCAGTTATTCATGGTATTTTCCATCTGTGGATGATACTCGGGTTCATATTGCAGCCTAACATAATAACAACGTATCAACCCCGTAAAATTCTGTCGTTAACAGAGTTTTACATGGATTTTTTTCAGGCAAATTAAAATGCGGGAGAAATAATTTTGCCACACCGGCCTATTCCCTTAAGTCCCAAACATTTATTATCTTGGAACCTCACGTTTCCGCAAGCTAATATTTAGGGTTATGAACAAAATAAATCTCGCTGCTATCCTCTCCTGCTTTCTCATCATATCTCTCTTCATTACCCACTGCTCCGGCAACCGGCAATCGGACACACCATCCCAGTCTCAGTTTCACCCGCAAGCCGGCCATGAAGAGGGTGATGAAACACCCGAACTGGCGGGCTACATGACATCACTGCAACAGTACACCCACAAATTTGCCCTTGCCGTAGATGCCGAGAATACCGAACTGGCCGAATTTTACCTGCACGAAATGGAGGAGCTTGCTGAAAAGATCAGGGAAGACGTGCCTACCTATGAAGGCTATGAAATTGCAAAGCTAACCGGCTCATTCCTTGTCACCTCATTCGAACCGGTCGACAAGGCGGTGGAAAGTGCAGACTGGGCCGAGGCGCGCAAACAGCTAAAAAGCATGATTCAGAAGTGCAACGCCTGTCATGATGCCACCGACCACGGTTTTATACGCTTGACGGCGGGCTTTGACAAAAATCCCTACAACCAGGATTTCGGCAGCCGGTAGGTTCGGCAGGCTTATCCCCGGCGGCCCCGCGTGAGAATACCAACCCCCAGGGCAAAGATGGCGGAGCCGATAATAGACCATACGATGGGGAAGGTCTCTCCGTCGATGGTGACGGGCAATAGAAAAGTCAGGCCCAGTTCACCGGCCAGCCACTTGCCGATTAAGGCGCCAATAAAACCTACCACTATCGATACCAGGCAGCCGCCCATCGAATAGCCGGAAATGCTTTGGCCTATTCCGCCGCATATAGCCGCAATGATCAGAAGAAGTACGATTCCGCTAAAAGTCATGGCAATAGTTTGGTTTTATTGATTGTTGTCCAGTATTACAGCCGACTCCAGCGGCTTGATTACCACACGGTCTTCAGGCTCAAAGAGAACCCTGTTGTCAGTATGGACCAGGTAACGCTCTCCGTTAAGGAGGACATGATATGTAATATCGTGGCCCTTAAATTCCCTGCTTAAAACCACTCCGATCTCTTCGGGCGATTCGCTTCCCGTCGGTTCACGGAGGGTGAGGTGTTCGGGGCGGATGGAACACAAGACTCTTCCCTCGGTTTCGTAGTTGATTTTCATCGGCCCCAGCTTCGTAGCAATCTCGGAACTGCCCGTGGCCTCGGCATGAAAAAGATTGGTGCGGCCGAGAAACTGTGCCACAAACTTCGTTTTAGGCTGGTAATATACCTCCTCGGGAGTGCCTATCTGCTCAATTCTTCCCTCGTTCATCACGGCTATGCGGTCCGCAAAAGAGAGCGCTTCCTCCTGGTCGTGCGTCACCAGCAAAGCGCTCATCCCCGCTTTTTTGAGTATGCTCCTCACCTCCTTGCGAGTCGTATCCCGCAGGATGGCATCCAGGTTCGAAAAAGGCTCGTCGAGCAGAACCAGCTTGGGCTTGGGTGCGATCGCACGGGCAAGAGCCACACGCTGCTGCTGCCCGCCGGAAAGCTCACTGGGATTGCGATGCTTGTAATCTCCCATCCCCGTACGGCACAACACCTCTTCGGCAAACACCTCTCGTTTATATTTGGGAATGTCCGTCAGGCCGAAAGCCACATTTTCCAAAGCGGACAGGTGTGGGAAAAGGGCGTAATCCTGAAATACAAAACCAATACCCCGGTCCTGTGGAGCCACATGGTGATCCGGCGACTCCAGCAACTGCTGTTCAATCTCAACCTCTCCCTCATCCGCCCGCTCAAATCCGGCAATCAGGCGCAGGCAGGTCGTCTTTCCACACCCGCTGGGACCCAGCAAGGCAAAGATCTCGTGTTCCTTCACGGTAAAACTCACCCGGTCGACCACGCGACCCGTCTCGTCAAAGGCCTTGGATAGATTTGATACGTTTAAAAGCTTTTTCATGTTTTTTTCCACTCTTTCGTAAATAAAAATCCGACAAATAACGCAGAAAACAAAAGTATTGTCAAGGCAAACGGTGCCGCTTCGGCAAACATTGCCTCGCCCGTATAGGACCATGCACTCAGCGCCAGGGTATCAAAACCTATAGGCGAGAGTAAAAAGGTGATAGACAGTTCTTTCATGGCAGATAAGAAAACCAAAGAAGAGGCGGCAATAATTCCACCTCTCAACAGGGGCAGAGTCACCTTGAAAAATGACTTGGCGGCCGAATAGCCCATCGACCGTGCGGCCTCTTCCAGTTGAGGCGGAGCCTGGTACAGGGAGCTTCGTATCGGGCCGATCGCTTCGGCCAGGAAATGAAGAGAGTACACAATAACAAGCAGAAGCAGGGACTGGTAAAGGGCTGTGGAGACATACAGGGAGAAGAAGACGAATGCCAGGGCAAAAGCCAGGGGCGGGGTCGCATAACCCAGGTAGGCCACCCGCTCAATGGGATCGCTCAACCGGGTTTTATACCGCACCCCGATGTAGGCCAGCGGCAGGGCCAGCAGGGTTGTCAACAGGGCCGCGGGGGCCGAGGCCTTGACGGAATTGGCAAAAGAAGTCAACAGGTCGCCGGCTACACGGGTAAAAGCGGTCTGGTTGACCCAGTACCCAATAGATGTGACGGGCAACAGAATAGCTATCACAAAGAGGACAATCACAAAGATATAGGCGGCAGCCTTCCAGGGCCCCAGTTTCAGATAGGTTCTCATCCTGGCCGCCCCCCTGCCCAGCCGGTGATAAATAGCTCTCTTCAGCAGGCGGTATTCCAACACCAGTGCGGCGGTAGTAAGCCCCAGCAGCATCAGGGCCAGCCAGGCTGCATAGATACGGTCATAGGCCGATATATACTGCAGGTAGAGCGCATAGCTGAACGTTTCAAACCGCATTAACGAAACCGTGCCGAAATCGCCGAAAACATGGAGGCTGACCAGCAGGGTACCGGCCAGGTAGGCGGGCCGCAGCTGGGGCAGCACCACATGCAGAAAGGTGGAGCGGGCATCATGCCCCAGCGAACGGGAAGCCTCCTCAATGGATGGGTCCATCCCCAGCAAGGCCGTCCTCAGGTTCAGGTAGAGATAGGGAAACGTACAAAGAGACAACACCAGCAGGGAACCCCAGAACCCGCTTATGCGGGGGACCGGCACCCCGAACAGCTGCTCTATGATCCCATTATAGCCGCCCAGCCCCAAAAAGGCGTAGGCCATCACGTAGCCCGGTATGGCCAGGGGAAGCACACCCAGCAGGGTAACCGCCCTCCTTGCCTTAATCCGGCATCGGGCTGAAAGGTAAGCCAGCGGCAGTGCGATAAGGGTATCCACTACCAGTACACCAAAGGCCAGCAACAGGGTATTGCCCAGCAGACGCAGGTTTCGCACCCGAAACACAATGTTTGATAACATTTCCGGAGAGGCCCCGAACGCCCGAATCAAAAGATAGAACAGGGGCAATAAGACACCGATGGCTATCACCAGGGCGATGGCAAGCAAATACCACGGAGTCTTTTTTCTATGTGCCTGAATACCTAAAATTTTTGTTGATTAAGCAGAGAGATGACATGGAAATTTAGACCAAATCTAAATAGAAAGGGCGTTCTAAGCAACCTGCATAAACATTTTATCTAATTGCAACAAAAACAATATTTAAGGTATATTCCTGCGGAGACTTTTAGACCGTTTATTTTTTTAGTACCATAAGTATGATTCGGGTATAGCAAGTACACTTTAAAATTTACACAAGAAAATTATGAGACAGACACTTATTTGGATTACATCTGCCATCTTAATCGTAGGTTTGATGAGCGCATGCGGGCCGAGCGAAGAGGAAAAAAGGCAACAGGAGCAGGCTCGCCGGGATTCACTCGAGCAGGTTCGCCAGCAGCGGCTCCAGCAGCAGCGGCTCGACAGCATCCGGCAGGCCAGGCAAGACAGTATTAATGCGGCCGAACAAAAGAAACAAGAAGAAAGCCAGATTAAATTTGACGAAAACGGAAGTTTTGCCGTACAGGTTGAAGCCTGGAGATCCCGGGACAAGGCACAGGGACAAGTGGGCAAATGGAACAACCGGGGGTTCGAAAACGCCTATGTGGTTAAACACGGCAATGAAGAAACCGGAAATATTTGGTTCAGGGTGAGACTGGGTAAATTTGCCACGAAGGCCATAGCCGAAAAATTCCGGGAAAAACTGATGGATGACTATAATGCCCGGTCCTGGATCTCCCTCACCAAGGAGGAAAAAATGGAAGAGGAAGAGGAAGAAGAAACGGAAGAGGAAACGGAAGAGACAATGAAGGAATAAAGGATCAACGGGCTCTTAACAGGTCCGGCTGATATTCCGAAATTTCTTCAAAAGCACCGTCGAAATACACCGACGGTGCTTTTATAATTTGTATTTTATGATGCACCGCTCAACTCTCATAAGCCTGTTACTGCTATCCGCCACTGGACTTTTCAGTTGCAAGGCCGGTGAACAGGCAGCACAGCCTGCTGCTGCCGTTGACTACCAGGCGTACCAAAGCTATCAAATAGCCTCTCCCACACTGGCTTCCAGCGACGATCCCTCCTTTTCATGGATACAGTTTAAAGAACGTATCAAGCGGGAGATTAACTTTATCCTTCCTGCCAAGGGGCTGGAACAAACCGCGGCCGAGCCCGACCTGCTGGTCTATTACTATGCTCTTGTAGACACCAAAAGAAAACCGGCCATCATTGAATATAATATCGGGTGGGCGGCCGAACCCTTTATTGAAAGCGGTGAAAGCTTCAGCCGCTATGCCCCGCACACCCTGGTCGTCGACCTGGTGGATGCCCATACCGGCGAGCTGGTCTGGCGATCCAGCACACGGCTCCCCTTCGACTCCCGCGAGCAGCTGTATGAACAGCTGCCCGGCCAACTCCGAAAACTTTTTAAACCCTACCCGGCCGTACCGAACCATTCATGAAGAACAACCAACCTGCCATACCGCATGACCCCGCAGCACTGGAACGGTGGTTGGGCGACCGGGAAGACCGTACAAACGGAGTCAAACCTGCTGCAAAAGCCCGGATTATCTGGAATCGTCCTGAACACCCCCGAAAGACCCCCTACTCCCTGGTATATCTTCACGGCTTCAAGGCGAGCCGGGGCGAAGGGCATCCCCTGCACCGCGACATTGCCCGACGCTTCGGATGCAACCTGTTCCTGCCACGGCTTAGCCGCCATGGATTGCAGACGGACACCCCGCTTGCAGATTTGACGGCCGATTCACTGGCCGGTTCGGCAGAAACCGCCTGTAGGATAGGGCAGCGGATCGGCGAACAAGTTATTCTTATGGGGACCTCTGCCGGGGGATCGCTGGCACTCTACCTGGCGGCCCATCCGCAGTATGGCAGGAAGATTGCCGGACTTATTTTGTATGCCCCACTCATCAAATTTTATGGAATCAGGCACCACCTGCTCACCTCCTCCCCGGGCAGGAAGTTGCTCAAAGTCATACCGGGAAAGAACTACCTGATCCCCTCGCCTGCAGCAAGCAGACGGGCAGAGGAAATATGGTACAGCCGGTACTCCATGCAGGGGCTGCTGTCCCTCGGAACCTTTATAGGGCGATATATGCAACCCTCTACCTTTTCGGCTGTGGGATGCCCGGCATTCATAGGATACTATTATAAAAACAGGCAGGAACAGGATACCGTAGTTTCGGTCGATGCCATAAAAAAGATGGCTGCCCAACTCGGAACATCCGGCGATAACATCCATCTGCAAAATTTCCCCGATGCCGGCACCCACATCCTGCCATCCGAATTGTACAGCAACAGCCTGGATATAATACGGGATAAAACGGCGGCTTTTATGAATCTGATGACTGCCGAAAACCGCTAAAAAATACTGTTCATTTAATAAGCTTTAACATCGCCGGGAGACTCTATTAAAATTTTAATTGTTTAATAGTTAAGTAATTTTGTATTTTGAGTTGCGCTCAAGTAGCGTCTCTCTTGATGAATAGTCAGGACCTCACACCTGATACGTGTGAGGTCCTATTTTTTTTGAATCCTTTCTCTCTATGATACGTACGGTACAAGTCACCGGGCGTCAAGCCCCGCCAATTCCCTGCAACCAATATCTTTAGGCGAGGCATGTTCTTAATTTTTTTTATGTTTATCATCTCAAAAACAATTTATTAAGGACTGTTTTCAATCAATTAATAAGAAGCGATGAAAAACTTTAAAATCAATCACAGAGAAATAAACTCCTTCGATGTGCTGGAACTCAGCGGAGAACTGGATGCACATACGGCCTCGCAATTAGAAAATTCTCTTAAATCGCTTATCGACAGGGAGAAGCACAACATCATCGTCAATTGCGATGACCTTGACTACATAGCCAGTGCCGGCCTGGGGGTCTTTATGGCCTACATAGAAGATGTACGCAACCTTGGCGGCGACATAAAGCTGACGAACATGAACCCCAAGGTGTACAATGTGTTTGACCTGCTGGGATTTCCAACCTTGTACGACATCCTTGAAGATGAGGAAGATGCCATCAATAAATTTCAAAAAGAAGAAAACTAATTGCCGTTAATTTGAGCAAGCGCAATTCCAAATATTCCATCTCCGTCAAGGCTTCTACGAAGCACCTGGCCGAAGTGCGCGATTTCGTGGCCGGGCATGCAAAAAATTTCGGCTTCAAAAAACAGGATGTGGCAGATATCCGGCTGGCGGTCGACGAAGCCTATACCAATATCATCAAACATTCCTACAAGAATGACGAGAAAAAATCTGTAGATATTGAATTGGGTTTTAACAACGACGAATTCTGGGTTTCACTGCTCGACACCGGTGAAGCGTTCGACCCCTCCGACTACAGCAAACCGGACGTCCGCCAAAAGATTAAAGAGAAAAAAAGGGGCGGCGTCGGTGTCTTCCTGATCAAGAAGCTTATGGACGATGTCAGATACCTGAACGACGGCCCTACCAACGAGATCCGCATGTCAAAAAAACTCTGACCGATTTGCCTGACACCTCAACCCACAATGACAACCTTCACTCCCGTTTTGAGCTGAAGACCCTCCTTGAGACCTCCCGGCTGCTTATTGAGTCACAGGACATGGACTTTGTCCTCAACAACCTCCTGCTTATCACCATGGGCAAGCTCATGGTTACCAAGGGCATTATACTCATTTACCAGCCGGTCGATGAAACCTATGTCATTTCCAAAGCCAAAGGGCGCTCCTGTCCCGACGAAGGCACGGTCCTCGACCTGGAAATAGACCCTTCCATCCGACAGCGTTCGGTTATCCGTTGCGGTATCGACGAGGTGGAAATACCCGATCTTATTGAAAATGAAGAGCACTGTACCCTCTTCAACCTGCAGACCAGCAATAACCATATCGGTTTTTTGTGCCTGGGGCCCAAAGGCAACGGCAAGCCACTCAACCAGCGGGAATTGGAGTTTGTGGAAAGCCTCTCCATCATCTCTTCGGTAGCTATCGCCAACTCCCGTATGTTTACGGAACTGCGGCGTATAAACCGAATGCTCGACCGCAAGGTATATGAGCTGAACACCCTTTTCGATCTGAGCAAGGATTTCAATATGATGGTCGACCGTGACGAAATCGTCAGGGTCTTCAAGTTTGCCATGCTCGGACAGATGCTGATTAGAAAATTCTTCTTTATCCTCGAACACGAGGGAGAGCGGGAAGTTGCTGGACGAAGCGGGATCAACCGTGAGCTGACAGATGCTGAAATGGACAAACTTTTTGCCCTCGATGAAGACCTTGTTGAAGTGGACCGGGATCTTGAAAAGGAGGTGCCCTTTCTCAGGGAACAGGAGATCAAAGCCCTTATCGGCCTGAAATTTCAAAATGAAAAGATTGGCCTGGTCGGGGTAGGCGCCCGCGCCAATGGTGAGAAGTACTCCTCATCGGATTACAATTTTCTTCGTTCACTGGGCAACCTTGCCCTCCTGTCGGTACAGAAAACCTACCTGCTCGAAGAGCGAATTGAAAAAGAGCGACTTGAAGAAGAGTTGAATATCGCCAAGAGCATCCAGCAGGGCCTGCTTCCGGACCCCATACCGCAAACCGACAAACTGGATATTGCGGCTACCAACATATCGTCCCAACAGGTGGGAGGCGATTATTATGATATACTGGAGACCCCGGATAAAAACCTGTTGTTTGCCATTGCCGATGTTACCGGCAAAGGCATCCCCGCCGCCCTGCTGATGGCCAACCTCCAGGCCATGCTACACCTCCTTCTTCCCATAGATATAACGCTGGCCGACGCATCCGGAAGAGTCAACGAAATTATTTACGAAAACACTCCCTCCGACAAATTCATCACTTTTTTCTGGGGACTTTTCAATCCTGATAATTCGGTGTTCCGGTACGTAAATGCAGGTCACAATCCCCCCCTGCTCTTCAGGAAGGGAACGGATGCCGTCGAGGAGCTTGAGGCAGGGGGCTTAATTCTGGGAGCGATGCCCTCCATGACCCCCTATGAAGAACAAACGGTTACAATACAATCGGAAGATGTGCTGGTATTCTATACCGACGGTGTCACCGAGGCCCTTAACCCGGACGAGACAGAGGAATATGGGGAAGAACGGCTCGTTCAATGCATTCAAAAACACCGGGATCAATCAGCCGATAAAATTATGGGGGCGATTGCGGAAGATGTGAATGACTTTGCAAAGGAAGTCCAGTATGACGACATCACCCTGATTGTTGTTAAGGCACATTAAACAATCCTATTACACCCGGCACTTTCGTCTCATCATTATTCTCTGCCATTGCCAGGATACTCCGGTATGTCTTGAACCGGTTGGTAACCTCTTTCACATAACGAACCGTCTCAATACCCCTGCAAAATCCATAACGTGCATTTTTATAATATTTTCGCTGCATAAGCTTTAAAAGGGCATCAGCAGCGTTATCCCATTCGTTGGGATCCTTGTTGTGGTCGATTGCCAGGCGCCGTGCATCCGCTACATGCCCCGGGCCTGCATTGTAGGTGGCAAGGGCAAAGGCCCACTGGTTGGTGCTGTCCATATAGGAATAGTGGCGCAGATGCTCCGATATGATACGAATTCCTTCGCGAATGTTGGTCTTCTCATCATAAAGCATTTCATGATTCTTTACCTCGGAGAAACGGGGCATCACCTGCATCAGTCCTACTGCTCCGGCCCAGCTTTTGGAATTGGGATTGAATTTCGTCTCCTGGGCAACCATGGAGGTCACCATCAGCCAGTTGACATTGGCCGAATCGGCCAGCTCCTTGATCAGCCCGTCATAAGGAGAAATAATACCGGACTTTTTAATTTCCGATTTTGGATTATAGTAACTGGCAATCTGCTTGCCTTCTTTAAAATATCGCCTGCGCAAGACATTCAGAAAAGTGGATCGCTTGGGAGGTTCCCCGGCATCGCCAAAGCGGAAATGATCATACAGAAACCTGTTAAGCTGGGTCTCCAGCGCCGAGGCATTCTTCCTGATAGCCCACGCGATGGTATCATCTTCTGCAATAGTGGGCCCCTTGACCAGCCCCGCCATATACTTATTGGAAGCCTGGTAAATATTGTCATCTGCCACCGTAGCCTTATAGTATTTGCTGGCAACATCGAACAGCAGGGCTTCGGTATCTTTCTCATTGGATACCACCTGTATATTCAGGCCCGGATACTGCTTCTGAAGTTCCCTGAGCCGCGAATAATAGGAGCTGTTTCTGCGTACCGTCAAGGGTATCTCCCGCCTTGACAACTCTTCCAGGGTTTCGGGAGGATCTTCAACCTCCTCAGAAAAGACCACCAGCTGGTCAACCAGGTTGTACCCCCGGCTAAAGTCAACATACCTGCTTCGTTCGGGGGTCACCGTGTAGTTGGCCGCAATGAGATCTCCCTTGCCGCTGTTCAGCAGATCATAGGGATTTTCATCGGGTCCCACGATCACTATATCCAAGGCCAGGTCATTTTTCTTGGCAAACTCCCTGACCAGCTCATATTCGAATCCCCATTCAATACCCTGGTGCAGAAAGTAGGTGTTGGAGCTGTACCTGGTTATCATTCGAAGGGTTCCGCTTTCCTTGATACTGTCAAAGTCCCGGTCGACAGGCTCCTGTACGGTCACGTCCAGCCCTTCGTCGTAGGCGCGGTCAACAAATCGATCAATATCTCTCTTGTCTATACAAGCAGAACATAAAAAACCGGCAAATAGAATAATTGCCACCTTTCTTATTCCACGACTTGGCTTATGTAATGACATACAATGCAGATTGATATACTTAAATGTAATATATACAAGTGCCTGTAGGTAACGAACTGTATATACTCAAGTTCTCTCTCATCAATGGCAAAATACGGATTATAATTTGAATATCGCTCAATCTTAGAAGTATCTAATGTTCATTAAACACATATAAGCCTCTATTGCTCACATAAACCATGCCACACTCTTAATAATTCACTTTTAAGGGTTAATTGCCGCATAAGGGTTACAATGAGGCCCGAAGTGCCAATATGACATTACGTCCCGCCGCACTTATCCCCGACGAATAGGGCCTGTAGTGCTTGTCCAGGATGTTTTCCACCCCTGCATTGACCTGCAATGTTTCATTGACCTGGTAGGAGGCTTTCAAATTGAGTGTCGCCCAGCCGGGTGAACCGTCCTCGGTATAGAGATGGGATTTGGAGCGTTCGGAGGGGGAAAAGTCTGAAATCTCCTTCTGCCCGTTGAATTCCGAGTAGAGATCCACCCGAACTTTTTCAGCTTTATAGGTAAAACCGACTCGTCCGAATACAGGCGCAACATGCCGCAACGGCTCATTGTTGGTAATATCCTTGCCGTTGGTATAGGTAATGTTGGAATCGAAAGCCCAATGATTTCCCAATTCCAGTCCGAGGGAGGCACTGGCGCCGTATATGTAGGCCCGCCCTGCATTCACTACCGCCTCCACCTTGCTGAGTGTACCGTCGTAGGTGATTGAATCCTGTCCGCTGAAAGTGAATTTCCGACGTACCATTGCATCTTCCAGCCATGAATAAAATGTGTTTACCTCCAGCCGGGCCACTTCCGAAAATTTCTTGATAACGGCAAAATCCACATTGTAGGCATATTCAGGCTTAACCCCGTCATTGGGCACAATCACCGTACCGGGTTCGGAATCAAATACTTTGGCCACATCATCAACATTGGGAGCGCGAAAGCCCGTGGAACCGTTCAGGTTAAACTGCAGGTTGGCAGCCGGGCGGTAGGTAAAGCCGAGGCTCCCGCTGAAAGCTCCCGTATTAACATTGATCTCCTCAAAGGGGAAATCGTAGAACTGTGTGCTGTTAAATTTGGAATGAAGCATGACATGGCTGTAGCGTATACCGGTAATGCCCGTCAAATTACGGGAAAGTTCCTGACGGTATTTGCCATAAGCTGCCAACTGCGTATAAGTACTCCCTCCATCGGGGTAGCGCGTTGCTTCGGAGGCGACGGCTCCCGTTTCAATATTCGTGGACCTCGCCGAGGAAGCCACATAATTATAAATTCCCTCCAGTCCGTAGTACAATTGCTTCTCTTCTCCCCAGCTTTTGTCAAAGTCGATATTCGCGGTAGCCACATCCACATTTTCCTCCCGGTTTCTCAGTTCCGTGCTTCCGAACTTCCGGTCGTTCCTGCTTTCCTGGAACCATTGCCGGGAAAAATGGCCGGTGACCTTGTCAAAGAAGGCGGCCTCGGTAAAAAGGTCGATTTTGAGAGCATTCATCATCCATATCTGGGGACCGTAATACCATTCGGCGTTGACGAAAGGCCCTGTATCTCCGTTTTCACGCTGAATCAGCCGGTCGTAACGGGGTATATCCGAAGTTGTCGACAGATGAAACCCATAATCTACCTGCAACAGTGAAGAGGGCTTGTATCGGACCTTCTGCATCAGGTTGAGCTGTTTATACGCCGATGAGCGCTGAAGCGTCACATCCGGGTTATCAACGGCAAAGTCGACCCCCGCCTCCCGCACTACATATTCCTCTCTTTTCCCAAAGTCCGGATAACGGTCGTAAAAATCCCCGCCCGACCTGAGGTGATCAAAATTGCTGTAACTCAGGCTGGTCAGCAATCCCCACTTCTCATATCCCACATTCAGGTCGGCATGAAAAGTCCGCTCGTTATTGGCCGAAGCAAAGCGGGCAAGGGAGCCGGAACGCACATAGGTTTTGCCTTCCAAAAATGAAAGGGTGGGGTCCTTGGTTTGAAAATTCATCACTCCACCCAGGGCGTCGCTCCCGTAGATGATGGATCCGGGGCCAAATATCACTTCGGTCTTCTGAATGGCGTTGGGGTCAAGGGATATTACATTCTGAAGATTCCCGCTTCTGAATATCGCATTGTTCATGCGTATGCCGTCGACCGAAATAAGTACTGAGTTTGCTGCAAAACCGCGTATCATGGGACTGCCGCCGCCAAGCTGGCTCTTTTGTACAAAAACTTTCCCGGAAGCCTGCAACAGTTCGGCCGAGGTCTGGGGATTTGCAAAGGTTATCTCCTCTACGCTTATCTGGGTAATCTTTTGCGGTATCTCTGTTTGGTCCTGCTCCCTCTTGCTGGCAGATATATATATCTCCTCCATTATGACCGAACGCTCGGTCAGCTTTACCACAAAGCCGGCATTGCTGATCTCCTTAAAAGATAAAACCCGCCTCTTGAATGACGGATGCTGGAATACCAGGTATTCCTCCCTTCCAAACTCACTTATATCGGCCTTCCCCTCTATATTGGTGGCTGTAATGGTGTTTTGATCTTTATTAAATATATAGACATCCTCTACAGGCTGCAGCGTCGTTTCGTCGATAACCTTCAGGGTCTGCCCCATAACCGATTGCAAACCGGCTGCAGTGATCAGTACCATTAGAAGATTGAATATTCTGAAAATCATGGTGGATTGATAGCTTCCCGGTTTGGTTTCCTCAGATATTACCGGTTGAAACAGTCAGAAGATATACTATGATGATGCTATAACAGATTGAAAAATCAATTATTACGCGCCTTTCGTTTCCAGGTCAATCCGACGCCACACAAAATGATGACCATGGCAACAATGGACGCCAGGGGCGGAAGTTCATCGAACAGGAAAAATGCCAGCACCGAGGCAAACAGGGGCTCAGCCAAAATGAGCGTGGAAAGAAGAGTGGGCGATACATATTTAACGGCATAGTTCATGGAGCCGTGACCCAGTATCTGGGGACCGAAGGCCAGGCCTGCTCCCGCAGCCACCCCTACTGCCGAGATATCCAGCAGGCTGTCGCCTACGGCCAATGCAAGCAGGACACAGGTACCGGCGGCAAAGAAATAAACGGGGAAGACGTAGTCTACCCACTCACGTTCCTGCCGGATCTTCTGGCCGATCAGCAAATAGACAACAAAGATAACGGCCGCCGAAAAAGCCAACAGGTTTCCAAGCAGGGGATTGGCGAACGACTGTTCAATCCGGCTGTCGGAGATGCCCAGCAGCAGCGATCCCGCAAAAGCAAAAAATACACCTATCCAAGTGGCCCTGGCAAACGACCGCTTAAACCAGAGGCGTTCCACCAGGATCATGATGACGGGATGTATGGTCACCAGAACGGAAGCCGATGCCACCGATGTATAGTAGAGAGAAGAGATCCAGCACGCAAAATGCAGTCCCAGGCAAAGACCGGCAAGGGCCATTAATATACGCTCCCTCCTTTTGCCGGCGGGTTCGGCCTTGCTTTTTTTATACAGCCAGTAGGGCAGCAGCATCAGCACTGCAAACACCGTTCGATAACTGGCCAGGACGAGCGCCGGGGTTTCCGGGGTGGTTCGAACCAGGATGGGGGCAAATCCGAAAGCCGTTAACCCCACAGCAAGAGCGGCAATAACCTTTGTTTTGGGGTAATCCTGCGGCATCAGAAATAATTAAATTGGAAAGGGCTCGAGGTTACCGTATTCGATCCATCGATTTTACCAGCTCAATATCATCTTTAATTTTCTTTCGCCCGTACAGCTGCGAAAGCAGGGCCAGCAGCAGCATCCCGATACCGAGAGATTCATCCCAGAGAAATGTGCCGAATCCCCCCAGCGATATTAAAATTCCTATGCCATAACCCAGGGCTACGACCTGCAATACCAGGGATACATTAACCCCTTTTACCTGAAACTCCCGGTTCCGGTATAAAAATATAGATCCGAGAGGGGCCAGGGCTGCCAACGTAAGAGCAAGGGCAAAACCTATTCCGATCCATGCCTGCGGATCATCCATGGCGTGGCTGTATAAACCATTGAAAAAGAGGCTGCCATTTAATACAAAAGCCAAAAAAAGGAATACAGATTGAATGCGTTGAATCACGGCTGAACGGTTTCTTTTTTATCATTTTCGCTGGAAAAGATACTATTTTTTAGGCATTTATTTGAACTGCCCTACCTCTTTTTACCTATTTCTCAACTGCCCGCCGACGGATGATGTTCTTTCTCCGCCGGACTTCCGTTGCCCATCGCTTTACCTGCAATAATATTCGGGTTTTCCGTATCAAAGAGGAAACGGTTGATGCCGCGCCGTCCTTTTTCAAAGAGGTAGTACAGCACCGGTACCAGGATAAGCGTCAGCACCGTGGCAAAAAGCAATCCTACAATGACAGCAATGGCCATGGGAGCCCACCAGGCAGCCTGTTCTCCGCCCCAGTAAAGGTATTCATTAAGGCCGGTAAAAAATTCAAGAGGGTTATTGGTCAACACGATGAAATCGAGGTTAAAACCGATGGCCAGCGGCACCAGCCCCAGAGTCGTCGTAATGGCGGTCAGCACTACGGGACGGAAACGAACTTTCCCTCCTTCCACCAGTGCTTCATAAAGGCCCATTCCGTCCCGGCTTCGCAGTATGTCAATGTAGTCAATCAGCACAATGGCGTTGTTCACGACTACGCCGGCCAGCGAGATCACCCCGATACCCGTCATGATTATAACAAATGGCATCTGGAATATGGCCAAACCGTAGAATACTCCTGCGGTTGACATAATTACAGAGGTCATCACGATAAATGGCTTAAACAGGGAGTTGAACTGTGATATCAAAATGAAGGCTATCAGAAACAGTGCAATCACAAATGCCATGGAGAGAAAATCTATTGCCTCCTGCTGGTCTTCCTGCTGTCCGGTCCAGCTGGTCGAATACCCCGACGGCAGTCGATCGGAAAGGTAGGGCTGCAATACCTGCTGCACCTCCTGCAATACAGCATTGGCATTATATCCCGAACGCACATCGGCCATCACGGTGATCACTCTTTCCTGGTCCTTGTGCTTAATGCCTCCCAGCCCCTCATTAACCTCCCAGGTGGCTACACTGGAAAGAGGTATCTGGCGGCCTTCCTCGAGCACCGTCAGGTTCTGCAGGGTACTGAGGTTTTTACGGTACTTCTTTTCCAAGCGGACGGTTATATCATACTCCTCCTTTCCCTCCCGGTACTTGGATGCCTCAACACCATTGATGGCCTGCCGGATGGTGTTCCCCACCAACCGGGTGGAGAGTCCGTAAACAGCGGCCTTCTCCCGGTCCACCTGAATTCGGACCTCGGGGCGTGCTTCCGGAAGATCCGATTCCAGTCCGTCAAGTTTGCTGTATACCGGGTCATTCTCCAGAATGCGCAGCACCTCCTCCGAAATAGTTGTCAGTATCTCCATCTCCCTGCCTGATATTTCCAGGTTGATGGGCAAGCCGGAGGGCGGCCCCTGCTGAGGTTCCTCAACCGTTATATCCGCCCCGGCAATCCCTTTGGAGAAGTTGCTTCGGCCATATTCAATCGCCTCAAAGGTCGTCCCCACCCGCTGCTGGTAATCCACAAAGTTAAGCACGATCGTGCCGCGGTGAGATGAGGAGCTGCCGCTTCCCTGCATGGGGCCCGCAGTTATGGCCGAACCGGAAGTACTGAGTACGGATTCAATATCTTCGTTGTTGGGAATATTTGACACACGCTCTTCAATACGGTCTACCACGCCCTTGGTAAATTCCACATTGGTCCCCACCGGGGCATCAATCTGCACATAGGCCTGGGAGGGAGGAATATCTTCAGGGAAATACTCCAGCCCCGGGTTGAATAGGCCGAAGACTACAAAGCTGGATATTAGCACCAGGACGGCGATGCCCAGCACGCTTTTCCCGTGGTCGAGGGACCAGCGCAGGGCCACTTCATAGCGGTCCAGCGCCTTGTCCAGGCCCTCGCGCTGCCACCAGCTGCCGATGGGATTCAGCACATACCGGTTGCTGAGCCACAACAGCACTCCGAAAACAATCAGCATGGTCCAGGTTAATGCATTATTGAAGATCAGCAACAAGCCCAGGAGGCCCGCCAGAACGGCCATCGCCTTCTTACCCCGGGAGGTCATCCGGGGACGACCGTCATCATCCACATTTTCCAACCTCATAAAAAGAGCACAGAGCACCGGGTTGATAACCAGGGCAACAAAGAGGGAGCTGCTGAGCGTGATGATCAGCGTCTGCGGCAGAAACGACATGAATTCGCCCGTGATACCCGGCCAGAAGAGCAGGGGGAAGAAAGCGGCCAAGGTTGTCAACGTACCCGATATGATGGGAACGGCCACCTCGCCGGTCCCTTTTTTTGCGGCTTCAAAATTATCAAAGCCCTCTTCCAGATACCGGTAGATATTTTCCACCACCACGATGGCGTTGTCGACCAGCATGCCCAGGGCAAGAATCAACGAAAACAGAACCACCATGTTCATGGTCATCCCAACCATACTCATGACAATAAAAGAGGAGAACATCGACAACGGTATGGCGATACCCACGAAAGAGGCATTGCGCACGCCCAGGAAAAAGAGCAGCACCCCCACAACAAGGATCAATCCTGAAATAATATTGTTCTCAAGGCTCGAAACCATCGATTTGATATCGTTACTCTGGTCGGAGGTAATCTCAAAATTCGTAGTGGGTGGCAACTGGGGCAGTTCTTCTTCCAGTATGCTTTTCACCGCTGCCGAGGTCTCCAGGATGTTTTCCCCGCTTCGTTTGACTACCGAAAGGCTGATAACAGGGTCATTATTCAATTCGGCATACGTTTCCCGGTCCTTGAAGCCGAAGGTTACGGTTGCGAGGTCGCGAATATAGATGGGATTATCGTCCGGAGCATCGACAACGATATCCTCAATGGGCTTGACGGTCTTGTATTCGCCGGGGACCCGCAGCAGGAACTTCTTGGTTCCCACATCAATGGTTCCGCCCGGTATGGTTACATTCTCCTGTTGTATTGCAGCCACCAGGTCGCCAAAGGTAAGCCCGTAGTACTTGAGTTTGGGCAGGTTCACATCCACCTTAACTTCGCGCTCCAGTCCCCCGGCAAGGTTTACCTCCAGCACCGAGGGGATCGTCTCAATACGGTCCTGCAGGTCTTCGGCAATATTCTTGAGCTGGACCAGCCCATATTGCCCCGAAACATTTACCTGCATGATGGGAAATTCAGAGAAATTGATCTCCTGTATGATAGGATCCTCTGCATCCTGGGGCAGCTCAGGCTTGGCCAGATCTACCTTTTCGCGCACTTTCTGCAGGGCATCGTCAATATTCACATCCGAGTTAAACTCCATGTTGATGTTGGAGTAGCCTTCGGCCGTGGTCGAGGTCAAGGTCTTAACATCCGATATGCCCCCGAGTTCGTCTTCCAGTTTCCGGGTTATCAGGCTCTCCATATCCTCGGGCGACACCCCGGGATAGGTCGTGATGACCATAATATTGGGAATAGTTATGTCGGGAGCGGATTCCTTGGGAATATTCAGATAGGACTGCACCCCGAAAAGGACAACCAGAAAGAATATCACCAAAACGCTGATCCGGTTGTCGATGGAAAACGACGACAGGCCGAACTCTTTCCTTTGCCCAATGGGCGCTTTACCGTTACCGGATGAGACGCCGTCTGTAGTTTTGTTATTCATATTATATTGCTGCTTAGTTTCTTAATGCTATCTCACTGCCGGCGGAATCGACCACCTTAATTCTCATCCCTTCCTGCAAAAAGGATGATCCCACGGTAATCAGCCGGTCGCCCTTCTTGAGCCCGGATTCAATAACCACATTGTTTTCGTAGGAGGGGCCCAGGGCTACCACCCGCGACCTCGCTACGGGGTTTCCTTCTTTATCTTCTCCGACCGTATACACTACAAAGCCTTCCTCCTTCTGATAGATAAATTCCTCCCCCACAATAAGCGCCTGTTCCCTGCGGAGGGTCCGCAGTTTTACATTCGCTATCATATCGATTTTAAAATTCCGGGCCGTTTCCGGCAATGCCACCTCCACCTTGAACGTTCGGGCCTGCGGGTCGATGCTTTCGGCCACATAGGTGATGGGAAGGTTCAGGGTATCACTGCTCTGAAAATCAAACCAAATTTCGGCTTTGTCTCCCGACTTGACCACATCCGAAAAACGGGAGGGCACGCCTACCGTCACCTTCAGCTTATCGCGGCCGATGATCCGCACCAGCAGCATGCCGGGGCTTGCCATCTCGCCCACTTCAACCATCCGGTCTTCCAGTATAGCGTCAAAGGGGGCTTTAACCGTCGTATTCCGGATATCCACCTTTATGGATTCCAGGGCCGACTTGCTCTGCAGGTAACTTGACCGGGCATTTATTACCTCTATTTCGGAACCGATACTGTCCTGCTCAAAGACGCTCTTCAGGCGCTGGTACTGCTCCCTCGCCTGTTCGGCCTGGGCCTCCAGCCGGGCCTTCTCCTGCAATAGCTTGTCGTCCTCTATCTTCAGTATGGGCTCACCCTTCGCAATCACCTCGCCTTTTTCAACAAAGTAATGTTCAATCCGGCCCGACACCTCGGCAGATATTCTGACGTCGTTCATAGACTCTACCGTGCCGACCAGCTGCAGGTAGCGCTCAAATACTTTCGGCTCGACCTTTTCGGTTTCTACGTTAACCTCTTTGACTTTCTCCTCTGCCGGAATATCCGCCTCCTGCGAACAAGCAGCGAAAAAACCCACGGTTATAATTGCCAATAACAGCTTTAATGTATTCATACCTGTGCTTCTAATAATTTTAGTTGATATCCGTATTGGATTTGTCCACAAAAGGCACCATCCCAACTGCCTGGTCGTACCGCGCCTTTGCAGCCAAATAGTTAAATACCATTCGGGCATAATTCACTTCGGCCTGACGCAGCTGAAATTCTGCCTCAGTCAGGTCAAGCTGGGAACCGATACCGTTTTCAAAACGGGCCTGCGCCCTTTCGTAACCCTCTCGTGCCTGCTGGAGCGCTCGCCTCCTGGCCGGGGCGGTTTCAATAGCCTGGTTTAAGGACTCTTCTGCAGAAGCGATCTCATTATTCGCGGAGCGCAGGGCCAACTCTCTCTGCAACCGAAGGTCTTTTTTCTCAATCCGGGCCATCTGAAGGTTGGCCGACCGTTCAAAACCCTGAAACAGCGGAAGGCTCAGTGTGAGCCCCACCGTCTGTGAACGCGCCCTGGTGTCTTCGGAACCAAAAAATACGGGGCTTCCCGCCTGGGCGGCCGACCAGTTCAGGTTGAAGGCGGCCGACAAAGTAGGCAGGAACCTGCTTTTTATGGCTTTGATCTCCTGTTCCTTCAGATCCACCCGCTTCTCCAGCACCCTTATGTCGCCCCGCAGGTCGCCTGCAACTCCAAGGCTCCCTTCACTCTTTTGGAAGGAGTAAGGGGTCATCTTATCCACTTCTTTGATATGCTTGTTAATGTCCTGCTCAGCCTCGCTTTGAGTAATGTTGAATGAACCCAGGTTGCCCTGAACCGAAATACTCATCCCCAGCGGCAGTCCCATACTCAGTTTAAGCTCCCGATACGCCTGGTCAACGGCATACCTTGCTTCTATAAGTTCCGGCTGCTGGTTACTCAGCTGAACTTCAACCTGCATGACGGCAAACTCATCAATCAGTCCCGCTTCCTGCCGGGCCCTGTTTTCACGAAGGTTTTCCCTGATCCTGTCTACCGTTGCCTGCTGGAGCTTCATCTGCTCTTCGGCCACCAGCACATTGTAATAGGCAATGCGTGTTTCCGTGACGATCTGCTGGGTGGTAGCCCTCATGTTTTCCGCCTGCACCTCCTTGAAAAGCCTGGAGCTGCTGATACCCACAAAAGCTTCTCCGCGAAACAAGGTTTGGTTGACCGAAACACCTCCCTGCCAGTTGTTATCGGTACCGAACTGCAGCGGCACCAGTTCATCGGGCGGCGCCGTAGGATCAAAAAACTTCGCGGGCACAAAATTCACCGGTATCTCCAGGTTCCGGGTATAGGAGGCACTGCCGCTGATATCAGGCAGCACCTCTCCCCAGGCAATCTTCACCTGCTCATCCGCATTCTTAACCGACAGAAGGGATCGCTTGATATCGGTGTTGTTGGCCAGGGCAACCTGAATAGCCTGGGTCAGCGTCACCGGCTTCGATTGGCTTTTAATTTTGCTGATATTGACAGCCGCCTCGCCCCGGCCCTGTCCAAAACCGGAAGCCGGCGCAAAAAGCAGCCCCGAAACAACGACTGCCGACACAAAGAGAAAAATTCTGGAATCAAGTAAATCACTTTTCATAATTGCTGTTCAACTCTTTTACAGGTCAATAATTTTAAATCATCTTGAAATAATTCAGCCCACGAATACGACCTTCAATCCCTAATGTTTCATGTGATGACTTTCGGTCATTTTATGTTTCTTCCTTTTTCCGTCGCCATGCCGGCAGCTATGAGGTTTAGAAAGTTCTTGAAGAGAGATTCGGTATTCAATTCCACTTCATCCAGAATCTGGAAATGGTGCCCGGTCTCTTTCATATGGTTCATCAGGGTAATGCCGCGGGTACTTCCCCATATCAGGATAGCCAGTTCCCTGGGGTCGTAGGAATCGTCAATGGTTCCATCTTGCATACCCACTTGCAGCGCCCTGATCATATAAGAGAGCGCCTGCCTCATATTCTCCTCGCAGGTCTGGGCCATCTCGCTTTGCTGCAGCTCTTCACTGTCACTGAGCGATTCGTAGTACACAAAGGCGTTAAAATAGCCGGGATTGTTCCGCACGAAATCGAGATAGGTTTCGCCCATCAGGCGTATCAGTTCCAGTCCGCTGTGTTTACCGCCCAGAACCTTCCCGAACTTGCTGTTGAGCAGGTTGGAGCCCCGCTCGGCAATAGCCATATAAAGCTCATTCTTAGTCTTGAAATACAGATAGAGCGTTCCCTTGCTGAGCTCTGCCTCCTCGGCGATCTCCTCCATGGTGGCCTGCTCGAAACCATGCGAAAATATCACCCGTTCGGCGGCATCGACTATGGTGTTTCGCCTTCGCTCCTTTTCTCTGGCTTTTCTTTCTTCGGTTCCCATAATTACTTTTTAAAATGACTGTCGGTCATAAAGTGACTGAAGTTAAGGAACCTCATTACGATAACCAAGCAGGATTGTTACAATTTTTTAAAAAGACGTTCAGCCCTGTTGGCATAAAAACCTTACTTTAAGCGGTTCATTTCAACCCTGTAACTCATTTGTTCTTGAAGAAACAACCCCTGGTCGAAGGCTCTCTCTTTCTGGTAGCTATAATCTGGGCCCTCAACTTCTCTGTGATAAAAAGCAGCCTGGTAGAAATAGATCCTCTCAGCTTTAACGGCTTGCGTTTTATTTTTGCGGCCGCCATCATATGGGTTGTACTGATCTGGAGAAAAGAAACCTTTACCATACCCCGTAAAGACCGGCTGCCGTTGCTGGGCATGGGACTCCTGGGCAACCTGGTCTACCAGGGGCTGTTTATCATCGGCATCGACCTCACTCTTTCGGCCAATGCCGCCGTCATGCTGGGCACGATCCCTATCTGGGTCGCCCTTTTCTCCCATTTGTTTAACCTCGAAAGCATGAATATCTACAAGGCGCTGGGCGTTATCTGCGCTTTTACCGGAATTGCTTTCATTATTGCAGGGGGAGACAAACCCTTCTCCCTCGGCTCGGATACCTTCCGGGGCGATTTTATTATTATTCTGGCCGCGATGGTCTGGGGAGGCTTTACCATTCTGTCAAAATCTTTTTTAAATCGCTATACCCCCATACAGTTTTCGGCTGTCATGTCGACCATCGGCTGTATCCTGCTTTTCCTTATAGGCCTTCCCAATATGATACAAACCGACTGGACGTCCGTCTCTCATGCGGCTTTCGGCGGAGTGGTTTATAGCGGACTCCTCTCTATCGGGGCTGCCTACATTATCTGGAACTACGGACTCCAAACGGTGGGCGCGGTGAGAACTTCCACCTATCAAAACCTGGTGCCGGTGCTGGGGCTGGTTTTCGGTGTACTACTGCTCAATGAGCAATTGAGCCTTCTGCAATATATCGGCTCCGCCTCCGTGATCGCGGGCATTATCTTGGCGCGGAAGAAAAAAAAGACTACCTTGCCCAGTGCTATTTAATAAAGTCAGCAAGACTTACTAAATTGGGGGGAATTGGCTTAGGCGGTATTTTGTTTCCATTCATTACTCATATCAGCAGATGGCTCTTTTAAATCCCATCGAAAGCTGAGTAAGGGCGGGAAACCAATTCAGGATTCTCCCCGCCCGGGTCGGGAAACCCGGTGAACAACTTCCTGCTCATAAGCTTAGCCGAATCAAGGTATTTTTACCATGGGTGAGCAAAACAAAACAGATACTCCCCGTCCCGGTGATTTTCCGGAGGAGGAAAGGGAGCGGGTCAAAGAACTGCTGCGCTACAATATCCTGGACACTCCCGATGAAGAGGAGTTTGATGAAATCACCAAAGTAGCCACCTATCTCTGTGATGTCGACTGTGCCCAGATCAATTTCCTGAACTACGATCGGCAATGGTCAAAATCGTGTCACGGATGGGATGTCAGGGAGATCCCCCGCAACCAAAGTATCTGCACCTACACCATACAGCAGGATAAGTTTTTGGTCGTCAACGATGTAAGCAAGGATCCCCGTTTCAAGGACTACGGCTATGTCAAGGACAAAAGCGTGCAGTTCTATGCAGGCGTGGTACTGAAAACCGAAGGCGGATACAACATTGGAACGCTCTGCGTATTCGACAAAGAGCCCAGAGAACTCAGCGACGATCAACTGGAGGCGCTGCAAATTCTCGGCCGGGATATAGAGGCCAAGCTGGAACTGCGTCTCAAGAGAGAACAGCTTCTTGAAGAACATAAGAAGCTGAAAAGATCTGTTACGTTCCTTCGCAACTCTACCGACCTGTTGTTTATACTGGATCCCGACACGCTTGAGATTGAGGAAGTAAACGAGGAGGCAACGGAGCTGTTGGGCTTTAGCCACAATGAAATTGTAGGATCCAGGCTGACCGACCTTATCCCCGAAGAGGAATTTATAGAAAAACTGGAAACATGGCGGGCAAACGGAGCGGAACGGCGGCTTTCTCACGAGTCTTCTTTTAAAACCGACCGGGACAAGCCTCTCTGGCTTCAAATTACCATTACCGAAGAGCAGGACCGGCTCTTTGTCACGGCCCGAAACATCACCCACCGGAAACAAACCGAACAGCGGCTGCAGGAGCAGGTTAAATTTACCGAAGATATCATTCATCATCTTCCCGGTATCTTTTTCCTGGTCGACAAAGAGGGGAAAATCAAAAAATGGAACAACAACCTGGGCAGGGCCGACAACCGAACCTATGAAGAGGTCAAAAACCGACACTACCGAAAATTCATTGCCCCGGAAGACCATGATACGGTTGAGAAGGCCTTGGAGACGGTTTTAAAAAATGGATTTGCCCACACCGAACTCGGCTTTCTCTCCAGGGAAGGCGAGGTAACCCCCCTGCTTTTATCCGGCTTCCGCTACCGGGTAGGCGGAGAGACCTTTGTGATAGGGATCGGCATCAATATCTCGGAAGAAAAAAAAGCCCGGGAAGAACTGGAACACAAAGAACAGATGCTGGAGGAAGCCCAGCGAATCGCCAGGATGGGAAGCTGGAGATGGGACATAGCCGGAGATTCCCTCTATTGGTCGGATGAGGTCTACGAACTGCTGGGACTCGACAAGGAGAGTTTTGAGCCCAGCCTGAAAAAGTTTTCGGAAATGCTGCCTCCCTCCGAACAGAAAAAAGTGGCCGCCATCGTTGAAAGGATTATGAGAGGAGAAAAATGGGAAGAGATCGAACTTCAACTTATAAAACCGGACGGCTCGCTCATGTATGTGCATGAACGGGGAGAGGTCCATTACGATGACGAAGGCAACCCCATTGAGGTTACAGGCACCATGCAGGATGTGACCGCACGCCGGAAGGCGGAAGAAAAGATAAAGGATGCCCTGGAGGAGAAGGAGGTGTTGCTTGCAGAAGTACATCACCGGGTAAAGAACAACCTGGCTATCATCAACAGCCTGCTGCAGCTTGAGATTTTCAACTCGGAAGACCCAAAACTAAAAGAGGTACTGTCCGACAGCCAGATGCGTATCAAATCCATGGCCCTCATCCATGAATCGCTCTACTCAGCAGGCGATTTTGCCAATATCTCTTTCGAAAAATACCTCTCGGAACTCTCCAAGACCATTTCCAAGGCAATGGTCAACAACGAGCAGCAGATAGAAATTCAACTCGATACCGAAAAGGTGATCCTGGATATCAACCAGGCTATTCCCTGTGCCCTCATATTCAATGAACTCCTCACCAACGCTATAAATCACGCATTTCCGGGCGGCCGTGAAGGCAAAATAAGGATCGCGCTCCAAAAGACAGACGGCCACATTTTACTGGGCGTGGAGGATAACGGCGTGGGAATGGATGATAGCATCAATCTGGAAGATCCGAAATCACTGGGACTGACCCTGGTCAAAAGCCTGGCCAAACAATTGGATGGAACCATTTCCATGGAAAGAAAAGAGGGGTTGGCCTTTCATTTGAAGTTCAGGAAAAAGAAAACCAAAGGAGCCAGTGCCAACATATTTCTGGACGATCAGAAGAGTCTCCTGGAATAATCCTCGCATATCAGATACGCGTGCCGCCGCTTAACAGGTAGAGAATAGCCATTCGAACCGCCACTCCATTGGTCACCTGGCTGAGGATAATAGAGCGGTCGCTGTCGGCCACCTCACTTTCCATTTCAACCCCCCGATTTACCGGGCCCGGATGCATAATTGTAAAGTCCGGGTATTTTTCCAGGTGGGTTCTCTTGATACCGAACTTTTCGTGGTACTCTCGAATGCTGGGAAACAGCTCTGTACTGTCCTCCTGCCGTTCCAGCTGTATTCTGAGGGCCATGGCCATATCGCACCAGGCCAGTGTCTCATCCAGGTCGTAGGATACTTCCACGCCCAGGTCTTCCACATACACCGGCATCAGTGTCCTGGGTCCGCAAACGGTTACATTGGCACCTACTTTGTTAAGGCCGATAATATTCGAGCGTACCACCCGGCTGTGTGCGATATCCCCGATGATGGCGATCTTTTTGCCTTTAAGGTCGGAATACACCCGTTGCATGGTAAACATATCCAGCAAGGCCTGGGTGGGATGCTCATGAGCGCCGTCGCCGGCATTGATGATAGCGGCATCAACCACCCGGGTCAGAAAATGGGGAACCCCCGGACTTTCATGGCGAACGACCACCATATCAATCTTCATGGAGCTGATATTTTGAATCGTATCCTTGAGTGTTTCACCCTTCTTGACACTCGATCCGCCCGTCGAAAAGTTGACTACATCGGCCCCCATACGCTTTTGTGCCAGCTCAAAGGAGAGCCGGGTCCGCGTACTGCTTTCATAAAACAGGTTTACAATGGTCTTGTCACGCAAGGTGGGCACCTTGGGTACGGGACGGTCCAGGATCTCACGGAAATATTTTGCCTGTTCCAGTACATAGAGGATGTCTTCCCGGCTATAGTCATCCAGCCCAAGCAGGTGCTTGTGTGAAAAGTCGTGTTCCATTTCCGGTTGTTCTTTCGCCATGGCAGCTACTCCTCCTCGTTCGTTTGCACTACATAGACGGCATCTTCCCGGTCCAGCTCCTTTACCTTCACCCTGACCTCCTCCTTAATATGTGTCGGCAGTTTCATCCCCACATAGTCGGCCGAAACAGGCAGCTCGCGGTGGCCGCGGTCAATCATGCAGCAGAATTTGATGCTTCTCGGCCGCCCGTAGCCCATCAGTGCATCCATGGCAGACCGCACGGTCCGGCCGGTATACAGCACATCGTCAACCAGGATGATATCACGCTCAAAAAGGTCAAACGGAATTTCGGTAACCTTCACATCCGGCATTTTAAGTTTGGTTCTGAAATCATCCCGATAGAAAGTTACATCCAGCACCCCGAAGTCAATGTCAATATCGAATTCATCGGAAATATAGTTTCGGATTCTTTTCCCGATATAGACTCCCCGGGTTTGCATACCGACAATAGCCAGGCGTGAGGGGTCGTCATGGGGCTCTAAAAACTGGTGGGCAAATCGCATATAGGTGCGATTCAGATCTTCCGCAGACATTATTTTGGCTCTATTCAAACGAAGGCCCCCGTTCGGTATTTTTAAGAAATGAATGTAGGCAAAGCTTGTTAAGAACTCAATCCCAAAAGGAAAAAACTCATTTCAAACAGCCTGCTACAGTATAAGGTATCGCAGAATAGAACCAAACCCGAATACCTCTTTTTCGCCCATAAAAAAACCCGGCCTGAGCAGGCCGGGCTAATATTCATCTGCAGGAAGTTTTCTGCATTAATTTTCACTGAGGGTAATGGTACCCAGATCGTTTTCCTCCCCTTCCGTAACCGTTACATCGGAAAGGGTAGTATCCGCATACTGCTCGTCACCGGGTTCAATCGTAACATCATAGTCGCCAGGCGCCAGGTTCTGCAGCAGGAAACTGCCTGTCGTATCGGCCTGTGTAGAGGTGGTATCTTCATTCATGACGGCGAAGATCGTCGGATCCGACTCTGCCGGATCTACGGTACCCGAGATGGATCCCGTTGTGTCTGCCTCAACGCCATCAGCGCTTGCCCTAAGAACCGGCTTGAGTATATATTTGCCGCTCTTTCCCGCCTTGTGTACGGATCTGCTTGCATCGAAATCTATGGTGAGCTCAAGCTCTTCGCCCGATTCCAGTTCCGTCCGGAACTTAATCTTATATCCCGACTGCTGTCCGCTGGGTACCTTGAGCCTATGCGATGCACTGTCTATAACAACGGTGTTGTTATCTCCCAGAACAAGACGGAGCTCACGATAATGGCCGGGCTCCAGCTCGGCCGAAGCCAGCAGGGTGTCGGCACCGTTGGTTAACTCAAGCAAATTCACCATCATCGGCTCCATGGGCAGATCTATCCATTTCCCGTCTTCAGTGGTATCGGCCGCTGAAGTGTCGTCCTCAAATGGGGTATAATGTATACGCAGACCCTGAATATCCACATTAACCTCATCGTAATTGGCCGGTGCATCGGTTAGAAACACTTTCATATGAGACATCCCGTCCTGCGGACTTTGGAGGGTGGCATCACTGCACGAATAGGCAATCAGGGCAATAACTCCCAGGGTTGCTACACTCTTAAACACCTTCTCAATTATAGTATTTGATAGTTTTTTCATAATAGTCAGTTTTTTAGATAGGTACTCCATATTCAAAAGACCTTTTTAGTTCAGCACTATTTGTAATCCACATTACTCCCTCTTGTTCCCATTTAATTTATAACCCTTTGCCTTTACAGGCAAGATTGCCTGTATTAAATGGAATGAATACCCTTTCCCCGGCATTTTATCTTTAGGCAAGTTAAAGGCAAACGCATCCCCAAAATTGCGAATTTTGACTATGAGCAACAATAATTCAATGATTTCCGTGGATTTCTGGGATACCATTGTCATTGCCGAGACCGGTGGCAAGATCCGGCGGCAAAAGCGCCACGAAGCTCTCTGCAATATTTCCCGGGAATATACACGTAACCTTTCCGACTCCGAAATCCAAGCAGCCACCCGGGAGGCTTCCGATGAGTTTCACCGGGTATGGTTCAACCAGCAGCGCACCCCGGATGCCAAAGAACTGATATCGGATATTCTCGGCCGCCTCGGTATTCCGGCCACCCGGCAAGAGTTGGAGTACCTGGTAGAGGTGTTTGAAGAGTCCCTGCTGGACGGCCCGCCCGACCTCGTGCCCGGGGTACAGGAATCCATCGCCAGGCTGTCGGACGACTACAGGCTCACCCTAATTTCAGATACCATGTATTCGCCCGGGACGGTTCTCAGAAAATACTTACGCACCAACAGCCTGTTCGGCTTTTTTGATGATTTTGTTTTCAGCGACGAGGCCGGATACAGCAAACCCAACCCCAAAGCCTACACCCGTATGCTGGAATCCACCGGCTGCAAGGCCGGGCGCTCCTTCCATATCGGCGACCGGCTTAATACCGATGTCAAGGGAGCCAAGGAAGTGGGCATGAAAGCCATTTACTTTACCGGCGTTTCAGGCAAGGCTGAAAATACGGACGTATCGGCTACGCCCGATTACACCTGCGAAAGCTGGGAAGAGATCCGGGAGGTGCTGATAGGTAAGTAAGGTCGGAAAGGCATCCTTTTTTTTGCGCCCTACTCTTGCTACCTTAGCCCCGTCTTTCGATAACTAAAGCCCAAACCGATTTTTACCGAGTGTTATGAAAATTCATGAATATCAAGCCAAAGAGATTTTAAAAGATTACGGGGTGGCCGTACCCGCAGGTGTGCCCGCAAGCAGCGTAGATGAGGCTGTAGAGGCAGCCGAAAAGATGAAGGCCGACGGCACATCCCTGTATGTCGTCAAAGCGCAAATTCACGCCGGTGGACGCGGCAAGGGGCGGACCAAGGAGAGTAACTCAAAAGGGGTGATCCTTTGCAATACCATCGAGGAGGTGCGTGATGCGGCTGAATCGCTGCTGGGTGATACGCTGGTAACGGTACAAACCGGAGAGAAAGGGCAGAAAGTACAAAAAATATATGTGACCGACGGGGTAGATATTAAACAGGAGTTTTATCTCGGCATCCTGCTGGACCGTGCCAAGAGCAAAAATGTAATTATGGTGTCTACCGAAGGAGGAGTGGAAATTGAGAAGGTGGCCGAAGAGACGCCGGAAAAAATTATCAAGGAATGGGTCGAGCCCGGAATGGACCTGCAGCATAATCAGGCCAGGCACCTGGCCTTCGCACTGGGACTGGAGGGAGAAGCTTTCAAGAAAGGGGTCAAGTTTATCATGGCTCTGTACAACTGCTACCTTGAAACCGATGCCAGCCTTGTAGAGATCAATCCCCTGGTGCTGACTCCCGGTGGCGATGTCTATGCTCTTGACGCCAAGATGACATTCGACGACAATGCGCTATTCCGGCATAAAGAGATCCAGCAGCTGAGAGACGAATCGGAAGAAAACCCGGTTGAACTTGAAGCATCCAAATACGGGCTCAACTACATCAAGCTGGATGGCAATGTGGGCTGCATGGTCAACGGTGCCGGACTGGCGATGGCGACCATGGATATCATTAAATTATCGGGCGGTGAACCCGCCAACTTCCTCGACGTCGGAGGAGGAGCCAATGTCGAGACCGTTAAAAACGGCTTCCGCATTATCCTGGAAGACCAGAATGTAAAAGCCATTCTAATTAATATTTTCGGCGGTATTGTCCGCTGCGACCGTGTTGCCAACGGTGTCATTGAAGCCGTGAAGGATCCCGAGATAGCCGAAAAGGTTGAGAATGTACCTATTATCGTACGGCTGCAGGGCACCAATGCAGAGGAGGCAAAAGAGATCATCGACAACTCCGATCTCAATGTGATATCTGCCGTACTTCTTAAAGAGGCGGCCGAACAAGTTTCCAAGGTACTGGCCGCATAAAAGTGGGTCCATCCTTATTTTACAACCTGCCGGTTTCCAATCCCCGGCAGGTTTTTTTATACCGCCGTCTCCGAAAGCCGCTTTCCGACCTCCCTGTAATAATCTTCATACTGGGTAATTACTTTATCCATCTCAAAGAGCGAAGCGCGTTTGCGGGCCTGCTTGGATAGGGTGGCATGCTGCTCTTCGTCCTGCAGGATCTGAATGGCATATTCGGCCATGCAGTCAATGTCATCAAGGTCACATAAGAAACCCGTTTCCCCGTGCTTGTTTACTTCCGGAAGTCCGCCAATATTTGAACTGATCACCGGCACGCCGCATCCCATGGCCTCCAGGGCTGCCAGACCGAATGTTTCGGAACCGGAAGGGATAAGGAAAAGGTCGGCTATGGACAAGACTTCCTCCACCTGTTCCTGCTTGCCGAGGAACCGCACATCGTTGCATATGCCCAATTCACGGCAGCGCCGTTCGGCCCGCTGGCGATCGGGGCCATCGCCCACCAAAAGCAGCTTGGCCTTGATATCCTGCTTTAGTATACGGTCAAAAATGGAAACCACTTCAGGCACCCGTTTAACCTCCCGGAAGTTGGAAACATGGACAACCACTTTTTCATCCTCCGGGCAGATGGCTTTTTTAAAGTGCCCCTTGTTTGAACGCTTGAAGCGGTTAAGGTCAATGAAGTTGGGAATCACTTTAATTTCCTTCCGAATATCAAAGCGGTTGTAGGTCTCCTCCTTCAGATATTCCGAAACGGCCGTTACCCCGTCACTCTGGTTAATGGAAAAGTCGACCACATTTTTATAGCTGGCATCGCTCCCCACCAGTGTGATATCGGTGCCGTGAAGGGTGGTGATAATGGGGACGTGACTTGCTTTCTCCCCCAGTATCTGTTTGGCCAGAAAGGCACTGGTTGCATGCGGGATGGCATAGTGAACGTGAAGTACGTCAATGCCTTCGTACTCTATCATGCTTGCCATCTGGTTGGCCAAAGCCAGATCATAAGGAGGATATTCAAACAGGGGATAACTGTTGATGTTTACTTCATGGTAGGAAATATTCGTCTGAAAAGAGTCGAGCCGTGCCGGACGGGAATAACTTAATATATGAACCTTGTGATCGCGCTGGGCCAGCCCTTTGGCCAGCTCTGTTGCCACCACGCCGCTACCTCCGAAAGTGGGATAACATACTATGCCGATATTCATCATCTAATACCTTGCTTTAATCGGTTAACGCCTTTAACAATACTCGTATTGCAAATAATCAGTGATGGCTTAAACACCAAGAGCATACCGATAAATTCCCCGAACGCCCTATTAGGTGCAAAGCGATTGATCTGTTATATTATAGCCCTTTATGAGATCGCATTAAAGCGGCAGCAGGCGAATTATTATGTTTTAACCAAAACTCTGTTAGCACTATGGCTGGTCATTCCAAATGGGCCAATATAAAACACAAAAAGGCCAAAGAAGATAAAAAACGTGCGAAGATCTTCAACAAGCATCTCAGGGAAATAAGCGTGGCTGCCCGTGAAGGCGGCGGCGACCCTGAAATGAATCCCCGCCTCGACACCGCTATAGAAAACGCCAAAAGCGACAATGTGCCCAAAGACAACATCCAACGGGCCATCAAGAAAGGTACCGGAGAGCTGGATGAAGGAGACGGGCGGTACGAAGATGCCACCTACGAAGGGTACGGCCCCGGAGGCATAGCCTACTTCATCGAGGTGACCACCAATAACTATAACCGGACCGTAGGTGATATCCGCCATATCTTCAGCAAGCATGGGGGGAATCTTGGTACAGACGGTTCGGTTGGCTACCTGTTCGAGCAAAAAGGGATGATCCGGGTCAAGGCCGAGGGCCTGGAGGAAGATACATTTATGCTTGACGCCATAGATGCGGGAGCCGAGGAAATCGATCCCGATGAAAATTTTTATGCGATTACGACCGCCCGGGAAAGCATGTATGAGGTTCGCGACAATCTTGAAGAGATGGGCTATGACATTGAATCGGCCGAACTGATCCGTATTCCCATGACCGAGGTTAAAGTGGATGAAGATACTGCCAAATCAAACTTCAGGCTTATAGAAAGGTTTGAGGATAATGATGATGTTTCCGATGTCTTTACCAACATGAAAATGGACGAGCAGACGCTCGCCATAGCCGAAAACATTGATTGACGGCTACAATTTAAGGGAATATCAATCGTTCCTAATCCTGCACCAAGGTGAGTGTACGATTCGACATTAATTACCAAAACTCATGAAAAAGCTTTTACTGTTTTTCTTAACCGTCTTCCTTTTCGGGGCTTCCCTGGATGACGCCCGCAAAGCCAACAAGGCTTACCGTAACGGAGAGTACGGTAAAGCGATCGAGCTCTACAAACAGGCCATTGAGAAGAACCCTGAAAACGCAAAGCTTTATTACAACCTGGGCAACGCCCTTGCCCAAAATGGAAAAACCGAAGAGGCCATCCGTTATTTCGAACAGTTCAAGGCGATGAGCGAAAGTGCCGAGCAGAAGGCCCGTGCCGATTATAATATCGGGAATATCTATTCCCAGCATAAAAAGTGGGACAAAGCCTTGAACTACTATAAAAACGCTCTTCGCTACCGCGCCGGCGACCAGGATGCAAAGCACAACTTCGAACTGGCTCGAAAAAAGCGGGAGAATCAGCAGAAACAGCAACAACAGCAGCAATCCGGCAATCAACAGCAAAACAACGGCAAGCAGGAGAAGCAGCAAAACAGGGGTGCACGGCAACAGCAGCAGCAAAACCGACAGAATCCGGAACAAAAACAACAAAATCAGCAACAAAAGGCTAAGCAACAGGAACAACCACAGAATCTGAACCAGATCAGCAAAGCTGAAGCCGAAAAGATTCTGGAAGCCCTGGAGCAAAAAGAGAAAGAGCTGCTAAAAAAATTCAAGAAACAGAAAACCGAGTCGAGTAAAAGTACCAATGAAAAGGATTGGTAGCCCCCCGGTATTATTTTGGATATGCTGTATCTGTCTGGGGCTCACAGCTTCGAGCTTCGCACAGTCGAATATCAATGTTGAAGCCTCGGTTTCCCAAAGCACAGTCTTTACCGGTGAAGTTATCACCCTTTCCGTCAAGGTCAGTGGAGATTTCAACAACGTCTCACGTCCCACACTCCCGGATTTTCAGGGTTTTCGCCTTCTCAGCAATAATCCGTCGACTTCGCGCAGCTATAGCTATGTGAACGGGGAAAGCAGCACTTCCTATAGCTATACCTATTCGTTGGTAGCTCAAGACCGTGGCACCTTTCGTATCCCGCCGGTCAGTATTACTATTGACAACAGGGAATACAAAACCCGGCCCATAGAAGTATCGATTACCGATCGTAATGAATCGGCCAAAAGTAATGATCCCGACGGCACTCCGGAAATTTTCCTGGAGATGGAGATGTCGGATAGACGTCCCGTACCGGGCCAGCAACTGCTTGCCGACCTCATTCTCTACTTTAAAGAGGGGTTGGAGGTCACTTCCTACCAGCCGGTACCCGGTTGGAAGGCCGAGGGCTTTTGGAAAGAGGAATTGAAAAGCACGGAACGTCCCCGGGCCGAATCGACCATACTGAACGGCGTACGGTACCGCAAGGCCCGCCTGTTGCAGTTTGCCCTTTTCCCCACCAAAACCGGCCCCCTGACCATCAGTCCCTATGCCATCGTTATCACGGTTCGTGCCGCCTCCTCGGGCAACGATCCCTTCAGCAGCTTCTTCGGAGGGTTCGGCCGGAATCAGCGACAAGTCGAACTGAAGACAGATCCGGAAGAAATCGATGTCCGCCCCCTCCCGGAGTTATCCCGTGCCGCCTATATAGGGGCCGTAGGGTCTTTTGATATCAGCAGGGTGGCCAGCACCGAAAAGGCCACGGTAGGCGAGTCCATTGAAATAACCACACGCGTTGAGGGTACAGGAAACATACCGCTGATTACCAAACCCGACTTCGACCTCCCCGACGGACTTGAAGTCTATGAACCCCGGGAGAAGTCTGCCCTCGATCGTTCCAACCAACAGATAAGCGGGTCCAAAACCTTTACCGATATCGTTATAGCCCGCTCTCCAGGCACCTATACCATCCCATCCCGAACCCTCGCCTTCTATAATCCCGCACGAAACAGATATATTCGAAGGACCCTGCCTGCCATCACTCTTACGGTAGCCCGGGCTCCCGAAGCAACGGCCGGTACCGACCCCTCCCCCTCATTCAATATCAGGCCGATAACGGGACTGGCCAGCTGGCAGACCCCCTCAACAACATCCCTTTATACCTACTGGTGGTTCTGGGTTGGGTTGACCACTCCCCTCCTCATACTGGGCCTTGCATTCTGGCAAAAAAGGTACCGCGACCGGATGAATAACGATATTGCTTTCGCCCGGTCCCGGAATGCTTATGAAAACGCTGCCCAAAAACTTGAAAAGGCCCTCCAGGCCTCCGAAAACGGCCATGAGCGGGAAGCCTACAACCTCTTGCAAAAGGCCGTAACCGGATTCATCAGCGACCGTCTTAACCTGCCCGAAGCAGGGCTGCCGAATGAGGGGTATGTTGATGCTCTCCGGAAGAGGGGAGTGGATGATAACCTGGTGAAAAACGTTCGGATGCTGCTTGACAAATGCTCATCCATCAGCTATGCCCCTGATACCCCGCACGAGTATCTGAAATCGCATGTGGGACTGGCTCAAAGCATCATCGATAAACTAAAGAAAGAACTTTAGGAAATTACTGATATATTATCGGCCTTATGACCAAGCCTTGTACATTGTTAACGGCAGTACTCCTGCTTACGGCGGGCCCAATCCTGCGTGCCCAGCCCAGTCCCCAGGCTATATTCGACCAGGGCAACGTGCATCTGCAAGAGGGAGAAATCAGGCAGGCGATTGAAAACTACCGTAAGCTGATTGATAACCAAACCGTATCCGGTGCCCTTTATCTTAACCTGGGTATAAGCTACATTGAGATGGATTCACTTGGGATGGCCAAATACTATTTCCTGAAAGCCAGCCGGTTTGATGAAACGGAAGAGGCCGCACAAAAAGCGCTCCAATACGTCGACGAACGGTTCAGCCGTCAGTCGGCCATACTTCCGAAACTGCCGTGGGACAAAGCCGTAGACTGGCTTAAGCTTAATATCGGAGCGGGAGTCCTCCTGGGAATAGGAGTTATTTTATTGAATGGCGGCGTTATCGCTTATGTGATTCCCTGGTTCATTGATTGGCAGCAGAAAGTGTTGAGGATTGGCGGATTATCCACCTCCATTTTGGGAGCATTGATCATTCTTGGCAGTTTTTATGTTAGATATGTGGAAAACAGATATGATATGGCCGTTATGGTCCATGAACAGGCCAATGTTCTGGAAAAGCCTGAACAAAACGCTCCCATAATCAGCAAGGCCTATGAGGGATATACTTTTACCGTAGATGCCGTTCGCAGCAGGGAAAAGCCGGGCTGGAACTATGTGAGAATGAGTAACGGTCTCTTCGGCTGGATACCCGATAATGAGATCAGAATTTTATAAGAGAATGTGAACCTTTGATTGAATTACAAGCCGGAGATTACCTGTAAAACAGATTGCGGAGTTATCTCCGGTACATTAATCTTAACCTAACAACTACTATGTCGGCTGTTATTGACTACATTGATTCCAAAAAGGATACATTTAGAGAAGAACTGTTTGAACTGCTTCGCATTCCCAGTGTAAGCACCGATTCAAGCCACAAGGATGACGTCCGTAAAGCAGCAAACTTTTTGCTTCAGCAGATGAACAGCCTGGGTATGGATCGGGCCGAGCTTTTTGAAACCGACGGGAACCCCATAGTTTACGGCGAACTGATCTCCGACGAATCCAAACCCACCGTACTTGTATACGGGCACTATGATGTACAGCCCCCCGATCCCGAAGAGTTGTGGGACACCCCTCCTTTTGAACCGACCGTACGGGAGGGAAATATATACGCCCGGGGTGCCAGTGACGACAAAGGGCAGTCTTTTACCCATTTGAAATCGCTGGAGGCCTATCGGAAGACGGATACCGACTTCCCCGTTAACGTAAAGTATATCTACGAAGGAGAAGAGGAGGTGGGATCCCCCAACCTGCTACCCTTTATCAAGGAGCATAAGGAGATGCTGGCATGTGACATGGTGTTGATTTCCGACACAGCCATGTTTGCCGAAGATACTCCCTCCATTACCTACGGATTGCGGGGACTCGCCTATATGCAGATTGAAGTGGTTGGGCCCAACCGCGACCTGCACTCCGGGGTATACGGCGGAGCCGTTGCCAATCCCGCCAACGTCCTTTGTGAGATCATCGCCCGGCTGAAAGATGAACACGGCGTGATCCGGATACCCGGCTTCTACGACGATGTGGTCGAACTGACCGAAGAGGAGCGGGAGGCCTACAGGGAACTGCCCTTCGACCGTGAAGAATACAAGGAAAAACTGGGGCTTGACGCCCTTCATGGGGAAGAGGGGTTTACCACCCTTGAGAGGGCTTCCGCCCGTCCCACCCTCGATGTCAACGGCCTGTGGAGCGGCTACCAGGGCGAGGGCGCCAAAACGGTGCTCCCCTCCAAGGCCGGCGCCAAAGTAAGCATGAGGCTGGTCCCCCGGCAGGACCCCAAAAAGATAGCCCGCCTGTTCAAGGACTATGTCGAATCGCTGTCGCCGGATACGGTTGCCGTCAATGTAATAGAGCATCACGGGGGACAACCCGCCACCACCGACCTCACCTTTTACGGCCTGCAGGCGGCGGCCGGAGCGTTCCGGGAAATTTATGACAAGGAACCTTTATTTACCCGCGAAGGTGGTTCCATTCCCATCGTGGCAGATTTCGAAGAAGTGCTGGGAGCCCAGTCCATCCTGATGGGTTTCGGGCTTAACAGCGATGCCATCCATTCGCCGAATGAAAAATTTGCCCTCAAGGATTTCTACCGGGGCATCAAGACCTCGGCTAAATTCTTTGAGCTGCTGCCCGACTATTCCTGAGCAGGGCCGAAAGGATAGCCGTGCCGGGGGGTCCACAGATTACCGGCACGGATCTCATACTTTTCGGGATCATCCTAGCCGATGATTTCCCTCCATCCGGGACGAAAATCATTGCGGCGGTCCAGCCACCTGTTTGCCTCCTCGAGGTTTTTCACCTTCATGTTCGCATCGTCCCATTCCAGCTTCCTGTTTTCGCTGCTGAACCGTACTGCCATATTCCCGAGAAGCATCGTTTCTGTCAATGCGGCGCCGTAGGCGAAATTTGAAGAGGTGCTACCATTGCCCTTGACGGCATCTACCCACTCCTCATGAATCCCGGGAGACCGCTCCATTGTTTCCCGCGGCTGGCCAACCTCATCAAAGTGCCCTTCCGGAATGAAACGGGGATTGTTTCCGTATACATCTGCCATCAGCTTGCCATCCGTACCGTGGAAAATCATGCCGCCCCCGCTGGATCCCATCGGTTTGCCCTCTTCCAGCTCTGCCGGCCGTTCGGGCATCAATCCACCGTCATACCAGTTCAATTTTAGATCAGGCTTGTTACCCTCCCTTTCAAATTCAAAATGAACGGAAGATCCCACCGGAAACGCCTCGTTGTTAAAGGGGGTGCAACTGGCATGTATCCGCTTGGGCTTGCCCAGCTCCAGGGCCCAGAATGGCTGATCCATGATATGAGCGCCCATGTCTCCCAGGGCTCCCGTACCGAAATCCCAGCGCCCGCGCCAGGCAAAAGGGGCGTAGTCGGGGTGGTAGGGGCGGTACCTTGAAGGGCCGACCCAGAGGTCCCAGTGCATGGTATAGGGAACCACAGGCATCTCGTCCGGCCGCTGCACATCGGCTCCCTGGGGCCACCAACCTCGCGGACGGTCCGTCCAACAGTCCACGCTTTTAACTTCACCGATTGCCCCCTGGCGAATCCACTCCACGATCTTGTAGGTTCCCTCGAAGGCATGACCCTGGTTGCCCATCTGGGTAACCACCCCGGTCTCTTCGGCTACCTTGGCCATACGGCGCGCTTCGTAAATGGTTCTTGTAAGGGGTTTCTGTACAAAGGCGTGCTTGCCCATCTGCATGGCATAGATAGCAATAGCCGCATGAGTATTATCCGGAGTAGCCACCATCACCGCATCTATTTCCTTCTCCTTCTCCAGCATCTCCCTGAAATCGATATAGCGCTTGGCCTTGGGATAATTGTAGAGGGTATCCGCGGCATATTCCTCATCTACGTCACATAGCGCATAGATGTTTTCCCCAAGTTCGGCCAGTGAGCGGGTGTTTCCGGCACCGACTCCGCCCACCCCGATACATGCAATATTCAACCGGTCGCTGGGCGCCTTGTATTTCGAACCGCCGAGTACATGGCGGGGCACAATCATGAATCCGCCGGCGGCCAGGGCGGCTTTGCCGATGAAATCTTTTCTTGAAATGCCCTTATCCGGCTGCTGGTCCTGTTTCTTTTTCTTCTCCATCACATACCCGTCTTTTGAAATGATTGATCCAATGCGTGAGGTAATTTAGAAGCTTTAAAAGAAATAGCAAATCAACCGCAGAGCACCGTCGAAATCCTATCAGGCTAAAACGGAATGCAAGCCGGTACGAACGAGCTTCCCCATACATGCGGGTAGAGATTGCCAATACTTTTCATTTATTTACGTGGGATAAATTTTGGACTGTCATAAACCCACAAAATAATTTTAAGCAGCTTCTCGCTCATTGCCGGCCAGCCAGCCTTATATTCGGCTTTTCATATAATCCCCGCTAAAGTGTAAAATAAAAGATGAAATAAATTTCCGTCTTGCAACTAAGAAATATTTACTATTTTTAGACCGCTATGAAAATCCCCTATCATTGGAAACAAAAGTGGATTAAAGCATTACGCCGGTGGCGCGACTTCAGGAAAAGTACGAACCTTGTTTTTCACCGTGTGCAGGATGATATATATGAGATCGACAAAGTCGCCCATCCCTATCTACGGGCCATCACGGTGATTCTCACCCTGCTGGTTATCGCTTCACTGCTCATCCCCCTTGGCTTTACCCTGACCCCGGAGCTGGAACAGCTGAACCGGCAGGTTGAACGCTGGCTGCTCATAGCCTTTGCGGGCAATTTCGCGCTCCGGCTGATCCTGACAAGCGACCGGCTCTTTTACTTTAAAAAACGGTGGTTTGAAGCGGTCCTTTCCGTCGTGGCGGTCATTGTGCTTACCGATCTCGGCTTATCCCTTATCAATCTGATCGGTTCCTATTTTGTAGACTTTGAGAACCCCAGGGAGTGGTTTCTCCTGTTTTTAAAAGCATACCTGCTGCTCTTTGTGATCATAAAATTTGTACAATACCTTCCGGAACTGCTCGACCGGCAGAAAAACACCCCCCGCTTCCTGGTCTACAGTTTTCTCACCCTTATTGCCACCGGCACGCTGCTGTTGATGCTGCCCGGAGCCACCCGGGACGGGGAGGGGCTGCTGTTTATAGATGCCCTCTTCACTTCCACCAGCGCGGTTTGTGTTACGGGACTGATCGTAGTGGACACCGCTACCCACTTCACCCTATTTGGCGAAATTGTGATCATGACCCTCATTCAGCTCGGGGGGATCGGTATCATCACCTTTGCCACCTTCCTGTTCCTGTTTATCAGCGGGGGACTGGGAGTGGGGCAGATGAACACCCTCAAGGATATGGTAGCCGAAAAAAATACCAGCGTGGTAACAGCCACGCTGAAAAAAGTGGTCGGTTTTACTTTCCTGGTGGAAGCAATTGCCGTGGCAGCCTACTATATAAGCTGGGATATGGACTTTGCCACACAGGGCCAGCGATTCCTGTTTTCGGTATTTCATGCCATTTCCGCCTTTTGCAATGCCGGCTTCTCTCTGTTTACCAACAGCCTCGCCGACGTTCATAATGCAACCAACCTCGGCGTCAACATCACAACCGTGATATTGATTGTGCTGGGCGGCCTCGGCTTTACTTCCATCTGGGAAATCATTCAGCGTAAATCAAAAAAGCTGCCGTGGCGCAGGCGTTTGTCCATTCACACGAGGACCGTGCTTGTCACCACCGCCTCCCTAATCGTTGCGGGCACCCTACTGATCCTTATTCTGGAATGGAACCATACCCTGGCGGGCTACTCCTTCGGTGACAAGTTCCTCCTGTCATTATTTCAAAGCGTCACCACCCGGACGGCCGGCTTCAACACCCTCGACACGGGACTTATGGGGGTATCGGCCACCCTGATCATGCTCATCCTGATGTTTATTGGCGGGTCTCCCGCCTCAACAGCCGGGGGCATTAAAACCACAACCTTCGCGGTGTTGCTTCGCTCTATCACCATGACCGTACGCGGCTATAACCGCATGGAATTTTACAAGCGTACCGTTCCCAACACCATCATATTTCGCGCGATGTCGGCCATTCTGCTGGCCGTTTCCTGCATCAGCATCAGTACCATTTTGTTGACCATTGTGGAAGATCATGCTTTCCTGGATCTGCTGTTTGAAGAGGTATCCGCCTTTGCTACGGTCGGGCTGTCTCGCGGTATAACCGGCGACTTAACATCCTGGGGAAAAGGCATTATTATTGTTTCAATGTTTGTCGGCCGGGTAGGCATACTGACCTTTATGATCGCCTTTGCCACCCGGGTAGAATCGCATAAATACAGGTATCCCGAAGAAAATATCATGGTATCCTAATGTTAACACTCAATCCCCAGACACTATGAAACAACGAACCGAATTGCATTTTGCCGTTATCGGCATCGGGGCATTTGGCAGCGCACTGGCCAAAAAACTCTCCGAAGAGGGGGCCTACGTCATCGCGGTCGACAACAACATGGAACACATCGACCAGGTAAAGGAATACGTCTCCGATGCCATCTGTTTTGACGGTACCGACCCCGACCTGCTCGAAGAACACGGCATTACCAAGGTGGATGTGGCCATCATCGCTATCGGCGAGGCTTTTGAACCCGTGGTACTGATCGCCATGAACCTGTTGGAGGCAGGGGTTAAAGAGGTCTACGGCCGCGCGGGGTCCCTTACCCAGGAAAAGATTCTTACGCAAATCGGCATCACGGATGTCATCCATCCCGAACGGCAGGTAGCCGAGCGCATGGGGGTCTCCCTGGTCCGAAAAGGCATGTCGGATGTTTTCGACCTTGGGGAGGGGCTGGCCATGTTCGAAGTGGATGCTCCCGACTCGATGGTGGGTTATACGCTGGAGGAGCTGGAGATACGAAAGCGGTATAACCTGAATTTGATTACCATCAAACGAAAGGAAGCAGCCGATACCAAATTGGGACCGGAAAATCAGTATAATACCATAGGTATTCTGAAAGGAAAAACGGAAATAAAGCAGGACGACCGCCTGCTGCTGGTAGGCAGCAAAGAGAATTGCGACAAGCTCCTCGATACCAATTGAACATTTGGAAAAGTGGGCCTAAGCCGATAACCGCTCGATCAGGCCTTCGGTTACCGTTCGCGGCTTGTATTCGTGACCCCGGGCAATGATTACGGTGCCTTCGGCCTGTGCTCCAATTTCTTCGGGGATGGAGCCGAACAGGGCCTGGCGCACAGCCGTACTGCGGGTAGCCCCGATGCAGATGGTATCGTACTTCCCCGCCGCCTGGAGAAGGGCTTCCCGGACATTCCCGGAGATCACAACCTCCGGCGTATACATGCTTGCATCCAGTCCGGCTTCCCTTGCAACGGATTGGATCAGGCCCCGGCCTACTTCCGCTGGATCCGTGTGCTCGTCGTCTTGGGGAGACTGTACGGTCAACAAGGTCAAGGAAGCATGCTCACCGGCATTCTGGAGCAGCTCACGCCCCCGTTTTACCGCCAGTATGGTATTCGGTCCGGTCCCTATCATCACCACTATATCTTTCACCGGCTGACCTCCGGCTTTTACCAGGGAAAACTCGCAACGCGCTTCATTCGCTATATTATCTATATTCGAGCCCAGTATATGCTGGTAGGCTTTGCGTTTACCGCTCCATCCCAACACCAGGTGCTGGGCCCGCTCCTCCTTCAGCACGTTCAATATGGCCGAGCTAACGCTGTGGCTGACAATAGAACGGGTGCGCAGGCCAATCCCCGCCTCCTCGGCGGTGGCCCGGGCATTTTGCAGCAGAACCTTCTGTCGTTCAATGCGCTCATCCTCGTATTGAATACCCTGTTCAAGCGAGGTCTGGTGGGGAACTTCCAGCACGCTGACCGCTACTATTTCAGCTTCTCCATATTCGGAACCGATGATTCCGCCCAGCTCAATCAGGTGCTGCTCCGTATCCGGATTGGCAACCGGAATGACGATACGGTACCGCTCATTCGGGGCCGGCGTGCGTTTCCGAGCCGCAATAGCGTCGCCGACCAGGCTAGGCTTGATGGCGCGGCTTGCCGCATATCCGAAATACCAGAGCACTCCTACGGCCAGGACCGACCCGCCTATTATCAATACGACCGGCCGCATTTGGGCTACGATGATCAGGCAGGAGGCGGCTCCCAGCACCGGGATGGCCGGATAGGACCAGGCAGGGAGGCGAAAATCGGGATGGTAATCTTCCGGGTCCGCCCGGCGCATCACAATAACGGCCACGTGAACCAGCAGATAGGTAACCAGAAAAGAGAAGCTGGCCACATCCGCGAGCGTTTCAATACCCACTCCGAAGGCAATCAGTGCGAGTATCACTACGCCGGTAATGAGGATGGCGCGAAAAGGCGTGCGGTAGGTGGAATGAACCTTGTTAAGCCAGCTTGAAAGGATTTTATCCCGGCCCATGGCAAAGTTAACCCTTGCCGCCGAGAGTATGGAGGCGTTGGCGCTGGAGACCGTCGCCAATAGCGCACCTATCACCATCATGAGCGCACCGATAACCCCCAGGTATTCACCCGCCACATCCGCCACCGGTATGTAGGAAGCCGCCAGCTCTTTTACGGGCAGCACCCCGGTAGAGACCAGCATAACGAGCACATAAAAAACCGTCGGGGTCAGCACCGAAGCGATCATCGCCAGCGGCAGGTTCCGGCCCGGGTTTTTAATCTCTTCGGCACTGGTGGCTATGACCTCAAAACCGATAAAGCTCACATATACGGTGGCCGCCATCGAGGCAACCGCTCCCCATCCCCCCGGATTAAAGGGACGGAATACCTGCCAGTCGATATTGAAAACCCCGAAGGCCAGGAAAACGAGGATAAACCCGAGTAGCAGAATAACAATTATATTCTGCAGGGCCCCGGTCTCCTTGACGCCCCGGTAGTTGACTCCCACCAGCAGCGCAGCCATAACGAGGGCCGATCCGGCTACCGGCATATTCCCATAAAAGTAGGTGAGGTACTGTCCGAAGCCCAGCATGTAGAAAGCGGTGGCGAACATAAGTCCCCCCCACATACTCCAGCCCACAATGGACCCGAAAAAGCTGCCCATGGCGCGATTCACATAATAGTAGCTGCCACCCGCCTTGGGCATGCCCGTCGCCAGCTCTGAGAGGGAGAGGGCGGTCAGAAGGGAAACAATTCCGCCGATAACAAATGAGATCATCCCGGCAGGTCCTGCATTCTCCGCCACGATGCCCGGGAGCACAAAAATACCGGCGCCGATCATGGTACCGACTCCAATCGTGTACGCTTCCAGAAAACCAAGATCCCGGGCCAACTCCTGTTCGGTTGAGGAATCAATCATGAAATAAGATTGAAATTAAATCGGTTGGAATGCCAATGAAACGGGTAAAAGGTACAAACTTTCACCTATAATCCAACAACCGATTATGGCCCCCCATCACCCGAATCCGGGACTTACAGCTCGCAGTCAATGCGCCGATCGTAAACCGCCGTAAAGAACGGGCCGATTGCGGTCTAAAAATTCCGCCAGGCGCTACTCGTCTTCGGCTACCACCGAGTTGTCAAGCAGACCGCTTTCCATATCATACTTCGTGGCGTACTCGGTTTCATCCACGATGGTTTTGGGCTCATTGTTTTCGTCTACGATGACTACCCGCGGCTTGTGCCCTTTGGCCTCTTCGGGAGTCATCTCGGCATAGGCGATCACAATGATCCGGTCGCCTACCTGCGTCAGCCGTGCGGCGGCCCCGTTAAGGCAACAAACCCTTGAGCCGGCATCGCCCGGTATGGTATAGGTTTCAATCCGTGAACCGTTGGTGATATTCAGCACCTGCACTTTTTCATAGGGAAGGATGCCCGCTTGGTCCAGCAGTTCCCGGTCGATGGTGATACTGCCCTCATAATGAAGGTTGGATTCGGTAACCTTCATCTGGTGCAGCTTGGATTTAAACATCGTTACTTTCATAAATGCCTTTACAATTCAATTATCATGTTGTCGATCAGGCGCGTATCACCTACATAAACCGCCCCGGCAAGAATATATTTTGTATCCTCCCGCAGCTCCTCTACAGGCGCCATTTTGTCAAATGAAAACAGGTTAAGATAATCAATTTCAAAACCTTTTGCTTCCAATTCATCTGCCTGGTGGCTTAACAACAGATCCAGCTTTTTCACTCCGCCCTCGATATTTTCCCTCAGGAACCTCAGCGCCCGGTACAGCCCCGGGGCCGTCTTGCGCTCCTCCTCGTCCAAATAGGCGTTTCGGCTGCTGAGGGCCAGTCCGTCGTTAGCCCTGATGATGGGCCCCATAACCAGCTCAACGTCGTGGTTGAACTCGCGGACCATCTGTTGCAGAATCCTGAACTGCTGAATATCCTTCTGGCCGAATACCGCCAGATCCGGCTGGATAATATTGAACAGCTTGTTCACCACCAGCAGTATGCCTTCAAAAAAACCGGGGCGCGAGCCTCCGTCCATATGCCTGTTTAGCTCTTCTATCTCAATACTCAGGTATTTTTCCCGGCCGTACATGATTTCATCGGTGGGCGAAAAGACGGCAGCCACTCCCAGGTCCTCGCATTTTTTTATATCCTCCTCCAGCTGTCGCGGATAATCCTTGAAGTCCTCATCCGGTGAAAACTGCTCGGGATTTACATATATGGATACAAGCACTTCGTCGGCCTTCTCCAGAGCCAGGCGAATCAGGGAAAGGTGGCCTTCGTGCAGGGCTCCCATGGTAGGCACAAAGCCTACCGTATTGCCGCTCTTTTTCAGGGAAGAAACCTTTTCCCGAATACCTTCAATTGTTTCTATCGCTTTCATACACGCACAGAAAAATAGCGGCACGAATATTCATGCCGCCGATTTATTTGGATCACGGATTAAACGGATTGGCAGTTTATTAATACATTCTTTCCGTTGTGAATCCCAGCAGTGAAAATTCGTCAGTTCCGTTTTATCCGGATGTATACGGTTAAACGGCCCTGTCGGTATCAAAATCTTCCAGAAGCTCCTTAATTCGGTTCAGGAAAGCACCGCCGTGCGCCCCGTCGATAATACGGTGGTCGTAACTCATTGAGAGGTACATCATATGGCGGATACCTATCACGTCGCCCTGGTCGGTTTCCATAACCACCGGCCTCTTTTCAATCGCGCCGGTACCGATGATCGCCACCTGGGGCTGGTTGATGATAGGAGTTCCCATCAGGTTGCCCACACTGCCGTAGTTGGTCAGGGTGATCGTACCCCCTACAAGGTCGTCGGGACTCAGATTCTTGTTTCGGGCTTTTATAGCCAGGTCGGATACCTCTTCTGCAAGCCCCACCAGGTTTTTCTCCTGGGCATTTTTGATGACAGGCACGATCAGTCCGCCCTCGCCTCCTTCGCCCAGGGCGACAGCCAGTCCGAAATTGATATCACGTTTTACAATAATTTCGCCTTCCTCCATATTAACAGAGCTGTTAATCAGGGGGAATTCACGTATAGCCTGTATGATCTGCTCAATAAAAAGCGGGGTGTAGGTCAGCTTGGTTCCCGACCTCTCCTGGAATTTCTTCTTGTTGGCTTCCCGCCAGCGGACAAGATTTGTTACATCCACTTCTGCGAAGGTCGTGACATGCGCAGATGTTTGTTTGGAATTCACCATATGGTCCGCAATCATCTTGCGCATGCGGTCCATCTTGATGATCTCCACATCTTCGGATGGCCGTTCCACATTAAGCTGCCCGGCCTTGATGGCATCCTCCTGCTTGGCCGCTTCTGTCTTCGTGGGAGCCTTTGCTTTGGGGGCCGGCTCTTTCTCAGCTGTTTTTCGATCTTCGAGATAGCCCAGTATATCCTGTTTCGATACACGTCCTCCCTGTCCCGACCCTTCAATGCTTTCCAGCTCTTCCTGTGTTATGCCCTCTTCTTTGGCTATAGAGCGTACCAGGGGGGAATAAAAACGGCCGTCACTGCCAATGCGCTGCGGCTCCGTTCCTTCTGAAGGAGCCCCGTTTGAAGCAACCGCGGCCGGCTCCTCTTGTTTTTTCTTCTCTGTAGCTTCCTCTTTTTCCTTCTTTTTCGACGGTGCCTTTTTCGGCCGGCCATTGCCGGAAGCTGCGGCCTTGCCGGTTGCAATAATGGCAATAGTCTGTCCGACTTCAACGGTTTCTCCCTCTTCGACCAGTATCTCAACCAGGGTTCCGGCCTGGGGGGAGGGCACTTCCGTATCCACCTTGTCGGTGGAGATCTCCAGAAGGGTTTCATCTTCTTCCACTTCATCGCCCACACTCTTCGTCCATTCGATGACGGTGCCTTCCATTACCGATTCGCCCATCTTCGGCATCTGCACCTCGATGCGCTCGCCCTCTTCTGCATCTTCCTCTTCCTTTTCCGCCTCAGCCGGCGCCCCGTCCTGCTTTTCCTCCTCTTCCGGCTCTTCCTCCGGCGCCTCCGTTTCCTTTTTGTCCGCACTGTCACCCCCTCCACCGGTATCTTCAGCCTCGGCATCGGTTTCAATGACACAGATAGCCTGACCCACTTCAACCGTCTCTCCCTCTTCGGCCAGGATCTCAACCAGTTTGCCGGCCTGTGGGGAGGGTACTTCCGTATCTACCTTGTCGGTAGCTATTTCCAGCAGTGTTTCATCTTCTTCCACTTCATCACCGACGCTCTTACTCCATTCGATGACGGTGCCTTCCATTACCGATTCGCCCATCTGGGGCATTTCTACTTCTACTCTGGCCATTTTGGGATATGTGTTAGATCATTAATAAAGTTTCAAAAAAGCTTTTTACAGGTGGTAAAATCTGCCCCTAAAGATCACTAAAAATGATATTAGATCAAAATGAATAGCGCCTCCAGAGCCATAGCCTGAAAGCATGCCATTGCCTGTTTCAGATCCATCCATTTCTCTCTTTTCCGCTGCCGGCCAGCCTGTTACACAAACAGGCGCCATCCAAGCAAAATGCATGTTATAAAGAATACAACCCCAAACAGGGGAAACAGTCTTTCAGAAAGCCACTCCGGCAGAAACAGGTCGGCTACCGAGCCCACCTCCGCTCCTTTCCTTTCGGCCAGGTCGGTCAGGGGACATCGCCAGTCATTTACAACCAGTACCAGCAATTCGGTGATTGCCACACCGAACGCTACCCAGACCAAGGGGGTAATGTGATCGAACACTGCGGCAAAGAACACATAGATGGTACTTATACCGATGAGTAAGAACAGAAAGGAGTGGACCAGCTTTATGTAAAATACCGTTTTAGACATATACGCTAATATTAAACCTCCGCAGGTTTAAGGCAAATTACCTGCCAGACCCAACGATAATCCGGATGCATAGCGTTCATTCCCGCACAGATCCTCTTTTTTGCCGGGCCCATCCCAACCGGGAGTGGGCTTATACTTTTTTGAAGACTACAATGCCGTTGTGGCCGCCAAAACCGAAGGTGTTGTTCATCACCACTTCCACATTACGTTCCACGGCCTCTCCCAGGACAATATTCAGCCCGGAGGGTATTTCCGGATCGAGGTTTTCGGTATTTATAGTGGGAGGTATCACCCCTTCTCCAATGGCCTTGATACCGGCTATGGCTTCTATGGCGCCGGCTGCTCCCAGCAGGTGGCCGGTCATGGATTTGGTCGCGCTTATATGAAGATTTTCCGGATTTTCCCCGAAAACATCGGCTATGGCTTTCACTTCGCTTATATCCCCGACCGGCGTGGAGGTGGCATGTACATTTAAGTAGTCGACCTCCTCCGGATTCAGTCCCCCATCCTCCAGCGCCCGTTTCATGGCCGCCGATGCCCCCTTCCCCTCCGGATGTGTAGCAGTCATATGGTAGGCGTCGGCCGTCATGGCAGCTCCGGCCACTTCGGCATAGATATTCGCCCCCCGCTCTTTGGCATGTTCGTACTCTTCCAGGACCAGGGTAGCCGAACCCTCTCCCATCACGAAGCCGTCCCGGTCGGTATCGAATGGCCGGGAGGCGTGTTCGGGATCATCATTTCTTGTAGACATGGCCCGCATGGATGAAAAGCCACCGAAGGACGCTTCGGTGATACCGGATTCCGAGCCGCCGGTTATCATCACCTTGGCCTTGCCCCAGCGGATATAGTTCAAAGCATCCATAATTGCCGTGTTGGAGGTGGCACAAGCCGATACGGTAGCATAGTTGATGCCCATAAGCCCGTATTTCATGGAAATCAATCCCGGGGCCATATTGATAATTAGCTTGGGAACAAAGAAAGGGTTGAACCGGGGGTTGTAGTCCCTTTCCGCATAGTCTTTTACCTCCTCTTCAAAAGTATACATCCCTCCCTGTCCGCTGCCCCAAATCACGCCGGCATCAAAGGGATCCATGGCTTCGAAATCCAGTCCGGAATCCTCTACCGCCTCCCGGGTGGAGACCAGCGCATATTGTGTGAAAGGATCGGTCCGGCGCACTTCATTATGCTCCAGGTAGTCGCCCGCCTCAAAATTATCAAGCTCACAGGCAAAATGGGTCCTGAATTGTGAAGGGTCGAAATGGGTGATGCGTCCGGCACCGCTGACCCCTTTTTTTGACGCTTCCCAAAAATCTTCCACTGAATTTCCAAGGGGAGATAAGGCTCCCAGTCCTGTAACTACAACTCGCTTCGGTTCCATGAATATAATTATTTTGTCATTATCGAGAGTGGCACAACATACACTGATTTAGGGACATTATCTGCCCTAATTCCGGATGGAATACAGGGGCGTACTCTTACCAAATAAACGTTCAGCCCAGGGCCCGGTCGAGGTCCTCCATAAGGTCGTCCGGATGTTCAAGCCCCACACTGATGCGAATCAGGTTCTCGGGGGTGGATGACTCCTCACCCTCGCTGCTGCGGCGGTGCTCCCAGGTGCTTTCCACGCCCCCCAGGCTGGTGGCCCGCTTGATCAGCCTGGAGTTGGCCACTGCCTGTATGGCCGCTTCCCGCCCTCCCTTAACCAGGAAGGAGATCATGCCTCCGAAACCACTCATCTGCTTTTCTGCCACCTCATGGCCGGCATGCGTGGCAAGCCCGGGGTAGTAGACTTTTTCCACCTTGGGGTGGTTTTGAAGAAAGCGGGCCAGGTGGGCGGCGTTTTCATTATGCCCCCTCACGCGGTAGGGCAGCGTACGTATACTGCGGCACAGCAGCCAACAGTCGCGGGGCGAGGGAACCGCCCCGGCCATCTGCTGTATTTCCCGTATTCGGGAGAAAAGCCCTTTTTCCGATCGGCCTATCACCGCGCCGCCCAGTATATCGCTGTGGCCGCCCAGATACTTGGTCGTAGAGTGAACCACCAGGTCGGCACCCAGCTCCAGCGGAAGCTGGTTGACCGGCGAAGGCCAGGTGTTGTCCACACAAATATTGATGTCATCACGGCCGGCCCGGTTGACGACCTCTTCGATATCGGTAATCTGAAACATGGGATTGGAGGGGGTCTCTATCCAGACAAGGCGGGTATTCTTCCGGAGGGCATGCTCGACATTGGCCGGATCGGTCATATTGACAGGATCCACTTCCAGCCCCCAGGGTTCCAACAGTTTTTTCAGCAACTTCCGGGTACCATGGTACACATCGTCGGGCAACAGCACGTGGTCGCCCGGCTTCAGGGCCTGAAACACCGCCGTGGTGGCCGCCACTCCTGAAGAGAAGGCGGCACTGGCAGCCCCTCCCTCAAGGCTGGCCAACAGGCTTTCCAGTTGAGCCCGGTTGGGATTCTGGGCACGGGTATAGTTGAGGTCGCCCTCGCTGTATCCCTCCTTGTCCAGCTCAAAAATAGTGCTGGAGGTCAGAGGGGGGACAATGGCTTTAGAATCGTTCAGGGTATCTAGGCCGGCATGGATGGCTTTGGTTTCGAAACGCATAGAGGATGCTTTAGGTTTCACGCAGTAATCCACATGTCTTAAGACACGGAACTCTGCGGGAGGTTATTGTTTCATTGAAGGTCGTAAAGATTGTTCAAATAATAAAAAAAGGCCCGGCGGCCAATTCGCCGGACCTTAACGCCGGGCTGCATCAGCAGCATGCCGTCTCTTTCTCCCGGTACTCTTCACTGTCCCCGTAGGTGTAAAAAGCCTCCCACTCTACTCCCTGGGGATCGGATATCCAGGATTTGTCGGATTGAGCGTAGCAGCAGACCGTATCGCCCTCATTGCGAATCCGTCTTTCATCGGCCCGGGCGATATTTTGGCGGATCTCTTCCAGCTCCTGTTCGCTTTCGGCCTGAATGCCCAGGTGTTCAATGCCTGCGGATTCATCCCGCTCGGCTATGGAAAAGTTGACCCGCGGGTCTTCAAGCATCCACTTGGCATAATCCTCTTTTCGGGTAGTGGGATCGGTACCGAAGAGGGATCGATAAAATTGAACGGACTCTTCCAGGTCGTTGACTTGCAGCATTACATGTAATCGTTTCATGGTTTTCTCCTTTATTTTTGGTGTCTGAGTATGTGTTCACCCCTGTAGTCGGAGAAAAGCCGAAAAAGACGCAAAATTAATTTTATTCTAAAAAGGGAAGGGCGGCAAAACGTTAATCGCAGGAATCACAGGGATCGTCCTCCAGCCGCCGAAAAGCCACTGCACGGCCCTCCTCCCCAAACTGTACCTCACAGCAGGCCGCCAGCACCTCCCCAAGCTTCTCGCGCCCCCTCTGAACGCGTGACTTGGCTCCCGAAAGGGAAAGATCCAGCGCATCGGCTACTTCCTGTTGGGTTTTACCCTCAACGTCAGCCATCTTCAGGGGGATGCTGTATTTCTCGGGCAGTTCATCGATCATGGGTACCAGCCAGGAGAGGACCTCCTCATGAACATCATGGCTGCCGTCAAAATCCTCCATATTCATGATGTCCGTATGCTCAACCCCTTCGTCCCCCAAATCGGATTTTTCGGGCTGCCGGTTCCTGGCCCGGTAATAGTCTGCAATGGCACGGCGGGTGATTCCGAACACCCACGATTGCAGGCGGTCTTCGTTTTTCAAGCTGTCCAGCCCCTGGTGAACACGTATAAAAATATCCTGTACCACATCTTCGGCATCCGATTCGCCGGAGACCCTCGACCGTACAAAAGCCCGAATATGGTCGCTGAATTTCTCCCAGAGAAGCCGGGTGTTTATCTTATGTCCCATACATACTGTTTTTACCCCGGTTATCCGTTCGTATTGCCCGGATACGCTGCAATACCGGGGGATGAGAATAGTTGAGGAAGACATAAAAGGGATGGGGCGTAAGGTTGGAGAGGTTATCCTTCGACAGTTTTTTCAGCGCCTGCACCATGGGCTCCGGCCTGAAAGTTGATGAGGCGTAACTGTCGGCTTCATACTCATATTTGCGGGACAGGGACTGCATGAAAAGGGAAAGGATCATGTCGATGGGCGCATAAAGCAGGCCGAAGAAAATAAGCCCCCCATAAACCGACGACTGATCCATGTAGAACGCCTCATACAATCCGGGAGCATGCAGAAATACCGAAAGCAGGAATAGCATCACCCCCGTCTGTAAAATACCCGCGGCCATGTTTTTTATAATATGCTTCTTCTTGTAATGGCCGATCTCATGAGCCAGTACCGCTACCAGTTCGTCATCCGTATGATTTTCCATCAGGGTATCGTAAAGGGCGATGCGCTTGTTTTTGCCGAAGCCGGTAAAGAATGCGTTGGATTTGCCGGATCGGCGCGAGCCGTCCATCACGTAAATGCCCTCCAGGGCAAAATTCACCTTGTCGGCATAATCCCGAATTTTTTGCCGGAGCTCACCATCCTCCAGCGGTACGAATTCGTTAAATAAAGGCATGATCCAGGTGGGGGCGACAAACTGTACAAAGAGCAGGAATGCCGTTACAGCGCCCCAAGCGTACAGCCAGGCATAGGAATCCACAAAGGTGAAAAAAGCGAGCACACCCGCCAGCAGCGGCCCTCCCAGTAGCACACCAAGGCCCAGCCCCTTCAGCAGGTCGAGCACAAATGTGCCCGGAGTGGTCTTATTAAAACCGAAGCGTTCTTCAATAACGAAGGTGGAATACATACTGAAGGGAAGCGACAGTATGGCTTTAAAAAGAACAAGGATGCCAATATAAACAAGGCCCGTCCAGATCGTGCCCAGCTCCCATCCCCGAACGATCTCGTCCAGCCGGTTGAATCCCCCCGCAAACCAGAAAACAAGAAGAACCATCAGGTTAAAAGTGGAGGCCAATATGCCGAAGCGGGTCCTCACCCGGCTGTATTTCTGTGATTGCCGGTAGCTTTCCCGGTCGTGAACATCCGAGAACTCCTCCGGAAGACCGGAGTCAAGGGATTTGATATTGTATATATCCGCAAGCAGGTTGAGGAGGTAGTCAACCGCCAGGGTCGCAAGTATGATGATGGTAAAAATATTCATCCGCCTAAGTAGGACTGCTTTTTCTTAATAAGTGTATTCAACGCCGGAAGTTTCTCCGCCTGATGCCGGTGTCCAAAAATTTTGATTGAACCCAAAGGTACATAAAGAACTTCTTATGACTAAATATCGAATACTCTTTTGATTTCCCCGAACTTAGCTACAACCGGGCATTCGGGAAATTATTTTATTTCAAATATTGTACAATACCAACACGGGTATTAAAGCCAACAGTTATAATATACAATGGTTATGGAACTTGACTTCACTCACAAACACCTGGTCGTTACCGGCGGTACCGGGTCGCTGGGATCTGCGGTCGCCGGCCTTTTGCTCGAGGCAGGCGCCACATGCAGTATACCCTGCTACGATGCGGAAGAGCTCGACGGTTTTGATCTCAGGGATCACGAAAACCTCTTTTACAAGACCGGTATTGACCTTACCGACGAACAGGCTTCGGTCGACTTTTATGACGATGCGGTAGAGAACTTTGGCGACCTGTGGGCTTCCATCCACATAGCCGGTGGTTTCGGCATGGGCCGGATTGAGGAAACCCCCAAGGCCGACTTTATGAAACAGCTTAATATGAACCTGGTGACTTGCTACAATTCATGCCGGGCTGCCATCCCCCATATCAGGTCTTCCAAAAATGAAGGCGGACGCATTGTCAATATTGCGTCGCGGCCCGCTGTTGAACCGAGGCAGGGTGCGGGCATGACTGCTTATACAACCGCCAAGGCCGGCGTAGCAGCCCTTACACAATCACTGGCCGCAGAAGTCGCCGGCGAGGATATTCTGGTCAATGCCGTTGCGCCTTCCATTATCGATACGCCTGCCAACCGGCAGGCGATGCCTGATGCCGATCATGACCGGTGGCCCAAGCCCCGGGAGATAGCCCGGCAGGTTGTCTTCCTGGCATCCCCGCTGAATCGTGTTACGAGGGGAGGCGTAATCCCCGTATACGGCAAAAGCTAATCGGGCGGAGTGGCAGAAGTTGAACTGCTTGCTGCAGTAATGTATCATAGAATGCTACTGAAGAATAAATTTGAGCTTTATGAATTCCGCTAAAGGCCTGCATCATATAACAGCCGTTGCCGGTGACCCCGCCCGCAACCTGGATTTCTACACTCAAATTCTGGGCCTGCGTATGGTAAAGAAGACGGTTAACTTCGATGACCCCTCGGTCTACCACCTTTATTACGGTGATGAAACAGGGAAACCGGGAACCGTACTCACCTTTTTTCCCTGGGAACATACCCAGCAGGGTTATCCCGACCGGGGTCAAGCCATTGCCGTTTCATTTTCCGTGCCCACCGGCTCCCTGGAGTTCTGGGCAAACAGCTTACAGGAGAACGGCATCGACTATATCGAACCTTTCAACCGTTTCGGGAAGGAGGTGTTGGGTTTTCAGGACCCGGACTCCCTGCACCTGGAACTTATTGCCGATCCCGCAGCCGATGAGGCGGACGCCTGGGCCGGAGGACCCATAGCCGAAGACCATGCCATCCGGGGCCTGCATGGCATAACACTGGCCGAAGAGGATGCCGGGGCCACCGGCCGGCTGCTCACCGATTTCCTCGGCTTCCGTGAAAGCGACCGGGAACATGACCGCGTGCTTTACCGCTCCCCGGCCAAATTCGGCTCGGCTGTTGAGGTTATCGACGAAGCCGAACTCAACGGGCGGAGTGGCAAGGGCACGGTTCACCACGTGGCTTTCCGGGCCGAAGATGATGAAGAACAGCTTCAAATCCGTAACAGGCTGATCGGCGAAGGGTACCATGTTACCGAAGTGAAAGACCGGAAATACTTCCGATCGATCTATTTTTATGAGCCGGGAGGGGTCCTCTTCGAGATAGCCACTGACGGACCGGGCTTCACCCGGGATGAAAACGTAGGGAAGCTGGGCACCAAACTGACCCTCCCGGCCGAACTGGAAGAGCAGAGGGACCTGATTGAAGCCGATCTGCCTGAACTGTATTAAACCTCAAAGTTATGAACACCCATCGTAAAGGTATCCATCACATAACCGTACTTTCCGGAGAGCCGGAAGTCAATGCCGACTTCTATGTCAACACCCTGGGTATGCGCCTGGTAAAAAAATCGGTCAACCAGGACGATCCCGGTACTTACCACCTGTTCTACGGGAATGCCTCGGCTTCACCCGGATCCAGCCTGACCTTTTTCCCCTGGCCCGGAGCCACCAAAGCCAAACCGGGCTCCGGTGAGGCCGCCGTCGTTTCCTTTATGGTCCCCCAACCGTCAAAGGACTACTGGCAGGAGCGTCTCAAGGAGCATGAAGTGCCGCATGAGGATACTGTGGAAGATTTCGGGCTGACGAAGTTGCCTTTTGAGGACCCTGACGGGCTGTCCCTTGAGCTGGTTTTTGACGGTGCGGAAACCGATATCAATACATCCTGGAAGGGGAGCGTGCCCCCCCGGCACCGTATTCGCGGATTTTGGGGCACCACTCTTCAGCTGACCGAAAAGGAATCGACCGAAAAAATACTGACATCAGTCCTCGGATTCCGAAAAGCCGACAGTAAAGGAAGCCGTACCCTCTATACAAGTGATGCGGCTATTGGAAACCATGTGATCATCGAATCGGTTAGTCCCAAACAGGGCAAGAGCGGCCGTGGGACCGTACACCACGTAGCTTTTCGGGCTAAAGAGGAGGAGGAACTTAACGAGCTTCGGTGGCAGGTGGCCCGTCTGGGGCTTTCGCCCACAAAGATCATCGACCGCCACTGGTTTAAATCGGTCTATTTTCAAAGCCCGGGAGGCGTACTTTTTGAAATGGCAACCGACGGTCCCGGCTATGATGTGGATGAAGACCCCGAACGACTGGGCGAAAAACTGATTCTTCCACCATGGCTGGAGTCCAGGAGGGAACAGATAGAGCAACGGTTGCCCGAACTCCGAATTTAACTAAAATCATATAACCATGACTCTTTCCCGCATTGATCCCGGCCAACCAATCGAGGGACCACACCAGGGGCAGCCCGTTTCCGCCGCGGGGGCTCCCGCCGAGGAAGCCTTGGTAGGCATGATACTCGTTCACGGGCGTGGAGCAAGTGCCGATAACATGCTGCTGTTTGCCAATGAATTTGACCGGGACAAAATTCACTACCGGGCACTGCAGGCCCACCGTCAAAGCTGGTATCCCAATTCCTTCCTGGCCCCCAGGGATCAGAATGAACCCGGAATAACCAGCGGACTGCAGGCTATCTACGACGCCCTCACCTCGATGAAGGAGGCGGGCATTCCACGGGAGCGAATTATTTTACTGGGGTTCTCCCAGGGGGCCTGCCTCAGCCTGGAGTTCGCAGCCCGCCACCCCCAAAGGTACGGCGGGGTGGCCGGGCTCAGCGGGGGACTTATAGGCGATGAGATTGCTGCCGATAACTATTCGGGTTCATTTGAAGGTACGCCGATATTTCTCGGCTGCAGTGATCGCGATCCCCACATACCGCAGCAACGGGTACACCGGACGGCAGAAATTCTTGAACAAATGGAGGCCGGGGTAACCAAAAATATTTATAGCGGCCTCGGGCATACCGTAAACGATGAGGAGATCGGGCATATCCGCAGGATGATAGATCATCTCCTTTAAGCATTATTATACCCGTTCACGGTTTTTGCCGTTTCCGGTATGGTAAATTTATTAAAGGCGGTATATTCTCTTTTCATTGTTAATTGTTCAAAATCAGTTATGGATATACTCTGGGTTGGTGCAGCATTTATTTTCGGTATGCTTGTCTCGCGGATCAAACTGCCGCCGCTTGTGGGGTATCTTGCGGCCGGGGCCGTTTTATCGGCTTATGGGTACGAAGCCGGAGCAGCACTACATGAGATAGCTCACCTGGGCATATTATTTCTGCTTTTCACGGTGGGGCTGCACCTGAGGATTAAAAACATTGTCCGGGCGGAAGTTCTCGGTACCGGAGGGATCCACCTGCTTGTCAGCACCGCTCTGTTTGCCCCCCTCGCACTGGCCTTCGGTTACGGGCTGGCTGCTTCCATCATCATAGGACTGGTTTTGGGGTTCTCCAGCACCGTTCTGACTGCAAAAAATCTCGAGAGGCGCGGAGAGCTGGGAGCCTTTCATGGCCGTATAGCCATCGGTATTCTCATCCTACAGGATCTAGTGGCTGTCCTGCTTCTTGGACTGACAAGCGGAACCACTCCCTCTCCCTGGAGCCTGGCCCTGCTGGCTCTGCCGCTGGCCCGCCCGGGGCTTGTGAAGTTGCTTAAGATGAGCGAAGAGGAGGAGCTGAAACTCCTGTTCGGGCTTATACTGGCTATAGGCGGCGGTGCGATATTTGAGGGGCTGGGCCTCTCTTCCGAACTGGGTGCCCTTCTGGCGGGCATGCTCTTGTCGGGCCACAAGGTAGCCGATGATCTTTCGAAAAAGCTGTGGGGGCTTAAAGAGGCTTTTTTGGTCGGTTTTTTTCTGGAGGTGGGCCTCACCGGACTGCCCAACCTGCACGAATTCTATCTTGCGTTGGCAGCCCTTGCTCTTCTCCCCGTAAAAGCGCTCCTGTTTTTCGTGCTGATGCTGGCATTCAAGCTTCGGGCCCGAACCTCTTTTGTCGCCACGATTTCCCTGACCTCCTATAGCGAATTTACCCTTATTGCCGGTACGGTTGCTTCAACGGCCGGGCTGATCCCGCCGGGAATGGTCGTTGCTTTCGCCTTTCTTACCGCGGTCTCCTTTGCCCTCAATGCCCCGCTGTCTATCTGGGAGGAAAAATTGTGGCAGAAGCTGGAAACCACTCTGTCGCGCTATGAGCGGGATGTCCGCCACCCGGACCAGCAGCTGCTATCCCTGGGATCGGCCGAATACCTGGTCGTCGGCATGGGAAATGCCGGCCAGGCGGCTTATGATCGATTTCGAAAAGACAAACGAAATGTGGTAGGGATGGATATAGACCCGGCCCGTATAGAAAGAAACCTGTCGGAAGGCCGTCGCGTCATTTACGGAGACATGCAGGATATGGACCTGTGGGACAGCCTGGATCTCAATAACATCCGTTCGGTCATTCTTGCGATCGGTACCCAGGAAGCTAAAGTCAATGCCACAAAATATTTGCGGAATAACAACTTCGCAGGCCAGATCCTTGCCCTTACATCCAGGGAGTCAGAACAGCAGGCACTTAAAGAAGCCGGGGCCAGTGCCGTCTGCCTGCCCATTATGCAGGCCGGCAGAAAGCTGGCCGAACTCAGCCTGTCCGATGAAATTGATCCCGGTGAGATAAGCCTGAATCCCGGCATTTATACCTGAAATACAAGGTTTTACGCCTTTCAACCTATTGCCTGGACAGCTGGTTGATAGCCTTGGAAGACATCTCCGTGAGCACGGTGGTATAGCGTTCTCCCAATATTTCCGTATAGGAATTGCGAAGTTCCCTCCACGCCTCATGAATATCTTCGTCCATATCCCTGCATGATTCGGTTGGTTCTATATAGGTAGCCCTTCCCTCCGAAGACCGGCTGAGGTATCCCCGGTACTCCATCTTTTCCACCAGCCTCGTAATGGTAGAAGGGGTCAACCCCAGGATCTCGCTCAATTCAGAAGGCTGTATGCCCGGCCGCTCATTTACGGCCATCAACAGGAAAGCATAACTTGGGGCCAATCCTACCTTTCTGAATGCATCATCAGCCATATTCGACAAGGTCCGGGACAAGCTGTTGGTAGTAAAATATAAGCAGCTGCTAAATTCAGTATCCATTGCCAAATCTAAGTTTGTATGTGCAAGTAAACTAAGAAAGAGATGTACTCCTTGCAACTAAACTCAAATTCACAATAATCGGAAAGAGGAGGGAGCCCCCTCGACACCTACACCTGTCCGTCACCCCTTCAATTCCACCTGGCTGGCATCACTTTAATTCCCCCACCTGCCGGGCACCTGATTAAACCTCTACATCCCAGATTCGTTCGGCATAGTCGCGAATAGACCGATCGGAAGAAAAATGGCCCATATTGGCGACATTCAGCACCGCCTGCCTGTTCCATTCGTCTGTATCGTTAAAAACGCTCTCCACTTCGGCCTGCATGCTGACATAAGACTCGTAATCCGCTATCAGCATAAAATAGTCGCCCTGGTTCAACAGTGCGTTGATGACGGGATCGAACAAGTCCGGTTCGTCCGGGTTGAAAAAACCGTTGCTCAGCTGTGCGATAATTTTCTGCAACTCACGGTTCCCGTCTACATAGGCGTTGGGATCGTATCCGCTGGAGCGAAGTTCATCAATCTCTTCGACCGTCAGTCCGAATATGAAGATGTTATCTTCACCCACCCGTTCGCGAATCTCTATATTGGCTCCGTCGAGCGTACCTATAGTCAGCGCCCCGTTTAGTGCAAACTTCATGTTGCCGGTACCGGAAGCCTCCATACCCGCCGTCGATATCTGTTCGGACAGGTTCGTCGCCGGGATGATGAGCTCGGCCAGTGACACGCTGTAGTTGGGCAGGAAAACGCACTTCAGCCTGTCTCCCACCTCGGGATCGTTATTAATCTTGTCGGCTACACAGTTGATGAGCTTGATATACAGTTTGGCCATGGTATAGCCGGGTGCCGCCTTGCCGGCAAAAATGATGGTCCGGGGCGTGAAGTCGCCCGAGGGATTCTCCTTGATTCGGTTATACAGGGTGATGGCATGGAATAAGGCCAGAAGCTGCCTTTTGTACTCATGAATACGTTTAATCTGCACATCAAAGATGGATTGGGGGTTCACCTCTACCCCCATCTCCCGCCTGATGTAGTCGGCCAGCTCTTTTTTGTTTTCCATCTTGATAGCTGCAAACTCCTCACGGAAAGAAGCGTCATCGGCAAGCGGGGCGACCTGCTGCAAACGATCGAGGTCCGTCACCCACTCTCCCCCAATATGTTTTGTGATAAGGTCTGCGAGATCCCGGTTGCACTGCCGCAACCATCTGCGGGGTGTTATGCCGTTGGTAACATTGGTAAATTTTTCGGGGTACACCTCGTTAAAATCGCTGAAGATGGTTTTCTTCATCAGGTCGCTGTGAATTTTTGAAACCCCGTTCACTTTATTGGACCCGACGATACCCAGGTTGGCCATGCGCACCTTGGCATTCATATCGTTGCTGATGATTCGCATGCGATCTTTCTTGTGTGACCGCTCTCCGTTGCCGACCTCAATGGAGTTGAGGAAGCGGCGGTCGATCTCACGGATTATCTGCGTATGGCGGGGAAGCAGGTTTGACAACAGCGACAACGGCCACTGCTCCAGCGCTTCCGGCATCAGGGTATGATTGGTATAGTTGATGGTACCGGTTACGATCTCCCAGCTCTGCTCCCATTCGAGCCCCTCCTCATCCATCAGCAGTCGCATAAGTTCGGGGACGGCAAGATTCGGATGGGTGTCATTACACTGTATTGCCATCTTTTCCGGGATCTTCCGAAGATCGTCAAACTGGGTCTTGAAACGGTCGAAGGCATCCCTCAATGACGACGCCACCAGGAAATACTCCTGTTTCAGCCGCAGCTCCTGCCCTTTAAACACCTTGTCGTTGGGATAGAGCACCCGGGATATGTTTTCCTCCTCCAGGTTACGGCGTACCGCATCGATGTAATCACCCTGGTTGAAGCTTTTCAGGTCAAAATTGTGAGAGGTGGCCGCTTTCCAGAGACGGAGGTGGTTGACCACCTCGTTCCGGTATCCCGGGACGGGAGTGTCGTAGGCCAGGGCCTGCACATCATGGGTGTTAACCCACCGGTAGTGTTCTCTGCCGTTTTCGTCCGTATAGGAAGTCGATTCCCCGTAAAACTTGACCGTATGCTGTATCTTGGGCCGCACGATCCCCCATGGATAGCCGTACCTGAGCCACAGGTCGGGCTTCTCTACCTGCCATCCGTCTTCAATCTCCTGATCAAATATGCCGTAATCGTATCGAATACCGTACCCTATGGCCGGGATACCCAGTGTGGCCATGGAATCCAGGTAGCAGGCGGCCAGCCGCCCCAATCCCCCGTTACCGAGCCCCGCATCCACTTCGGCCTCTCGTATTTCGTCATAATCCAGCCCTACCTCCCTGAACGCTTCGGCCGCCACATCCTGAAGGCCGAGGTTGATAAGCATATTATCCATCAGCCGGCCAATTAAAAACTCCATCGAAAGGTAGTAAACCCGCTTGGACCCTTCCCGGTAATAACGCTGCTGGGTATCGATCCATCGCTCGTGCAGGCGGTCCATGACACTGAGCACCACACTGCGGTAGTTATCCCATTCCGTAGTTGAAAGCTTGTCTTTTGCCAGCGTATAGTGAAGGTGCTGCTGAATGTCTTTTTTAAAGGAATCGACATCCATGCCGGTTCGGGGTGCAACGTTTATATCAGTGCTCATTCCTGGGTATAATACTGTTTAAAATTTTCTCTACTGCTGACAGCTCATTGTTACCGCTATCAGCTCATTGTTACTGC
>CAYREV010000003.1:22586-69692 GCA_964423345.1 uncultured Balneolaceae bacterium | reverse complement strand
GCTATCAGCTCATTGTTACTGCTATCAGTTCATTAAAAGAGGAATAAAAAATTAAGAAATATATACGATTCCTAATTATTTATTACCGGCGGCCCGTTCATCCCTTTCGGTAGATACCATGGTCGGGTGTAAAACCGGGCCGGGTAATATTGGTGGGCAGCCCCAGCTCAAGCAATCCTTCATGGGCGTTGATCGCTACAAAATCCTGCTCAAACAGCCCATATACTGCCGATCCGCTACCCGTCATGGAAGCATAGACAGCTCCAAACTCATACATCTGGTCTTTCAGGTTGCCCGCTACGTTGATACGGGGGAATACCGCCTGCTCCAGGTCATTTACCAGCATGAAACGCCACTCCTCCGGCTCTTCTTCCAGAAGCACCTCGCCTACGCGGAACTCCGGCCTGGGATCCGGCCGGCAGTAGCTGTAGGCCTCCGCCGTGCTGCTCTCCTCTTCCGGGAAACAGGTGACAATCCACAGGCCGGGCTGAATATCGTGTTCCTCTATGTCGTGGCCTATGCCACCGGCGATACCGGTTTTCCCCCTGATAAAGAAAGGAATATCAGCACCGAGGTCACGGCCAAGATCAACAAGTTCGCCCTCGCTCAGCCCAAGGCCCTCAATCTTGTTAAGCATCCGCAGCGTCAGGGCGGCGTTGCTGCTTCCTCCCCCCAGGCCCGCACCGGCGGGTATGCGCTTCTCCACCCGGAACTGATAATGGTGCTTCAGCCCCACGTAACGATCCAATACCTGTACGGCTTTCATTATGAGATTGCGTTCGTCCGTTGGAATGGAGTCGTCGCTCATCTCGATTTTTGTTTCGGGCGACTGCCTGACTTCAAAACGGTCTTTCCATTCCAGAAAACAGAATCCCGTCTCTATGCGATGGTATCCCGTTGACAGCTGTTCAAGGACATTCAGGCCGAGATTAATCTTGGCGTAGGAGTCGGCTATCCAGAGATCGGTGTTCATGGGGTTGGTTGTTATCTGTTATCGGTTATTGGATTCACCTGACAGCCCATAACCGATAAACCATTAACTGATATATTTATCCTTTATTTTCATCATGTACTCGTAAGCCGCATCGTGCTCATTGGGTATCTCCCCGTCCAGTACGGCCTCCTTGATGGCATCCTTTATTTCACCGATAACGGGCCCGGGTTCAATATCCAGGGCTTCCATAATTTCATTTCCGTCCACCGGATTCGTCCACTGCCTTATGCGGTCTTTCTCCTCAACCTCTTCTATTTTCTCCTCTACATGGTCAAAATTACGATTGTACTGTTTGACCTTGCGGTTGTTCTTACTGGTGATATCGGCCCGGCACAGGGTCATCAGGTCGTCAATATCATCGCCCGCATCATATATCAGCCGGCGTATGGCACTGTCGGTAACCTCGTCGGATACCAGGGCTATGGGCCTGAGGTGAAGGCGTACCAGCTTTCGCACATACCGCATGCGCTCATCCAGGGGAAGCCCCAGGCGTCGGAAGATCCCTTCCACCCAGTTGGCCCCGATGGCATCATGGCCGTGAAAGGTCCAGCCGGTACCCGGAATGAACTTCTGTGTGGCCGGCTTGGCAATATCATGCATGATGGCGGCCCATCGCAGCCAGAGGCTGTCGCTTACTTCGGCAACATTATCCAGCACCTTCAGGGTATGCCAGAAATTATCCTTGTGGCGAATGCCCCGTACCTCCTCCACGCCGTGGAGGTCTACCATCTCGGGAAAAAACTGGTGCAGCAATCCCGAACGGAACAACAGGGCAAAACCGATGGAAGGCTTTGGCGCCATAACAATTTTATTGAGTTCCTCTATGATGCGTTCCTTGGAAATAATCTCCAGTCGGGGTGCCATCTCCTCAATCCCCCTGAAGGTTTTCTCCTCTATCTCAAATTGCAGCTGTGTGGCAAAACGTACCGCACGCATCATCCGCAACGGATCATCCTCAAAGGTCTGCATGGGATCCACCGGGGTTCGAACCAACCGTTTCTTCAGATCCTGTATCCCCTCAAAAGGATCTATCAGCTTTCCGAAATCGTCCTTGTTCAGCGACCATGAAAGAGCATTAATCGTAAAATCGCGCCGCAGCTGATCGTCTTCCAGGGATCCGTCCTCTACAATGGGCTTGCGGGAATCGCGCTGGTAGCTCTCCTTGCGCGCTCCTACGAATTCCAGGTCGAGCTCGCCGTAGGATACCTGGGCCGTACCGAACTGCTTGTAAACCGAAACATTATCGGCATCCAGGTTCTCCGCAACTTTCCGGGCCAGTTTTATACCTTCACCGACCGTCACAAAGTCTATATCGGTATCTCCGCTCTCCTCAAGGCGATCCAGGTAATAGTCGCGGACATATCCACCCACGACGTACACATCCTGTCCGACGGCTTCGCCGGCTTCGGAAATGGCTTCAAATACTTTCTTATGTTTGGGATGGATTTCCTGCACGTTAAAATCTTTTTGGGCCACTTAAACATGAAAGCGCAAAAGTTAAAAAATATACCCTTTTGCAGTTTCCTGTTTCCGCGGCTGTTTAAAATGAGCGTTAAAATAAGAACAAATACGCTTGCTTTCAGGTATTGTTTGTTGAATCTTTGAGTTCCCAACTTTTAAATCACTTACGCTTTGAAACGTTCACCTTCCAAATCGGCCTTACAGATAAGCTTGCTGGTATCTTTTCTGTCACTGCTGGCAAAGGGAACGGGGTTCTACCTGACCGAATCGACCACCGCCCTTTCCGATGCGCTTGAGTCGGTCATCCATATACTCGCCGTAGCCTTTGTCTATTACGGCTTCCTGCTTAGCAACAAGCCTCCCGACGACAAGCACCTGTATGGCCATGAAAGAGTGGAGTTTTTGTCCGTCGGTATTGAAGGGGCCGTCATCCTGCTGGCGGGCCTGGCCATCATTTATGAATCTGCCAACCATTATCTTTACGGACACACCCTTCAAAATATCGATTCGGGCATCCTGCTGATGGGCCTGGCGGGGGCTATCAACTTCTTCCTGGGCACCTACCTGCTCCGGGTGGGAAGAAGGGAAGAGAACATGATGGTGGTCAGCCATGGCAAACACACCCTTACCGATGTCTGGACCAGCGTCGGCGTCGTTGCGACCCTGGTTATCATCCGGTTCACGGGGTGGACGCTCCTCGACTCACTGGTCGGCTTTGCACTGGCCCTCTATATCATGTACCAGGGATTCAAGCTCCTGAAATATTCGGTCGACGGCATGATGGACAGTAAAAATCCGAAAGCTGACCGGGCCATCCACCGGGTTCTCGACGATCCCCTTCCCGGATCCATGACCGACTTCCACAACCTGCGCCACCGTACGGCGGGCAAGACCACCTGGATAGAGCTTCATGCCACCTTCCAGCAGGATGTAGACCTCGAACAGGCCCATGAAGACGCAACCCGGCTGGAACGCCGGCTTATAGACGCCGTCAAGGGCGACGTCATCGTTACCATTCACCTTGAACCCGAAGGCGTTCATGAAGAAGCCCACAAAACCCTGCGGGATGCCGACCAGAGCCGGCCGTTGGAAGACTATATATGAGTAGTAACCTGTCCAGGCTCCCCTGATTCAGCATTCAACATCCATAATTCAACATTGCCCTACACTTCAACCCCTATCCTGGAATGGTCGCCCAGGTGCACCTGCTGGGTTACATCCCTCAATTCGGCATGCTGCCCTATGGTGGACCGGTCGATATTACAATTTTCCAGCCGGGCGTTTTTTTGAACCAGGCTGTTTTTGACGGTGCATCCCGACAGGCTTGAGCCGGATTCAATACTGGCATAAGGGCCGATTATACAGTTCTCCAGCTCCACATCTTTTCCTATGTAGACGGGCTGTATGATCTCGGTTTCCCTGAAACGGCTCTCGTCAATCTCACCGGCTTCCTTCTCTACAATCACCCCGGTAGTATCCAGCCAGGCCGGAAGGGTGCCGCAGTCCAGCCACTCATCGACCGTTGCCTTTTTGAACACCTTCCCGTCTTTCAGCAGCCGGTCGAGTGCGTCGGTAAGCTGAAACTCCCTTCCGTGTCCCCGGATATCGTTTTCAAGCAGGTATTCAATCTCCCGTTTCAGCTGTGCTCCCTCCCTGAAATAGTACACTCCGATAATAGCCAGGTTGGAGATCGGTTCGCTGGGTTTTTCAACAAAATCGGTTATCTGCCCCTCCTCTTCCACGGCTACGCCGAAGCGGGACGGGTCCTCCACCTCTTTCAGCCAGACCACACTGTCGGCATCTTCCACCGATACGGTCCCCTCCATGTCGAAGATGGTGTCGGCAAAGACGATGATACACTCCCCCTCCAGGTCCTCCTCCGCACAGTAGACCGCATGGGCCGTCCCTTCGGCAACTTCCTGCACGCGAAAGGTGGCAGCCGCATCATGGCGCTCACACATGGCGGAGAGGGCCTCCTTGATCTCCTTACCAAAATCAGGCCCCAGTATGAAAACTATCTCCTCAATGGTGCGGTCCAGCGTGCGGGCAAAGGTATCCACAATACGCTCTACGATCATGGTACCCGCCACCGGCAGCAGCGGCTTCGGTGTAGTGTGCGAATGTGGGCGAACCCGCGTCCCGCGGCCTGCCATAGGGATAATTAATTTCATATATTTTGAACAGCTTTTGATGAAAGGTTGTAATTGCTAAAAAATCAGGCGTTAATATAACGGAACTTCTTTACTTTAGCGACCTTGTAACAAACTGAACATTCACCCAACATATTTCCATCGGATTGAGCTGGTACTTTACTTTCGTTGACTTCTTACTAATAGCTTTTGTCTTCGCGATGGCCCGCCATACCGTCCTGCGGGGCAAGTTTTTCCTGCATATCTTTCAACAAAAGGGATATAAGTTCAACGAATACCGGCACTGGCTTGTTGACCACTGGAACCGGCGGGTGCTGACGCCCGAGCATACCCTTTACCTTATCATCATTGCCGTCATGCTCTGGTTCTTTTCAGAAACTCTGACAGGCAGCAGCGCCATTATCATATTGTCACTCTTTGGCATCTTCTGGTTCGGCCCCTTTACCTACTACCGGGGAGAGAAGCAGAAGAAGCCCCTGGTGTTCACGCCTCGCCTTATCCGCCTTGCCGTACCCTTCGCCCTTTTATCGCTTTTACTCCCGCTGCTGCTTACCTATGCAGCTTATACCTCCCACCTGCCTTTTACGGGAATCTACCTGGAAGCGCCGGATTTTTACCAGGCCGATATCTACATCCTGGCCATAGGATGGATTTTCGGTAATGCGCTGGTCCCCTTCTGGATTTTTGCCGCCGGGGGACTGACCAAACCCGTTGAAACTTACATTCACAACCATTTTATCAAGCTGGCCAAAAACAAGCTGGCCCGCATGCCGCAGCTGAAGGTCATAGCCATAACGGGCAGTTATGGCAAGACCAGCACCAAATTCATGATACGCGACTTCCTAAAAGAACGCATCAGCGTCTGCTCCACACCGGGCAGTTATAATACGCCCATGGGCATCTGCAAGGTAATCAACAACGACCTGGAGGCTCATCACCAGGTCCTCATCCTGGAGATGGGCGCCCGCTATGAGGGCAACATCGACGAACTCTGCGATATAGCCCAGCCGGATATCGCGGTGGTCACCAATGTGGGCATAGCCCATCTGGAGACTTTCGGTTCCCGCGACGCCATCGCCCGTACCAAATCCACTATCGTGAAAAGGACCCGGCCCGGCGGCACCGTGATATTGAATGCAGACGACCCCAGGGTTGCTGCCATGGCCCGCCTCAGAGATGACGTCACCTATATCCGGACAGGGCTCAAGCAGGGTACGGTCACCGCCTACGACATCAGCTACAACCATGAAGGAAGCCGGTTTATGGTCTCGGCCGGAGAGGAAGAACAGGAGTCGTTCAGGACCCGCCTGCTGGGTGCACACAACGTACAAAACATGCTTCTTGCCGTGGCGGTCGGCAGGATTTTCGACCTTCGCCTGAAAACCATGGCCGTGGCAGCCTCCGCCATACAGCCGGTGGAGCACCGGCTGGAGCTGAGAAAAGAAGGCGAACTGTACGTCATCGACGATGCTTTCAACTCCAATCCGACCGGGGCTAAAAATGCTGTGGAAATCCTTTCCCGGTTTGAATCAGGCTCACGCTTTATCGTCACTCCGGGGATGATTGAGCTGGGAGAGCTGGAAGATCAAAAAAATCGTGAGTTCGGAGAAACGATCGGCAAATCCAATATTGACTACGTGCTGCTGGTGGGAGCCGAAAGGACCAGGGCCATCAGGGAGGGTATCCGTTCCACAGGATTTGATACGGACCGGGTGAATGTAGTCGACACTCTTTTCGAGGCCAACGATTTTATCAGGGAGAAAGCACAGGCCGGGGATGTGATTCTCTATGAAAACGACCTGCCCGACAGCTTCGACGAATAACCGCCGGGGAATACCTATTTTTCAATGAGGACCCAGCCTTCGTTGTTGATCATCCGCTTGGCTTTTTTCCATTTGATATCGATGACCTCACCGCTGCTCATGTTCTGAATTTTCACATAGTCGTTCCGGCCCGGTTCCTCCTCGACCGTTACCGGCTGCGGTTTCTGGTCACTCCTCTGCGGCTGCCCACCACCGTTCTGAGCCTGTCCCTCTCCCTGCCTGAAGCCCATGTTGGTGGAATCGGTATGCTGAGTCTTGGCCTTGTTCATGTCCACTTTGGCCTTTTCCTTCCGGGCCTGCTGCAGCTGCTGCTGTTCGGCCTGCATCTCGGGTATCGCTTTCCAGATAAGGGATATCGCCTCCTGGTTGATTTCATCAAGAAGCTGCTTAAACATTTCAAAAGCCTCTCGCTTATATTCAAGCAGGGGATCTTTCTGGCCGAATGCCCGCAGCCCGATACCCTCTTTCACTGAGTCCAGCTCCCGCAGGTGCTCCATCCATTTATCGTCAATGGTTGAAAGCACAGCCGTACGCTCGAGAGCCCGTGCCACTTCGTGCCCTTCATTTTCCAAGGCTTTTTCCACGTCTACCACCACTCTCATGCGGCGGATGCCGTCGGTAAAGATCACCTGCACCTTTGTGGGTTTATTCTCGGCCTCCGACTCCTCAATATTTTTAATGACCTCATAGAGAGGTTTCGAGATCATCTCCTCTTTCTGCCGGTACGATTCGTACGCCTTGTCAATAATTTCGTCGATCAGGACATCCTCTCCCATCTCTACCATCTCCTCCGGCTCCAACTCTATATCAAAGGCCAGGAAGCGCAAGATGGTATCGCGCAGCTCCTCAAACTCCCCGTTGCCGTAATGCTGTTCAACAATACGTTCGACCAGGTCGGTGAGCATGTCATAGATATCTCCACGCAGTTCGTCTCCTTTGAGTGCATGCTTCCGCCGCTTATAGATCACTTCACGCTGATTGTTCAGCACATCATCGTATTCCAGCTGTTTCTTTCGAATGCTGAAGTTATTCTGTTCGACCTTCGACTGCGCCCGTTCCAGCGATTTGGTGATCCAGGGATGGGTGATTACCTCACCCTCCTCGAAATTGAGCTTGTCCATCACCTTGGCGATACGGTCGGAACCGAAAAGCTGCATCAGGTCGTCTTCCAGCGATACAAAAAACTGCGATTCGCCGGGGTCGCCCTGACGTCCCGAACGGCCGCGGAGCTGCAGGTCGATCCGGCGGGATTCATGACGCTCGGTGCCGAGTATAGCCAGTCCCCCTTTCTCTTTCACACCCGGGGCCAGCTTAATGTCGGTTCCCCGCCCGGCCATGTTGGTGGCCACCGTAACCGCGCCCGGCTGTCCGGCCATGGATACGATTTCACTCTCCCGTGCATGGTGCTTGGCGTTCAATACGTTATGAGGGATGTTGGCCCGCTTAAGCATCCGGCTTATGGTTTCCGATACGTCCACGCTGGTCGTTCCCACCAGTACGGGCTGACCCTTTTCGTGATACTCCTTAATACGCTCTATGGCGGCATTATATTTCTCCCGCCTGGTACGGAATACCAGGTCCTCCTTGTCGTCCCGTATCACCGGTTCGTTGGTGGGGATCACCATCACATCCAGGTCGTATATCTCGTTGAACTCCCCTTCCTCGGTGGCGGCCGTACCGGTCATACCGGCAAGCTTATGATACATCCGGAAATAATTCTGAAGCGTAATGGTCGCATACGTCTGCGTGGCCGCCTCAACCTTTACATCCTCTTTTGCCTCAATGGCCTGGTGCAGTCCGTCCGAATAACGGCGGCCCGAGAGCACACGGCCCGTATGCTCGTCTACAATATTGACCTTGCCCTCCTGGACTATATACTCCTCTTCCCGCTCAAACAGGGAGTAGGCCTTCAGCAACTGGTTAACCGTATGAATACGGTCGCTGCGCTCGGCAAAGGTCCGGTGCAGTTCATTAAACCTCCGCTCACGCTCTTCCTTAACCTCCTGTTTGGCTTCCTCGATTTTTTTCTCCTTGTATTCTTCACTGAACTCCTCTTCCTGTCGAATCTCCTCGATCTTTTCCTTCTCGAGCTCTTCTATCTCCTCGTCGATATTGTTCGTCTCGGTCCCCAGGTCGGGAATCACAAAAAACTCTTCGTCTTCGTCCGAGCGCGTGATGAAATCACGGCCCTTTTCGGTCATCTCAATACTGTTCATCTTGCGGTCGACCGTATAATAGAGCGCCTCGTCGGCTTCCGGCAGGCGCCGGGCATTATCCTGCAGGTAGAAGGCCTCCGTCTGCTGAACCAGCCTCTGGTTCTCCGGTATCTGCATCATCTTTCGGAACTGCCGGTTTTTGGGGAATCCCCGCTGTGCGCGAAAAAGAGCCAGCCCGGCAGCCTCTTCGTTACCCTTCTCCAGTTCATCCTGGGCTTCCTTGACCAGGGAGGCCACCAGCTTCTTCTGTGCATTCACCAGTGATTCCACCCGCGGCTTGAGCTCTTCATATTTATGCGACTGGGTGTCCTGGGGAACGGGGCCCGAAATAATCAGGGGGGTTCGTGCCTCGTCGATCAGGATGGAGTCGATCTCATCGATAATGGCAAAATGGTGCCCGGGCTGAACCAGCTGTTCGGAATTGATCACCATGTTGTCACGCAGGTAGTCAAAACCGAATTCGTTATTTGTCCCGTAGGTTATATCCGCCTCATAGGCATTCCGGCGCTGTTCGGTATTGGGGTCGTAGCGATCAATGCAATCGACTTCGAGGCCGTGAAAGTTAAAAATGGGTTCATTCCATTCGGCATCCCGTTTCGCCAGGTAGTCGTTAACCGTAACAATATGCACTCCGCGGCCGACCAGCGCATTCAGGTATGCGGGGAAGATAGCCGCCAGTGTTTTACCTTCACCGGTTTTCATCTCTGCGATCTTGCCCTGGTGCATGCATATTCCGCCTACAAGCTGTACATCGTAGGGGATCATATCCCATTCGTTTTCGGTGCCGGCCACTTTCCATTTTTTACCTACAAAACGACGGCAGGTGTCTTTCAGCACCGCATAAGCCTCGGGGAGGAGCTCATCCAGCTTATTCTCCACCGCATCCAGCCATTCGTCCTCCAAACTCTCAAGCTCCACCGCCAGTTCGCGGTGCTCGGATACAGTCAGGCTGCCCTGTTTTTCGTTGAGGCGGTTGCGAATGGCCTCCATATCCTCCTCAATTTCGGTGGTGGCCGAGGCGATCTCCTCCCGGAATCTTTCGGTGCGCTGTTTAAGCTCCTCGTCGGAAAGAGCTTTAATTTCATCTTCATAAGATTTTATCTCCTCGACGACGGGCCATACCTTCTTGATGTCCCTTTCACTTTTCGTGCCGAAGATGGTGGTAAGAAGATCTGTTACTTTATCTAACATAAATATTCGTCATTCACGGATTTTTGTAATAGTTACCAAAGTTACAGCTTACTCAATGCCTGTTCAAATTATTTAATACGCAGTATGAACATAAATGACACTCCGGGAGGGTTGCATAGTAATAAACCGTTAAATTATGGTTCTTATTGTCTTTTTTTCTTGTTAAATTATGGGTCTGTAAACGAATTGAAATTTCACAAAACGTTGATACATCAATGAAACGCACATATCAACCAAGCAGCCGAAAACGAAAGAACAAACACGGTTTTCGAAAGCGAAACAGTAGCAAAAACGGGAAAAGGGTATTGAAGCGTCGCCGTTCCAAAGGACGCCATCGCCTTACCATCAGCGATGAAAAAGGGCCCAAATAGCAGTCCATCGGCTTCAGATAAAGATTTTAGCTTGCCTAAAGCTAAAATCCTACGCGGCCGCAAAAATTTTCAGCAGCTTTTTGAAAATGAGGCTGCCATATTTCGTGAAGAGTTTGTCAGCCTCCGCTTTCGAATCCATGCCGATGCCGAAGCCGAATGCAGGATGGGCTTTATCGTGCCCCGGAAAACGGGCAAAGCCACCCGTCGAAATCGCGCCAAGCGCCTGTTAAGAGAAGCATACCGGCTCCATCAACATTTGATTTCAGATCTTGTATCTTCCGGAACCTTCTGCTTCCACGGGGCTCTTATGGTTAATCAGGTGGGCCTTACGTATAAACAGACCGAAAGAGATGTTATTGAACTCTTGACAAAGACACGCAATTATATCCTTTCCATTATTGACCGCTGATTCATGAAATATCTGCTGATCGGTATTGTCCGACTTTATCAACTGATTATCTCTCCCTGGATGCCCCAATCCTGCCGTTACCAGCCTACATGCAGCCAGTACAGCGTGGAAGCCCTTAAAAAACACGGGGCGCTGAAAGGAGTGTGGCTTACCGTCAAGCGAATTTCCAGCTGCCATCCATGGGGCGGAGAGGGCTACGACCCCGTACCTGAAAACAGAACCAAATCATAACACAAGACAGAGGAACTTCTTTTGGATCGAAATACTGTAACAGGCTTAATTCTAATTTTATTAACCATGGTAGCCTGGGCCTATTTCACCATGCCCAGCGAAGAGGAGCTTCAACGAAGAAAGGCCCTTGAGCAGGCCCGTCAAGACAGTATAGCTGCAGTCCAGAAGCAAGATTCTGCCGCCCGAAACACCGCAGAAAAACAGGAACCGGCCGACGACCGGGCCCCTGCACAGGCTACGATCAGTGAAGAAGATACCGGCAAACCTGCCAAAATGGGCATCTTCAGCGCGGCAAGTGTCGACGATACCACCTCCTTCGTGGTAAACACTCCCGTATACCGGGCGGAATTCACCAATCTCGGGGCAGGGCCTTCCCAGATACTGCTGAAAAATTATGAAACCTGGGACCACAAGCCGGTCGAGTTGATGAAGGATACCAGCCGTTCGGCCTATTCCGTCGGTTTTCTCTCCAACGAAAATTACAACGTCGAGACCAACCAGCTTCTTTTCGAACGTCTCACACCGGGCGATTCATTGTCCCTCGCAGGGGGCGAGACCGCCGAATTGAAGTACGCGCTCAACCTGGAAAACAACAAGCGTATCATCTATACCTACACGCTCAATGGCGACTCGCATGAGATGGGACTCGACATCACCTTCCGGGGACTCGAACGCAACATCATCGGAAGCAACATAGAATTCGGATGGGAATCACCGCTTCGGCTTACTGAAAAGGACCCCTCCCAGGAGGCCACCTATACTTCAGCCTACGTCTACACCGGCGGCGAAATGGAACAATTGCTGCTTAGCGAACCCAACCGCAAGGAACAGAACTATAACGGTACGGTCGACTGGGTTGCCACCCGCACCAAATTCTTCACGCAGGTTATCAAGTCCAAATCGCCTACAGAGGGCGCACTCCTTATTGGCGAACTGACCGGGTCTACCGACAACCCGAGCACCGAGTATATCTATAAATCGTATATCAATGCCGAAGTACCCGAAAACGGGACGGCAGAGTTCCGCCTCTATACCGGCCCCCTATCCTACCACCTGCTCAAACAGTATGAAGAGACCGCCTACAACATGGTGGATGTGGGATACTCCTGGACGCGCTGGTTCTCCGACCCACTGGTCCGATATATGATTATCCCCTATTTCGGCCTGGTGGCCGACTATATGAACATCGGACTGGCCATCATCCTGTTTGCCATCCTCATCAAGCTGGTGCTGTATCCCCTCACCAAGAAAAGCTACCGAAGCATGGCTGCCATGAAGGAGCTACAGCCCAAGATGAAAGAGATTCAGGAAAAATACAGTGACGACCCCCAAAAGCAGCAGAAGGCCACCATGAAACTCTACAAGGAGGCGGGGGTCAATCCCCTCGGGGGATGCCTGCCCAACCTGCTGCAGCTGCCTATTCTTATTACGCTGTGGAGGTTTTTCCAAAATTCCATCCTAATACGGCAGGAGGAATTCCTGTGGGCGACCGACCTGTCCGCCCCCGACTATATTATCAGCATGCCCTTCAGCATTCCTTTCCTGGGTGACCAGCTTGCAGGTTTTGTACTGCTGATGTCGGTAGCCATGATCTTCCAAAGCCGTATCAGCGGCGGTATGAGCGGAGGTATGGGCGGAGGAGGAGGTGCTGCCGGCGGAATGAATATGAAAGCCATGCAGTACATCTTCCCGCTCATGATGCTCTTTATCTTCAACAATTTTGCCGCGGGACTCAGCCTGTACTACCTGATTTACAACATCGTTTCCATCGGCCAGCAACTGATTATCTACCGGCAGATGGACAAGGAGAAAGAAGCCGGGGAAGCTGCAGCCGGATAAATACTCCGGCTCCCCTGCCCGTTTTTCATTTACCGGGGCAATTGCTATTCTCCTCCCTATGGACCGCAGTATAGCCCGACATCAATATCCGAGGGTGGTGTGGAAAAAGCAGGAGAAGTTGCTTTGGAATCCCATCCATCGGAAAACGCTGAAAAACAGGCCGGAAGAACGGGTGCGGCTGAGAATAATTGAGTTTTTACTGGAAGCGGGATGGTCCAAAAATCGCATCTCCACAGAGGAAGCCATTCGCGACTACACCGACGCCAGCCTTCGCACCGACATCATCTGCTACAGCCGTGATTTCAACCCCCGGATCCTCGCCGAATGCAAAGCGGAAAACATCGCACTCAATGCCAAGACAGCCGAACAGGTGGCCCGCTACAATCAACAGGTCAATGCCCCATATGTGCTTCTGACCAACGGCCTGACTGACTACTGGTACCGCGTGGACCGCGAAAAGGAAAAAATCACCGGGCTGGAGAAGGCCCCCGACCTATTTCCGGCAACCGAAAAAAGAGAAAAGGATTACTCCTACTGGGAAAAACGCGGCTTTGCCGGGAAACGCGCCACCGCCGGGCTGAAGTCATGGCTGAACCCCCTTCTCAATACCTATGCAGAGGGGGAATCAACGTCTATTCAGTATCTGCAGTTTAATAACAGCCCTTCACAATTGGTTCTGGATCATTATTACCAAATCACTCCCCTGGAACACCAAAAGATCGCCCTTTCAACCCTTTCCACGCCAACGGGCGGCAGCCGCCTGGTGGCCATCCTCAATGAAGAGGGGAAAAACAGGGCCGTTGCCGAAATAAACCTGGATTCGGTATTCGAGGGAAAGCCGGGCAACACCACCCTCTACTCTGCGGCGGGAACACTAAAAACGGACCTGCGGGAAGAACCGGCCGGTCAAATTTTCCGGGAGAGCAGCCCCGGATCCCTGCAGGAGGTCGCCAACACCCTGCACACCCTCTTTGCCAAATATCCCGGCTGACCCCCTTGCGGTTCCGTTTTCCAACCATCTTTTTTTCTCTTAAATTCAGGCTTACCCAATCACCCAACCCTACTGAAGATGAATCATCTGCATCGCGAAAAACTTTTTTCTCTTTTTGACGAAGACACGCCCGCTGTCGTTTATATGAAGGGCGCCGACCTTATGTACCGGTATGAAACCGACTATGAGTTTCCCTTCAGGCAGGAGTCCAACTTCTGGTACCTGACGGGGGTCAACGAGCCCAATTTTCACCTGTTGATGGATCTGAAAAGCCAGGAGTACCACCTGTTTGCCCCCAAGCGGGATGCACAGTATGCGGTCTGGCACGGCAGGGTTAAATCCAGGGAACAGTATCAAGAGGAATACCGGCCCGACCACCTGCACTTTGAGAATGAACTGCCGGGGGTGCTCAACGAGCTGGCTCCCGAAATAATATACTGCCTTAATGAAGAACAGGCCGAATTTATCGAGGAGTTCGACCGGAAGACGCCCATCGACCTGGACGAGCTTGAAGATACCATCACCCATTGCCGGGTGTTTAAAACCGACTGGGAACTGGAGCAGATGCGGCAGGCGGCAAGGGTCAACAATATTGCCCACCGGGAAGTGCTTAAAGCCCTGAAACCGGGCATGTACGAATACCAGCTTAAAGCGGTGTTCGACTATCAACAGATCCATCACGGCCTGATGCAGGACGCCTACAACGGCATCTTTGCTTCCGGAGACAACAGCGCCATTCTTCATTACGTGGAAAATAATGCCAGGGCGGAAGAGGGCGACCTCTTCCTGATCGACGCCGGTTACGAATACCGTGGCTACGCCTCCGATATCACCCGCACTTATCCTGTCAACGGGCAATTTTCCGCCGACCAGGCGGCTGTCTACGAGGCTGTGCTGGAAGCCCAGAAACAGGTCATTGAAGATGCCGGCCCCGATGTGCCGATGGAAGATCTTCATATCAATGCCGCCCGTATCATGATGCAGGGGCTCAAGGATTTCGGGGTGGTCAGGGGCCGTATCGACGACCTGATGGAAAACGATATATTCGCCCTCTTTTTCCCGCACGGGCTGGGACATTTCCTGGGGCTGGACACCCACGACGTGGGCGGCTACCCTAAAGGGGTGGAACGCATTGACCGGCCCGGCATAAAATACCTGCGCACCCGGCGCAACCTGCAGCCGGGGATGGTTCTCACCATCGAACCGGGACTTTATTTCGTGCCCGCCCTGTTGAAACCCGCCCTGGAAGAGGAGGATAAAGCCGCCTTCCTCAACAAGAGCAAGATTGAGGAACTGTATCATTTTGGAGGAGTGCGTATTGAAGACAACCTGGTGATCACCGACGACGGCTACGAAAACCTTACGGATGTCCCCAAAGAGCGATCCGAAATCGAGAAGATCATGGGGGGCTGATAAAACGAAACCTTCCCAACCCCTGTTCATAAAGCTTTACTTCTCTGCGAGGAACAAACAGAATAATTGACATGAAAAAGTTTGCAAGCCTTTTACTGATCATTTTAACCCTTCCCCAGCTCTCACCGGCACAGAACGGACTGGACACACTCAGCCTGGAAGATATTTTTTACGAACCCCTGCTGGCCGGGAACCGGCCGGACTTTGTCCGCTTTTCGCCCGACATGCAGTTCGTTTACTATCAGGCCAACGATTCCGCAAAAATCGAGGAGGAACTTTTCCGGGTAGACCTGAAAGGAGAGGCACGGGATACCGCTTCCAAAGAATTTGACCGGGGATATACGCTCTCTCCCGACGGCAAGCGCCTTCTCTATACCGAAGAGGGAGATATCTGGATGGCCGACCTTCAGTTCGAAAACAAGAAAAGGCTGGTCCGGTCGGAAAAACGGGAGTACGATCCCACCTGGGGGCCCGACGGCAGGCACGTAGCTTATGTGCAGGAGGGCGACATATGGATTATCAACATTGAAAACGCATCCCTCAGGCAGGTCACCGACAAGAAGGAAGAGGATCCGGGATACAGCATCGTCGAATGGGCAGGAAACGACAAGCTGGTATTGTCCCAGTACGACACCTCCGGCTACGAGGAATACTACTTCCCCGAATATGTGCATGAATATGTGAAGGCCGGGGCCTCAAGAAGGGGAGTGGCCAATCGCCTCCTCTCCGTGGCCTACCTCGATTCCAGCAAGGTCCAGCTGATGTTCGAAGGGAAGGAATATCTGGATATCGAAGTCAGCGCCCACGGGCGCTACCTGGCCCTCGACCGCCTGGACGCCCCCATGAAACACCGCCTCATCACCGTATTCGACCTGGTAGAACCCAAGTCCACAAAGGTCTTTGAAGATTCTACCGAGGGTTGGATATTCGGGCGAAACATGGCTTTCGCCCCGGAAGGAACCCGGCTGATGTTCCAGTCTGAAAAGGAGGGCTGGAACCATATCTACACGGTCAATCCGGACGGTTCCGGCCTCACCCGGCATACCACGGGCAACTTTGATATACCCTGGGCCCGGTGGGTCGACGAAAACAGCCTGGTTTTTGCCTCCAACGAGGTGGATCCCGGCGAACGCCACCTCCACCGGCTGAATGTGAAAAACAGTTCCATCAGAAAACTGACTGCCGAAACCGGCTACCGCCAATCGTTCGAACTTGGCCATAACAACCGGTACGTGGCATACCGGTACACCTATTTTAACGAACCGTTTGAACTGTACCTGCTGGACCTTGAAAATCCGGGAAGGGAAAGGCGGCTTACCCATACCATCCCCGACCGTTTCAACCGTATCGACTGGCAAAAGGAAGACTATATCCGCTTTACCTCGCGTGACGGGGAAACAAAGCTTTCCATGTCGGTACTCAAACCCGTGGCCGACACCTCCGGGAAAAATCCCGTGGTCGTCTTCGTTCACGGGGCGGGCTCCCTTCAAAACGTCTATAAGGGATGGTCCAACAGCTACTACCGGGAATATATGTTTCATCAGTTCCTAACGGCTCAAGGCTATTACGTGATGGAAGTCGACTACCGCCACAGCACCGGCTATGGACGTGAATTCCGGGAAGATGTGACCGACTGGATGGGCAAATACGAGACGCAGGATATCATCGACGGCGTCCGCTACCTGGCGGAGCATTATCCCGATGCCGACACCAGCCGGGTGGGCATCTACGGTGGAAGTTACGGGGGATTCATGGCCCTGTACGCTACCAGCGTAGCCCCGCAGTATTTTGATGCCGCGGCTGCCCTGCGCGCCGTAACCAACTGGGAAAACTATTACCATACCAATCCCTGGTACACGCTGCCCCGCCTCGGCAAGCCTGAAGCCGACTCCACACACTATGCCCGCAGTTCACCGATCACCTATGTGGACCGCCTCAGGCAACCCGTACTGATCCTGCACGGCCTCATAGACAATAATGTGGGTTTTCAGGACGCCGCCCAGTATATAGACAAGCTTATTCAGGCCGGTGACAAGGAGTTCGATATGATGATGTACCCCACCGAACGTCACAGTTTCAAGGATCCCGACGCCTGGTATGACGAGTACAGCCGCATATATGAGTTCTTTAACGAACATCTGAAATAGGGGCCCCCTGTATACCGTTAATTTCTTCCCATTTGAACGAAACCATCTTAATTCCGATTTTAAGCGATCCTGTAGAATTTTAATATCCTGTTTTGTTTGCATACATCACCGGCGTTGCCGCATCCCTGATATTTCTGGTTACGGCAACCAAAATCGTAGACCTGATAATCAAGGCCCCCGGATATGGGGGGCGGCCGTCTGACCACTTTGACGGCAAACATTTTCACAACCTGAGCAAGGCCAAAGGGCGAACCTTGATCGACGTGCTCAAATGGGCCGTCACTAAGGACGAGACCCCGTGGGAGGACCGCTCTTCGGATGAAAGCCTTATCGGACCTCCGCCCGAAGCAGGGATTGATGACGGCACCCTGGGCATCACTTTTGTCAACCATGCCACCTTTCTCATACAGGCCGACGGGTTGAATATTCTTACCGACCCGGTGTGGAGCAAGCGGGCAAGCCCCTTCCAGTGGATAGGGCCCAGGCGCATGCGTCCCCCGGGCATCCGTTTTGAAGACCTCCCCGATATTGACCTGGTACTTATCAGCCATAACCATTACGACCACCTGGATATTCACACGGTCAGGAGGCTGCATCAGAAACATGATCCCCTCTTTGTGGTACCCCTGGGAGTCGGAAACTGGCTGAACGGACAGGGCATCCACCGGACGGCCGAACTGGATTGGTGGGAAGAAGAAACCATCGGTGAGGGAGGGGTGACCGCCGTGCCCGCCCAACATTTCTCCGGGAGGGGCCTCTCGGACCGCGACCGCACGCTGTGGTGCGGATATGTACTGGAGTTGCCCTCCGGCACCACCTATTTCGCCGGCGACACCGGCTATGACGACTTCTTCAGGGATATCGGCAACTCCTTTTCCATTGACCTGGGGCTGATACCGATCGGGGCCTATAAACCCCGATGGTTTATGACCCCCATCCATGTAGACCCGCACGAAGCCGTGCAGGCACACCGGGATATAGGTGCCTCAACCAGTATTGGCATGCACTTTGGCACCTTCCCGCTGGCTGACGAGGGATGCAACGAACCTCTCCGGGAGCTGAAAAAAGCCAGGAAAGACCTTAAGGTGGCCGACACCGATTTTGGCGTACTGGGTGAGGGAGAACAACACACCTACCGCTTCAATGAAGCCCTCGCCGGCAAACAGGCCGTCTGAACACTTTTGGGTCTTTATATCCGTTCTATAAATAGCTACCTTTTCACGGACAGATAAAGGCAACCGCTCATGAAGAAACCATTACTCATATCTCTGCTGTTTGCAATCCTCCTGGCGGGCTGCGAGGGCGTGCTTGTCCCCGGTTCCGGGACGGACCCCGATTTCGATTTTAATACCGATAATACGGCTTATAATCTTGAGGGGGGGCGTATTACCCTCACGCTGGTTAACAAGTCGGATACCGAATACTATGTAGCCAGCCCCAGCTTAAACCTTACTTTGGAGCAGCAGGTAAATGAGGATAGGTGGAAGAACCTGGGTGCCTGGTATTTCATCATCGCTGTTGCACCCAGTCCAAAGCCCCTGAGCAGCTCCGGCTATTTTCCGCAGGAGGTTCCCGTCCAGGCCATGGATGATATGTTCAGTCTACAGCCCGGTGTTTATCGCTTTGAATATATCCTGTACCCGGACACCTCGCTCAGCCCCTCCAATGCCAGGACTATTCACAGCAACGCTTTTATCCTCCGGTAACCCTTCCGGCCTGCCCCCCTGTAGGTTTTGGATATATAAAAATTCAGGCACGAAATTGGGCTTCAAATTTTGTACATTATTTTGTTGATTACCTCAAATAAGCATTGGTCAATACCAGCACCGAATGTCTGACAACTACCGCGCTTTAACCCGTACATACAGGCCCCGCACTTTTGACGATATCGTTTCCCAGAGTCACGTGAGCGATACCCTCAAAAATGCCATCAGCCAGAACCGGCTTGCCCATGCCTATATGTTCTGCGGTCCCCGGGGCGTCGGCAAAACCACCATGGCGCGCGTACTGGCGCGGGCCGTAAACGATATTAAGGAAGAGGTAGACGGGGAGTCCCTCAACCAAACGCTCAACGTCATTGAAATCGACGCCGCATCCAACAACGGGGTCGACGACATCCGGGATTTGCGGGAACGGGTGCGCATCCCTCCACAGAACGGCCGTTACAAAATTTATATCATTGACGAGGTTCACATGCTCAGCAAGGCCGCATTCAACGCTTTGCTGAAGACCCTTGAAGAACCACCCGGCCACGTCATCTTTATCTTTGCGACAACCGAACCCCACAAGGTGCTGCCCACTATCCTGTCCCGCGTTCAGCGTTTCGACTTCAAGCGCATCAGTGTGGAAGAGATCGTTTCCCGCCTGCGCGAAGTGGCCGACCGTGAAGGGATCCGTATCGACGACGAGTCGCTGCACGTCATTGCCAAAAAAGCCGACGGGGCCCTGCGCGATGCCCTCGGACTGATGGACCAGGCTATCGCCTTTTGCGGCAACGACATAGAACATGAAGAACTGTTGAGAGCCCTCAATGTAGTCAGCACCGAACGGCTCTTTCAGTTCATGGAGTCGGTGGAACAGCATGATGCGGGAAACGGCATCGAACTCATCAACAGGCTTCTCGAAGAGGGTTACGACATTCAGGAATTCCTGGTCAGCCTTACCGAACACCTTCGCAACCTGTATGTGGCCAAGAACTCATCCAAGATGCACCTGGTTGAAGCCACTCCCGACACCAAAAAGCGTTACCGGAAGTCTTCCGAGGCCTTTACCGAAGACGACCTCATGCGCATGCTGCATATCGTCAGCGAAGCACAATACAAGATCAAGGAAGCCCACCAGCCCCGAATACAGTTTGAAATTACGCTGTTGAAACTTATCCACATGGAACGGGCCCAAAACCTCAACATCCTGCTGGAGGAACTGGAGGATTTAAAAAAAAAGCTCCGTAAGGGAAAGTTAACTCAAAACGGGGTTTCCAAGGGCGAAGACAAGGCCGGCTCCTCCTCCCCAACTGCAAATGACAGCGCACCCCCCGAATCTTCGGCGGCCGACGAAGCTGTAGGTACTGACAAAGCGGACTCCGGGAAACAACAGCCGGCAGATGTGCAGCAACAGGCCTCCAACCGGGAAAAAGAAGGAGCCCCGGTATCTTCCGTGCAGGAAGCAAAGGTTTCTGAAGAGACCAAAAGTCCTGAAGATGATAAATACAGCGAATTCTTTGGTCAGCCATCCCTCGGCAATGGTTCCGACAGCCGCTCATCCGCTGCGGGAAATGGAAAGCAGCCCGCAGCCGCAGAGGAAGAAGTGCCGGCATCGAAAGAAAACAGTAAAAAGCGTGAAAGCATAACCCTGGAGGAGATTAAGGAAAGCTGGCCCGAGTACATTGAAGCCCTGAGGGCCCACGTCCCGCAAATGCTTTACTTCCAGATGCAGCGGGTGGACCCCATGGCCCTAAAGAACCGTACCCTTAAACTTCGATGCAATGACGATTTCTCCAAAAAAATAGTCGAGGAAAATAAAAAGCGGTTGAGCAAGGTTCTTGAGAGTGTAGTGGGGATCTTCCTGCGGATCAGCTGCGTGGTACAGAAAACGGACGAGGATATGGAAGAATCGAAAAGTCCCTATGAGCGATTTAAAGCCCTGCAGGATCGAGATCCTACCATCAAGAAGCTGGTTGAACTTTTTGGAGCCGAGCTGGATTATAACTTGAATCAGTAAACAGGAAGGAAAACTTTAATCACGATATTATGACTAACATGGCAGATATGTTCGGCAAGCTGTCCGAACTGCAATCAAAAGTTGAGGAAGCACAACAGGAACTGGAAAAGGTTGAGGTTGAAGCGGAAGCCGGGGGTGGAATGGTTAAAGTAACCGCAAACGGCAAACGCAAGATACTGAGCATTAAGTTAGACAAAGATGTTATCGATCCCGATGATGTTGAGATGCTTGAGGACCTCGTCGTGGCGGGAGTCAACAAGGCGATGGAGAAGGCGGAAGAAGCTGCTCAGGAAAAGATGCAGGACACCTACAAGGGCATGATGCCCGGCGGCGGCATACCCGGCATGGATCTCAGCAAACTCGGCATGTAATACTTATATAATCGCTTCAGATTCAATCGTTGAAGGTTTAAAGCCTTTGACAGGAACCCTTCAACAGCTAAAAGGAAAGTATGCAGGGAACTTCAGAAATTTTGGAACAGGCCATTGAGCAACTGGCCAAACTGCCCGGTACGGGCCGAAAATCTGCTCGCCGTATCGCTCTCTATCTGCTCAAACAAAATGAGGAATATGTCACCAAAATCGCAGAGGCACTCGTTAAGCTGAAGAGATCGATCACGCGATGCTCCAATTGCGGGGTGATAAGCGATAACGACCCCTGTTCCATCTGCGACAGCGTGAAACGGGACAATGGACAGATATGCGTGGTTGAGGAATCACAGGATGTGTTCCTTATTGAGAAAACCAACGAATTTAAAGGCAAGTATCACGTATTGGGAGGCATTATATCACCGCTGGACAATATAGGCCCCGACGATGTTCGCATAAAGGAACTTCTTCAACGGATCAACGACAGCGAGGAACAGATCCAGGAGGTGATTCTGGCCCTGAATCCGGATTCGGAAGGCGAGGCCACCTCCTACTATATCAACAAGCTGCTCAAAAACTACGACGGCATTGACGTCACCCGCATAGCCTATGGCATTCCCATGGGTACGGAACTCGAATTTATTGATGAAGCCACTCTCAGCCGGGCTTTTGCAAGCCGAAACACCTTTTGAAATGACCTGAACCATTTTTGTGTTTCTATAACGCTTAAAAAGACGGCCCCTTTAAATTTAACCCCAAATATATACTCCGGTATGAAGATCAGAATATTATTGCTACTCGGCTTTTTGATGATAACCTCCACAAGCTTTGGCCAGGGGGAAAACTACTGGCAGCAACGGGTGGAATACAAGATGGATATAGACGTAAATGCGGCCGACCACCGCTTTAGCGGTACGCAGGAGCTTACCTACCACAATAACTCCCCCGACACGCTGAACCGTGTATTTTACCACCTTTATTTCAATGCCTTCCAGCCCAACAGCATGATGGACGTCCGCTCCCGTACCATTGCCGATCCCGACAGCAGGGTACGCGACCGTATCTACCACCTGCCTGAGGATGAAATCGGCTACCACAAGGTCAACGCCCTGACCCAGGACGGGCAGGCTGTGGACTATCACATTGAGGGCACCGTCATGGAGGTAAAACTTAACGAACCGATTCTGCCGGGCGAAAAAACGGTATTCAATATGAAATTCAACAGCCAGGTGCCGCGGCAGATCCGCCGTTCGGGCTGGGACAACAAGGAGGGAGTGGCCCTCTCCATGAGCCAGTGGTACCCCAAGATCTCCGAATACGATGAGGACGGATGGCATCCGAACCCCTATATCGGCCGTGAGTTCTATGGGGTATGGGGCGATTTCGAAGTTACTATTACCATCGACTCCTCCTATGTGATGGGAGCCACCGGCCACCTTCAGAATCCGCAGGAAATAGGACACGGCTACCAGAAAGAGGGTTCTGAGGTCCGCCGCCCGGATTCAAAAAAACTGACTTGGCACTGGAAAGCAGAAAACGTTCACGATTTTATGTGGGGGGCCGATCCCGACTATACCCACACGACCGCCCAGGTTCCCGGGGGGCCTGAACTTCACTTCTTTTACCAGACCGATCCGGTAGCCGAAAATGCCGACAGTGCACGCCAGGCCCAGCTCAGGAAAAACTGGGAACAGCTGCCCGCCTATACCGTCAAGGGATTCCAGTTTATGAGCAAACATTTCGGGAAGTACCCGTACGATAAGTTTTCGGTCATCCAGGGCGGCGACGGAGGCATGGAGTATCCCATGGGCACCCTCATTACCGGCAAAAGGTCCCTGGGCAGCCTGGTCGGGGTAACGGTGCACGAACTTGTCCACATGTGGTACTACGGCGTACTCGCCAACAACGAAAGCCGGTATCCCTGGATAGATGAGGGTTTTACCTCCTATGCCGACGAACTGGTCATGGAGCACCTGTTCGGAGAGGAGAAGTACCCGCATGGCAGCTCCTACCGCTCCTATTTCAGTATTGTCGAAGACGGAAAGGAAGAAGCGATGGATACCCATGCCGACCACTTCCTTACCAACCGGGCCCACGATAGAGCAGCCTATTCCAAAGGGGCGGTTTTTCTTAACCAGCTTCGCTACGTCATCGGCAACAAGGCATTCGACCGGGGCATGAAGCGCTTCTTCCACACATGGAAGTTCAAGCACCCCGACGGAAGGGATTTCCTTCGTGTGATGGAACAGGAGTCGGGCATGGTACTCGATTGGTACTACCAGTATTTCATTGAAAGCACCAGGACCATCGACTACGGTATCACCTCGGTCGTCGGTAACGAAAACTCCACCATCGTCACCCTCGAAAGACACGACCTGATGCCGATGCCCATCGACCTGATGGTCGAATACCGGGACGGAAGCCGGCAACTGTTTTACCTGCCTCTTCGCATCATGAGGGGTATTAAAAGCAATGACGAATACCCCGATGCCAAACGGACGGTTCTGGACGACTGGCCCTGGGTTAATCCGACCTACCGGTTTGAAATTCCGGACGGATTCTCAACCATCGAGCGTATTATCATTGATCCGTCATACCGGCTGGCCGATATCAACCGAAACAATAATGTGTTTATAATACCGGATGAGTTTACACGGGAAGAAACACTGCTGGGCGGATAGGATAATACTTTTGAAGTTTTACGAACTATTTAAACCTTTGAGCACAAAACTCCTTAGTTTTGTGCCCGAACATTTAACGTGTTGTTACTTAACCCATAGCTACCATGTCTTCCAAAAGAAATGATTACGGGGAGCAATCCTTAGAAGCCCACAAAAAATACAGGGGCAAGATTAATATCAGCTCACGGATGCCCCTCGACACCCGTGAAGACCTGAGTATTGCCTATACCCCCGGCGTGGCGGAACCCTGCCGGCAGATCGCCGCCGACAAGGCCAAAGCCTACGACTACACCTGGAAAGGCAATTCGGTAGCTGTCGTCTCAGACGGATCGGCGGTTTTGGGCCTCGGGAATATCGGTCCCCGGGCCTCCCTTCCGGTGATGGAAGGCAAGTGCGTGCTTTTTAAAAAGTTTGCCGAGGTTGACGCCGTGCCCGTTGTGCTCGATACCCAGGATCCGCAGGAAATAATACGGGCCGTCAAGGCCATAGCCCCAAGCTACGGGGGAATCAACCTGGAAGACATCGCCGCACCCAAATGCTTTGAGATCGAGCAGCAATTGAAGAAGGAACTTGATATACCGGTGATGCACGATGACCAGCACGGTACGGCGGTCGTTACACTGGCCGGCATGATAAATGCCATGCGGGTAACCGGACGCAAACTCAACAACCTGAAAATTGTCATCAATGGGTCGGGAGCCGCAGGGGTTGCCATCGTCAAACTCCTGCAGCATGTGGGGGTGCGCGAAGTGATTATGTGCGACAGCCGGGGCACCCTCTACCGGGGACGGGATGAGATGAACCCCGTAAAGCGGGAGATGGCAGAACTGACCAACCGGCACCGTGTCAAAGGCGGCCTGGGCGATGCCCTCGAAGATGCCGACGTATTCATCGGGGTATCGGTGCCCGGCGTCCTGAAACCGGGGATGATACAGAAAATGAAAAAGCACCCCATCATCTTTGCAATGGCCAACCCTATCCCCGAAATCATGCCGGACGAGGCCCATAGTGCCGGAGCAGATATCATTGCCACCGGGCGGTCCGATTTCCCCAACCAGATCAACAATGTCCTTGCTTTCCCGGGGCTCTTTCGAGGCGCCCTAAATGCGCGCACCCAGGATATCACCTACCGGATGTACGTGGCTTCAGCCTACGCCATCGCCGACTGCGTTGATGATCCCAACCCCGAAGAGATCATTCCCAGTGCCTTTGACAAGCGGGTCGCCCCCAAAGTGGCCGAAACCGTTGAAGACGTATGCAGGGAGGAACGAAAACAATCAGCCTTCTTATAAAGTCCCGCCTTCCCCACAGATCTTCCCCAAAAACCCTTGCAAGCCCTTTCTGTAACAAATAACGGCTGAATCACTCCTGTTACTTACCGGTCGGGGCAGCGGGAACATTCTTTTCGCCGCCCCATTAAACTGAATACAAATCGTTACACCTACTACAAAACAGGGGGATTTATGATTAATGATTCGGGAAGTTTTACCAAGCTGGTATTGTATATCCTGCTTTTTCCAACGCTATTTCAGGAGTCGTTCATTGAATTTGCATGGGCTTCAACCGATCCGGTACTGCTGATGTCGGCCAAGCGGCTGTTTTTGCTGTTGCCCGCTTTCGCATTCATTCTCGGCTGCTGGATAACGATTCCTGCTTTCCTGACGGTCCTGTTCCGGCATAACCGCAAAAATTTCGTTATTTCGCTCTTTATCACCTGGTGGGACCTCGGCAAGGCCGTCGTCTCCTTCTGGGGCGGTATCTTTAAGTTTTTGTTTTACTTTGTGGTCGCGCTCCTGGAACTGGTCAAGGTCGTGGTGCTGGGTATCTGGTCGGCCGCCCAGATGGTCGTTGTGATGCCTTTCAAGTTTCTGGGAAGAGCCTCCAGCCGGGTGGTCGGCTCCCGCGTGCCCTGGATTGCGGTATTCCTTACGCTTTTCTGGGTACTGGTGGAAGCCACCATATTCACCTATGTCACCACACCGCTGGTGCTCGACACCCTCTCCAATATTACCGGAGAGCAGCTCTCTATATTGGCGGTCAGGATACCGTTGTTCACCTTCCTTTTCTTCATCGTACTCGGCAGTTATGCGGTTCTATCCACCTTCGTAGATTCGGTAAAGGAAAGAAATATTTCCCAGATTATCGGTATCGGTGTGATCGAATTTATCGTCCTCTTCGTAGAGGTCGTCTTCCTTTACAGGGAGTTCGTTGATGCGCTGGTTCCCTGGTTTGCCCTCTATGCTGAAGATTTCCAGATCGGTATGATTTCCATCCTCGCCATATCCACCTTCATGTGGTTCGGTATACGCAGCCTTTCCTGGTTCCTGTTTGCAGCCCACGGCACTCCGACTATTATGTCGGTCATTCAAGGCAAGGGATTACAAGAGCCGGAAACATCCGCTTCGGAGGCGAAAGAAACGGAAGAGACGATCGACTACACCAACGGATTTATGGACAAGATCAAGGAAGATGCCGACTGGGTACAGAAAAAAGGCAATGAGCTCGTATCCGCTTTCATGTTGCCTCCCCTGCAAGTCATTGCGGCTTCCATCAACTTCCTTACGCTGCTGGTCAGCGGTACACACCTTTTCGACCTGCCGTTCAAATCGATAGACGACATCAAACAGTCCAAGGTATTGATTGAAACGCTGTCAAAAAAGAGTGAAGATCTCAAAGCAACCCAATCATCTAACTAGGTATTGACCATGTCTATCACTATAGGTAAGCGACTGTCTCTCGTACTGTTGGCCGGTATCCTGTGTGTAGCCGCAGGGTGCAGCCTGGAAGGTGAACGAAACCCGCGCCTCTCCCTCTTTGTAGGGGTGGATATTAGCGGTTCTTTCATCAACAGCGGCTATTTTGATGAATCCCTTAATTTCCTTGCCCACTATATTTATGCCCACTTGAATAATGTGGATGGGCTGGAGGAACCCAATGTTCTTTTTGTGAGCTCCATCGGTGGGGCCACCCCGGGGGAGCCCAAAACCTTTTATCCCATTCAGGTTTTTGAAAACAAGTCGGTAGGCGAGATCGAGAAAAAACTCCACGAGATATTTCCCGATACCGTCCAGAACCCCTTTACCGATTTCAATGCTTTCTTTGAACAGGTGGCCCTGACGCTTAGGAATAAAAACCTGGTACTCCGTCCGGTATCGGTCGTTATGGTAACCGACGGCATACCCGATATTAAGAAAGACGATAAAACCTATTTCCGCAGCATCGACCTGAGCCCCTTGGAACGACTCTCGCGCAACATCACCCTCCGGGTTCTCTTTACCGATCCCACAACAGGTAAAAACTGGCAGACGAAAGTCCCCCGCCGACGAGTGAAGATATGGACCCAGGATGCCGAGGTAATGACTACCTGGAACGACTCAACCATCTACCTGCCCGAAAAACCTATTTCCGAACAACAACGATGGACGAACTGGGTTAAAGATAATGTCGATTTCGGGGTTCGTGCGCGGAGGGTAGACTAAAAAAGCGACGCCTGTTCGCTGTCTTTCTTCTTGGCCCGCTCGATGGACGGCCGGGGCGTATCCCGGCTGACCTGCAGCATCTCAGCGGTAAATTTCTTATTGTAGATGCGTTTAGCGATGCCCTGCAACGCCTTTTCACCCCTGGGCGTAATCAGTATCCGGCTCTGGTCATCCAGCGTGATAAAGCCGAACTCTTTCAGGTCGTTCACAATCATATAGGCCAGCTTGGGGACGGCACCGCTGTTCTGTTCCACATCGTCGCGGCCGGGCGGCTCATCTTCGGCCGTATAGGCCATGCCGAGTATATTCATTTCTACCTCGGTTAGCGGATACCCTTCACAACTTTTAGTCAACAATTCGTCCCAGGCCTGTTGGCAAAAGTAAAGGCCGAACCACCATTTGCCCTCCTTAATCAGCATACGGGTATGGTAGCAGGCAAAATACTCACCGGGACGGGCTTTTTTGGGGATGCCACGCTCCCGGTACATCGACACGAGCGTAGCCAAATCAAGTTCGTGAAGGTTGGGCGGATAGGTGAAATGTATGTCGGATTTCTTATCCATGGCTATTCAAAGTAAAAAAACTTGCCATCAATTGTCAGGTTATAATTTCAGGAAAGTGATACAGTGCCCTTAGCCGTAATAAATCAAGATAGGCCGCAAGCCCCCAAATATCAGTATGCAGCCAGTCGCCCTATTTTTTTGCTTTTTCCGCTATAATATCCACGGCCTGCTCCATGGTCACCTTTTCCGGTTTTACGCTGTCCGGGAGGCTGATATTTTTTTTGCCGTGCTTGATATAGGGACCGTAACGGCCGTCCATTACCCGTACCTGCTTGCCGTCGGCCGGGTGTTCGCCCAGTTCTTTGATGGCTGAGCTGCGCTTGGGCTTTTTCTTACGTGCCAGAAGCTCCACGGCCCTGTCCAGCCCTATCTCCAGTACGTTGTCTGATTTCTGAAGGGAGGCAAACGTTCCCTCATGCAGCACAAAGGGACCATAACGCCCCACGCCCGCTTTCACTTCCTTGCCGGTGTCGGGATGCTTGCCGAGGGTCCTGGGCAGATCCAGCAGCTCCAGGGCAAGGTCAAGGTCAACATCCTCCGGCTTCATCCCTTTCAGGAGGGAGGCTCGCTGCGGTTTTTTGTTCTCTTCGGTCACTTCTCCCACCTGTACATAGGGGCCGTAGCGGCCGCTAAGAACATATACCGGCTCACCCGTCTCCGGATGGTCGCCAAGCGATTTCGGCCCCTCTTCCTCGGCCTTTATAAGCTCCTCGAGCTTTTCAGCCGAAAGGTCACTGGGCTTCCAACTGGCAGGGATGGAGGTAGTAAACTCCTCCCCGTTCTTCTGTTTCTTGATATAGGGGCCGAACCGGCCGACATACACCTCGATATCATTCAGGTCAGGGAGGGGCAGGGCCAGGTGCTTGGCATCCTGGGGGTCGATTTTATCCTCCTGCCTGTCCACTTTCGCTTTTAAGCCCTCTTCGCCCTGGTAGTAGGAGCTCAGGTACTCCCTGGTATCCAGTTCCCCGCGCGCTATCTGATCCAGCTTGCTCTCCATCTCTGAAGTGAAATCGCTGTCGACCAGGTCTTCGAGGTTCTTCTCAAGCAGCTCGGTCACTGCAAAAGCAGTAAAAGTGGGAATAAGGGTATTCCCTTCCGCTTCCACGTATCCGCGGTCCTGGATGGTACTGATGATGGTCGCATAAGTACTCGGACGGCCGATACCCTGCTTTTCAAGCTCTTTGACCAGGCTGGCTTCGGTATAGCGTGAGGGAGGCTTCGTTTCGTGGGATATGGGCTCGATGCCTTTTTCCTCGACCTTCTCCCCTTCAGCAAGCTCCGGCAGGAAGTTCTCCTGGTTTTCCAGGGCTGCATCCGGATCGTCGCTACCTTCCACATAGGCCCGGAAAAAGCCTGGGAAGATGATCTTCTTCCCGCTGGTCTTGAATTCGGCCGTCGTTCCGTTGGCTTCTGCCTCTATGGTTACATTGGTAAACTCCAGTTCGGCCCGGGCCATCTGGGTTGCAATGGTTCGTTTCCAGATGAGGTCATACAGCTTAAACTGAGCTCCTCTCAGTCCGGAGTCCTGCGGTTTCCTGAACCGGCTTCCTGCGGGGCGAATTGCCTCATGTGCCTCCTGGGCACCCTTGGACCCGCCGCCGTAATTCCGTACCCGGTCAAAGAGGTACTCCTCGCCGTACTCCTGTTCCACCGCTTTGCGGGCTGCGCCGATAGCCTGGCCCGAAAGCCGGGCCGAATCAGTTCTCATATAGGTTATATAGCCGTTTTCATATAGCTTCTGGGCTACGCCCATGGTTTGTTTGGCCGAGAACCCAAGCTTCCGGTTGGCTTCCTGCTGCAGCGTGGAAGTGATGAAGGCCGGAGAGGGATTACGTTTTTGACGATTTTTCTCCACTTTTGAAACGGTCCATTCCGCCTGCTCCAGCTCGTCACGCAGGCCGGAGGCTTTCTTGTCATCCAGCAGCACCACCGAATCGGGCTTCTTGAGCTTGCCCGTGTTTTCATCAAAATCTTTACCCGAAGCCAGGCGCTTGCCGTCCAGTCGGGCCAGGTCGGCTTCAAATATATGTTTTTGGTCCAGTTTCTGCAGCTTCGCTTTAAGGTCCCAGTACCGGGCAGAACGAAACTTCATCCGCTCCCGCTCACGGTCAACCAGGAAACGAACGGCCACAGACTGCACGCGGCCTGCCGAGAGCTTGGGAGCTATCTTCTTCCACAGCAGCGGCGAAACCGTGTATCCGGCCAGGCGGTCAATAATGCGGCGGGCCTCCTGGGCATTGACCAGGTTCATATCTATATCCCGGAAGTTCTTCAATGCCTCGTTGATCGCCTCTTCGGTAATCTCCCGAAATACCATTCGTTTGACCGGGATATCCGGGTTGAGCACCTCCGTCAGGTGCCATGATATGGCCTCCCCCTCCCGGTCTTCGTCCGTTGCCAGTATAAGTTCGTCGGAGTCCTTCAGTTGTTCCTTGAGTTTTTTTACCACTTTTCTCTTGCCGTAGGGCACCACATAGATAGGCTCAAAACCCTCTTCGGTATTGACCCCAAGGTTTGACCACTCCTCCTTTTTGTACTTCGAGGGAATCTCCTTGGCAGAGGCGGGGAGGTCTCGGATATGTCCCATGGATGAATCCAGGACATAGCCGTCCGGCAGAAATTTCTTGAGCGTTTTAATTTTTGTAGGTGACTCTACTATAACAAGTGATTTCATCTAAATGCTTTTACAAATTCTGTATCAGCTCCTTCAGTTCAGAAGCGTGATCTTTGGTATTAACTTTTTCAATGATACCAAGAACGGTGCCGTCGGTATCAATAACGTATGCCGATCGGGACGGCGATTCGTATGTATTGCCATACATGTTCTTTTCCACAATCGATCCGGTTGCCCCGGCAAATTTGTATTCGGGGTCTGAAGCAAGGATGTAGTCGATATCCAGCTTCTCGGCATAATTTTTATGCGAGCCGCAGGTGTCCTTGCTGACGGCTACCAGGTTATACCCCTGCTTGTCAAACCATTCGGCATGTTCGGCAAGGCTTTTGTTCTGCTTATCACACCCCGAGGTATTGTTCCGCATATACACCGATACGATGGCCGGCCTGTCCAGCAACTCCTCGAAGCTTACCGTCTGCTCCTGACCATCCTTAACGATGTCCAGGGAAAAATTCGTATCTATTTTCTGGCCTGTCTCAATCATGGAGTGCTTTTTAACTTTAGGATGACCGTTATTGTTTCATCTGTGACCGGTACAACCGCAAACCGGGAATGAATCGTTCTAAGCTGATTGAATAAAGTCTCATATAATAAAGCGCTTGAATAGATACTGCAATTATTTTTCCCTGCATGCCTGCAAGCCGGCGGCAGCCTTCCCGGCTTTCACGATTTGTGTTCAATCAGCAGATAACGGGCGACGGCCGCAACTACAATGGCATGGTGTATGGCCCCCTCTTTTACCCGTTCCAGAAACTCTTCCACGGGCATTTTGTGCACGTTGATACGTTCGTGGGTGTCCGGATTTACAACCCCTTCATAGAAACAGCCTTTGGCTATAAACAGGTGGGCATAGTTCGACATAATAGCCGGGTTGGCACTCACTTTACCCAGGCTCTCCCATCTTTCCGACCGATATCCGGTTTCCTCAAGCAGCTCCCTGCGGGCGGCATCCAGCGGCTGCTCTCCCGGATCCACCATGCCTCCCGGAATTTCCAGCGTGGGTTCCCGGGTGCCATATCGGTACTGTTCCACCAGGAGGACTTCATCCTCTTCCGTAAACGCAATCATATTGATCCACTCCGGGGCCTTCAGCACGTAGAAGTCGCCTTGCATCTCCTCCGTGTCGGACTGCAGCCGCATCGTCCGTTTTAAAAGATTAAATATTGGTGTCTTATATTCCTTATTTTCCCTGACAACCGACCAGGGCTCAATTGTAAAATCAAACGAAGAATCATTCATAACAAGATATTTGGCATATGGATAACCGCTTAGAATTTCACAAAGATGATATTGATTCCCAAGCCGAGCTCGAAAAAAATATAGAGCAGGCCTGCGACCTCATGGAAAAGATCTATGATGAGGGCGAATATCCCAAAGTGCTGGTTAAAAGATCCTGGTCCAAATACAATCCCATCATAACCGGAGAGATGGCAAGGCCCAGGGCCTACCGCTGGTATCTTCTTCGCGAGCTGAAAAAACTTGCGGAGAAGGGGGCCGATATCAAAATCCTCCCCTCCCGCGAAAGAGTCGCCATGAACGATCCCCAGATTCTTGACAACACCGATGAGGACGACTGGGATATCACCCAGAAAAAACTGTTTCTCTTCAGCCCCGAGCGAATCGACATGTCACTCAACAGGCTGGAACATTACACGGGCACCAAGCCCGAGGACTTCCAGCGGTATATTCTCTTTACCAATTACGATATGCATGTGGATGTATTCCGGGACCGTTATCCCGACTGTATAGAGCCGGCCCTGGAGGGGGTACAGATGCCGGCCTACCATTATAAGCTGCCCGAAAACAAGGGTGTTTCCCTTATCAATATCGGGGTAGGGCCCTCCAACGCCAAGACGATTACCGATCATGTAGCTGTTCTTCGACCGGACGCCATGGTCATGGTAGGCCATTGCGGGGGACTGCGCAATCACCAGGAGATCGGCGACTTTGTCCTCGCTACGGGATTTATGCGCGACGACGGGGTATTGGACGAAATTCTGCCCCTGAATATTCCCATCACCCCCAATTACCTTCTGAACGTATATCTCAAGGAGGTACTCGACAAACACAACCGCAATCACCGCATGGGCACCATCTACACCACGGGTAATCGCAATTGGGAATTTATCAAAAGGAGAACCGTAGAACAGATCCATATGAGCCGAAGCGTTGCCATCGATATGGAATCGGCCACCGTGGCAACCAACGGCTATCGCTATCGCGTACCCAATGCAACGCTGCTGTGTGTAAGCGACAAGCCGTTGCACGGCAAGCCGAAGCTCAGCGATGCCGCCCAGGAATTCTATGAAGACTCCAAGCAAATGCACCTTGAGATCGTCATCGAGGCCCTTGACATGTGCAAGGACAACTATCCCGAGGGACTGCCCAATGCCAGTATCCGTGCCATGAACGAACCGCTTATGGGAGGGCCCAGCGAAGAGTAGTTTTCGCCGGCAGGATTAACCCTGGATAAGGTACTGGAACTTCACGAAGAACTGCCGGTCCGTTTCTGCATACCCTCTAAGTCCGTTGGCGCCCGCCCGGTCAAAATGATTCAGGTAATCGGTCATCCCCACATAGAATTTTGTGAAGGGATTGATCTTGTAGTACAGGAGCGGATAGATCTGTATCTGTTCGTTGAAGGAATTATACTGCGTGATAAAACGGGTAAACAGCTTGCGCGAGAAATTATACCGGCTGGTCATCCGGTATATGTCACCGCTGAAAAAGTTTGCTCCCCCCTCTTTGGCCGACAATGTAGAATAACGGTAGTTCAGCGACACCTCCAGCCGGTCGGTGGGCTTGACCGTGGCTCCGGCCGATATGTTGTATCCATTGCCGAGAGTGGGGTTGAATGAGCGGAAGATGTATTCACCGAAATCGATATGCCCCCTGAAGGACAATGCATCCATGGGTGTGGAGTTGAAATTGATCATCACCCGGTCCATTCCGGTAAAATAGCGGCCGCGAAAACGTTCTTCATTAAGCGGAAGATAGCTGAGCGAAAGACGGGTTTGCCCCCCGAAATTGTTCGTAAGGCCGGTGTATATGGACCGCTCCTGCAGCTGGCCCGTAAAATCGTACTGCCAGTTTCCGCTCACCCGGAAACTGCCCCTGCTGAGCCAACCCGTGTTGGGATACCAGGAAATACTCTGTGACCCTTCCAGCTGCCGTCGGTCCGTACGGTTTATGAAGCCTGACTGGCTCTGGAAGGTGGGGGAAAAGGATTTGTATTCAAAGGAGAACCTGTAGTATTTAGCTCGTCTCGACACCTCCCCGCTGACCATGGACCCACCATAGTGTTCACCGTCAAAGGCCGCATCATACGTACTTCTTCCGAACGTCCGGCTACCGTCAAACAGGGTGGTGTCGGCCAGCTCCCGGGTATCCGAATAGGCCAGTTGTCCACTGAAATAATAATGTTCTGCGAGCAGCAGGTTCCAGTCGATGCTGCCTACATAGTTCGAAGCTTCGCCCTGGTTTCGCAGTGTCAATAATCCTCCAACATACGATTCGGACCCGAAGGTGTATTTACCCCTCAAAATATTGCTGTATGAATCGACCCCGGAACGCACCAGCGAACTGCCGTACCGGCCCGGAATGATAAAGGGGCTGTTTCGGTCGTATGCAGTCAGGTATGCCAGGCTGTAACGGTCGGTCCGCCGGGTGAATTTACCGGCGGCTATAGGCCGGTTGATCATTCGCGAATAAAATAGGTTCTCGGGCGTGTCAAACAGTTCGGCACCTTTCATGAAGAACGGCCTTTTTTCCGGGTAGTAAAGAGCAAAGGTTTCATTGGCTCCTATCTGTGCCGCGTCGGTTTCCACCTGGCTGAAGTCCGGGTTTACCACGGCATTCAGCGAAACGGTAGAAGAGGGTGCGTAGGAAATACTTCCTCCTATACGGCCCTGCAGCGGACCGTGGTCCAGCCCCGAAGAGGGATTTGCGTTGTCAAGAGAACTGCTCTGGTAACTCATCCCGTAAGGAAGAAACTCCAGTGAGTTGCCGCTTTCGATATTTTTCAACCCCGTCATGGTCCCGTTTTGGCATAAAAGGCATGCATTATCCAGCCTGACATCGCTCCAGGTAAACTGGTAGCGTTTGCTGCGGGGATAGTTGCGAAGAAACTGCACCGACCATTTTTGTACATCCCTGCTTGGAAAGTTAAGGCTCTTAAAAGGAATGCGTATCACCACCCTGTATCCGGAATCGGTAACCATGCCTTTGGAGTACCAAAGCAGGTCGTAATTCATATCCTCATTATTGCCCGACCGCATGCCGTCCATCTGAATGCCCAGGGGATTGACAAAGAATTCATAGGCCTGCTGGTTGTTATTAAAGGTATCCAAAAAGAAACCCACAAAATCGTCTCTGAAATTGCTGTCGCGGTCGGCGAAGTTGGCCCTGATATTTCCGGGTTCCGGGTCATGGCAGATAAAAGCCAGGTACAGGTTATCCCGGCTGTATAAAACTTTAACTTCCGTTTCCACAGTTGCATCGGCCTGATCGTCGGGCATCACCTGGTTCTTAATGAAAACCGAGGGTGCCTTATCCCAGGCGGGGTTATCCATTTCTGCCGATATATCAAAATCCTGCTCTATCGGCCGGGGTTGTATCCGGGATGTTTCTCCGTTCTGGGCATATAGGGTGCTGAAAGAGAGAAGAAGGGTTGTAATAGCTGTACAATAGGTTTTAATAGTCATCCTGATTTTTTACGCTTTAGCACTTGGTTTTTGATCTCACTCGTCTCTTCATACGTATATTTTTTTAATTGTTTCACTTCACCTCCGGTTAACATTCTGCCTCCGGCTGTATCCCGGACGCATAGGGGTATGGGGGTTTTGAAATGGCTCCTGACAAATATTGGATTATCAACTCTCCTGCCTTCTAATGTAAGTAACGGCCCTCCGGACGGTCATACAAGAGAACAAACATTTTCAACCAACCGCATACCCATGAATGAAGCCGAATCCTTTGATGCCCGCGAATACCTGAAACGAACCGTTAAAGAGATGGCCCCGGACGAGCAGCCCAGGGAAAAGCTGACCAGCTACGGAAGTGAAAGCCTGTCTGATGCCGAGCTGCTGTCCATACTGCTGCGGACCGGAAGCCCCGGCATGAATGTCGTCCGGATGGCCCGTGCCCTGCTCGATCATTTCGGGGGGCTCAGGCAACTGGCGCGCAGAAACTGGCAGGAACTGACGGTCATTCCCGGCATCGCAAAGGTCAAGGGGCTCACCCTCGAAGCCGTCTTTGAACTATCCCGCCGCATACAGGTGGCCAGCCTCGGCGACCGGGTGCAGATTACCTCTCCACAGGAAGCCGTATCCTATTTCGGGCCCAGGTTGCGGGACCTCACCAAGGAAGTTTTCATCGTCTGTTTCCTCAACAATGCAAAAATCATGGATGGTTATAAAAGGATCAGTTCGGGTGGCTCCACCGCTACCATTGTAGACCCCGCAGAAGTGATGCGGCAGGCCGTCATGAACAATGCCAACAGCATACTGCTGCTGCATAACCACCCCAGTGGAAACCCCAAGGCCTCCGGTGCGGATGTCCGCCTCACCAAACGGCTGGCTGAGGCGGGAAAACTACTCGGTGTACCCGTTGACGACCACATCATCATTGCCGGCGACAGCTATACCAGCCTTCGGGCAGAAGGCATACTTAATTAGAATTGGGAATACCCCATTCCTAATTCTTAATTCCTAATTCTACTGCTTATATTCAGGCAAAATATTAATTCCAGTACCATATATAGATGAAGCAGTACCTGAAAAAAATTATTGCACGGTCGCTCCGGCAGTTTGACCTTGATGAAGAGGATATCCCGGAGATACAGATTGAAAAACCCAACCAGCCGGAACACGGCGATGCCGCCACCAATATTGCCATGATGCTGGCTCGCCCCCTGAAAAACAATCCCCGCACCATCGCAGAACAGATAGTTGACGCGCTGGAATATGAGGATGATAAAATTACCTCCGTTGAAATCGCAGGCCCGGGCTTCATCAATTTCCGTTATGCAACCGACTACCTATATACGGAACTCCGGGGTATTTTGGGTGAAGGCAGCCGTTTCGGTAAATCCGGGAAACATGAGGGAGAAAAAATCCTCGTTGAATTTGTCAGTGCCAACCCCACCGGTCCACTGACCGTAGGCCACGGACGCAATGCCGTGCTGGGCGATACCGTAGCCCGCCTTCTTGAATGGACCGGCGCGGAAGTCGACCGCGAATATTATTTCAACAATGCCGGCCGGCAGATGCGTATGCTGGGAGAAAGTGTCAGGGCCCGATACCTTCAGGAGCTGGGTATGGAGGCTGAATTTCCCGAAGGCGGATACGAGGGGGAATACATCAGGAATATCGCCAAAACTCTCGTCGAAGAGCAGGGAGACCGTCTGGCTGACAGGGAGGAGATAACCCCCTTTAAGGAGAAGGCCGAAGCACTCATCTTCGATGACATCCAGCAGACGCTTCGCAGGATGAGTATTGAAATGGACTCCTTCTTCAACGAACATGACCTGTACGATAACGGCTCCATTGAAGAAACGATCCAGACGTTCCGGGAAAAGGGCCTGGCTTACGACAGCGAGGGAGCTACCTGGTTCAAGACCACCGAATTCGGCAAGGATAAAGACACCGTGCTGGTAAAAAGCTCAGGTGAGCCTACCTACCGCCTCCCCGACATCGCATACCATGCCGACAAGCTTGAGCGCGGTTACGACAGCTGTATCGACATTTTCGGAGCCGACCATATCGATACCTATCCCGATGTTCTGTCGGGCATAACAGCCCTCGGATACGACGCATCCAAAGTCGATGTGGTCGTTTACCAGTTTGTGACCATCGTCAAGGAGGGCAAACCCTTCAAGATGAGTACCCGTAAAGCCAACTTCGTCACTCTCGACGAGCTGATGGATGAGGTGGGCTCCGACGTCACCCGGTTTTTCTTCCTGATGCGGTCGCCCAATACCCATCTTGAATTTGATATCGCCGAAGCCAAAGAAGCCGGGGAAAAAAACCCTGTCTTTTACCTGCAATATGCGCATGCTCGTATCCACAGTATACTCAGGAAGGTGGAAGAGCAGTATGAATTCGGCGACGAAGCCGCTCTGGGACTGTTGGATCATCCCAGCGAAATAAAACTGATCAAAAGCCTGATCCGTTTTCCTGAAATTATTGTCAGTGCTTCCGATAGCCGGGAACCTCATCGACTTATCAACTACCTGGACGACCTGGCCTCCCACTTCACCACCTTCTATCATGACTGCCGCATACTGGGAGAAGAGGAAAACCTGGTTCAGGCCCGTTCGGAGCTGGCCCGGGCGGCAGCCCGGGTACTGGCCAACGGTCTTGGGATTCTGGGCATTACCGCACCGGAGCAGATGTAGGCCGTTGCAATTATAGCCTGAAGGAATGGCTGCTATGAATCACTGGCGGTAAGCAACAGGGGCCCAAAGGATAGGGCGTAGATTGTTCAGGCCGGAGCCAGCTTGCTGAAACAGACAATCCCCCTGACCTGCTGGTCAACTACCTCAAAACCCGTCCGCTCAAACATTTCATTGCTCTCGGCTACCGTCCAGAAGTGTATGCCTCCAAAACCGGCCGAGTCCTGCAGCAGCCTGGCATACCAGGCATCCGCTTTTACAAGGTGCATCATAAAGAAAGAGCCGTTCTTGCTCAGTACTCGCCGGCACTCATATAGGACTTTTAGCGGGTCGGTCAGCTCGTTCAGGGTTCCGCCCATCATCAAACCGTCGAAGGCAGCCCCGTAAAAAGGCATGTGCCGGGCATCGGCACGCAACAGGTACAGATCTGACTGATCGGCTTCCGCCTTAAGGCGAGCCTCATCAAGCATCTGTTTTGAAAAGTCCATTGCCACCACCTCACAACCCGGCTCCGCATTTTTAACCTCGCGCGCGTACAGCGCAGTTGAGCAGCCTACATCCAGGTAAAGATTACCGGCCTCGGGGTCGAGCCATTGCACCAGCAGCTCTTTCTCCTTCTCTATGGGGAACTCTTCTCCAGTGAGCAGGGAGAGGGAGCGCTTTCTCCAGATATCCTCGTAAATAGCCGCCGTCAGCTTCCAGTGGTTGGAACTCTGGGCGAGGGACATCGATACCTTGCTGTCGGCCAGGAAATCGATAATGTTATTGCGTATGGCATACTCATCGCCTTTATTCGAACAGACCGTGCCGTTAAAGGGCTTTTGCATATTCGACACTTCCTCGGGTATGGAGACCGTAGCCTGTTCGTATTGGGGAGACCTGAATTCTAGAGCCATTGGGGAAATTGGAGGTTAGCCGAATAACCTATATGGACGGATGTGCCGTAAACCTGTCTTCCCGTCCGCTATTCAGCAATTTATTAATGTACAAACACAGTACGATAAATACCGTCAGGTGTTACGCAGTCAGCTCTCTTTTTGCAGCACCAGTGAAATTTGCGCCCCCTTCTGCACTCCCAGCATCTCTTCGGCATCTCCCTGGTTCACTCCCACTTCCAGCATTCCCGAACTGCCGATATAGGCTATGGGTTCCCCTTCGGGCACCGAGGCGAAGGTGTCTACGATTTCATCCAGTATAGTATTGCCCACGTATATTTTTACGTTTTTATCGTCGATAACCTCTTTTATCAACTCCTCTGATATATTGGTGACAAGGTTGCCGAACTTGTCAATATGAATGACCCACCCCTGTAGCCCGTCCTTGTCGGCAATAGGTTCGGCCCATCGATACGTTACCAGTTCCTCCAGCGGTTCACCGAGATCGGCAAGATCCACACCCGTACTCAGATGGGCGGCGACGGGCGCAAATATATCCCTCCCGTGAAAAGTGCTGGACCGGTGTTCCCCCCAATATTTTTCGTTGCTCAGCTTTACGACTTCAAAGTCTTTCTCAGAGGTAAGAATGGAAAAGATACCGTTGTCGGGTCCGATGAAATACTGGTCTTCTACGCGCAGGGCCACGGGGTTCCTCTCGGTGCCGACCCCCGGGTCTATCACGACTACATGAACCGTGCCGGGAGGAAAGAGCATGGCCGAGTTTTTTAATACCCACGAGCCTGCCATGATATCCTGCGAAGGTATCTCATGAGAAATGTCCACGAGCCGAACCTCCGGGGCGATGCCCAGAATGGCCGCTTTCATGGCGCTCACATAATAATCCTGCAGACCAAAATCGGTCGTAAGGGTAATAATGTTACGCATAGGTATTGAGCATCACCGGCATTACCAGCATCAGCATTTGCTCATTTTCCTCCTCTTCAGAAGGTTTGACGATACCGGCCCGGTTGGGAGTCGAAAATTCAAAATACACTTCCTCGTCATCCACGTTTCCAAGCACATCGGCCAGGTATTTTGCGTTGAAACCTATCTCCATCTCGTCTGCCGAATAGTCACAGGAGATCGTCTCTTTGGCCTCACTGCTCATATCAATGTCTTCGGCCCGAATGGTAAGCTTGTCGGAATTTAGCTGTAGGCGTATCTGTCGCGTGGTGGAGCTTGAAAAGATCGCAACACGCTTGACCGTAGCCAGCATCTGATCCTTGTTGATCACCATGGTCTTTTCGTTTTCGCGGGGTATCACCGACTCGTAGTTGGGATATTGCTCATTGATAAGCCGGGTGATAACAATGGTATTTCCGCTCTTAAACCGGGCGTGGTCTTCAGTGACGGTCAACACACACTCTTCGGCATGCAGGGCCTTCTGCACCAGGCTGAGTGCTTTCTCGGGGACAATAAAGCTGATCTCCTCTTCAGATGTCAGGTCTGTCTTTATGTACTTCACCAGGCGGTGCCCGTCGGTTGCCACGAACTTGCTCTCTTCCGACCCTATATCAAAGAATACTCCCATCATGGCCGGACGCAGATCGTCGTTGGAAACGGCAAAAAGTGTTTTGTTGATCGCCTTCAACATGCTTTCACTGGTGGTATCGAGGCTGATACCTTCGTCCAGGTTCGGCACTTCGGGAAATTCGTCCGGGTCTTCCCCTACCAGCTTGTAGGTACCCTTGTCGGTCCGGAATTTAATATTGAACTTATCGTCCACCTCGAATGCCACCGGGATGTCGGGAAGCTGCCGCAGGGTTTCAACCAGGCGGCGCGCCGGGATAGCCACTGCACCGTCTTCCTCGATATCGGCACTCATAGACTCAATAATGGAGATTTCAAGGTCGGTGGCGGTAAGGCGAAGCCGTCCGTCACTGCTTTCAAATAATATGGTCTCGAGGATGGGTAGCGTTGCCTTGTTGGGTACGGCCCCCGATACAGCGGAAAGGGCTTTTACAAGTTCACTGCTTGATACATTAAATCTCATATTCACTTAATTTATGCTGAATGGTGGTTGCATTTTCCAATGCGAAATGCCTTTTAAAAATGTACCGTATACTAATAAATACTTGCTCTCTTAGCAACCTCATATCAATCAGAATGTTATGGGAGCCGGTATCTTTCAATGACCGGCCAAACAACCGCTGAAGCTTCGCCTCATATTGCCTATTTTGTCGATCCGTAAACATTCACTCAGTTGACTCTCACTCTTATGCGAATACTGCTCGTGGGCCCTACAGCCGTCGGCAAAACAGAGGTCTCCCTCAAGCTCGCCGAACGTATCGACGCCGAGATCATCTCTGCCGATTCGCGGCAGTGTTACCGGTATCTGAATATCGGCACCGCCACCCCTTCTGCCGAAGAGCTGCAGCGGGTTCCTCACTACAATATTTCCATCATTGATCCCTCCCAAAAAGACAGCGCCGCCGACTTTTATGAACGGTCCATGCAGTGGGAAGATGAGATCGCCGGCCGCGACAAACACATTATCTATGCGGGAGGGAGTACGCTTCACCAGCAATGCATCATCAAGCCCTTTGATGAGATGCCCGATGCCAATGAAAAGCATATTGAACGGCTGGAACAGCAGATTGAGGAAGAGGGAATCGAGCCCCTGTATGCCAAGCTGGAGGAGGTAGACCCCGAATACGCCGCGTCCATGGACGGAATGAACCCTCAGCGTATTGTACGCGCACTGGACGTCTGGATGCAAACGGGCAGATCCTTCAGCTCTTTTCATTCCGACGACGACGGCATCGTCCTCCCTCCCGGGACGCTTGTGTTCGGGCTACGGCGCGATCGGGAAAAATTGTACCGGCGGATCAACCGGCGTGTCGACCGGATGTTTCAACAGGGCTTCCTGGAGGAAGTTCGCTCCATACTTGAGCTGGGATATACCCTCGGCGATCCGGGGCTTAATACGGTGGGATACAATGAGGCCATAGCCCACCTGGAGGAACGGTTGTCCGCCGATCAAATGGTTAAGGATATAAAGACCCGGACCCGCAGGTATTCCAAACGGCAGATGACCTGGTTCAAACGCTGGGATTTTGTGAAGTGGCTGGATATGGACAGATATGGAGCGAAAGAAGCCTCAGAAAAAATCGCCGAACATTTAGCAGCTAAGTCAAATAAAAGGTAACTTTAGCGCTTCATGGTGAAGTTCATACTCGCCGGGGAATTTTACTGTTCACAAATTTTACATCAAACCGGTCTTAGCGGCCCGACCAAATTAACTTATGTATAAAGCTACCATTAACATTACGCTCAGAAATTCTATCCTTGATCCAAAAGGCAAAGCGGCCCACCAGGCTCTTCGGAACCTGGGGATGAAAGAGGTAGACGGAGTCAGAATCGGCAAGTTTATTGAAATGGATATCGATGCTTCCGACAGGGAGCAGGCCAAAAAAGTGGCTGAAGATGCCTGCACCCGGTTACTGGCTAATGAAGTGATGGAAGATTTTGAAGTAACGATACATGAAAACTAGGTGTGTTTGTACATGCTTGATAACAACCTGATTTCACCGCTATTCGGACCCGATCCCGGGCGGGAGGAAAAGGAACTCCCGAAACCTTCTCCGGATGTTGAAACAGACACCCTGGAGCAGGAGGATGAAGATGAACAAACGCCCTGGAGGGTTATCCTCTTTAATGACGAGGTTCATACTTTTGACGAGGTGATCGGCCAGCTTATCAAAGCCACCGGCTGTTCACAGTCCAAGGCGGAAGAACTGACCATGAAAGTCCACAACGAGGGCAAGGCCCTCGTCTATGAAGGATCTTTTGAAGAATGTTTTGAGGTCAACAGCGTTTTAAAAGAAATTCAACTAATCACCGAAATAAAGGGGTAACATTGTCAGCTACATTTGGAGTAATCGTATTTCCGGGTTCCAATTGCGACCACGACGCATATCATGCGCTGGCGCATGTAATGAATGCCAACGCAAAGTTTTTGTGGCATAAAGACACTGATCTTTCGGGGGTGGACTTCCTGCTTATTCCCGGCGGCTTCTCCTACGGTGACTACCTGCGTTCGGGAGCTATCGCCCGCTTTTCACCCGTTATGCAGGAGGTACGCTCGTTCGTGCGTAAAGGCGGACCCGTACTGGGTATCTGTAACGGTTTTCAAATTCTGCTTGAGGCGGGGCTCCTGCCCGGGGCCATGCTGCATAACCGGCAGCTTCGCTTCATCTGCAAGCAGACACATCTTCGGTGTGAAACAAACAACACCCTCTTTAGCAGTTCCCTGCAACCGGGGCAGGTCCTTGAAATTCCCGTCGCCCATGGGGAGGGCAACTACTTTACCGATGAAGACACCCTCAAAAGCCTGCAGGACAACGACCAGGTGGTTTTTCGCTATTCCGATGCCAAAGGCAATGTAGGCCCCGAAACCAATATCAACGGTTCCATCGATAATATTGCGGGAATCTGCAATAAAGAGCGGAATGTTTTGGGTATGATGCCCCATCCCGAACGGGCGGTGGAACAACAGATCGGCTCGGATGATGGCAAGGCAATATTTGAATCTATCCTAAATAAGTTGGTAACGGTATAACCGATGGCTGAATCCGGCAAAAGGCTATACAGCAAAGGACTCACCAAAAGCTACCGCAAGCGCACTGTGGTATCGGATGTCTCCATCGAGGTGAGCCAGGGGGAGATTGTAGGCCTGCTGGGGCCCAACGGGGCGGGCAAAACCACTACCTTCTATATGTTCGTGGGACTGGTTGCTCCCGAAAAGGGGGAGATCTTTATGGACGATGAAAACCTAACCGGCATGCCTATGTACCGGCGTGCCCGAAAGGGGGTGGGCTACCTGGCACAGGAGGCCAGCGTATTCCGAAATCTCACCGTGCGCGAAAACCTGGAATCGATCCTCCAGTTTTTTGACATGAGCAACAAGGAAATTGATAACCGGGTCGAGCAGCTGATTGAAGAGTTCGGCCTTCAGCGGGTGGTAGACAATAAAGGCTACAGCCTGTCGGGAGGCGAGCGGCGCCGGACCGAAATTGCCCGCGCCCTGGTAACCGACCCGAAATTTATTTTGCTGGATGAGCCCTTTGCCGGAGTCGATCCCATCGCGGTGGAAGACATACAGGAGATCGTTGCCCAGCTTCGACACCGAAACATCGGTATTTTTATCACCGACCACAATGTTCATGAAACCCTGGCTATCACCGACCGGGCCTACCTGATGTTTGAAGGAAAAATTCTGAAAGAGGGTTCGGCCGATAAGCTCGCCGAAGATGAAGAAGCCCGGCGTCTGTATCTGGGTAGCCAGTTCCGGCTGGACCGGTACCGTTCCGAATAACCGTTTAATATATATCTGTCAGTAATGGAAGAAATAACCGTTCAGAAACTCAAGGAAAAGATCGATGCCGGCGATGATCTATTTGTCCTCGACGTACGGGAACCCTTTGAGCAATACCAGTCCAAGTTGGACTATGATAACTCTACCCTGATCCCTGTCGGAGAGCTCGCCGGCCGTATTGAGGAGATTGCTTCCCGAAAAGAGCAGGAGATTGTATGTTTGTGCCGCAGCGGCGCCCGAAGTGCCAAAGCCTGCAACTATCTGGAGAAAGAGGGCTTTGAAGATGTGAAGAACCTGAAGGGCGGTATAAACGAATGGGCCAGAGAGATAGACGACAGCCTGCCGGTATATTAGGAAAGGATATCTTGTTGCTACAGATTTGTACAGATCGTGTAAAGATAGATCAGCTACCGGAAGCCTGAGTCCAACACCGCATAACGATTACCCGGTTATCGGCATCCAATTAGCCGGGTAGCTAGACCATAGCGGCGATCTGGTTGAGTAGCTCTTCGTTGCTTTCGGTATTTTTCAGCACTTTCAACAGGCTGGTCATCGACTCATTGGGCGATTTTTTGAGCAGGTAGCGCCGCACCATATTCCGCTCTTCCAGCGAATCCTCTATAAACTTCTCTTCATTTCGGGTTCCCGATGCACCGATGTTGATGGCGGGGAAGATGCGATCGTTGGCCAGTTCCCGATCCAGTACGAGTTCCATATTGCCGGTTCCCTTAAACTCCTCAAATATGAGGTCGTCCATTCGGGAATTGGTCTCTATAAGGCAGGTGGCGATGATGGTCAGCGAGCCTCCTCCTTCAATTTTTCGCGCAGAGCCGAATATCTTTTTGGGTATCTCCAGGGCCCGGATGTCAAGTCCCCCGGAAAGGGTTCTTCCGCTTCCCGACTGGGCTGCATTATAGGCCCTTCCCAGCCGCGTAAGCGAGTCAATGAGCAGTACGGCATCTTCGCCCATCTCCGCTTTCCGCTTTACATATCCAAGGGCCAGCTCGGTCACCCGCAGGTGGCTACTGGTGGGCTTGTCGTTCGATGAAGCGAACACTTCGGCTTTGGTGGTCCTCAGAAAGTCGGTCACCTCTTCGGGCCGTTCGTCAACGAGGAGTACACCGGTATGGATATCGGGGTAATTTTCACATACCGATTCGGCAATTTTTTTAAGCAGCACCGTCTTACCCGTGCGGGGCGGAGCAACGATAAGGGCTCTCTGCCCTTTGCCAATAGGTGCCACCAGGTCCATTACCCGCATCTCATACTCCTCGGGGTTGTGGCCCAGCTTAATCTGTTCCACCGGCATGATCGGGGTTTGCAGCTCAAAACGGGTGGCCTTCTGCCAGTGAACAGGTTCACGCCCGTTAATTTTTTCGATAGAGTGTATATGTCGATGGCCCTGCTCGTCTTCCTCATACTCCCCTTCAATCACCAGCCCGGGACGCAGGTCGTACTGTTTCACTTCTTCCGGTTTCAGGAAAGGATCCCTCGGCTCATAACTGAACTCATAGTCCAGCTTGCGGGCGAAACCGTAATTCTTTTCATTTATTTCGGTAACCCCCCTGTAGCGGCCGGCCACACGGATATTCTGATTTTCATGAAACCGGGGCACGAACACATTATTGTTATTCTTGCCCTTTCTGTTGTTGCGATTTTTCCTGTTTCTGGAACGTCCCATTAGATCCTGATTTTTCTATTAGGTCTTTCAACTGCAAAAAGCCTGTTCATACTGAGCTGCACAGAGAAAGGTAGAGTAAATACGTTGGTTAATAATAACTCTGAGGAGATGAAATTGAATGGCGCAGTTGTTTGCACCGCGCCATTCGATAATCAATAAGAGAAGATAAAAATGTTTGAGAACATTTAAAATATAGTTTCAAATGCTCTGCGGGAACAAACCCTAGTTGACTTTGCGTACGGTAGTGCTCTCGTTAATCCATCCGTAGCAACTGTTCAGGGATCCGTTCACTTTAATGGTATCTCCCTCTTCCCATTCCTTGGTAAAGAAGATATCTTCGGCAGAGGGAGCGACAGGGATATACGACTGAATCTGGCGGTCTGAGGTATTGGAAACCGAACTGTCTACGCGTTTCGCCTTATTCAGGTAATCCAGTACCAGCCAGTATACGGCCCGGTCTGTTCGCTCCAGCTTCCTTCCGCTGGTACACCTGTTGATAGTCTGAGCATATATCGCAGCCATCTGGATGTACGGTTGTCCCCAGTCGGAATCCAGGTTAATAGCCTGGCGGGCATACCTGCGGGCCGACTGTTGGTTTTCCGTATTCAGGTATGTTTCAGAAAGCTTCATAGCTACCCTGGCTTTGGCCTCATCGTCCGGCGCCTTGTCGATCGCTTCCTTGAGATATTTAACGGCATTGCTATAGGTGGCGTTTCTCACCGCAAAGTCGGCAAGTGCCTTGGTGTTTTCGTAGCTGGGATCCATCTCATAAAGCTTCTGATTAAGCTTTTGAGCCTCTTCCATCATCTCCTGCTCTTCATACAGGTCCCTTAGCTCGCGCATAATTTCCTGGTCTTCCGGGTTTGCCTCAAGCTTGCCCTCCAGAAATGCAATTCGCTCCTTGGGCGAATCAAACAGCTGGTTTCGTGTATCATCGAAGAACTGCACCAATTTGTCGGTAGCATGGGGCGATGCCTGCTCGATATACTTGAGGGCCTTGTCTTTTTCTCCGTCCGCTACCATCTGCTGTATCATTACCCGGACGTAATAACCCTC
>CAYREV010000003.1:15764-22486 GCA_964423345.1 uncultured Balneolaceae bacterium | reverse complement strand
GTCAGAATAGGATTTTACCAGGCGTCCCAGGTTTTTTTCCAGGTCAAAGCCTGAATATCCCTGGATGGTTTTAGGCATGCCCTTCCATATCCAGCGGCCATAGCGTATGGCACTCTTGTAGTTCTTGTTTTTATAGTTTTCGTAAAATATTGAATATGCAGCGGCTTCAGGCAGCCCGTCAGGAGGAGATATCTTGCTTTGAGCCTGCAACAGGGTGCTGCTCAGGAAAACGAGTGCCGCTATAATGATTAATTTTTTCATCTTTCCGAAGTTTATAGATGGTTCATAGTTAAAACTAAGAAAACGCCTATTTATTTTATTGAAGTTTAGGCCGGTAAAACATCAGTTCAGCCAGGTTCAGGGATAACTTGATCCCCCATATCCTCTCTTTTACGAGATTTTGAGCCTGTGTGCCCCTCACCCCGTATTCAAAATTGATATCCACCGAGGAGTTCGACCGGGGAGAAATAATACCGAGGCCGAGAGAAACCATAAGTGTTTCAACTCTTCGACCGTTCAGTTTTAGGTGACCTGCGTCGTATGATGCCCCCAACCGGTACTTGAACTTGGAAAAAAACTTGTCCGAACCCTTAATGTAAGGAAAATATCTAAATCCCATACCCATTTTATAGCGGTCTGTAAGCTTCTGGGGGTCCGAAACACTGTAGCTTGTGGAAAATTGCGACCATTCCTGGTACAAACCCTCCGCCGTTACCGAGAATACGGAACCGGGTTGATAGGTTATACCGCCATTCAATGTCATGGGAAGATTTATATCTCCCTCTCCCAATCCGTTACCCTGGTTTAATACGAGGGTCTTAATAGCGCCGGAAGGAAGCTGACGGTCGGTTTCCTCCACCTTCTCCATGTCCAGCGACACAGGAAACATTACGGAAACACCGGCATGTACCCGGTCGTTTTCCCGCAAAACATTTTCAACATTGAGCTGCACGCCCAGGCGGTTTCCGAATCCCAAGCCGCTGGCCTGCCGGAGAAAGATCACCGGGTCAAGCCTCGGATCATCAAAAAAGGTATTAAAGCTATTGTCGAGTGAAGCAAAAACCAGTGAGCCCGCGTAGCCAACCGAAATATTGGAATTTATCTTCCACCCGAAACCCAGCTCCAGCATGTTTACGCCGCCGTTACCGATATTGCTGGATTGATAGTTCAGGGTATCGACCACCCCGCCATTTTGAATAAGGCGTGATTTGGTTTCAATAAAAGTGTATGAGTGATCGGTCAGCGGGGCTACGGAAGCAGATACGCCAACCTTGCCGCGAACCACCGGCAGCTGAAGCTGAAAATAGTCGGCCGTAAAGGCGGTCGTCGTTGCCGACGATTGAAAATCGGTGGCCTTTAGATTTCGAAGCGTTAACCCTCCCGAGGCCATTCCGTATACCGTGCTTCCCCACTGGGCCGGATTGGCCATGCCCGGGACATAAGACTCTGAAAACGACACGCCGGTCAACCCCATGCCCCCCGCTGCAGAACTGCGCAGGTCGATGGGAATACCCATGCCAATACTCGAATATATGCTGCCGTTGCTGGCCTTAGCTTCTTCAGACTGTGCAAAGGCTCCTGTGGTTCCAAGCAGTATTAATGCTGCCGCTATGGGAAGTAATTTTCTCAATGCTAGTTGTTGATAGATTTTGTTGAAGTAACAATTATTTTCGGGCGCACCTCGGCCGGGGCATCGTTGGTGTAGATCAATGACGACCTAACGATGCCGTTATTTGATCTCAATACAAGATAAAAAGAGAGGTCTTCTTCAACCCCCTCCTGCAGTGCACCGTTGGTAAAATTCGTGATGTCAAATCGATAGGACCCATCCTCATTCAGGGGTACCACATCAAGGGGGCTGCCTTGTTCAATGGCTGCCGGAAGCTCCTTTTCTTTTGCTGAATACAGCGCCGCCGACGAGGCTGAAGGGCGGTCGGCATTTGCAGATACCTGATCCATGGAATTTTCCAGGGCAGCGTTATTCTGGAAGAAGACGAGCTCCACCCTCGATATATTCCTTGTTCCCAGCGCCTCCGATTCCAGATCCATCTCAAAGCGCAGCATTTCTTCAAAGGTGCTTATCGCCTTTATTGTCCCGGAAGGGGGCGGGCTTTCATTACTGCGGTCCAGGCTGAAGGCCCATTCCGATAAATTTACAAAGGTGGTATCGGTGGTAGTGTCGCTGGTGGCTTCGCTGACAAAGAAATTGGAGGGTGCCGGTTTAAAAGGGACAATTTTGCCGGAATTTTGCGGTACAATTGCCAGTCCGTGAAAATCATAGCGGTACAGGGAGTCTCGGTTGGCGCTTACCGCCTCATAGTAACTGACATACCGGTCCACCCATTCAGTATCAAGCTGCACATTGATGGTATCTTCCTCGCCTACGCTAAAGGAACCCACTACGTTTTGGGTGAGCTTGATATCATCGTTTAATTTTCTCGCCCGGCTGCGCCAGATCTCGTCAATTTCCACCAGGTCGAAATCGAGTGTGGAAAGGGTGTCGCCATAGATGTTGCCCTGGTCAACCAGCAACCGGAGAATCATATCGGCTCCTTCCTTTATATTAGTGGAAGTGGCCCGCGGCAGGGCAGGCTTTATGATAGACCATGTATCCACGTCGCCAAATACGGGATCCTCAAACCTGCCGGCCGACATATTTTCGAGGGTCCCCGTGAAGGGCACAAATGAGTCGGTGGTGATATTGGATACCTGAAGGGTATCGATGTTGAGTTCCGTGCTGGAATCGACAAAACCGCTTCCGACGGAACCGGGTTCTTCACAACCGACAATAAGAATTAAACAAAATAAAACAACGGAGAGAAGCTGATAAGCCGTTGCGTTGTTTCGTGCAACAGTGTTTATATCCTGCAACGTAATACCACTAAATTCAAGAAATTAAAAATTGTTATTCTTCTTCATCTTCATCGGTTCCGGCGATCTCGTCATAATATTCGGCAAATTTTTCCGAAACCATTTCGGGTGACCCCTGAATTTTGGTCGGCTTAATATCAAGCTCCTTAAATTCATCGGCCAGCTGGTCTTTAAGCTGGTTACCGGTCACCACATGATCACTGAACATAAGGCCCAGTCGCCTGAGATCTACCTTCCCGTCCCTGACCAGCTCATCCCGATCTATATCGCCGGGAAGGTTCACCAGGTCAAGCAGGCTTTCGTCAAAGATACCGTGGTTTTCAGGATGGTGGATGTTATATACCAGTTGCGTGTCCTTGAACAACTCTACATCACGATAGGGCCCTTTAACCAGGAAAGGTATCAATCCCGACGGCCAATCATGGCAATGAATGATGTCGGGCTCCCAACCAAGCTTCATAACTGTTTCAAGCACTCCTTTATTGTAGAAAACTATCCGTTCGTCATTATCTTCATAATGCTCGTCGGAATCGGGCTTGGTAAAAAGAGCCTTGCGTTCAAAAAACTTGTCGTTATCGAGGAAGTACACCTGCAGCTTCGCATTCGGTATACTGGCAACCTTGATCCGCATGCTTTCAATCTCATCACCTATCTCAACCTCGATGCCGGAAAGGCGAATAACCTCGTGCAGCCGGTTCCTTCGGTCGTTGATCGTACCGTATTTAGGCAGAAGTATGCGTATTTCATACCCTTTGTCCTGCAATGAGGCCGGCAAAAACCGCAATAGATCGGCGGTATTGGTCATACGGGCAAACGGAGAAATTTCAGCGGCAGCGTATAATACTTTCATAAATTATAGTGGAATGACTTCATTAAGATTTTCACGTTATTCGTCGGACTGTTCCTGCTCCTTGTCATCGATATAAAGCTGATCCATTTCACTGTCGTCGAAAGAATAGAAATCAAACAGCGTGTCACTTCGCAGTCCAAGCCTTAACGTTTCAACGGGAATAACTTCGGTAGGCTGTACATTTCCCAGATTAACGTTACTTCCGAATTTTTTGATAAACCATACCTGCTGTTCTTTCCGGGGCGTCTCAAAGATAAGGTTGTCAACCGAAATCTGGTCGGCAATCTCATCTATAAGTCCGGAGCGGACTTCGCCATTGGGCCTGAATACCCCCACCGTACCGCTTTCACGAGCCTCGCAAATGATTTTCCAGGCTCCTGCTTCCAGCTCGTTTTCTATCATCTTAACCCACTTGTAGGGAGGGATGATATCGTTGGGGTTTTTACTCCCTATTTCGGACAGGATGGTAAAATGCTGGCTCATCTTATTAATAATTTCAAGCTTGCGTTGCTCGGAGAGCCAGATCGTCCCGTTGGATACTTCGGCATGACGAATCTTAAAGCGGTCGAGCAGCTTCATATAGGCATCCAGCTGATCGCGGAGGACATATGCCTCAAAAAGGGTTCCCCCGAAATAAACGGGTATATCCGCATTGGAATAAACGGAAAGCTTATCTTCAAGATTCTGGGTTACATAACTGGTTCCCCAGCCCAGCTTCACAATATCAATGTATCCCGAACTGGAGGCGCAAATATCCTCAACCTGGCGAACACTCAAACCCTTGTCCAAGACGAGCGTCATGCCTTTTTCTCTGGGTTTATCAGTACGCTTAGGTAGATGATTAAGCTTAAAGGCCATTGAACATCCTATTTTTAGAAATTAAACGGTCAAAGATACTAAATCGAAGCTTGTTAATAAAGTTAGCTGCGACTTTTAAATATATTGAGCTGCAAATAACGCCTGAATGTATCATTAAATCAATATATCTGCCACAACCCGCTCATATGGCTTTCAATACCAGGGCCGAATAGGGGGCGATACCCGCCACCTGCACCTCGTCAGCTTCACTCAACGACCCCCTGTTTTGTCCCCCGTAATAGGCCGAGTCCGTGTTAACAAGGATTTTATACCGGCTTCCCCGGAAGGGCCCCGGCTGGAAATCGAAAATCTCTTCATCAGAGAAATTCAGTATGAAAAACAGGTGGTCGGAAGGATCCTCCGCCTTTCGAAGGAAAGAAAACAGCGCCCCGTACTCTTCACCCAGCTGTATCCACTCGAAGCTTTCGTGGGGGAGATCCTGTTCATACAACGCTTTTTCAGACTTATAAACATGGAGCAGGTCCGATACAAGCCGCTGCATCCCCTCGTGAGGGGGGTACTGCAACAGGTGCCAGTCCAGCGGCCGGTCTTCCGACCATTCGCTGGTCTGGGCAAACTCTCCTCCCATAAACAGCAGTTTTTTTCCGGGATGCCCGAACATATAGGCAAACAACAGCCTCAGATTGGCAAACTGCTGCTCATGCCGCCCCGGGCTTTTATACGCCAGGGGTTTTTTAAGGTGCACCACCTCGTCGTGCGACAAGGGAAGCACAAACTTTTCGTGCATCGCATAAACCATCGGAAATGTAATCTTGCGTGGATTTTTCAGCCTGCCCTTTACATCCATCTCCATATAGCTGAGGGTGTCGTTCATCCAGCCCATATTCCATTTGTAATCGAATCCCAGCCCGTCTTCCTCAACAGCCCGGGTCACACCCGGCCATGAAGTCGACTCCTCGGCGATGGTCAGCACCCCGGGATATTCCCTGTTCAGGGTTCCGTTTACCGATTTCAGGAAATTAATGGCATCGATATTCTCATTCCCCCCGTGGATGTTGGGGATCCATTCACCATCCTGGCGGGAATAGTCGAGGTAGAGCATGGACGCCACTGCGTCTACCCGCAATCCGTCTATATGATATTTTTCACACCAGAAAGCCGCGTTTGACAGCAGGAAACTCCTGACGCCCGGCTTGCCGTAGTCGAACACATGGGTGCCCCAGTCTTTCTGCTCGCGCCGGTAGGGGTGTTCATGTTCAAAAAGTGCCGTACCGTCAAACATCTGCAGCGCCTGCTCATCTTTGGGAAAGTGCCCCGGCACCCAATCCAGTATCACACCGATGCCCGCCCGGTGGCAGGCATCGATAAAGTGCATGAAGTCACTGGGCTCCCCGTAGCGGCTGGTGGGAGCAAAATAGCCGGTTACCTGGTAACCCCACGAGGGATCGAATGGATATTCCGATACGGGCATCAGTTCTATGTGCGTAAATCCCAGCTCTTTCACATAGGGGACCAGCTCGTCGGCCAGTTCGCGGTAGGTCAGAAATTCGTTGTCCTCCCACCCCTTGCGTCTCCATGAACCCAGGTGCACCTCGTAGATCGACATGGGCTGGTCATACTCCTGAACCGACGACCGGCGATTCATCCATGCTTCATCCTTCCAGTCATATCCCTCCAGCTCGTATACGATGGAAGCATTCTTGGGGCGTAATTCCGAATAGAAAGCAAAAGGGTCGGCCTTTAAGAAGGGAGGGGCGTTCGGGCCGGTTTTAAGTTCATATTTGTACAGCTCCCAATGTTCCGCTTCCGGTACTTCGGCCGTCCATATACCCGTTTCGGGATCCTTCTCCATGGGATGCTGTCGCCCGTCCCAATTATTGAATCTTCCCACAACGCTGACGCTATGGGCATGCGGGGCCCACACCGCAAAACGGACCCCACCGGTCGTTAAATGGGCGCCGAGCTTTTCATAGGCTCGATAAAAACCTCCGCTGTTCCAAAGCTCCCGCTCCTTATCCGTAAGCAAGTCCGCCAAAGGACCCTCCCTGTTTTGTTATATTTGATTTTAATGTAACAGTTAGGCCATTAAGAACACAATAGCAGCGCAAAACATGAGATATTTACAGGAGACGATATCCCACTTCCACTCACTTCTTAGTAATTACAAATTACTACTTGCTAC
>CAYREV010000003.1:0-15664 GCA_964423345.1 uncultured Balneolaceae bacterium | reverse complement strand
TACTTGCTACCTGCTAATTATTACTTGCTACTGCTTTTCACTTCTCCAGCTCAATGAATACTTCGTCGATATTGTCCGGCTTCCGGGTGAAAAGGCTTACCAGCCAGGTTGCCAGCAGGCTTAGGAAAAAAGCGGGGATGAGCTCATACAGGCTGTTTTTAAGCATGGGAATATAATACCAGATGATGGTCACCGAGGTCCCCGTAAGGAGGCCGGCAATTATGCCTGCCTTGGTGGCACCCTTCCAGTATAGCGCCAGGATGGAGGTGGGCCCTATGGCCGCTCCCAGCCCTGCCCAGGCAAAGAGCACCAGCCAGAAAACCAGCTCCTGGGCCACCAGTCCGAAGGCAAGGGCGGCAACGACCAGCACTACTACCACCAAACGGCTGTACAGTACAAGCCTTTTCTGCGGAATTTCGGTCTCTTTATTCAGGATGCGGTCGTATACGTCCCGTACCACCGCCGAAGCCGCCACTAGCAACTGGGAGTCGGCCGTCGACATTATGGCTGCAAATATGGAGGCTACCACAATACCGAATATCACCGGGTGCAGCTGTTGCTGTGCCAGCAGCGGGTATAGGTTTTCGGTATCGGAGGCGGGCAGCATATCGGTTTCGGGGAAATAGGCACGTCCCACAAGCCCTATAAAGATGGCCCCCCAGGCCATCACTACATTCCAGACCGTGCCCACCACCGCCGTCCACTTAAGCTGGTTTACATCGTCAATCGACATATAGCGGGTCAGGATATGGGGGTTTCCCGGCGATCCCAGGCCGATACCCAGGAATCCCGCCAGTCCGCCCACCGAGAGGGCCAGCGGATCGACCATCCCCGTCTCTATGCCCTGCAGTTCGTTGAGTACCGCCTGGAGTCCCCCGAAATCGTAGATGGCCATGGCGGGGATCACCACCAGGGCAAATATCATGAAAATGGCCTGGAACATGTCGGTAAGGCTGACGGCCATGAAACCTCCCAGTACCGTATAGAGCAGGATGATGGCCGAGGTAAGCAGGATCCCCTCTGTTTGGCTGATATGGAAGCTGGAGGCAAAAGCCTTGCCGCCGGCAACAAACTGGGCCGACACATACCCCACCATGAAAATCAGGAATACAGCCACCAGCAGCAGCCGGAGGCGGCCGTTATGGTCATTAAACCGCTCGGCAAAAAAGTCAGGAATGGTTATGCAGTCGTAGGCTTCGGAAAAGTTTCTGAGCCGGCGCGCATAGTAGAGGAACAGAAACAACTCCACCGTGATATAGCCGACAACTGCCCACACCGCCGAGGCGCCCCGGGCATAGGCCATACCCGTCACGCCGAGCAGCAGCCAGGCGCTCCGGCCCGAGACGACGGCCGAGAGGGCCACTACAAAACGGTTCATCTTGCGGCCCCCTATGAAAAACTCGCTGATGCCTTCCGAAGAGAAGCGGGAGGAGTAGATACCGATGCCTACCAGCAGCATCAGATAGCCTGCAAAAGCCCATACCGCCCGGGGGTCAACGGCCAGCGAAATTACCTGCGACTCATCCACGATCCTTAAGGTTTAGATTGGAGGCCAGTATCATGCTCAAAAGGATGATGGCCAGGGGAACGCCAAACATCATCAGGTAGAAAGATATCATGAAGCAATGGTCGCTTTTTTTTGTTTAAAATATACAGCCAAAGATGGATGCAGGGCTTACAAAGAAACCCATACATCTTGCTCCACAGGAAAGAGTGGATAACCTCGAGGCCCCATATCCGCGGGGCCTTTGGTTTATGGAAAGATGCCCATCTGCTCGTAAATGACACCCACTTTATCAATGGCATTCAGGAATGCAGCCGTTCTCAGGTCTGTATCGTGTTTTTTCCGCAGTTCGTTAATCTGTTGGTAGGCTACCACCATGGTCTCTTCCAGCCCCGAGTCAACCAGCTCGTATTCGCCCGACCCGCTGGCCAGCGTTTTCATCTCCTCTTCCGAGAAGGTCCGGTCGGACACACTTTCGATAACCCCCAGAATCTTGCGGTAGCTGTTCTCTTCGGCTCTTTTTTCCATGCGGCCGAAACGAACATGCGAAAGGTTTTTCAGCCATTCGAAATAGGAAACCGTAACACCCCCCGCGTTGAGATAGGTATCGGGGATGATCAGGCATCCCTTCTCCTTCAGGTGATTGTGTGCCCTGGTAGTGGTAGGCCCGTTGGCGGCCTCCGCGAGTATCTTGGCCTGAATATTCTCCATGTTATTCTCGTTGATCTGGTTTTCCAGGGCCGCCGGCACCAGGATATCGCATTCGGCCTCGAGCACCGCCTTGTTACTTTCGAGGGCTTTGGCATTGCCAAAACCCATGATTGATCCGGTATCCTTGCGGTATTCCATAAGACTCTCCAGGTCGAGCCCCTCCTTGTCGTAGATGGATCCTTCCATTTCTGCCACTCCCACCATCTTCGCACCGGCCTCGCTCAGGTATTTGGCCGTATGATAACCCACGTTACCCAGTCCCTGCACGACAAATGACTTCCCCTCCAGCCCGGTATCCAGGCCCAGCTCATCCATATCCTCTTTATGGCTGCAGGCTTCCCTGACCCCGAAATAGACCCCGCGTCCGGTTGCTTCCGTCCGCCCCCGGATGCCGCCCTGGGGTATGGGTTTTCCGGTAACGCATCCTTCACTGTTGATGTCGGTGACCAGTTGGCGATAGGTATCCAGTATCCATCCCATTTCACGGGCTCCGGTACCGTAGTCGGGTGCCGGCACATCCGATCCCGGGCCGATAAAGCCTTTTTTGATCAGCTCGAACGTATAGCGGCGTGTTATCCGCTCCAGCTCCGATTCCGAATACTTGCTCTTATCAATCTGTATGCCCCCTTTGGCCCCCCCGAAGGGTACGTCTACGACCGCACATTTGTAGGTCATCAGCGCAGCCAGGGCCATCGTCTCATCCTCATTTACCGTCATGCTGTACCGTATACCTCCCTTGGTGGGCAGCTTGTGGTGGCTGTGTTCCACCCTCCAGCCGTTTAAAACTTCTATCGACCCGTCTTCGCGCTTCAAGGGAAAGGTAAAATGGTAAATGCTGTTACACATTTTAATTTGGCCTAACAGGCCTTCATCGAAACGCGAAAATTGAGCAGCCTTATCAAACGCCTTGTTGACCTGGTCAAAAAACTTATAGTTGGACATGGAAGGTACGGTTTGTTTGGCGGGTTAACCCTTGGAGGCCCGCTCGGAGTGTTAGATTGTCAATGGTGAAACTATCGGAATATTATTTAAGAGAATCAACCCGTGACAGGGTCCCGGGAGGCCTATGAATGGTGCCTGAATTCGGCCGAATGAACCTTTTTCCACTCTTTAGGCTTGCCCTTCGTATTAACCAGCATCAGGCTATTGACCCGGAAACTGATATAGACTTCCCGGCTCATCCTGCTGATGATACGCTCCTTCTCCTCACTTTTAAAATCTCCATACATCAGGCTGATATGGGGCATATAATCCTGCTCGGGGCTTATATCAAAGAGCCGTTCGGCCGTATTTCGCGCTTTCATAAGCTCCTCGCTTTTTTTGGCATGGATGAAAAACGACTGGTAGAAAGTGTCGCGGTATCCCAGCCTGGTAAGAAGTATTTCAAAAGGGTCCAACACCCCCGCCAGGGTGTTCGTAAGCTGTATCAGTTCCGTCACCCCATGGTTCATACTCCCCAGAAGGGTAAGGTGCGGTTCAAAGGAAGGCGTATCATACTTCTTGCTAAGTTCGTTGATTCGTTGCTGAAGCTTGAATGCTATATCTCCATACGGCATCAACCATAATGAGTGGGTATCCGAATCCATATACTTCGTTCTTTAACGTTCGATATGAGCCGCTTCGCACCCCGCCGCGGGGACGATCACCTCTGTTTTGAATATTAAATAACAGTGTATCCCCCCTCCGAGTTCACCGGCGGTGCCTTCAAGGGTTAACCCGGCAAAGGGAGCGCAACATGCAGGTGGTCGGCTGTGCCGGTATGCCTGAGCGTGGTCATCCCCATTGCCTTGAATAATGCCTCCACCAGCACATTTTTCCATTCGGCCCGTCCTTTGGTCCGAAGGTCCAGGGCATGCACATATCCCGTCTCCTGAAGATAGTGGTAAGAGCGCTGGCGCCCCGGCAAACCCATCAGCCGGTAGTCGTCCGGCACCCTCTGCATATCGGTGATAACCAGGTCGCTGCTGAAAAGAATGGTAGTGCTTGTGGCCACCCGTATAATGGGATGAAGGCTCCGGTAGTAGGAGGCCACCTCCGGGCTTTTGGCATTCAGCCCTGAAAGATAAACAAGCCCGTAGGTGCAGAACACGAGGACGAGAACCCCAATCCCCCGCCGGATATACCGATGCACCGACATGGAGTCACGGACCAGGTAGTTAATGGCGGCGGCGTAGGTTGTAAGCAGCAAAACCGTCGCTCCGGCTCCGGCCCCCAGGGAGATCCACCCGTTGAGGGCATAATGGGCAAACAGGAATACCGAGGTTCGAACAAGGATAAAGAAGGGAAGGATGAGCAAGAGCAGCAGGACAAAGAGACAGGCGGCTATACGTTTCAGGGAAAGCCTTTTGTCGGCACTCCGGCCCTCCATTCCCTGCAGCTGACGGTCCAGCCGGGCATCCAGCTCTTTCAGCTTATCAAACGACGATTGAATTTCCTGTTCCCTGTCGGCCGCAGTATACATTGATATCTTCCTGTTCGTGGTTGCCTTGTTTTTATACGGCAAGGCGACATCGAGGTTGCAACGGTTCAGGGGAAGCGGTGCGTCCTCCGTATGAGAAATGGGAAACTTTGCAACACGACCAGCACGATAACGATCATCGGTATGGCACGGGCCGGGTGCTGGTAAATAGCCGGGCCCAGAGAGATGATATTACCATAGAGCAGCAGTCCCAGGGTAAACATGGCCCATCCGGGACCCCAGGACACCCGTGCCCAGAGAGCCCATGAAGAAACCAGGGCGGCAATGCCGGCAAAAAACCGGGGCAGCAGGTCAAATACCGGAACGGTCTCATTCTGTAGTTCAAACAGGCTGGAGAGTACCTCGCCGGTATATAAGTTCCAGCTCTTGAAACCGAGGAGGTAGACTCCGGCCAGCAAAAAGAATAGTTTCAGAAAAAACATTATCCGCCTGTCTTTCTTCTTCATCTTGCCTATACCGTTTTGTTGTTGGGAGTTAGGAACTTCCGGATAGGATTCTAACTGTGGAAATGAAATTTTGATTCAAAGAATTTAGGAAGGGCAAAAAAAAGAAGCTCTCCCGACAATCGGAAGAGCCTCCGCATATATCTCATCACTATCCCTGCCCTAAGTTATAAAAATATATCAAACTTGCCAGTCTTCGATCAGGATTCGTCCGATTCCCCGTGATCTTCCTGCAGGAAAAAGACATTGGCCAGGAATAATATGGAAATCCCGCCCAACACACTGAGCAACAGGCTGCCCGGAATCTGCAGTATGATGCCAAAGGCGCCAATAGAGACCGTCCCTATGACTCCCGCCGCCAAATTTGTTCCTATCTGTAATCCCTTGCTGCCCAGAACCACTTTTGCGGCGGCCCCCAGGATCAATCCAAGTGTTACCAGCCAAAAAATTGTTGCTCCGTCGAGGTTTTCCATATTCCCTGTTCTTTGTTATTCCCTGTTTATTCGGGCATAAAATAATTAGAATGTGGCAATTTTGGAATGATCTATTTTATCTGCAAGGGTATAATTTTCTACCTTTGAAATACCATGGATTCACCGGCACGAAAAATCATCCATATCGACATGGACGCTTTCTATGCGTCGGTCGAGCAGCGCGACTTCCCCGAGTACCGCGGCAAACCCCTTATTGTGGGGGGATCCCCCGAGGGTAGGGGTGTCGTTGCCGCCGCCAGTTATGAAGTACGCAAGTTTGGGGTCCATTCGGCCATGCCGGCCGCCAAAGCCATACGGCTCTGTCCCCAGGCCATCTTCGTGAAACCCCGTTTCGAGGTATATCGAGAGGTATCCGCACAGATTCGCGATATATTCTTCAGTGTTACCGACCTCGTGGAACCGTTATCGCTCGATGAGGCCTACCTCGACGTCACGGAGAACCACCTTAATCTGCCTTCGGGCACCCTCATCGCCCAAAAAATCAGAAAGGCCATCAAAGAGAAGACCCGTCTTACCGCTTCGGCCGGCGTCTCATTCAACAAGTTTCTGGCCAAGGTAGCCTCCGACCTCGACAAGCCCGACGGACTGTCGGTCATCACCCCCGAAGAGGCAGACGCCTTTCTCGAAGAGCTTGAGATAGGCGCCTTCCACGGTATCGGTTCGGCCACCGAACAGAAGATGAAGTCGCTGGGCATCTACACCGGCAGGGACCTCAAGGAGTGGAGCAAGATCGACCTGGTGGAAAAATTCGGCAAGACCGGCCGCCATTACTACCGCATCGTCCGCGGACTGGACAACCGCGAGGTAAAGCCGCACCGTATCCGCAAGTCGATCGGCAAGGAGCGTACTTTTAAGAAAGACAGAGACGACCTGGAGTGGATATACGACTTTCTGGATGAGCTGAGCAAGAAGGTGGCCGAAAGCCTGAAGAAAAAGGAGGCGGCGGGCAAGACCGTCACCCTGAAGGTGCGGTATGACGATTTTGAAACCCTCACCCGGAGCACCTCCTTCAGCCATTACATCGACCAGGCCGAAGATATTGCAGAGACGACCAAGTTGCTGCTGGAGCAGACCGAGGTGGGAAAACGCAAGGTGCGGCTGCTGGGGATCACGATTTCCAAGCTGAACCTCAGCGAAGCCGGGCGCTTTGAACAGCTGGACATTCCATTCGATTAGAATATTAGCCACAGATAAACAGGGATGGAGGCAATTATTTATACGGATTAATTACATAATTAATAGTTTCTCCATTATCTTTTATGCTTTTAATGAGCATCAATCTGTGAACATCTGTGGCCTCAAAAAATTTTACCCTTTCCGACTTTGATTACGACCTTCCCGACCACTATATCGCCCAGCAGCCGGCCCAGCCGCGGGATCATGCCCGCCTGCTGGTCTTCGACCGGTCGACCGGCGAAATAACCGACGACCGTTTCTATAATCTTCGCGACTACCTGCCCGGCCATACCACCCTGGTCGTCAACAACAGTAAGGTGGAAAAATGCCGACTGCTGTTTGACGAGGGTAGGAAAGAAGTGTTTATCCTGGAGTCGACCGGCCGGCATAGGGTACGGGCGCTGGTCCGCCCCGGCAAGAAGTTCAAAGAGGGCAAGACCGTACAGCTCTCGGAAGAGATCTCGGCCACGGTCGAACATGTCGACGAGGAGGGTATACGCACTCTCCGGATGTCGCCCGAGCTTGACGACCCCGCCTACGGCATCTACCAGCACACGCCCTTCCCGCCCTATATCGACCAGGACGAATCTCTTTCGGAGGAGTACCAGACGGTCTACGCAGACGATTTGGGCAGCAAGGCGGCACCTACAGCCGGACTGCATTTTACCGACGAGCTGATAGGGAAGTTGAAATCTTCCGGGGTTCACTGGGCCGAAGTGACGCTGCATGTGGGATTGGGCACCTTCGCCCCGGTCAAGGAGGAGGATATCGACGAGCATACCATGCACACCGAGTGGTACGAACTGGAGGAAAAGACGGTGCAACAGCTCAAAGGCGCCGAACACATCACCGCAGTGGGCACCACCAGCGTACGGGTGCTTGAGTCGGTCATGCAACAGTTCGGTGCATTCAGGGCTACCGCCGGCGAAACGGACATCTTTATACGGCCGGGATACCGGTTCAGGTCCACCGATGCGCTGATCACCAACTTTCACCTGCCCAAAAGTACGCTGCTGATGCTGGTGGCCGCCTTTACCGGCTACGATGAGATGAAAAAAATATACCGGCACGCCATCGACCGGCAATACCGGTTCTATTCTTTCGGCGATGCCATGCTTATCCTATAAAAGCCGGGGTAATCTGCCTATGAATCCGAGCTGTCGTCCTGCTGCTGGTTCATCATCTTCTGCATATCGGCGATATTCTGCTTGGCCTCATCCGAATCGGCAATCTTGATCTGGTTCTTGAGGGAGGTGGATAGCTCCTCGATATCGTCTTCGGAAAGGACCTCGCTGATATCCTCTATACCGGCCTTGACCAGCAGGTTGTAGATCATCCGGTTGAACAGCATCTGGTGCGCTGCAGAACTTATCTGCATGAGCTGTTGCTGGGGTACCTGCGCACCGGAGAGCTTAATCTTATTCATCACCGGTTCCAGCAATTCCTCGATCTTACCTGACAGCTGCTTTTCCAGCTCTTTGGCATCTTTATTTTCCTTACTGGTGATTTCGTCACCTGACGGATCAACTAGTTTCATTGAGCTATACTTTCTTTGAAGGTTTATATTCATTGTTAAAACAGGCCTCGACTCGAGATCGTTTGCCTGACCGAGGCGGGGGCTAAAGGTAAAAAACTTAACAGCAAAGGCAGAACGAGGATTTACTCCTCAAAAACGATCCCATCGCTGTCGGCCCCCATCTCCTGTAGATAGGTACCAATATCGCTTACAAATTGCGGGGGGCCGCACACGTAGAAGTTCTGGTCAAAGTTATCAATATGATTTTCTATGAACTCCCGGTCTATGAATTTGGTCAGATACTTCTCAGAATCATTCACCTCGGTGAGCGTATTCAAAAAATGGTCGCCGAGTATCTCCCGGAACTCCTCTTCCAGGATGATATCCTCTTCGGTCTTGTTGGAGAAGATCAGCCGGTTGCCATCCACCTCTCCCATCCTGTGCAGGTCGCGCAGGATGGCGATGAAAGGCGTCACGCCCGCGCCACCGGCAAGGAATACGCCCGGGCCCTTGTATTGGATAGTGCCCCAGGCATCGCCTATAATAAAAGAGTCGCCCGCCTCAAGCTTGCCGATCTGTTCGGTGACCCCGTCGTGATCGGGGTAGATCTTGATCACGAACTGCAGGTCGGGGTCGCCGGGCAGCGACGTAAAGGTAAAGGGGCGCTTTTCGTCGCGCCAGCCCTCCCTGTCGATGGCAACCTCGGTGGCCTGTCCCGGTTCAAAATCAAAGCCCTCCGGTTTTTCCACCGTAAACTGCCTTACGTCATGGGTTACCGGTTGAACATCCTTGATCTCAACAGTATAGCTCATCAGTATAGATTTTAATTTTTGGGAGTTATTCTGCTCTTTCTCACAAATTCCGTAGGTCAATCATTCCTTCAGGTGTTTCCCAAAAAAGGCGGTGGTTTTATTCCAGGCGTCCTCGGCCGCCTCCTTTTCGTATCGGGATCCCGACGGGTTCGCGAAAGCATGATTCGCTCCTTCGTAGATATAGATATCGTTTTCAACGCCTGCCTCATTCAGGGCATTCTCAAAGGACTTCACGGTAGAAGGCGGGATGCCGCTGTCTTCGGAACCGAAGAACCCCAGGACGGGCATCTCCAGTTTCTTCAGCTTGGAGGGATCGGTCTCCAAACGCCCGTAGTAGATAACCGTCGCATCCACCTTTTCGGGCATGGCCAGGGCCGTCTGCAGAGACCAGCCGCCGCCGAAACACCAGCCGATGGTGCCCACACCGGAAGCTCCCTGCTTGTCAACCAGGTAAGCGTAGGCCTGGCTCAGATTATCCAGGGCAGGCTCCTCTTCCACCGAACGGGCCAGCTTCCCCGCCTTATCGGACGATTCGGCCACCTTGCCGTGGTAGAGGTCTACCGCAAGAGCCTTATACCCCTCGCCGGCCAGCCGCCTCGCCATCATGCGAATATTGTCGTTGAGCCCCCACCATTCGTGGATGACGATCAGGCCGGGCGTTTGCTTGCCTGCATCTTCGGGCATCGCCAGGTAGCCTTTGACCTCCTCTTCGCCGACCGTGGCATAGGTTACGGTCTCAGCCTTTACTTCGGATTGCTGGGGAAGTTCAGCAGATGCGTTTTCCACGGGCGTATCCCCTTGGTGCTCTGTTTCCATCCTATCGATAAAATCTTCCTTTTCTGTGCCGCAGCCGCCGGCCAGGATCATCACAAGCAGAAGAGCCGGCGACAGAAAATTTTTTACGGGATTCATAATTCCTTTGTTTTGGTTATGGGTTAATATTATTGGTAATTCCTATTGAATGAAGGACCTCGGTTAACTAAATCCAAAAACACACAAAAAAGTTGCATTATGAAACTGGGCCATGTACATATCAAGGTGAGGAACCTGGAAGATTCCCTGGAATTCTACCGCGGACTTTTCGATTTGGAGCTCACCGAAGGGGTGGGCGACCGCTTCGCTTTCCTGACGGGCAATGAGATGCACCATACGCTGGCGCTGCAGGCCCTGGGCGGCGATGCCGCGGATGCCCCTCCCGGCTCGGTGGGCTTGTTTCATATCGCTTTCGAGGCGCCCTCCAAAACCGACTTTGCACAGCGGTACAAGCAGCTGCAGGAACTGGGCATTGAGCCCTATACCATCGACCATATCATCAGCTGGGCCATGTATTTCGACGACCCGGACGGCAACGGACTGGAGATCTATGTGGACACCCGCGGAGACAAGGAGGGGGCAAAAAGCTGGAAAGGGCACAATCGTCCCCTTACTGAAAAACAGATACTTGAACAGTTATAGGGCGCGAGCCCGGCACTCCGTGGCAGCAAACGGATAACGTATGGCCGTTTGAATTCCTCCTTATCTAAAGGTCGGCCTTTAAATTATTAATTTCCTGCTGGCAGAACTTTCAGGATACCATTGCCTTCGGTAGCCACATATACGTAGCCGTCCGGGCCCTGCCTGACGTTGCGCACGCGGCCGACCTCTTCCAGGGCGATCTCTTCGCCGGTGACCGTGCCGTTATTGATTTTACACAACACCACGTAGCCGAACTTCAGCGAGCCCACCAGCAGGTTGCCCTTCCACCGGGGGTAGCGGTCGCCGGTCACGAAAGTCATGCCGGAAGGGGCGATAGAGGGATCCCAATACCACTCCGGCTGGGTCATCCCCGCCATGGCGGTGTCTTCGGCGAACTCCGTACCGCTGTAGTTGATGCCAAAACTTACGATGGGCCAGCCGTAGTTGGCGCCCTTGCGGATCCGGTTCACTTCGTCGCCGCCCCGGGGACCGTGTTCGTGGACCCATATTTCTCCCGTTTGAGGGTGCATGTCCATGCCCTGCGGATTGCGGTGGCCGTAGGAGTAGATTGCCCCGACGGCCTCATCATATTGCGTGAAGGGATTGTCTTCCGGTACGGTGCCGTCGTCGTGCAGGCGGTAGATCTTGCCGGCGTCGCGGGTGGTGTCCTGCGGGTTCACGTCGCGGTTGCCGCGGTCGCCGATGCTGAAATAGAGGTAGCCTTCCTTGTCAAACTCGATGCGGCTGCCGAAATGCTGTCCCCGGGTGGTGTTGGGTTCCGCCTTATAAAGTACTTCTTGGTCCGTCAACCCGGTACGGTCGTCGTTGAGCCTGGCCCTCATCAGCGCCGTGTTGGCCCCTGAGCCGCCCTCCGGACTGGAGTAGGTGATATAGATCCAGCCGTTCTCCTCATAGTCGGGGTGCAGCTGGATGTCCAGCAGTCCTCCCTGTCCATTGGCCCAGACCTCGGGCACGCCCGAGAGGGGTTCGCTTAGGGTGCCGCCGTTGAAATGATAGAGCGATCCCCCCCTGTTGGTAATCAGCATGGAGCCGTCCGGCAGCCAGGCCATGCCCCAGGGGACGGGGACGCCGGTCACCACGGTTTCCAGTTCATAGGAGGTTGCGGTATTCGCAACCTTGATATCGGGCTGCCCCGCGCAGCTCGAAACCAGGAGCAGAGAGAATACAAAAAGGGAAATAATTTCTTTCTTCATAACACCATTTTTTTGTTGAAGGTAACCATCACAGCTTTTCCACGTGCATTTTTGAAAATAACACAACACGGATCAACGGCTAAACCGTTCGGGATGGCAGGGATCAATATATTTGATGGGAATAATGCTTGTAATTTGTCCCTCGAAGCGGGATATTTAAGGCTCAATTTTGAATGCAATTCATCATTCAAAATTTAAAATAACAAAAGCGCCCGTAGCTCAACTGGATAGAGCGTCTGACTTCGGATCAGAAGGCTGAGGGTTCGAATCCTTCCGGGCGTACATAAGCAAAAGACCCCGCTATATTTTTGCGGGGTCTTTTCTTCTTATTCTTCTCTTATTAATTCATTTTTCTCACAAATCATATATTTTTTTTGCTGTGGTACTACATTTGGGACTACACTGATAAAGCACTGCTAACCAATTATTTGAAACTCAAACCCAATTCAATCGAGAGAAGTAATCACTTATCGGCATCAGTTCAAATCCGGGCCTTATTTGGAAAAGCCCAAAATATTCTTTGGCTTTACACCAGTACACCAATTCCCAAAAGTGAGGAGGGAAGCAAGCTATCTCCGGAAGAAAAGGAGCGTTTGCTTGAGTTGTCTCTGCATGAACTGCGGATAGTAATAGATCAGTATGGTGGGAAATGGTTGGTGCGGATAGAAGGAGGAATACGCAAGGTTTTCAATAAAATATTTGTCTAAAAAAGAGGCTTAGAACAATTCAAGTTGAAAGGTCAGCATTGACTGCGCTTATTTAATGCATCTGAAGCTTGCGTTCTTCATCTAATTTGTACGGCTTATTTAAAGCCTCCTGCCGAATCTTAAAGTAATCTGCTATATTCCGGATTACCTTCTTCGACATTCTTTTTTTGTAATTGAGAATCTCAGAAATATAGCTTTTGCCTACCCCTGCAATTTCTGCCAGCTCGTTCTGGTTCAAGCCATGATCGTCCATTAAAGACTGCAGCAGTTCGATAGGATCCAGTTCCGGTGCCAGGCGATGCCGCTCGTCCCAGTCTTCGATCAGCAGGGTAAGAAGCTCAATTTCATCCTGGCGGTCTTCATTTTCTTCTCCAAGGACCAATTCCTCAAGAATATCGCAATACTCCTCGTACTGCTCTTCCAATTGAATGACCTTGTATTTAAGCGTATCGGTTGCCATAACTCAATTAATATTGTTCGATGGTATATTGCTTGCCTTGATCACATAACTTTGTGTATTCCGCATGCGTTCCGATCCAGGTTACAAACAGATGGACCATGGTGATACCAAATTGGTATTTACAGATGATCCTATAATTGTTTCCACCTATATCAAAAACGGCCCGGCTGCTGCCTTTTCCGAGTAAGTCCACACTGCCAAAAGTGCGTTTCATATCCTGGGGAGTATCCCAGTCGGCACTTTTAACTTTTTCGATCCACTCTTCAAAAGATTGAATAGAAGACGCATGATCTTGTGCGAATGTCCGTACTGTTTTCGCTTTAATTAGGTGAACTTTCATCTAAACAACGTTTAAATATAATAAAATAGTTCGCAAATAGCGAACTTATTTAATTAATATAGCAGGAAGGTAATCGAAGCCTGTAACCTTATCCAAATATTTTTATTATAATTAGCATTTTTAAACAATAAACAGAATACCGTGAATATCAATTGGTGGAAAACGGCACCCGGCGGGATAACGTATGCTCACAAAACGTCTTTTTGGGCAGGTATATGGGCCGTGACCATTGGGGTAATCCTTCATCTGCCGATGTATGTCAAGGCGAAAGAAGCAGGCTACCGGCTGGTAGGGATGCCAATGGATACGCCCATGATGATCGGTATGGTTCTGATTGTTGCCGGGCTTCTGCTCACCCTGTACGGATTAATCCCAAAATCTGAGTTTCAACGCACTGAAATTATGAACCTACGGGTGCGTGCTTTGGACGATGCTCCTATACGTTCATCCCACGTCGCGCTGCTTCTGGTAATGGCCGCTGCTGTAACTATCGATGTGATGAAACCCACCACCCTATCCTTTGTGCTTCCCGGCATGACGGAAGAGTATGGACTAAAATCGCCCTTAAATTCCGATGGAACCATACCCGCCGCACTGGTTCCCTTTGCAGGAATTTTAGGAACCGTCATTGGTTCTTTTGTTTGGGGATGGCTGGGAGATACCATCGGCCGACGCGCCTCTATACTGCTGGCTGCTGTAACCTTCATTGGCACCAGTATCTGTGGCTCAATGCCGACCTTTGCGATGAATGTTTTTATGTGTTTCATCATGGGTCTCGGTGTAGGGGGAATGTTGCCCATCATGTATACCATTATGGCCGAAACCATCCCTGCCAGACACCGTGGATGGGTAATGGTACTGATAGGTGGTGACGTTATCGGAGCCTATATTCTGACCAGCTGGCTAGCCGCCGAACTGGTACCGATATACAGCTGGCGAATTCTTTGGCTGATAGGACTGCCTACGGGTGTATTCCTCATTCTGCTCAACAACTGGATTCCGGAGTCGCCACGCTACCTGCTTACCCGCGGACGCCATGAAGAGGCGAAAAGTGTAATGCAGCGATACGGTGCCAAAATTATCGAGGATGAATCAACGAAACTCAATGTAGAAGAAAACGTGCAGGATCGTCTCGTTCAGTTATTTCAGGCGCCGTTCCATAAGATAACTTCGGCGGTCATTCTGTTGGCACTCGGGGTTGGGTTCGTCTCTTTTGGGTTTCAGCTTTGGATTCCATCCAATTTGCAAAATATGGGTTTTACAGAAGCTGAAGCCAACTATATGCTTCGCAATTCTGCACTTATCGGATTCCCTCTTAATTTTCTGATAGCCTGGATGTACGGAAGATGGAGCAGCAAGAACACACTGATACTTTTAAGTGGATTTACTGCTTTGTCACTATTAGGCTTTGCCTTTGCCGGCAATGCCGTATCCGACAACCAATTCCTGCTCTACGCCCTTCTGGTTATGCCTATATGGGGGATCAGCTCGGTAGTAGCGGTACTGTCCGCATATTGCGTGGAGATTTATCCTACCCGCCTGCGGTCCCGTGGTAGTGGCTTGGGAGCAGGTATCAGCAAAGCGGGAGGTGTAATAGTTATCGGATTGGTTGTATTATCAGTGGCTTCACCCTCTATTCTCGGGACTTCTCTTATGGGTGCTGTGCCAATGGGTCTTGCTGCAATAGCTCTGGCAATGTTTGGAGTTGAAACCCAAAAGCGGCAGCTTGAGGATATTACTGCTGAGCAGTATGGGAACTGGTCATTTCAAACAGCTGAGCAAAAGCAAACAAGTTAGAGGTCCTTTTCCAACCAATGAACTTTTGCAAATAGGCAAGGGAAAGCTTTTCCCACAGTTCCTCCTCGGTACTACAAAAAGTACTACATGAAATTCCAAAATCGCGGCCCATTTCACGCACATCAATTTCTCGGACTGGCTTCGGATCAGAAGGTTGAGGGTTCGAATCCTTCCGGGCGTACTCAAATAAGGTGCCCGTCATTTTTTGGCGGGCACTTTTTATTTTGGTTTCATTTTATCCTAATTGGGAAAACTTCGATGGCAATACAGTCACTGAGCCTGTACAATAATTAGCTATTTATAAATACATCTAGCGTTTATTGCTTAGTCAATCAAAGCAGTCCCGTTAGTAACGGAACTGCTTTTTTTATTTAAGGCTTACCTAATAATTATAGGTCTAAAAATTCCATGCCTTACATCGGCCAAAAGATGGGAACCAGAATAATGACCAGGGCCCACAAGGTTATTTCAAGGAGAAAACCTACTTTAAAAAAATCGGTAAACTTATAGTTACCGGGACCATAGACCATAAGATTTGTCTGATAGCCGATAGGGG
>CAYREV010000002.1:95633-151134 GCA_964423345.1 uncultured Balneolaceae bacterium | reverse complement strand
CTGAACAACTAGTTAACCTAACAGTTAAAGAAGCTAACGAACTTGCACAAGTTCTCGAAGAGGAATACGATATCAAACCAGCAGCTGCCACAGCTGTTGTTGCCGGCGGAGAAGGCGGCGGCGACGGTGGTGGAGAAGAGCAGACTGAGTTTGATGTAATTATTAAATCTGCAGGCGACAAGAAAATTGCTGTCATTAAAGAGGTTCGCGGAATCACGGGTCTTGGCTTGAAAGAAGCCAAAGAACTCGTCGACGAGGCGCCCAACGCAGTTAAGGAAGGTGTCGCTAAAGCCGAAGCTGAAGAACTCAAATCCAAGCTTGAAGAAGCTGGTGCAGAAGTAGAGCTTAAGTAATTAAGCTTCTGACATCTACAATTTGTCATTAGCCAATATCGTTTAATACGGTATTGGCTATTGGCGTCTGTTTATGTGCCGCATATAACCTGTCCGACAGGTTGATTAAGGCATTTTTGGCTCATCACCGTACAATTAATTTTTAAAGGAGAGGTTCCTTTGAGTAAAAAAAGCAAGATGGAAAAGATCCCCTTTACAGATCGTCTTACATTTGCCAGCACCGAACATGTACTCGATTATCCCGACTTTCTGGATATTCAGTTGAGGTCGTTCGGAGATTTCACCCAGCTGGACATAGCGCCTGAAGACCGCAAAAATCAGGGACTTCAAAAAATATTCAATGAAAATTTCCCTATCCAGGATTCCCGGGAAACACATATCCTGGAATTCATCCATTACAGTGTAGATACCCCTAAATACAGCATGAAAGAATGCCAGGAACGGGGACTTTCGTACGCTGTGCCTCTCAAGGCCAAGCTTAGGCTCTCTGCAGTCGATGAAGATGATGAAGCTACAGAAACCATCGAACAGGAGGTATTCCTGGGCGACCTGCCGTGGATGACAGAACGCGGTACGTTTATTATCAACGGTGCCGAAAGGGTCATTGTAAGCCAGCTGCACCGCTCACCGGGTGTGTTCTTCGGACAAAACGTCCACCCCAACGGAACCCAGCTGTATAATGCACGGGTCATACCGTTTAAAGGATCCTGGATTGAATTTTCCACCGACATCCGGGATGTATTGTGGGCTTATATCGATAGAAAGAAAAAGGTCCCGGCCTCCACACTGCTCAGAGCCCTGGGCTATTCCTCGGACGACGAAATTTTCAACCTGTTTGAACTTTCCGAGGAAGTTGAAGTCAACACCAAGAAGAAGTTTAAGAAAAATGCCGTCGGTATGCGCCTTGCGACCGACATCGTCGTCGAGAAGATGGAAGAGGTTGTGGACGACGAAACCGGCGAGATCACCGAGGCGAAAAACCGTGAAGTGCTTCTGGAGCGAGATCATGAACTGACGGAAGACGACTACGGGCTGCTCAAGGAAGCCGACCTCAAGAAGATTCACGTTCAGACCATGGAGCCGGAAGAGTCCGAGCGTTCCGTGATGATGAACACGCTGCGCAAGGATCCGACCCACAGCACCGAGACGGCCCTCGGAGAAATTTACAAGCAGATCAGAACCGGCGAGATGCCGGACCCCGAAACGGCACGCCAGGTGCTGGAGCGCCTGTTCTTCAGCGACAAGAAGTATGACCTCGGCGAAGTGGGACGTTACCGCCTGAACAAGCGTCTCAAGCAGGACGTCGATATGGATATCCGCTATCTCGTTAAAGAGGATATCGTCGCTATCGTCAAGGAGGTAATCAGGCTCAAGAACATGAAATCGCAGGTGGATGATATTGACCACCTGAGCAACCGGCGTATCCGTACCATCGGCGAACAGCTGGGCCAGCAGTATTCCATCGGGCTGGCTCGCATGTCGCGTACGATTAAGGAGCGAATGAACTCCAGAGACGCCGAACAGCTGACGCCACAGGATCTGGTGAACGCCAGAACTATCTCCAGCGTCATCAATACCTTTTTCGGCACGAACCAGCTGTCACAGTTCATGGACCAGACGAACCCGCTGGCCGAACTTACCCACAAGCGCCGTATGTCGGCACTGGGTCCCGGGGGACTCACCCGCGAAAGGGCCGGCTTTGAGGTTCGTGACGTACACTATACACACTACGGGCGACTTTGTCCCATTGAAACACCTGAAGGCCCCAACATCGGGCTTATATCCTCGCTCTGTGTTCACGCCAAGGTGAATGATTTCGGATTCATCGAAACGCCTTACCGTAAGGTCAAGGACGGCAAGGTGAGCAAGGATATTGAATACCTGTCGGCCGAACAGGAAGATGAGACGGTGATCGCCCAGGCCAACGCCCCGATTGACAAGAAGGGAGCCTTTAAGAACGACAATATCTTTTCCCGGTTCCGCGACGGTAACGTAGGTCTGGCCAAACCGGATCAGATCGAATACATGGATGTTTCCACCAACCAGATTACTTCCCTGGCTGCCGCACTGATTCCGTTTATCGAGCACAACGATGCAAACCGTGCCCTGATGGGATCCAACATGCAACGCCAGGCCGTACCGCTGCTGCGTCCGGAAGCGCCTGTGGTCGGAACGGGACTCGAACACCGCGCCGCCAAAGACTCCCGGGCTATCATTACGGCCGAAGGCAAGGGAGAGGTGAAGTACGTGAGTTCCACCGAAATCCGCGTGCAGTATGAGCGGACCGAAGAGGAGCAGCTGACCTATTTTGACGAAGGGGTCAAGACGTACAAGCTGACCAAGTTTGAACGGACCAACCAGGACACGACCATCAACCAGAAGCCGATCGTCGATGTAGGCGAAAAGGTTGTCAGGGGACAAACCCTGGCCGACGGATGTGCCACCGACGACGGAGAACTCGCCCTCGGACGTAACCTCCTTGTTGGTTTCATGCCCTGGAGAGGATATAACTTCGAGGATGCCATCGTAGTAAGTGAACGTATTGTACAGGACGATGTGTACACCTCCATCCATATCACCGAGTTTGAGCAACAGGTGCGCGATACCAAGCGCGGCGAAGAGGAGCTGACCCGGGAGATCCCCAACGTGAGCGAGGAGGCTACGGCCGACCTCGACGAGCAGGGTATCATCCGCGTCGGAGCCAAAGTCAACCCGGGAGATATACTGGTCGGTAAGATTACGCCCAAAGGCGAAACCGACCCCACCCCGGAAGAAAAACTGCTTCGCGCTATCTTCGGCGACAAGGCGGGCGACGTAAAAGACGCCTCGCTGAAAACACCGCCGGGTGTTTCGGGAACGGTAATAGACACCAAGCTCTTTAGCCGCAAACGGGATGAGCAAATATCCAGGAAAGAGGAGAAGAAGCAGGTTGAACAGGAAAATGAGCGTCATGCAGCCAAGGTTGATGAACTCAACAGCAAGATGGTTGACAAGCTCTATTCACTGCTTCGGGACAAAACCTCGCCGGGCGTGTACGATTTCAACGGCAATGAGCTGATTCCGAAAGGTGAGAAATACCGCAAGTCGGATTTCGAAGAGCTCGACCCGGTTAACATTAACGAGAATATTGCCTGGGCTACCGACGACGAACTCGTGGCCCACGTGCGCGAGCTGTTTAAGAACTACCGCGATATTCGTCGTGAAATCGATACCGAAGCGAAACGAAGAAAATACCAGATCCAGGTAGGCGATGATCTGCCTCCGGGAATTATACAGAAAGCCAAGGTCTATGTGGCTAAAAAGCGTAAGCTGCAGGTAGGAGACAAGATGGCCGGTCGCCACGGTAATAAGGGCGTGGTGGCAAAGGTTGTGCCTATTGAAGACATGCCATATATGGAAGACGGAACGCCGGTTGACATACTGCTCAACCCGCTGGGCGTACCGTCCCGTATGAACCTTGGCCAGATATATGAGACCATTCTGGGCTGGGCTGCCAAGAAACTGGGCGTCAAGTTTGCATCGCCGATCTTCGACGGTGCTACCTACGACCAGGTACAGGAGCAACTGAATGAGGCGGGGCTGCCGGAAGACGGCCGCGTAACCCTGTTTGACGGCAGGACCGGCGAAGCGTTTGATCAGAAGACGACGGTAGGATACATCTACATGTTGAAACTGAATCACCTTGTTCAGGACAAGATGCACGCGCGTTCCATTGGTCCATACTCACTTATTACTCAACAGCCGCTGGGTGGTAAAGCTCAGTTTGGCGGTCAGCGTCTCGGTGAGATGGAGGTATGGGCTCTATATGCCTACGGTGCCTCCAGCATTCTCAAAGAGATGTTAACGGTCAAGAGCGACGATGTGAAGGGCCGTTCCAGGGTATACGAAGCTATCGTCAAGGGCGAGAACCTGCCCGAAGGCGACGTACCGGAGTCATTCAAGGTACTGCTGCGTGAACTTATGGGACTCGGTCTCGAAATTCACATTGATTAACCCAGAACACAGAATTTTACACTGTTACATAAAGTCAATACGGAGGTAAATCCTTGCCGACTACTAATACATTAACAGTTTCCAAAGACTTCGACAACATTGGCATATCCCTTGCATCGCCCGAGACTATCCTGTCTCGGTCGCACGGCGAAGTCTTGACGCCAGAAACAATCAACTATCGAACATTCAAGCCGGAGATGGACGGTCTTTTCTGTGAAAAGATCTTCGGACCGGTAAAAGACTACGAATGCCATTGCGGCAAATACAAGAGAATCCGCTACAAGGGGATTATCTGCGACCGCTGTGGTGTAGAGGTTACCAGGAAGGCTGTGCGACGCGAGCGTATGGGACACATATCCCTGACCGTACCCGTCGTCCATATCTGGTATTTCAAATCCCTGCCCAACAAGCTGGCTTACCTGCTGGGCTACTCTTCCAAGAACCTCAGTAAGGTCGTCTATTACGAGACCTATGTGGTTATCAACCCGGGCATGACGCGTGACCTGGGCTATAAGCGGGGAGACCTGATCTCCGAAGAGGAGTATTATGACATACAGGACCAGCTGCCCGAAGAACACTGGGAGTTGGACGATGACGACGAAGACAAGTTCATAGCCAAGGAAGGCGCGGAAGCGATCGAAGAACTTCTGGCGGGTCTCGATCTTGACCAGCTGGCCTATAGGCTGCGCTATGAGGTTCGCAACGAAACTTCGCAGATGCGCAAAAAGAAAAAGCTGAAGCGCCTGCAGGTTATTGAATCATTCCGCTCGGCGAACCAGCATACCGAAAACCGTCCGGAGTGGATGGTCCAGCGCGTGATCCCTGTAATACCTCCGGAACTGCGTCCCCTGGTACCCCTGGAGGGAGGACGCTTTGCAACATCCGACCTGAATGACCTGTACCGCAGGGTGATCATTCGCAACAACCGCCTGAAGCGACTTATTGATATCAAGGCGCCCGACGTTATCCTCCGTAACGAAAAGCGCATGCTGCAGGAAGCGGTTGACTCGCTGTACGACAACTCAAGAAAATCGAATGCCGTACGGAATAACAACCGTCCCCTGAAATCACTCAGCGACATGCTGAAAGGAAAGAGCGGACGGTTCCGTCAAAACCTGCTTGGAAAGCGTGTCGACTATTCGGGACGTTCCGTAATTGTGGTAGGCCCTGAACTTAAGATGCACGAGTGCGGCCTGCCCAAGGAGATGGCGGTTGAACTCTACAAACCCTTTATCATCCGCCGGCTCATCGAGCGCGGATATGTGAAGACGGTTAAAAGTGCGAAAAAAGTGGTTGACAGGCGTGACCAGGTGGTATGGGAGGTCCTCGAGAATGTGATCGACGGACACCCCGTAATGCTGAACCGTGCTCCTACGCTTCACCGGCTGGGTATTCAGGCTTATCAGCCCGTACTGATCGAGGAAAAGGCTATTCGCCTGCACCCGCTTTCCTGTACGGCCTTTAACGCCGACTTTGACGGTGACCAGATGGCGGTTCACGTACCGCTGAGTCACGACGCCATCCTTGAAGCATCCGTGTTGATGCTGGGTTCCCACAATATCCTGAGTCCGGCCAACGGCGGACCTATTGCCGTGCCTTCGCAGGATATGGTTCTGGGTATCTACTACCTGACTAAGATGGCCAACGACCAGAAAGGGGAGGGCAAGACTTTTGCCAACACCGACGAGGTCATGATCGCCTACGACCAGGGAAGGCTGGATATTCATGCCAAGATTAATGTCCGCATACCCACCGAAAATGAAGAGGGCGAAGAGGACTATGAAATAATCAAGACCACTACCGGTCGTGTACTCTTCAATGGGATCATACCGGAAGGCCTGCCTTATAAGAACAGGACGCTCGGTAAGAAGGAACTAAGAAACGTTATTGCCGATATCCATGCGGAAGTCGGTACGGCACGAACCGCCGAATTCCTGGATGAGATGAAGCAGCTCGGTTTTGAGCAGGCTACAGTGGGCGGCTTGTCCTTCAACCTGGAGGATATCGTGATACCGGATGAGAAGAAGAAACTCATCGACAAGGCCCAGGACGAGGTATCTGAAATTACCGATAGGTATGAAATGGGCTTCATCACCGATAACGAACGGTATAACCAGGTTATTGACAAGTGGACCAGTACCACCAACAGGGTATCTGAAACACTCTTTAACGAGCTGGCCAACGACCGGGAAGGTTTCAATCCGGTATTTATGATGGCCGACTCGGGTGCCCGTGGTTCCAAAGAGCAGATTCGACAGCTTGGAGGTATGCGTGGACTGATGGCCAAGCCCCAGAAAAGCTCGATGCAGCAGGGCAATGAGGTTATTGAGAACCCGATTCTCTCCTCTTTCAAGGAGGGGCTGACCGTTCTTGAATACTTTATCTCTACCCACGGTGCCCGTAAGGGTCTTGCCGATACGGCCCTGAAGACGGCCGATGCGGGTTACCTGACCCGGCGCCTTGTGGATGTATCGCAGGATATCATCATCAACGAGGTCGACTGCGGCACGCTGCGGGGACTGAAGATGAAAGCGCTCAAGGACAATGAAGATGTAATTGAAAGCCTTGAAGACCGTATTCTCGGCCGCGTATCGCTGCACGACATATACGACCCGATCACCGATGAGCTTATTTGTGAGGCGAACCAGCTTATCGATGAAAAGGTGGCCAAAAAGATTGCCGAAACTTCCATCGAGGAGGTTGAGATCCGATCGGTTCTTACCTGTGAGACGGAACGAGGCGTCTGTTCCATGTGCTACGGACGTGACCTGGCACGGGGAACCATGGTTCAGGTCGGCGAGGCCGTAGGCGTTATCGCGGCACAGTCGATCGGCGAGCCCGGTACACAGCTTACGCTTCGAACCTTCCACGTGGGAGGTACGGCTTCACGTATGGAGTCGGAGTCGCAGCATAAAGCGAAGTTTGAAGGAGAGGTACAGTTTGAAAACGTACGCGTCGTCGAATATGATGACGGCGAAGAGATACACAATATCGTTCTCAGCCGTGCAGGGGAAATCAAGATCCTCGACGAAGAGAGCAAGGTGCTTACCACCTATAACATTCCGTACGGTGCCGAACTCCTGGTTGAAGAGGGAGACAAGGTACCCAAGGGAGTGCCGCTCTGTAGCTGGGATCCGTACAATGCCAACATCTATTCCGAAATTGACGGTGTGGTTGAGTACAAGGATATCATGGAAGATATCACCTTCTCCGAAGAGACCGACTCTCAGACCGGTCACCGTGAAAAAGTGATTATCGATTCCAAGGACCGATCGCTCGTGCCTACCCTTATGGTCAAGGGTGATGACGACCGCGTTCGGGAGAACACGCTTCCGGTCGACACTCATATTGTAGTGGAAGACGGCGAAGAGGTATCTTCGGGTCAGGTACTGGCCAAGATTCCGCGGCAAACCGGTAAATCCAAGGATATTACCGCGGGTCTGCCCCGTGTGACCGAGCTCTTTGAGGCCCGGTCGCCCAGTGATCCGGCAGCCGTATCAGAGATTGACGGAATCGTCCGCATGGGTGGACGCAAGCGCGGCAAGCAGGAAGTGATCGTTGAAAGCAAGGACGGCAAGAGCGAGAAGAAATACCTGATCTCTCTATCCAAGCACATCCTTGTTCAGGAAAACGATTATGTGAAAGCCGGACAGCAACTGTCCGACGGTACCATCCCCGCCGAAGAGATCCTCAATATTCTCGGTCCCTACGCGGTGCAGTCCTATCTCGTGAACGAGATTCAGGAGGTATACCGCCTGCAGGGTGTGCGCATCAACGACAAGCACATTGAGGTTATCGTGCGCACCATGATGCAGAAGGTTGAAATTACCGATCCCGGCGATACCATGTTCCTTGAAGGGGACAAGGTGGACCGTTTCGAAGTCAACAACAAGAACGACGACCTCATTGGCAAGTTTGTTGTTACCGACACCGGCGGCAGCGACCTCAAGCAGGGAGCTATACTCGATCGACGCGAAGTTCGGGAGATCAACAACGAGCTTATCAAGGAAGGTGAAGATGAACTTGAAACCCGTGAAGCCGAACCGGCAATATCCAAGCCGATACTGCTCGGTATCACGCGGGCTGCTCTCTCTACGGAAAGCTGGCTGTCGGCCGCTTCCTTCCAGGAGACCACCAAGGTGCTTACCCAGGCTTCCATCGAAGCCAAGAAAGATCACCTGCTTGGCCTGAAGGAGAATGTAGTTGTAGGTCACAAAGTACCTGCAGGTACGGGACTCCGTAAATACGACGATCTTATTGTCGGTGCCAAGTCCGAACTGGAAGAAGGAGAAGAAGAAGTGGCAAAAGTATTTGAACAGCTGAGTGCCGGTGACGAAAACGGCGAAGGCGAAGTTCAAAAAGCTGCCGATGTAGAGGAAGAGGATTCCTAGCATTTTGTTAACAGCCCGGCTGATGGCCGGGCGTCTGAATGCCAATTAAACGAAAGGCCTCCAATCGGGGGCCTTTTGTTATATGGTGGGATCCGGTATGGCCGCCGGATGGGAAAGAGGTATTATTCTGCCCGGCCATATCCTTCTGCCAACCTTTCCCGTAACGGCTTCTTGTCGCTTTCAGGCAGGAAGGCGGCCTCGAGGGCGTTGAGGTTGCAGGATAGAAATTCTTTTTCAGTCCAGCCGAAGTATTTGGCCAGTTTTTCATATTCACGGCTCAGGGTCACATCGGAGGTGGTCTTGCCGTCGGTGTTGATGCCGACGGAGATGCCTTTATCGTGCAGCTTCCCTATGGAATGATCCTCGTAACTGTCATAGACATCGGTTTGAATATTGCTTGTAGGGCATACCTCGAGGTGGATATTGTGGTCTTTCAGGTAGTCGAGCAGCTTGGGGTCTTCAAAACTTCTGACCCCGTGCCCTATGCGGGAAGGATCAAGTTTTTGTATGGTTTCCCAGATGCTTTCCGGCCCCATGGCTTCACCGGCATGAGCCGTTCTGGGTATATCCCTTTTTTGAAGATATTCAAAGGCCGGAATGTTGGCTTCCAGCGAAAATCCTTTTTCATCTCCCGCCACATCCAGCCCGGCAATGTTGTTGCCGTAAAACCGTTCAACCAGGCGTGCGGTCTCCATACACTGGCTGGGGCTGAAACTTCGAAGGGTGCAAAGGATGATTTTTACCTTAATATCGGCATCGTCTGTGGACATGGTGACGGCATCGCTCACGATACGTACCACTTCCTCTCCCGTCAGCCCCTTGCGGGTATGCAGGAGGGGGGCAAACCTGATTTCGGCATAGAGTACCCGGTCGTTATCAAGCCTTTCTATCAGGTCTCTGGTTGCCATTGTCAATTGGGAGGGCGTCTGGAGCAGGCGCACCTGCCGGGCAACCCGCTTCAGGTAGTCGGGCAGATCTTCGCATTTGGGAGGTGCAATAAACTTTTTGTTGAACTTATCTGCGGTCAGTGAGGAATCAAACCTGCGGGCGGTTTCAAAGCTGAGAGAAGAATCCAGGTGCAGGTGAAGCTCCACCTTTGGTAAGCTGTTATAGTTCATCAATAGGTCTGTTTTCAATGTAGCTTGCCTGTAAACAGAAAAGGCCTCGCGTGGAGGCCTTTAGGTTGTCGCATTAAATTTGAAGCTAGGATTGCGATCCGGTTTCGGATTTTGCTTCCTTATCTCCTTTCTTCTCATCAATGGAACCCAGCAGGTCCTCGGCCTCCTGAATGAGGTCCTCGGCACGCTGTCTGGCGTCTTCGACAACCAGGTCGCCTTTCTTCTTGGCATTGGAGATGGCTTCCTTTTCGTCAGAAAGCTTGTCAATCAGCTGTGTTAATTCATCGAGATAATGGCTCAGCCGGTAGGATAGAACATCCCGCGTATTACTGCCCTTGTCGGGGGCATACAGCAGGGAGATGACCGATCCTGCGAGCGCGCCTGTCAGCAAGCCAAGGATAAAGTCTTTGGATCTACTCATAATATTGTTCTTTTGAATTATTCTGTGGTAACGGTTACAGTCGTATAAAGGCCGGTTTTAATGAATATGTGCCATGTATAAAACGATTCAGCTCTTTATTTAATATGCAATTTCGCAACGTTCTTTAAAAATGTATAAGCACAATTATTTTGGCGGGAGTTCCCTGATGGATGCCCGCCGTTCCTTGCTCATTCCCATGATGAAAATCGCCATGATTAAAATATGCGTGGGACTTAATAAATGAGTGATATTTTTTTATCTTGAACTCCTGCAAAAACCTAACCACCAAGCCGAACAACCACCATGAAATTTTTTATCGACACTGCCGATCTCGACGAAATCCGGGAAGCCCATAACCTGGGGGTTCTGGATGGAGTTACCACCAATCCCAGCCTGTGTGCAAAAATCGGAGTTCGTGATTTTGAAGGACATATCGCTAAAATTTGCAGCATGGTGGAAGGGGATGTTTCCGCAGAGGTGGTTTCTACTTCCTATGAGGAGATTGTGGCTGAGGCAAGAAAATATGCAGACATTGCCGACAACGTGGTTGTCAAGGTCCCCCTTATCAAAGAGGGTATTAAAGCGATCAAGACCCTGAGCGACGAGGGGATCCGGACCAATTGTACGCTCTGTTTTTCCGCCACGCAGGCACTGATCGCTGCCAAGGCGGGTGCTACCTATATCTCTCCTTTTATCGGCCGGCTGGATGATATATCGTCCGACGGCATGCAGCTGATTGCCGATGTGGTTCAGATCTATGAGAACTACGGCTTAGACACCGAAGTGCTGGCGGCCAGCATCCGCCACCCGATGCACGTGCTGGAGGCTGCCCGCCTGGGGGCCGACGTGGCCACCATGCCGCTCAAGGTGATCGACCAGCTGCTGCACCACCCGCTGACCGATCGCGGGCTCGAGCGTTTCCTGGCCGACTGGGAGTCGCTGCAGGAAGAGATCAAGGCCGAATAAAGGATATGGGCAGCGGGCACCGGCCGGATCCGCTGCATCTTATCTTTCTTCTTTACAGGCCGGCCCTGCGTACGCCGGGTGCCTTCCTTACCTTCCTTGCCTGTTCAAAAGCATAAGCTATTTCAATAAGTATGGGTTCGCTCCATGCCCGCCCGAAAAAGGATATGCCGACCGGCAGCCCGTCAATATATCCCATGGGGACGGTGATATTGGGATAGCCGGCACGGGCAGCGGGCGAACTGGAGGAGAGGGAGAAGTTGTCTCCGTTAACAAGGTCCGTTTTCCACGCCGGACCACCCGTAGGCCCCACAATGGCATCAAGATTGTGTTTGTCCATTACCCTGTCGATACCCTCCTCCCGTGCATATTTTAACATGCGTTCAAGGGCATTCCGGTATTCTTCCGATTCCAGATCGCCTTTTTTACTGGCGGTAACAAGCAGGTCGTGGTCGAAATAATGCATCTCGACCGAATCGGCCAGCGTAGAGTCTACAAGCTGGTCCATATTCTTGACCGGGGCATCGTCTCCAAGAGATTGAAAATATTTATTAAGGCCGTCCTTGAACTCATACAACAGAACCTGGAAGGAGTCGCCGCCAATACTTTCTTCCGAAATACTTTCTATTTCCACGATGGTTGCTCCCTGCTGTTTTAAAAAGCGAACGGTTTCATGCATCAGGGTATCGACCCGGTGATGGCTGCCAAGCGGCCCGGTCCAGAAGCCGATTCGTTTGCCTTCCAGCCCGTCCTTGTTCAGGAAGCGGCTATAGTCCGTATGGTAATTCCCCTCGCTGGCAAGGGTTTTGGTATCTGCGGAGTCAACCCCGACCATGGTACCCAGGGCGATAGCTGCATCTTCAACCGTTCGGGCCATGGGCCCGGGTGTATCCTGGGTAAAGGATATGGGGATGATGCCGGAGCGGCTCAGCAGCCCCACGGTCGGTTTGATGCCGACCAGGCCGTTGGCGGAAGAGGGGCAGACGATGGAGCCGTTGGTCTCGGTGCCGATGGAAAAGACAGCCATATTGGCGGAGACGGCCACACCCGAGCCGGAACTGGAGCCGCAGGGATTGCGGGTCGGATCGTAGGGGTTGTTGGTCTGTCCGCCAAGCCCGCTCCAGCCGCTGGAGGAAAAACTGCTGTGGAAATTGGCCCACTCGCTCAGGTTTGCCTTGCCGAGAATGAGGGCTCCGCCCTCCCGAAGCTTTTTGGCAATAAATGCGTCGTCGTGGGGCATGGATCCTTTCATGACCCGCGCTCCGGCGGTTGTAGGCATGTCGTGCGTGTCTACGTTGTCTTTCAACACAACCGGTATCCCATGCAGGGGTCCCCTTTTGTTGCCGGCCTTGAGCTCTTCGTCCAGTTTGCGGGCCTTATCCATGGCATTCGGATTGATATGAATCATGGAGTTAAGTCCGGGACCATTTTTGTCGATTGCTTCAATTCGCTGGAGGTAGGCGCCGGTGACATCGGCAACTGTGAATTCGCCACTGTCATAGCCGTCCCGGAGGTCCGCAATACCGATCTCCTCGAGATCGAGTTGCCGGTATTTTGACTTGGGCTGGCAAGCTATAAAAAGTGTCAGAAGAATAAGTATCAGTAACCTTGAAGATCTCATGGCTATGGGATTGGTTATAAAGTTTTAACGGCTGAAGTAAGGAATATACAAGAGCTTTAAGATAAGTCCAGCCGCCTATGGAATTTTAACATTTGGCAAAGGAGCTTTCAACCGGCCGGTTCCGCAGGCTTAGGTGGAGTCCCTAACCGCAAATGAGGTCTTCGGCTATTTTGGCTGATGAGAGGACTCCCGGCAAGCCGGCCCCGGGGTGGGTGCCGGCTCCGACAAAGTAGAGGTTACCTATATCTTCCGACCGGTTGTGAGGCCGGAACCAGGCCGACTGCGTAAGTACAGGTTCTACAGAAAAGGCGGAGCCTTTATAGCTGTTAAGGGTATTCTGAAAATGAAGGGGGTCGATATGGTGCTCGACAACGATATTGTCCTGCAGGCCGGGCAGGTAGTTCTCTTCCAGGAATTGCATTATGGCATCTCTGTAGGGTTTGGCCTGTTGTGTCCAGTCGGTGCCGCTGTCGAGATGGGGGACCGGTGAGAGGACGTAAAAGGCTTCATGCCCCTCCGGGGCCAGAGACGGATCGGTTTTGGTAGGCATATGAAGATAGAGGGAAAAATCGTCGGCAAGGACTTTTCGGTTGAATATATCTTCAAGCAGCTCCCGGTATCGTTCACCCAGGATAATATTATGGTGCTCCAGCTTTGAATCGAGGTACCTTCTTTTGGTCCCGAAATAGATCACGAAAAGCGACATGCTGTATTTGGTGCGTTCAATCTTGCGGTTGGTCCAGGTGGAACGAAATTGTTCGGGTACCATATGGCGATAGGTGAAGGCTACGTCGGCATTGGATACGACCTCGTCGGCGGTATGTTCGCTCCCGTCATTGAGCCTGACGCCCCGGGCTCTCCCCTCTTCAATGAGGATCTCCTCCACTTCCGAGCCGGTGACGATGGTTCCGCCCTGTTGGTTAATCAGCCGGGTCAGGGCATTGACCAGAGCACCGGTTCCGCCCATGGCATAATGAACACCCCATTCACGTTCCAGGTAGTGGATCATAGCATAGATGGATGTGGTCTGGAAAGGGTTTCCGCCAACAAGCAGGGGATGAAAGGAAAAGCACTTGCGAAGAAAATCATTTTCAATAAACTGGGAGGCATAACGGTAGACTGATTTATAGGATTGAAGCTTCAGGAGATCGGGAATCACCTTGATCATATCCCAGAGACTCAGGAAAGGCTGGTCGGCCAGTTCGGTAAAACCTTTGTCAAAAATAGCCTTGGTGGATTTTAGAAAACGGCTATATCCCTCTTTGTCTTTGGGATTCCACTTTTCGATTTCACTGAGCACAAAGTCGTGGTCTCCGTTGTAGTCAAAAGGGTTGCCTTTCTCGTCGAAAATTCGGTAAAAGGGGTCGCACTGTTTAAAGGTTACATACTCTTCTCTTTTTTTACCGGCCGCCTCAAAGATTTCGTCAAAAAGGAAGGGGGCAGTAATCACCGTGGGTCCGCCGTCGAAGGTAAAGCCTTCTTTTTCATAGACATAGGCCCTGCCGCCCGGCTTGTCTCTTTTTTCAAAAACAGTCACTTCCTGTCCGCGGGAAAGCAGCCGTGAAGCAGTGGCCAGTCCCCCGAAACCACTGCCGATGATGATAATTTTTTTGCCCATTATTTCTTCAGAATATTAAAATGAGCTCTTTTAACCCAATGGGTATGGAATTCATTCCCCTTTCGGTTGACGGATGTAGGCCCGGTTGTAGGCGGTCATCGGCTAATTCTGAATCTGTTTTACGTAACCGTTATAGCCCCTGGAGCCCAGTTCTTCCTTCTGTTCAGACGCTTCATCCTTATCAACATAAATACCGTAGTAAACGCGGTATATTTTTGATCCGTTGAGCTTAATCTCCTCCACACGGGACCCCTTGATTTTTCTTGACAGCTCAAAGGCCCCCGCTTCAGTATCGAAGGAGCCGAGTTGAACCGTGTAGGTAGGCACTTTAAGGTCGGTAACCCTGGAATCTTTCAGATTGCCTTCCAGCAGAACCAGTTGTACACGGGCCGTTCCGGGGCCGATCATGCCGATCTTTTTTGCGGCTCCCCTTGAAAGGTCAATAATCCTGTTTTTGGCGTAAGGCCCCCGGTCATTTATGCGGACGATAACCGATTTCCCGTTGTCCCGGTTTTTAACTTTTACAATGGTATTGAAAGGGAGCGTGCGATGGGCGGCGGTGAGCCGATCCATATCATATGTTTCACCGTTGGCTGTGAGATTGCCGTGGAAGTTGGGCCCATACCAGCTGGCGACGCCATCTTCAATGACCTCTCCGCTCTTGCTGCCGGCAGCAATGGATTTGTTGGCCTTGCCGATACGGCCGGTGGTACCACAGGCATTGATCAAGAGCAGCAGGCTTCCATATAATACCAGACGAGGTAGGGTAAGTTTATGTAGCGCAGTCAATGAACTTCGATTCTTAGTTGTAAAATTTAAATATTACTGCCACCTTCTGTAAAATCGTTACCGTAGGTTAGAGTTGCAATAAATAAGTTTTTTATGGTGAATATTTTCAGGGACAGGAAAGAAAGGCTGGACAAAAAAGTCATTTCCATCGTATTGGTTTTTGTCCTTCTTGCAGCTTCCATTGTTTTTATCAGTTATTTCGGAAACAGGGTGCTGAGTGGAAGCAGGGCATACGTGGCCGGGGAAGGGTTGTGGACTAAAGCCCAAAAAGAAGCAACGCTGCATCTGGTGCGGTATCTACATTATGGCGATGAAAAAGACTACAGCCGGTTCCGGGAGGTCCTGAAGGTTAATTTGGGGGACAAGCAAGCGCGCTTGACCCTTTCGTCTGATGATCCCGATTACCAAAAGGCCTACCGGGGATTTCTTCAGGGTAAAAATGATCCCGAGGATATAGGGGATATGATATGGCTGTTTCAAAATTTTCAGGATGTATCCTATATCAACCGGGCCATACAGATTTGGGCCGAAGGAGATCAGGAAATTGCACAGCTGGACAGCCTGGGATCTGAAATTAAGGCGGCGGTTGAAGGAGGGAAGCTGCAGGCCGAAAGCCGTAGGGAATACGTACAGAAAATTTATCAGCTGGATGAGAGGCTTACCTCTCTTGAGCGGAACTTTTCGGCCACGATGGGATCGGCCGCCAGGTGGGCGAGCCGGACAATTTTCTGGTTGAAGGTCGGTTTGGTCCTGGTGCTGATACTCATCGCGGCTTATACCACGGTACAGATCGTGGCTGGGTTTAAAACAATGAACCGGGAGTTAACCAAAACCCAGCGCAGATTCAGGAATGTGCTGGACAACTCGCGGGATGTGATCTACCAGATGGACTTGGAGACGGGCGACTATTCGTTTATGAGTGCTTCCGTAAAGGATATGATCGGCTTTACGTCCGGGGAGATGCTGGAGAATGGGCCCGAATTTGTGGTCAAACGCATGCACCCGGAAGATCGCGAGCGCATGGAAGCGGAGCTGGAGGATATAAAAGAGGAGGATATCGAAGACCATTTTAAACCTATTACGGAGTTCAGGGTTAAGACAAAAGAGGGGGGGTATCTTTGGGTCAGAAACAAAAGAAAATTGTTGTTTGATGAGGATGGAAAGCCGGCGGCGGTCGTAGGCAGTGTTCGGGACATATCAGACCATAAACGGTATGAAAAGAGAATCAATAACCAGCTGAAGGAGAAGGAAACATTATTGCAGGAGATCCATCACCGTGTTAAAAACAATCTTGCGATTATCAGCAGCCTGCTGGAACTGCAAAAAGAGGGTGCCGGGGAGGAAGTAAAGAAAGTATTCAGAGAGAGCCAGTCACGTATTCAATCTATTGCACTGGTTCACGAAAAACTCTATCAGACCGAGACGTTGTCGGATATCAATATGAAGGAGTATATCCATGAGCTATTTGATGTATTGTCATCAGCCTATGAGTCAACGGCCAGGTCCGTTAACGTTGAATTGGATATAGAAGAGGTGAGCCTGGATATCATTGAGGCTGTGCCTTGCGGACTCATTCTGAATGAGCTTATCAATAATGCCTATAAACATGCCTTTAAGGATGGAGAAGAGGGGATGTTCAAGATCAATTTCCGGGAACAGGATGAGACTATACATATGTCGGTAGGTGACAACGGGCAGGGGTTGCCTGACGACTTCGACCTGGAGTCTACCAACAGCCTTGGGATGACTCTTGTGCGTACCTTAACCAATCAGCTCGAAGGCGAAATCACCGTAAACAGCAACGGGGGGACGGAATTCAGCATACGGTTCGATAAAAATTCCTAATCCCGGTGGCCGTAAACGATTAGGATGACACTCAGGAATACCAATATGCTAAATTCGTTGTAGGTCATAGCTAAATATTTTATTTATACTGTACCCATAGATCCATTCGGAATACCAGGGCTTACAATTTTTTATCTTCGGGTGCTAAATCAGAATTTAATTAAAGAGCGATAGATGCTTCGTTGGTTTAAAAAGAAAAAAAGAGATGGCAGTGCTCCTTACAGCAATGAGGAGTGGGTAGAGCTGTTGGGAAAACCGGCCGACGAAAAGGCGGTTCAGGAGCTACGCGATTACCTGGTGCGGGGACTCAAGCCGGCACTTTCGAAATATGTGGATCGCGAGCTTGAACAGTTTGTCGAGGATGTTGCACAGGATGCCCTGATAAAGATTCTGGACAACATTAACACCTTTAGGGGCGAAAGCAAGCTTACCACCTGGGCTATGAAAATTGCTGTCCGTGAGGGGCTTACGGTTCTTCGGAGAAAGAGATGGGATAATATCTCCATCGAGGACTTGAAAGGCCCCAATCCCGATGATGATTCCGGCGAAATATTTTCGGATGTGTTTGCAGGCAACGAACCTTCTCCGGAGCTGACAACAGCTCAAAGGATGATGATGGAAAAGGTACAGGGAATCATTAAAAACATATTGACGGAGAAACAGAAGCAAGTCATAACCGCACTGATGATTCACGACCTGCCTATTTCGGTTGTTGCGGAACAAATGAATACCAACAGAAACAATCTCTATAAACTGGTACATGATGCCCGTAAGAAGCTTAAGAATGAGTTTGAAGTTCAGGGTATAGATCCCGAAGAGATGCTGAATGAGTTATCTTCGAAGTAAGAATTCATAATTTTAATACATCAGTAGTAGTAAACGATCTTTAAAATTTTAGTTGATGAAAATTAATACCGACATATTGAAAAACATGCTTCGGGCTATCCTCAATACCCGGGAGGAAGAGATGGCCTGTGGCGAATGCTTTGAAAAGCTGGATCAATTTATTGAGATGAAGCTCAAGGGGAAATCTCCGGAAGAAGCGATGCCCATGGTGCGGGCTCACCTGAACAAATGCAAAGACTGTAGAGAGGAATATGAAGCGCTGTTGACGGCTCTCGAAAATGTTGGCGCAGAGGCCTGAAGGGCATATTCTGCATGAATTATTGAACAATTAAGAATCGATTTTAGATGCCTTACATCGATGTTATACAGCCTGAGGATGCTGAGGGGGAGCTGAAGGAAATTTATGAGGATCTGAGGAAGAAGAGGGGTAAGCTGGCTGAAATACACAAAATACAAAGCCTGAACCCGGAATCTATCGTACGTCATATGGATTTGTATATGACGGTGATGTTCGGTCGGTCGCCCCTGAAGCGTTACCAGAGAGAGATGATGGCCGTGGTAGTTTCGGCAGCCAATAAATGCCGGTATTGCCAGCTTCACCATGGCGAGGCCTTGAATCACTTTTGGAAGGATGAAGAAAAAATTGAAGCACTCAGGAATAACTACGAGAGGGTAGACCTTGAGTCCGTTGACAGGCTGCTCTGCAAGCTTTCATGGGAGCTGACTCGCACTCCTGAAAAGATAAATGAAAAAACCATCATTGAGCTGAAGGATGCGGGTCTGGATGACCGCGCTGTGCTGGATGCGACCCTGGTGATAGGCTATTTCAATTTTGTCAACCGGATCGTGATAGGTCTGGGCGTGGAAACAGATCCCGAAGAACTGAAGGGATACCGCTATGAATAGTCACCCCTTCATGAATTGAAGGTAGTCGCCGGAATGAATTCGTATGGAAGAGTCGATCGATCCGTTGAAAATATATATCCAGCTATTAAGGGACTTTCCGCTTTTTTGCTTTTTTACCGTTACCTCCTTGCGGATATAGAGGCTCTGCCGGGGATGATCGGCATCATATCCCTCATATCTATCCAGTTTGTCGAGTAGCCCGGCGGAGGCACTGATCTCGTATAAGTCGCCCAGCACGGTATGGGACTCATCCTCAGAGGGCAAAGTCGCGGGATGTTTGCCCACAAGGTATAAAACGCCTTGAAACAGAGCTTTTCCCCTCCAAACGGCGTTTTCTTCAATAAAGTGCTGCATGGGTATGTCCATACCTCTCCGAAGTGTGCCGTAAGTAAAAAGAAGTTCTTTGGAGTTGCCCATCCTGAATGAGTGAAGAGAGCCGAAGATCGGATTTGAACCGACGACCTATCGCTTACGAGGCGATTGCTCTACCACTGAGCTACTTCGGCTTTGGTTCGCCTTAATGAATCGAATGTACCGTGTCATAAACAGTCTCTGTCAAAAGCAGAAGGAATATAAGCATTGTTCGGGAATGGGGACAAAAAAATCAGGTGGATATGGATTCAAAAGGTGATGAATTAGCGGTGGATTCACAGGGTTCACTTCTCTATTTTCGGGCCACAATATTTATAAGCTATGCAAGAACTTATTCTAAATTCTTCCGTTACTTTTTATCTGATACTCATCAATACCGTGGTGTCGCTGCTGGCCCTGTATGCCTACCCGGAAATGATCCGAATAGGATACCTCAAGCCTACCCGGGTGGTCAGGCAGAATACCTGGTACGAACTGGTCACCTCGGGATTTCTGCATGCCAACCTGGGACACCTGTTTGTCAATATGTTCACCCTTTATTTTTTCGGCCCTATTATGGAAAGCGTATTGGGCGGAACCTATTTCCTGCTGCTCTACCTGACGGGCTTGGTGGCAGCGGGAATCCCATCTGTGATTAAATTCAGAAATGATGAAAATTATGCCACCCTGGGGGCATCGGGGGCGGTCGGCGCTGTGTTATTTGCTTTCATCCTGCTCTTTCCGCTGGAGAGTATATATCTATTCTTCGTACCCATTCCCATACCCGCTTTTGTGTTTGCCATTCTTTATCTGCTGTACAGCATGTATGAAAGCAAGCAGGCCAGGGGGAAAATAAACCATGAAGCCCATCTGGCCGGGGCGGTTTGGGGTATGGTTTATATAGTGATCTTGATTCCCGACGCCATAGAACGTCTTTTGACGGTCTTCGGTTTCAAATAGCGGGATGTACGGTTCGGATGCCTATCCGTTCTGTTTGCGAAATTCCCGCATGAATTCTACCAGGGTTTCCACACTTTCCATCGGCAGGGCATTGTACATACTGGCCCGTATTCCACCCACACTTCTATGGCCCTTGAGAGCGACGAGATCATGTTCAGCCGCTTCGGCCAGGAATTTTTGTTCCAGTTCTTCCGAGGGCAGCCTGTAGGTTGCGTTCATCAGGGAGCGGGAATTTTTTTCTACGGCGCCCCGGTAAAAATCGTCCCGGTCTATCTCCTCGTACAGGAGGCCGGCTTTCTTTTGGGCCATCTTTTGAAAGTGGGCAAGCCCTCCCTTCTCCTGTATCCACTCCAGTACCAGGTTGACCATATACACGTTAAAAGTGGGGGGAGTGTTGAATATTTTCCTGGCATGGGTTCCGTATTGCAATATAGTGGGAACACCTTCGGTTCGGGCCCTTTCCAGGAAATCTTTCCGTACGATGACGATGGTCACACCTGCGGGCCCCACATTTTTTTGTGCACCGGCATAGATGATGCCGTATCGTTTAGCATCAATGGGTTTTGACAGAAAATCGGAGGAGGCATCGCATACCAGGGGAACACCGTTGGTTTCGGGTTCCGCGGGAAACTGGGTTCCGGCTACGGTATTGTTGGAAGTAAAATGCACGTAGACGGGATGGTCGCTAAACGATAGCTCAACCTGAGTGGGGACCTTGCTGTAGTTGTCGCCGCTGCTGCTGAAGGGCACGTGGACATTACCGAATTTCCTGGCTTCGGTAATGGCCTTGTCCGACCAGCGGCCGGTATCGATATAGTCGGCCGTTTCGTTTTTGCCGAGAAAATTGAAGGGCGCCATCATGAACTGGCTGCTGGCTCCGCCCTGGAGGAACATAATGTGAAAATCATCACCCAGGTTGAGCAGGCTGTCCAGCCTGGCCTTGGCTTGCTGGTCGATCTCGGTATAAGTCGCGCTGCGATGGCTCATCTCCATCAGTGAGCGCCCCTTCCCATCGTAGTTGACCAGTTCAGACTGCGCCTTTTCAAGCACTTCAAGGGGAAGGGTTGCCGGTCCTGCGCTAAAATTGTGTACACGCTTCATGTCAATGGTATTGAAAATTGGAAGTTAAAATGTGTGAACCAGTAAGCCCGACCGCAGCTTGGGTTCAAACCAGGTTGATTTCGGAGGCATCAGCAGACCCTCGTCCGACACCTCGACCAGTTCCTGTATGCTGGTGGGATACATGCTGAAGGCCACCTCGGCTTTTGAGGAATTAACAATTGTTTCCAGCTCTTCGATTCCCCGGATGCCGCCTACAAAAGAAATATTGTCGTTCCGGCGAATATCTTCAATGCCGAGAAGGGGTTCCAGGATAAACTGCTGAAGGCGGTGGGCATCCAGCAGTTCCACGCTGTTGGGATTGTCGGAAACGGGCAGTTCCAGCCCATACCACCGGCCGTCATGATAGAGGGAAAGCGTTCCTTTTTCTCCGGGTTCGGGGTCGGCATCCCGTATCAGGTCAAAATGCCGGTCCAGCAAGTCTATAAAGTTATCGGGAACGGTATGGACTACCCGGTTATAGGGCAATATTTGCATCTGGCTCATGGGAAAGAGTACCGCTGGGAAGAAGTTGTATTCTTCATCTCCCGTGTGTCGGGGGTTTTCTTGCCCCCGGCTTTGAGCTGCCCTTGAGGCGCTTTTGCAACGATGATGCCCGTCGGCAATGTAGAGGTGGTTCACATCTCCGAAAGCGCCGGTAAAAACTTCCGCATCATCACATTTCCATACCGTATGTATGACGCCGTCATCAGCTTCAAAATGGAAGAGCGGGTCTTTGCTGGAGGTCGTCTTTTCCATCAGGCTGTTGATTTCCTCCCGGTCCTTATAGGTCATCATTACCGGCTCCGCATGGGCTGATTGCGTCAATATATGCCGGGTGCGGTCATCTTCCTTGGCAGGACGGGTGAGCTCGTGCTTTAGAATCACTTCGTTGTCGTAATCCTCTACCGATACACAGGTGAACAGGCCTGTCTGGGAAGCTCCCTTCCACTCCAGTTGGTATATAAAGAGGGAGGGCGAAGCTTCCTGATGCAGCACATCATTGCGAATAAATCGCTTGAGATTCTCGGCCCCCTGCCTGTATACCCGGTCGTCGTAAAGGGAAATGTTTTTGGGCAGATCAATTTCCGGGCGAATAACATGAAGGAAGCTTTTTGGCTTGCTCGCGGCCAGCGTGCGGGCTTCCTGGGTGTCCACAACATCATAGGGTACGCAGGCGACTTCGCTGACATCTTCGGCTGCGGGACGCCAGGCTTTAAAAGGGTGAATTACGGCCATTAAAACATATTTGGGTTATCGGTTAAAACAGGACTTAATGTAGGGGTAGCAGGGAAGATATTAAAGTGTATATCTGAGGTTATTTTAGTTCACTATCTTCTTAATATTTAATCTGTTAGATGTTATTTTAAGGGTGAAAATATTAACCAATAAAACAATTATATGGATAACCTTAATATCAACGGAGATAATCTTTCTTCCGAACAGCAGGACCAGCTGCTTTTTATGATGCTTGTTCAGCAGCATCAGCAGATAGCGATGATGGGTATGGGAAAGATTAAAAATCCCAATACCGATAAAGTGGAAAGAGAACTTAAGTCGGCAAAGTTTGCTATTGACACCCTGTTGATGTTGCAAAAGTTTACCGAGGATAATTTGCCCAAAGAGCTAAAAAATTATTTGGAGCAGACCCTGAACAACCTCCGACTGAATTACGCGGAGGAAAAGGACAAAGAGAATGAAGGAGAAGGCTCCGCTAAAGGTGAGGAAGAATAATCAATGAAAGAGATGACGGCCGGGGGCGGAGTGCTGTTCCGGAAGGGAGCAAATGAGCCGGAGGTATTATTAATCTTTAGAAGAGGGGTCTGGGATCTTCCCAAAGGCAAAAAAGAGGCGGGTGAAAGCAGCAGGGAGTGTGCAATGAGAGAAGTTTCTGAGGAGGTGGGGTGCGGCTTGCCCCAGATACATGCCGAACTTGCTGAAACGTATCATGAATATATTGAAGAGGGAGAGCAAATCGGAAAACATACCCGGTGGTATGCCATGTCCGCTCCCGACAATACCGAAACCCTTGCTCCCCAGCGGGAGGAGGGAATTGAACGGCTGCAATGGTTCGAGCTCTCAGAGGCCAAAAGAAGGGTGGGGTATCCCAATCTGCTCAAGGTACTGGCCAACTTCGAACAGTGGTATCATTTAGTTGCGTAACTTGAATATAACCGGGTGCCGCACCTTTAAAGAGATAGTGAATGGAAGTGTTAGTTCTGAAGCCTGAATATCACCGGCAGGCTGTACTGAACGCGAACGGGCTTGCCCCGCTGCCGTCCGGGCTTGAATTCGGACTGTTTTACGCAGCGCAGGGCTTCCTCATCCGCTCCGCCGCCGATGCCGCGAACCACGCGCGGATTTTCTACCTTTCCCTGTTCGTTGACGATAAACTGTACGATTACACGTCCCTCAATACCGGCTTTCCGGGCCATTTCGGGATATTCCACACAGCCCTGCAGCTTTTTCATGCCGCCTACCAATTCCGGCATATTCTCCACTACCACAAAGAAATCCTCTTCATCGTCTTCCTCTTCGGGTGGGGGAGGCATATCCAGCGGTTCGTCAAAATTCAGCTCTGCATCAAGGTTGATATCCTGGTCCTCTACAATTTCATCATTGGGTACCTCTACGGGGACCTGGGGACGTGGAGGGGGCGGTGGCTTCTCCTCCTGCTTGGTTCGCTGGATCTCTTCCATTTCAACCACTTCCTGCTCTTGGGTAAGGTCGGTATTTTCGGGAGCACTTCTGAAATCGACTTTCATGGCCACAATAAAAATGACGAGTACCACTACCAGTCCAAGCTCCAGAAAAACCGTATAATATTTTCTTAGGTCGGCTTTAGGTTTCTTGCGTCCGCTTCTCATAATATCTTCTTTAGGTTAAAGAGGATGTTACTGCGTAGAAAACGCTCCGTTTATGATAAAATTATTCTTTATCAATATCTACTGCTATTAAAACACCTGCTATTGACAGAATGTTCCCCACATAAAAAAGGCGTGCCTTGGAAGGGCACGCCTTAAAACGACTAAAGAATCGAATATCAGTTTTGAAGCTTGAATATAACCGGCAGGCTGTACTGAACGCGAACGGGCTTGCCCCGCTGGCGTCCGGGCTTGAAATTGGCTTTTCGGACTGCGCGAAGTGCTTCCTCGTCGCAACCGCCCCCCACACCGCGAATGACACGGGGATCTTCGACCTTTCCCTGCTCATTTACGATAAATTGAACAATAACACGTCCCTCAATACCGGCTTTTCGGGCCATTTCGGGATAGCGGATATTCTTCTGAAGGGCTGCCAGTCCGCCGATCAGTTCAGGCATATTTTCAACCACCACGAAAAAATCCTCGTCATCCTCCTCTTCGGGAGGGGGAGGCATGTCCAGCGGCTCGTCAAGATTCAGTTCGGCGTCAAGGTCAATCACTTGGTCTTCAATAATCTCATCATTGGGTACTTCCACGGGAACCGGGGGACGCGGAGGGGGTGGAGGTTTCTCAATTTGTTTTGTCTGAATAACCTCTTCCATCTCCACTACTTCCTGTTCGTTGGTCAGGTCTACATTCTTTTGAATAGAGGTAAGATTTACTTTTGCCGCGGATATGAAAATCAGCAAGGAAGCAATTAACCCTACCTCAAGAAAGATAGTGTAGTACTTTCTTAAGTCGGCCTTTGGTTTTTTTCTTTTAAAACTCATTCTGCTTATATGATTCTGATTATAAAAATACGGTAAATGAAGTCATCTAAGATATCAATTTCTGTATGGGAGGCAAATTTTATTGTGCCTGATTTATGAACGGCTTCGGGGCTTCTGAAAAAGAGGCTTTAGTCGCCGGCAGGTAATATTTTATGTAGGGCTAGTACCCCCAATAGGCATCCAAGGCTGTCAAAAGCGATATCGAAAAGATCTGCCTGTCGGTCGAGGGGCAGGACATGCTGAAGGACTTCAATAGAGACACCAAAACAGATGCCGGTGATAAAGATTGAAAAAAGGTGAAGCTTGAATTCGTTGGTTACATATAGATACAGGCCTAGCAGGAACGTCCAGCTCCCAAACAGGATCAGGTGCCCTATTTTGTCATAGCTCCATATGGGGCTTGAACCCAGAAAGTTCAGGGGCATGAGGGTTAGGGCCAGCATGGCCAGGGTAAGCACTCCGAATATGGAGGGCACCAGGTAGCGGTTTCTTGATAAAAAGTTTAACAGTGGGTTCATACAAAGTCTGTCGGCTCAATAGGCCGGTCCGGTTGTTGTGCTAGTTTTTTTTCCGCAATATGCTTGCCTTTAAGTAGCGCAAGGGCGGAACTTTTGTCCGCTTCATAGCCGAGTGCCCAGTAGGCCCCAATTTTTCCTGCCAGTATATCGCCGAAACCGGCGCGGGAAAACCTGCGCGTGTCGTATGAAGTTAGATAAGTTTTTCCTTCGGGTGTTCCAATAATTACCGGAAAACCTTTGGAGACCGTTGTAATATTTTTTCTCTTGCACAATGCGATAACTTTATCCAGCCTTTCATGGCCCTCGCCGGCCGGCTCTCCGAGAAGGGTGGATAGTTCACCGGGATGGGGGGTGATGAGCCAGGTGGCTGGGCCCGGTTTTTCCCATTTGTCATCTTGTGACAGGCACCAGAGGGCGTCGGCATCAATGATCAATTCATTTTGGTAGCGGGATACAAATTGATCTACGAACGATACGGTATCCGTGTTCCGGCCCAAACCCGGCCCCAGCAGGACCTTCCCTTTTTTCTCATTCAGGATACCCATGACCTCTTCCAGGTGGACGGCCTTGAAGTGGTTGTCGTCGGCGTCACCCACCGGTTTTTTGATAATCTGGGGAAGGTTTTCCTCATAGATGGAAAGATTTCCGTGGGGACAGATCAGGATTACGGCACCGATGCCTTCGGCCCAGGCACTCCGGGCTGCCAGGATGGCCGCTCCCGTTAATCCCTCCGACCCGCCGAGCACATACAGTACACCGGCATCATATTTATGTTTGGGCGGCCCATGATCTTCCGTTCTGACCCATGAATCGTCAATTAGAAAAGAGTTGCAGTGTTGTTTAAGGTAGTTGGGAAACGGCAGTTCACAGTAGGAGATCTCTCCGGTGGTTTCCGGCCCGTCGTTCAGATAGAATCCCCGCTTAAGTGTCCCGAAACTGAAGGTTCGGTCAGCAGTTATCACTTTTCCCATGATTTTGCCGTTATCGCCATGGAGCCCGGTAGGAATATCGATGGCGAATATCTGGGCGGGTTGCTTGTTGGCCCATTCGACCGCTTCATTATACTCTCCCCTCAATTCCGATGTAAGTCCGGTACCCAGCATCCCGTCTACTATGAAATCACATGGGCGGTGGGGGTCGAAATCAGTCCAGGATTCCACAATGTTCAGCGAGGCCGCATCGGCATCCTGTGTTGTGACCTTTTCCAGAAGGTGAAAATTTTTAAGAGTATCGTCGGATAAGTCATCTGTCCCACTTATAAAGACCAGGGTGGCCTCATGGCCATGCTGTATAAGGTAGCGTGCCACAACCAGGGTATCACCGGCATTGTTTCCTTTTCCGCAAAGATACACCCCTTTTGAGGGGGAGGATAGGATGTCAATCAGTTTTTGGGCGGCACAATACCCGGCTGTTTCCATCAGGGTAAAACTCTCAATGCCAAACTCCTCTATGGTTCGGGTGTCGATCTCACGGCTTTGGCCCGAAGTGGAGATGTAAAATGGATGAGGCGCATGTAAAGCACACATATTACCAGATCATTTGCATTAGGCTGATTTGCAACAGCGTAAATCCCATACCTGCCAGTACTCCACCCGACAATTCAGTAATGGTGTGTATACCAAGGCGGTACCGCGCCCATATCATCATGGGCAGCAACAGGGTGAAAATACCAATAGACCAGATATCAAACCAGTAGCTGGCCGCTGCCGGCAGGATAAAGGTTGCGGACAGGAAAAGGCTGCCCGCCGTAGAAAGGGCGGCAGCATGAATACTAATCTTAAAACGCAGGTTGATCATATATCCCAAAACCGGGTTGACCATAAATACAATTGCCATTTGAGAGATAAGATCATAACTGTTATAACAGATAGCAACCAGCAACAGGCTGCCGATGGAACTGCTTAGGATGGAGGAGAGGTATAGCTTGTGCCGGTTTTTGCGAATGGGTATATCGAATGTGAGAATCTGGTTGCTTTTTAACAGCATAAGGGCTGCAGTACAGGGTATTAGGCTGTAAAACAGGAAAGAGAGTCCGCCTATCCATCCCAGTATGGGGAAGGGGACCGGTAGAAGCAGGGCAATACCGGTAATGGTTGCGAAGGGGACCCAAAGGGGATTGGCCGCATACGAAAGGGCGCGCGCAAATTTTATCCCGGGTCCCACTTTAACCGCAGGGCGGGAAGTTGATTGTATGCGCCTTGGATCCATAAAGCAAATACGCTTAATAAGCTTTGGCAAATAAGACTTTACGCTCTGACGGTTTGCCCGTTAAGATGCAGCTTCCCTCTTCGCCCTCATCCAGGGGGATACAGCGTATGGTTGCCTTTGTTTCATCCTTAATTTTCTCTTCCGTTTCGGCTGTGCCGTCCCAGTGAGCGTAGACAAAACCGCCCTGTTTTTCGATAATTTCCTTGAATTCCTCATAGGAATCGGCGGTATGCGTGTTGTCTTCAATTCTCTGACGAGCCGAATCGTATAATTCTTGCTGTATTTGAACCAGCTGTTTTTCAATTTTTGAACCGAGGCCTTCACGATCGACAATATTTTTTTCGAGAGTGTCGCGGCGTGCCAGCTCCACATTGTTATTTTCCAGGTCGCGGGGTCCCACAGCCAGACGCAGGGGAGTGCCCCCAGCCTCGTGTTCGGCAAATTTCCAGCCGGGGTTGTAATTTTCCCGGTCGTCCAGTTTTACCCGTACATCGTGATCTTCCAGCTCCTTAAGTATTCCATCGCAGTATTCCAGCACAGCGGCCTTTTCTTCATCGCTTCTCCAGATAGGAACGATTACTGCCTGCGTGGGAGCGAGCTTTGGGGGGATGACCAGTCCCTGGTCGTCCGAATGGGTCATGATCAAGCCTCCAATCAGCCGGGTTGAAACACCCCAGCTCGTGGCCCATACATATTCGTGTTGTCCTTCCGAACTTTGAAATTTTACGTCGAAGGCCTTGGCGAAATTCTGTCCCAGGAAATGAGAGGTCCCGGCCTGCAGCGCCTTGTTGTCCTGCAGGAGGGTTTCTATACAGTAGGTTTCGACCGCCCCGGCAAATCGTTCGGAAGCGCTTTTTACCCCGGTTTTAACCGGCATGGCCATATATTCTTCGGCAAAGGTTCGGTAGACTTCCAGCATGCGCTCCGTCTCCTCGATGGCCTCCTCCTTGGTAGCATGGGCGGTGTGTCCCTCCTGCCACAGGAATTCCATCGTGCGAAGAAAAAGGCGGGTTCTCATCTCCCATCGGACTACGTTGGCCCACTGGTTGATCAGGATGGGAAGGTCGCGATATGACTGGATCCAGTTGCGGTAGGCGTCCCATATAATGGTCTCCGAGGTGGGGCGAACAATCAGTTCCTCTTCCAGCTTCGATTCGGGGTCTACTTCCACCCCTCCATTGGCACTTTTCAGCCGGCTGTGGGTGACAACTGCGCACTCTTTGGCAAACCCTTCCACATGCTGGGCCTCCTTGGAAAGAAATGACTTGGGAATAAACAGGGGGAAGTAGGCATTCTCATGGCCGGTATCCTTGAACATCTGGTCGAGAGCCTGTTTCATGTTTTCCCAGAGGGCATAGCCGTTGGGTCGAATAACCATGCACCCGCGAACCGGGGAGTGGTCGGCCAGTTTGCCTTCGCGAATAACATCCTGGTACCACTGGGAGTAATCTTCCGTTTGGGGAGTGATCTTTTTGGCCATGAGTAAGTTGAATCTGTTTAAAATGTTATAGCTGCATTCATCGAAGCCTAAAAATAAGGCGAAATACAGGAGCCTCAAAAAGAAGTTTGGCCCGGGCATTTGACCGTATGGGATATCTCAAAAATCTATAAAAAATGCCTTAAGGTTTTACGAGAAAAGTTTTATATTTGGCATCCTTTTCAGATTGTTTCACAAGGCGTGGTAGCTCAGTTGGTAAGAGCGTCGGATTCCTATCCCGACAGCAGTCGGGACGGCGGTTCGATTTTGTCATAGTCGAACCGATCAGAAAGAAAATATTGTATGGCGTGGTAGCTCAGTTGGTAAGAGCGTCGGATTCATAACCCGGAGGTCGGCGGTTCGACTCCGCCCCACGCTACTTTCCCTTCCGGTTTATCTTGGTGGGCCCGCGACGCTCTTACCAATCTACATCCGGGCGTCGGATTCCTATCCCGACAGCGGTCGGGACGGCGGTTCGACTCCGCCCTACGCTACTTAGTCCCTTGCCCGCCGGGCAACCGAACAACCCGCCTGTCACCTTATCTATAGTTGTCGGCCATGTTCCGCTCGTTGTGCTTTAAGGTGAAGACAGATGCTACCTTTCTGTGGCTGGCCGCCGCCTCATATTTCCGGTGTGCTATAGGGGCCACGAAGCCGGCCCCTATTTTTTTTTGATGTAATTATCCTAAGGATGGGGTGTTGGTTGAAGAATAGAGAGAAGCATATCAGGAGGGGATAAGAATCATGGCAGGCACAAAAAATTAGCAGCTCTCCAGTCAAGGATGAGCTGCTAAATATCATCTACAGACGGCTATTACCCCATTTGCATCTTTAATGTAATTCCTGGAGGGTATCAGTTCAATAGCGATAACCCTGTATGCTGTCTAAGTAAAATTACGTATATGTAAGTTAGATATCCGACACCAGGTTATGCTTCATCGCATAGCGAACCAAGCCCGCCGCATTGGGTATATCCAGCTTGTGCATAATATTGGCCCGGTGGGTGTCGACTGTGCGGGGACTTATGTCCAATTCGTCGGCAATCATTTTACTGGAGTGTCCTTTGACAATAAGGTTCAACACTTCCAGTTCCCGATCGGTAATATCATCATGCAGCTCCTTGCCTCCGTTCAGGTAGGTCTGGGTAATAAGTTTAGAGATAGGTTCACTGAAAACCTGCTGCCCCTTGGCAACCGACTTAATTCCGTTAAGCAGTTCGGACTTTTCAGTATCTTTAAGGAGGTATCCGTTAATGCCCGCTTCCATGACCCTGTTCAGAATATGCTTATCAATGTGCATGGAGAGAATAAGAATCTTGACAGAGGGATCTATCTCCCTTATTTCGGCGGTTGTTTCAATGCCATCCTTGTCGGGCATGCTGATATCCAGAATACAGACATCCGGGCGTTCATCCCTGAATATCCGGATGCATTCATCACCGGTAGAGGCTTCGCCTACAACCTCAATTTCATCGGCAGATGAGAGAAAGGAACTGATACCAAAGCGAAGGATCTCATGATCATCTGCTATCAGAACTTTTATGGTTGCCATGGGTAAGCCTCTTAAATCTCTGAGTATTGTTTACTTACAATTACATATTGGATGATATCCTGCTTTATTTTAAAGTAATTAAAGCATTTAAATTACTGAAACGTAATTTGGTACTCCTTAGCCCCGCAACAGGAGATACCCACCATATAAAAACAGGATGACCTTAAGACTCCAAAGTCCGGTCCTTAACCAGTTGGTTCGAATCAGCCGGTTAACAAGCTTGTCGTTGTATCCCAATTGCAACTTTTGATGAATCGGTAACTGTATCAAAAAAGTTGAGACCCAAATGGCAATGACAACAGAAAGGCCAGCCATGTTAATAAAATCAACAGGAGTATTATAATACAAGAGAAGGGCGGATGTCAAGAACTCTGTCAACATCGGCGGAATTACCACAAATCCCGTCCGTTTCACATGGTGGCGATGGATTTCGATGAAACGCCTTTCGGAAAGATTTTTAAAAGAGGGATATTGAACGGCCTGCACGTACCAAATGATCCCACACATAAAAATACTGCAACATCCATTAATTATGTAGATGGCCGGGTATTCCAAGGGTGCTGAATAATGATTAGGCGATTGGTTCTCATTATACTTATTTTCTGCCTCTAAAATGTATCGATAACTGAATTTAGGCTAAAGAATTTATGACTTTAAAGCGTACACATACATGCGGTGAGTTGACCGGCAAAGATACCGCTGAAGAAGTGGTTCTCAACGGATGGGTGTCTACCAGAAGGGATTTGGGCGGTGTGATCTTTATTGATCTGCGGGACCGGTACGGTCTCACACAGATTGTGTTTAATGAAAAGAACCCCGAGCTACACCAAAAAGCGGAAGAGCTCCGTACCGAATATGTGATTGGCGTTAAGGGAAAAGTGAAAAAGAGAGGGGAGGAGAACATCAATGAGGAGCTTCCAACCGGTGCAATTGAAGTGATAGCAAATGAACTTGTCATCTATTCCAGAGCGGAGACCACCCCCTTTGAAATTAAGGAGGATATAAATACGGGCGAGGAAATGCGGTTGAAGTATCGTTACCTGGACATGAGAAGGCCCCGTATCCAGCAAAACCTGATGCTTCGGTCAAAGGCTTATCACTCGATCCGGAATTACTTCCATGAGCATGATTTTGCTGAAGTGGAAACCCCCTTTCTCATGAAAAGCACACCCGAGGGGGCCCGCGACTACCTGGTCCCCAGCCGCGTCAACCCGGGTAAGTTTTTTGCCCTGCCTCAAAGTCCGCAGACCTATAAGCAGCTTCTTATGGTATCGGGATTTGACCGTTATTTTCAGATTGTCAAATGTTTTCGGGATGAAGACCTTCGCGCCGACCGCCAGCCGGAGTTTACCCAGGTCGATGTTGAGATGTCGTTCGTGGATGAAGACGAGGTATTAAAGATGACCGAAGGGATGATGAAGCGGTTGATGAAAGATACGATGGGACACTCCATATCCATCCCGTTTGAACGGATGACTTATGAGCAGGCCATGAAAACCTATGGCACCGACAAACCGGATAGGCGATTTGGGCTGGAGATTGCAGATTTTTCTGAATACGTAAAAGATTCGGAGTTTAAGATATTTTCAAGCACCGTCGAGAAAGGCGGAGCCGTACTCGGTATCACGGTGCCGGGAGAGGGAGATATCGGAAGGGGGGCCATAGACCGGCTGACGGAAAGAGTTAAAAATGAAACAGGAGCGGCCGGCCTGATCTATATCAAGCTCAATGAAGAGGAAGGGGTGAAATGCAGTGTTGGCAAATTTTTAAAAGAGGAAACGGTAGATGCCATGGTCCGGGAAGCCGAAGCCGAAATGGGCGACCTCGTGCTCATCCTGGCGGGCCCTTCCCCCGAGGTGTACAAGCAAACGGGCAAATTGAGAATAATGATGGGTGAGGAGCACGGCCTGATAGACCGGGAGGCTTACGACTTTCTTTGGGTAACCGACTTTCCACTGGTGGAATGGGACAAGCAGGATCAGCGTCACTATGCTCTGCACCATCCCTTTACTTCACCCAGGAAAGAGGATATCCCGCTAATGGAGTCGGATCCGACGGCGGTGAAATCCCGGGCATACGACCTGGTCATGAATGGCTATGAAATCGGGGGCGGATCCATACGTATCCACGACCGGGAACTCCAGCAGCGGATGTTTGAGTTGCTTGGAATTGGGAAAGAGGAGGCCGATGAACGGTTTGGCTTCCTGCTGGAGGCATTTAAATATGGAGCGCCTCCGCATGGAGGAATAGCCCTGGGAGTCGATCGTATCATTATGATACTGGCAGGGGGTACCAGCCTGCGCGATGTAATCGCATTCCCCAAAAACCAGAAGGCCCAAAGCCTGATGGACAACAGCCCGGACTATGTAGACCAGGATCAACTGGATGAACTGCATATTCGTTTAAAAAATAACATCAACAAAGAATAACCGGAATACATTGAAAACATTAGGACTTGATGGATGCCGGGCGGGATGGATTGCTATCTGCCTGGATGATAAACATGCCGGCTACTGGTTGCTGGAATCGGATGACGAACTGAAGGATTATTTTGAAGAGTATGACCGTATTTTTATAGATGTTCCCATTGGCCTGTCCAAGGAGAGCTATGTGCGAGAGTGTGACGAGGAGTTAAGGGAGCGCCTGGGCCCCGATTACAAGGCAAGTGTCTTTAACCCACCCATCCGTCCGGCCCTTCACGCACCGACGTACGGAGAGGCTTCCATGACCAGCTATGAGATTACCGACAAGAAGATTTCCATACAGGCCTGGAATATCACTCCCGAAATCCGAGCGGTGGATGACCTTCTTCAGAACAACGATAAGTTCCGGGAGAAGGTGTTTGAAAGCCATCCGGAGCTGCTTTTCCAGATTCTCAACGGCGGCAGTTCCATTCTTCAGAAAAAAGCTACCAAGAAGGGGCTTCGTCACCGCCTGGGGCTCCTTAAGAACGAAAGCAGGTTTGCCGATGATTTTTTCCGTGATATTAAGGAGGAATATCGAAGGAATCAGGTGGATGAAGATGACATCGTCGATGCGATGGCCCTGGCCCTCTTTGCCGGGAGGTCGGTGGATGAAGAGATGAAAACGCTTCCCGAGGATCCCCCGGAAGATGAAACGGGACTCAAGATGGCCATCCACTACGTGTAGAAAGGAAAGGTAGAGACAGTTGCTATGAGTTTTTCTTTTCTCTGTCTTCCAGTATGTTTTTGTATTTAACGCCTGCCTTGTATACACGGTTGACGCCGTTGAAGGCGGCGATACGGTAGGCCTCACTCAGCGTAGGGTAGTTCATTACATGCTGTATGAAGTATCGAATGTCTCCTCCGAATGAGAGCACCGACTGCCCCAGGTGAATCAGGTTGCCTGCCTGGTTGCCAATAATATGAACGCCCAGCAGTTTCAGGGTCTGTGTGCTGAACACAAGCTTGAGCATCCCTTCACTGTGGTTGGTCATGTCGGCTTTTGCAATGTTTCGGAAGTAGGCCCGCCCGACGGTCACTTCTTTGCCCATCTCTTTTGCCTGCTTTTCGGTAAGGCCGATATAGGATATGGCGGGAATGGTATAGATACCATAGGGGATCTGTTCGGGAACGTCCAGTGCGGGTATGCCGAACATGTTGCAGGCAGACAGCCTCCCCTGTGTGAATGATGCAGAGGCCAGGCGGGGAAAGCCGATGACGTCTCCGGCTGCATATATATGGTCTGCCTTGGTTTTGAAATTCTCATCAACCTCGATGAAATTGTGTTCATCCATGGTGATCCCCATCTCTTCCAGCCCCAGGTTCTCGGTATTGGGTCTGCGGCCGGAAAGGTAGAGTACATGTTCGGTTTCTATAACCTGCAGGCGGGTATCGCCTTTCTTATTCCTGAATTTCACCTGGGTGTTGTTACGCAGGGCGTTGAAATCCACAACCTCAATATTGACTCCGGTATGTATCTTGATTCCCTTTTTGGATAGCGCCTCTTCGAGCTGCACCTTGATTTCATAATCGAGGAAATCCATATAGCTGTTACTGGAACCCAGCATGGTTACCCGGGATCCCAAAGAAGCAAAAGTGGTGGCATATTCCAGGGCATTGACACCCAGACCGACAATTACCAGGCGTCTGGGGATATGGGTAAGGTTCAGTATGGAGACGTAGTCGAGTATCTTGTCGTGATCAATTTCAAAATTGGACGGGCGGTTGGGATTGCTTCCCGTACAGACGAGAATATAATCGGCGGTGTAGCTCCGGGTGGTACCGATATGGGTTTCAACCTCCACGGTATGGGCATCGACGATGCGCCCGAATCCCCGCTCTACGTCAACCTTGTTTTTAATGAGGTCTTCCTTGGCCTTGCGATTCTCCTTTTCCAGAATCTGGTCTTTGTATTTGAGCAGGTCTGACATCTGGAACCGCTCATAGGGTTTCCGGGCTTTTTCATCGCCAAACTGGGAATTGAAGTCCAATATGATCTTGGCAGCCTCCCGTAGAGCCTTGCTGGGTACCGTACCGGTATTAATCCAGGTGCCTCCCAGATATTCTTCATGAGATTCAATAACGAGGGCACGCTTGTCGAATTTGGAGCTCTGCATGGCACAGGAAAAACCTGCCGGACCGCTGCCGATAATAATTACATCATAATCTCGGGACATATAAAGAACCTTAGGCTTTTATAAATTTATGAGAAGGATAAAATAGGATAAATATTTGATGATTACCTGCAATTAAAGCGTGGATCTCGGAGCAAAAATTAAGGGGTTGCACGAGGGAACGAATTTTTTGTTCTTATTGATTTAAATAATGCAATACAAAGGGATAGTGACAACCCGTTCTTTCCCATTTAGGATGCAGTTAATATTCATAAATATTTAAAATTCAAATCTTAGAAATTATTATGGCTTTTACATTACCAGATTTGCCCTATGACTATGACGCTCTCGAACCCCATATCGATGAGCGGACGATGAAGATTCATCACGGCAAACACCACCAGGGGTATACCGATAAAACAAATGCTGCCCTTGAAGGACATGAATTTGCCGATCTTGAAATCGAAGAGGTGTTAAGAAGGATCAATGAAGTCCCCGAAGATATTCGCCAGAATGTGATTAACAATGGTGGTGGATATGCAAACCACAAGCTATTCTGGACGGTTCTTTCGCCGAACGGGGGCGGTGAGCCTACCGGCGACATTGCCGATGCAATTAATGATGAGTTTGGCAGCTTCGACGCTTTTAAAGAGGCATTCAACAATGCCGCTACCGGTCGATTCGGATCCGGTTGGGCATGGCTATGCGTCAAAAATGACGGAAGCCTTGAAGTACTGAACACCCTAAACCAGAATAGTCCCCTGATGAATGGCCTTACCCCTATACTGGGTCTCGACGTCTGGGAACATGCATACTATCTGCACTACCAGAACAAGCGAGGAGAATATGTCCAACATTTCTGGAACTTAGTCAACTGGGATAAGGTTAACGAATACTATAATGATGCCAGGTAAATAATGGTTACTTCATCATTTAAAAAGGGATGCTCCAATAGGGGCATCTCTTTTATTATATACTTCAAAGCTTCATAAATAACCGTTATATTTATACCAACAAATCGGAAAGAAAAGTAATACTGTTATGCAATTTGGATTTGGAGTAGGACCGGATACCTCATGGATGCGGGAAGAGCTGACCGAACTGGGCGTGGAGGAACTTAAGACGGTAGAAGATGTAGACCGTGCGATGAAAGAATATGATGAAGGAACCATGCTGATGGTTATTAACTCGGTTTGTGGCTGTGCAGCGGGGAATGCCCGTCCGGGAGTTAAAATTGCTTTGGAAGAAAGTGAACACCGGCCGGATCACATGGTTACGGTTTTTGCCGGACAGGACAAGGAAGCGACAGCCCGTGCAAGGGAATACTTTAGTGAGTATCCACCATCATCTCCTGCATTTGCCTATTTCAGGGATGGAGAAATCAAGGCTATGATTCCCCGTCACCGGATTGAAGGGCGCACGAAACAGGAAGTAGCTTCCGATCTTAAAATGGTGTTTGACGCATTTACGGAAGACAAGGAAGCAAGTGAAGAGTAAGATATACGTGCATTTTATCAGGGCCGGTACTCTTATGAGTGCCGGCCTTTTTTATATTCCATCCCGGCAACAAGGCATCAATCCACTGATATTACCATAGGATTATGGGTAAAGGGAGGAGGTGGGTAGATGGTGCGGAAAACCAAACTTTTGATGAATGTTTAAATGATTTTTTGTTCCTTAGGGTAAATAGGTACAAAAATTGGTTTTTTGGGGGTTGGAAGGGCATCCGGTTCATTAAATCGGCTGCGGTGTAATGCATATCCCCAGGCTATTTCCGTGATTGAGAACAGCTGTTCAAAAACAACCGGAGATTTCGATATGAAAGTGGAAAAAAAGGCCATTATTGTAGAGGATAATCTCATACTTTCAATTTTATATGAGAATTATCTGGAGAAAATGGTGTTTAAGACCGTAGGGGAGGTTAAAGACGGGTACCGGGCCGTGGAGCTCGTAAAGAAATACCGGCCTGATGTAGTTATAATGGATATTATGCTGGAAGGGGAAATAGACGGCATAGAAGCTGCAAATGAAATCAGGAAATCGTCCGATGTGCCGATCGTATTTATTACCGGAAATTCCAACAGAACCTACATCGAGAGAGCAAAAGAAATTGCCAATTCCAAGTTTCTAAAAAAGCCGATCTCGGAAGACAAGCTTATCAAGGCTGTGAATTACCTGGTCCCTTCGGTAAAAGATGCGAGCTGATACTATTCTTTATGTTCAGGGGGAAGGAAATTGGTTATATTGATTTCAACGCCCTGCTGAAACCGGCTGAATAAGTACTCCTCTGTATGAGCTCTTGCCAATCTGCAAGCCTGAAATACGTTTAAAGACGGTAGGAAAAGAAAAGGTGGAATGAATATTTTGATGGGCGGATCTTAAAATATAAGGGGCAACAAGTCGGCAGAAAATACGTAACTAACAGAGGCATGGTATACATTGTGTAAAGGGGGAGCAACCCTCAAACTGTGATCGGACATTTTATAACTGTTACGAAACGGACAAATAATGGCAACTATTGGGAGATTTTAGTTTAAGACTGGGTAATGTGATGGGGCAGCGATTAGCATACTGGCTTTTAATCGGGGTAGCCGGATTCTCGGTATATTTTCTTTTACGGGGGTCGGTAGACTTTCATGCCCAAGAGCCTATCCGGGAAAGCCGGTCGACCGTGGAGCAACGTACCGATACGCTGGCGGAACGGCTGGGGTTTTCGTCGGACAGCCTCGCACTTCTTACGGTACGGGAACAGCATATGGATTACTATCGCTTGCTGAAGGATTCGCTGGCCGGCTCTTCTTCAATTCCCGTTGACAACTATGGCGGACAGGCCCACCTTTCCGGCTGGAATGTGATTATCGGCAAACCGCTGGAAGAGGAAGAGGTTGCCCCTGTGAACAGGAGCAACCTCTTTGAGCGGGTGGGACTTTTACAGCTCAAGTATGACAATTATGGAAAATTAAGGCGCATCGTATCCAATCCCGATAAGCCGAATCCAACTTTTGTTGCAGGTGATTCACTGACAGCTATTGCAGGCTACCTGGTAGAGGATATCCTGGAGTATAATCTTTCCTACTATTCGCTGCCCGAAGTGAATATTAAGGATCCGGTATCCGGAAAGGGCGGGGGCAGGCTTCAGCCGGGATCCGGGAATTTGGGGGATATGAGCCGGGGCGATAATACAGAATTTGAATTCACCTGGACCAAGTCGGAAAAGGAAGCAGGCGGGCCGCAGGAATTGGAATTGGTTCTGCAGCCCCTGATCAAGGAAGTAGGTGAGGGACAGGGTACGGATATAAAATACGGGGCATCGGTGGTTGAGTTTAAGGCGCTGGATACCCTGGAGCCCGCTTCCCTCTCTGCCCGGACCTTTACGGGAAATACTTCATTCATCTTCTCCTTCGGTTCGCTCGGATTACTGGTGATTATGGTGTTTTTTACCGGAATCCGGCATATCAACAGGGGACAGGTGGAGTGGAAAAGAGCGCTATTTGTACTTGTGGTTGTTGCGCTGGGAATGATAAGCTGGCGACTGATCTACCTAATGAACCATATGGGGGCATTCTTCAATGATACCGCAGCGCTCATATATATTCTGAATACCATTATTACCGGAGGGCTCACCGGTTTATATGCATCCCTTGCCTATATCGGCTGGGAGGCGATGAACAGAAGTGACAGTCGTGAAGAAATCAAACTGGCCGATGCCTTCTGGCGAAAAAGATTCTTTTTCAGGGAAACGGGTGAAAGCCTGTTGAAAGGCTATGCCCTTGGGGGAGTGCTGCTCGGCACGCTGGCGTTGGGACTCTACCTGTTGAACCTTGTGTATTATCAGGCCGACAGCGAATTCGGCTATGCCGAGGCAAGCATGCAGCCGCAACTGCTGACCGTAAATATGGGGGCCCTCTTCAACGTATGGTTGGTTGCCCTGGGACATGTGGGGGTTACGATGGGTTTATTAAGGCAATATGTTGAAAAGCGGTGGATGCTATATCTTGTCGGGACGGTTGTCCTCGGATTCCTGATAGCCGGGTCTGCAACCCTGATTGCCACCGACGGGCCCATCTGGAAAGAACTGATTGTTTATACGGCCATGGCTCCCCTTATCATGTATGCCGTTCGGGAATCGGGATTGCTCTCCTTTTCTACAGGGTGGTGGATATTTGTATTGATACTTATGATTACTCCATTTTTGGGGTCGCCAAGCACCGATGTGGCCTATGTAGCCTGGGTGCAGTTTGGGGTGCTTGCCTTGCCTTTTGTGTATGGGTTTGTCGCCTGGCGTTACGGATCTCCCATCGCTGTTATGGGCAGCTATACGCCCGAATACCAGGAACGTATGGCCAATCATCTTCGCGTGGAAAAGGAGATTGAAATTGCCCGGGAGAGCCAGTTCAAACTGATGCCGCTGAAGCCGCCGGTACTGGACGGCGTAGATGTCTATGGTTTCTTTATGCCCTCTTTTGAAGTGGGCGGCGATTATTTCGATTATGTAGTAAATCAAAACGGAAATGCAGAGCCGGAGGCCCTCACCATGACCATCGCCGATGTGTCCGGTAAATCAATGAAGGCGGCCATGCATGCTGTTTTTACCAGTGGTTTGCTGCTTTCCAGGCTGCACAGGGACAGGCCGGAGAATATCCTGAGGGAGGTTGCCCCGACGCTGCACATGCGTACCGACCCCCAGACGTTTATAACCTGCGTTATCGCCCGGTATAGCCTGAAAAATTCAATACTGAGCATAGCCAATGCGGGTCACTGCCAGCCCATCATAAAGAGAGGGGGAAAGGCCGAATTTATACGAACCCCCGACCCGCGCTACCCCCTGGGGCTCAAGGCCCATGTTGATTACGGTTCGCTGGAATTAAATTTGAAGCCGGGCGATTTCTTGTTTTTATATTCCGACGGACTTCCGGAAGCGGTCGATCCGGATGGGAATCGCTTCGGTTTTGAGTATCTTCTGGAGGTGATTGAAGAAATGGACACCACCCGCTTAAGCTGTAATGAAATTGCACTGGAGATAAAACGAAGGGTACAAAAGTTCAGTGATTATCAGCTGGCAGACGATACCACCCTTATCTGCCTGAAAGTTTAGACGACAAGCAGCAACGATTGTATTAGTCATCATAAAGAATAACGCACATATAAATCTAACTTAACGAGGACCTATATTTATGGCCGATTCCAACTTATCGGATATGAACCTGCCGCCTCAGCTTAAACACCTAAGTAAAAATATTCGCTCTATTTTGCTTGGTGTGGTGGCTGTGTTGGTAGTTTTTTCATCCTTTTTTACCGTACAACCGGAAGAGGTGGGTCTTATAACCCGCTTCGGAGAATTCACCCGAATCGCCGATCCCGGCTTAAATTATAAGCTGCCCTTTTTTGAGGATGTCAGGTATGTCCCGGTGCAGCGTCAGCTGAAACAGGAGTTCGGTTACCGGACTACCAGCGCCGGCGTCCGGTCGAGTTACGCCAAGGCGGGCTATTCCGACGAATCCCTTATGCTGACCGGCGACCTGAACCTTGCGGATGTGGAGTGGGTCGTTCAGTATCGTGTCAACAATCCGTTTAATTTCCTCTTTAAGATTCGAAATCCCGAACAGACCCTGCGCGATGTTTCGGAAGCGGCCATGCGCCAGATCGTTGGCGACCGAACGGTCAACGAGGTGCTGACCGTGGGAAGGGCCGAGGTATCGATGAAAGCGGAACGTCTGATCCAGGCCCTCTGCGACGAATATGAGTCGGGCATCAAAATTGAACAGGTGGTGTTGCAGGACATCAACCCGCCCAACCCGGTAAAACCCTCCTTTAATGCCGTCAACGAAGCGCAGCAGCAGCGCGAAACCCTGATAAACGAAGCGAAATCGGCCTATAACAAGGTCATCCCCCGTGCGAGGGGCCAGGCTCAGGAAACCATTCAGAAGGCCGAAGGGTATGCCCTGGACCGCGTAAATAGGGCCAGGGGCGATGCCTCCAGGTTTAACGACCTGTACAGCGAATACATTAAGGCTCCGGAAGTAACCAAAAGGCGCATCTACCTGGAAACCATCGAGGACATATTGCCGCGGATCGGCAAAAAGATTGTTACCGACGGCGAAGGCAACAGTGTGCTGCCCCTGTTGCAGATGCAGATGGACGGAGTAAAGGCGCAGGGCGGAAGTTCCAATTCTGGTTCAAATCAATAAGAGGTTGAAAGAATATATTATGAAAAAGATTAAAGGAATATCACTGTTAGTAGTATTGGGAGTCGCATTGTTGGTTGCAATGGACGGCTTCTATATCGTCGACGAAACCGAACAGGTGATCATCACCCAATTCGGTGATCCCGTCGGGGAAGCCGTTACCACCCCCGGCATGAAATTCAAGGTACCGTTAATACAAAAAGCCAACTTTTTTGACAAGCGATACCTCGAATGGGACGGCGACCGGAACCAGGTGCCGACCCGGGACAAGAAGTTCATATTTGTGGACACCTACGCGCGTTGGCAGATAACCGATCCCCTGCAGTTTTTCAAAAGGCTGCGCGATGAGCGGGGAGCCCAATCGCGGCTGGACGATATCCTGGACGGGGAGACGAGGAATGCCATCGCTTCCCACGACCTGGTAGAGGTGGTTCGATCCACCAACCGAGACCCCAACACGGATGCGACAACTATTGAAGTCATCGAGGATACCCTGGAGGCCATTGCGGTGGGCCGCGACTCCATACAGGTGGAGATACAGAAGCTTGCCAACGAAAGAGCTTCCGACCTGGGCCTGGCCATCCTCGATTTCAGGTTCAAGCGCATCAACTACGTGGAAGAGGTTCGCCAGACGGTATACGACCGCATGATCAGTGAGCGCAACCGTATCGCCGACAAGTTCCGTTCGGAAGGGCAGGGCGAGGCCGCCCGCATCAACGGGGAGAAGGAGCGGGAGCTGAAATCCATTCAGTCCGAAGCCTTCCGGCGCGCCCAGGAAATCAAGGGTGAGGCCGATGCCCGGGCGGCGAACATCTACGCACAGGCCTACGACAAGACTTCAGCTTCGCGAGATCTGTATAGTTTCATGCGCTCCATGGAAGCCTACCAGAATGTGTTTGACAAGGAAACTTCAATCATCCTATCGACCGATAGCGAGTTTTACCAATACCTGAACAGGATGGATAACTAGGATGAGTTATTAACCGCATAGGATGACGGCAATTGCGTGCCAGGCACTTTAAAAATGCCTGGCACGTCTTATTATGGAAGTGTCTGGCAGATCTCATTGTTCCCGGTTCATTTCTTCCAGTACTTTCCGGGTGATCTGCCTGCTGCGGGTGGTATCTACCCGGGCTTCCAGCTTAATCAGCAGGCTGTAAAGCCCCAGGTGCACCTTGGTGCTGTAGATGAAGTTCTTGTCGCCCCGCGGCTCATTCATAATGGGCATCTGCTTGGCAAAACGGTTGATGGTCCGTTTGAAGCCGCGGTCCCCAAAGTCAAACTCATCCTCCATATAGGGGCGGGCAAAAGCATTGCCGTAATTCTTGCAAAACCGGTAGAATTCCTCCTCTTTTTGCGGATTGTTCGGATTTTCCCGGATGATGCCCAGGTCCCTGTACAGCTGCCTGATCTTCTCGTCATCCTGGCCCAAATGTATGGGCAGCAACTGCATATACCGTTTGGTGAACGATTCGGGAAAATGTTTTACGCATCCGAAATCAATAACCCCCAGGGTGCCGTCTTCCCGGAAGAAGAAGTTGCCCGGGTGGGTGTCGGCATGGATGAAATCCCGCTGCTCTACCTGGTCGTGGAAGAAGTCCCAGAGGAGCTGCCCGAAGTGGTCCCGTTGGTCCTGTGAGGGGTTCTCCTTCAAAAATTCCCGGAGGTGCCGCCCTTCGATGAAACTCATGGTGAGCACCTTGGGCGTGGAGTAGTCCCGGTGCCATTGGGGAATTTTGTAAGGGCCTCCGCTAAAGTGCGTATGGAAATAATCGATGTAGTTCCCCTCCTGAATGTAGTCGGTTTCCTCCATGAGGGTTTCCTCGATTTCTTCGAAATACTCGTCCAGGTTGGCTCCCTTTTTTACAAACCGGTTCAGCAGGGTCTTGGCCAGGCTCAGGTCCGAACTGATGGTATTGCGAACATTGGGATACTGGATTTTTACAGCTACTTTTTCCCCGTTGTTCAGCCGGGCCACGTGTACCTGCCCGATGGAGGCGGCGGCTATGGCTTCCGCACTGAAAGATTCAAACAGCTGCTCGGGGTACTCACCCAGCTCTTTTTTGATGATCGAGCGGGCCAGTGCTTTGTTGATGGGAGGGACGCTGTACTGCGCTTCACTCATCACGTCGGCAAACTCTTCGGGCAGCATGCCTTGGTCCATACTCAGCGACTGGGCAATCTTGAGGGCGGTACCGCGCAGCTTGGTAAACTCATTGAATACCTTGCGCGCATTGTCCTGATGAAATTTTCGGCTTTCATCGGCGCCCTCCTTCCTGCCGACCGATTTTTTCAGGTATCGCTTGGCATAGTTGGTACCCAGCTTGATTCCGGTCTTGGCAAAAATTTTACCCCGGTCTAATTTTGATGATGGAAAGTCGTCGCCCATAGATCTGTATTTTTAAATAAAGCTTGCGGTAAATTTCTCAGGATCTGATTTCAATTTTGGACTCTATCGCATCCCGGAAGGGGATATTCTCTTTGGAAAGGGTATTGGAGAAGATGAATTTCATCAGGTCCAGTCCCTTATCCACGATCTGGGTATATAGTACCTCTTCGATAAAGGTCGTAAGCTTGTCAGTCAGTTCCATGGTTTTTTCCTTGCCTTCCGACTCGTCCTTAATCCAGTATAGTACCAGCAGTTCATACTTATTTCTCAACATGGAATAGGAAAGGTTGTTCAACAGCCAGCCGCTGCTGGCCGATATGCCCTTGTCCCGGGCGAAGAACGATTTGAAGAGCGATTCTATTTCATCTTCATATTCCGATTTTCGGTAACGGCAGCCCACGAGCTCTTTATAGGTTTTCTCTACGAACTCCTGTTTCTCTTCCATGATATCGAAAGAGGAATAGATGAAATTGGAAAGTTTTTCCCCCAGCGTGTACTCCTGAAAATCGTCAATTTCCTCGATCATCAGTTGGTATCGGATGACGACGGAGGTGTAGTAAAATTCCAGGATGGCCTTTTTGTCAGCGAAATACTCAAAAATATCGGATACCGTAATATCCAGCTCGTCCGCTATCTGGCTTAAGGTGAATTCGCCCCCCTGCTCGAGGTATAGGTCCACCGCTGTATAGGTTATTTCCAGGCGTTTCTGAAGCAGTTCGGTTTTCATAGTTGTTAGGTTTATGTTTTATGGCTTTCCCCCATTTTTAAACAAAGATCTGTTCAATTTAAATCCTGGTCAAAACGGAAATGCATCTATTTCGGTACGGCCGATATCCGGAATGAGATGAGCGTATTCGGATTTATAGTTATTCCTTTATTTGGTTCTTTAGCGTAGTAAGGGTTCCGGAGGCCTGCAGCAGGTGACGCCTTTGGTGGGCTTCGGTGACTGCAATGCACTCTGCCACACTCATTTGTATGATGGGCACCACCGGGTTGGGAACGAATATATCACCCAGGTTTTGTTCGTGTTCACCGGCATGCCTGAGTATCCGTATGTACCGGTCCTGCAGGGAGAGAAAATCGGCCAATACCCTGTTCTTATCCAACCGTTTGTTTGTCTTGGGCCTGAATGAGGCGGGGGCGGGCGACTTAAACCGGACCGGCGGTTCCAGAAATGTTACAAACCAGCGCATATGCAGCCGCAGGTGCATGGGATCCCTTTTATCCGGGGTTTTAATGGAGGGATCGTAACCTTCTTTCACCCTCTCATAATAGCGGGAGCCCGCTTCGACAAGATGGCTGATGCATTCTCCCGCGCTCCAGGATTTTCGGGAGGGCCTTCGGGTGAATAGATGCTCCTCCAATGGGGAGAGCAATTCCTGTAGTTCCCCCTTGGCCTCTTCAAACTTCCGGATGTAGGGGGAGTAGGCTTTAGTGTATTTATTCATGGTTATTGGCAAATATGGTAATGGATAGTCGTAAAATGATTCAAAAAGCTATCCGGGAAGTATCAATTGCGCTGATTAATCATTTAATTCTCTTGTTGGCTCGTGTAGGTGTATGGGTCATATATATGCAATTAATGTTAAAATAATTACCCGACTATGTCATTTAACAGGTGCAAATATCGTATGAGCGGTTTATTTACGGTCCTTTTATTGCTGGCCCCTATACTCACGCTGGGGCAGGACAGGCAGCTCACCTTTGAGGATATCATGAAATGGGAAGATATCTCCCAAACAAGCATTTCGGCCAACGGGGATTGGCTCATATACAGCGTATGGCCCGACCGCGGCGACGGCGAGGTTCGGGTGCGCAGCGTGGATAACGACCGGGTGTACACGATCAACCTCGGTGACAAGCCGCGCATTACCAAAAACGGGCAATGGGTCGGGGCTTTTGTTAAGCCGTCGCTGGCGGATGAGCTTAAAGCTGAAAAAGATAAAAAGCCCAAGCGTGGAATGGCCTTGTTGAATACCGGCAACGGCAATACGGTTCAAAAGGACAGCGTGAAAGCTTTTGGGTTTTCCAATGACGGGAAATGGGTGGCCATTCACCATTATCTGTCCGGCGAGATGGAGAAGAAGCATTCGAAGAATAAAAACCTGGGTTCCGAGGTGGTGTTGCGAAACCTCGCCACAGGGCGGGAAGCCGTTATTCCCTTTGTAAGCGAGATGGCGTTTGACAGCACTTCCCGATACCTGGCCTATTCGGTGGTCGATACCGCGGGTTCCCATAACGGCCTCTACATACGTAATCTCAATGAAGAAAATCTTTCGGAGCAGGTGATTCATCAACAGGAAGACGGATACTATGCCAACCTGGCATGGAAAGGAGAGCATCCCCGGCTGGCATTTACCGAAGCAAAGATGGATACGGCTTTCGAAGCCGGCGATGCCAACATCCATGTGTGGTCATCGGCCGATGGCCTTCTGAAAGAGGCTGTAATGGCAGAAGATGCAGGCAGCAAATGGGCACTTCGTTCGCATAACGATTTGAAGTGGACCAAGGACGGAGAGCGTTTGTTTTTCGGTGTGATGGACCGGGAGATGGTGGAAATTGGCCAAAACAAGAAAGAAACCAAGACCATTGAGATATATAACCGTGAGGATATTCTGGATGAGGCGGAGGTGGATGTCTGGCATTGGGACGATCCCCGAATCAAGACGCATGAAAAAGAGACCTGGAAGGAGAGAAAGAATCATCTGTACCGGGCGGTTTACCATCTGGACAGTGGCGAGTGGGTACAGCTGGCCGATAAGCAGGTGCCGGATGTGGAGGTGAGCCATAATCCAAAGTTTGCCCTGGGAAGCTCCGATATACCCTATCTGAAGCTGATTACATGGGAGTGGTTTTACGACGACTACTACACGGTGGATCTTAAGACCGGGGAAAAGAAGCTGGTTGCGGAAAAGCTCTCTTATGGGGCGGACCTGTCGCCGGGCGGGAATTATGTAGTGTTCTATGAAGACCGCCAGTGGCATCTCTATGACATACAATCGGGCGTCTACAGCAACCTGACCGAAAATCTTTCCGTACCCTTTTACAATGAAGATCATGATTATCCAATCCAAGCCTCGGGCTATGGCCTTGGAGGATGGATAGAGGGCGATGAGGCGGTCCTGATTTATGACAAGTACGACATTTGGAAGTTCCCGACCGACGGTGGAAAGGCGGTCAATATCAGCCGTGATGGGCGGGACCGTCAAATCCGTTACCGTATAGAGCGATTGGATCCCGATAAATTGCGACTCGGTTCCAAAGAGGAGTTGTTGTTGCGCGGGTATTACGACAGGAAAAAAACGTACGGTTTCTATACGGTAAAAGTAAACCGCCAGGGTACTAGCCGGAGATTGGAGGAAGACAAAAAGTTTGATTTCATTGCTGCGGCAGAGGATAGCGATCGTATTATATATAGCCGTGAAAGCTATGACGAGTACCCGAATCTATGGGTCAGTGAAGGAAAGCGTTTTAAAAAGGTACGGCGACTGAGTGAGTTGCATACCGACCTTCATGAAACCTATAACTGGGGCACGGCCGAACTGATTGAATGGAAAAGCCTCGACGGCGAATCCATACAGGGAGCGGTCATAAAACCCGACACCTATGAGGAGGGAAAGAAATATCCTGTGCTCATTTATTATTATCGCTTCTTTTCCCAGCGGGCCTATGAATTCAACAATATTACCAATGACGATCGTCCCACCCTTCCCCAATGGGTAAGTGACAATTATGTGGTGTTTCTCCCCGATATTCGTTTTGAGGTGGGTACGCCCGGATTTGCTTCCACCAAAAGCCTGGTACCGGGGGTTCAAAAACTTATAGATATGGGCATAGCCGATCCGGACAAGCTGGGTCTGCACGGGCACTCCTGGAGTGGCTATCAGACCGCTTTCATGATAACCCAGACCGACATCTTTGATGCGGCCATAGCCGGGGCGCCAGTGTCGAACATGACCAGTGCCTACAGCGGCATTCGCTGGGGCTCCGGACTGGCCCGGCAGTTCCAGTATGAACAGTCACAAAGCCGCATTGGGGGCAGCCTGTGGGAATACCCGGAAAACTACATCGAGAATTCACCGGTATTCTATGCCGACCGCATCAACACGCCCCTGTTGATTATGTTCGGGGACGAGGATACGGCCGTTCCCTGGTACCAGGGGATTGAACTGTACCTGGCCATGCGAAGGCTGGGCAAGGATGCGGTGTTTCTGCAATACCGCAAAGAGCCCCACCACCTACAGGAATATGGAAACAGGCTGGATTACGCCATAAAAATGAAAGAGTATTTTGATCACTACCTGAGAGGAGCCGAAGCGCCCGGGTGGATCAGGGAGGGGGTCCCTTACCGGGGGAAATAAACCGGGGGGAAATATAAGGTATCGGCCCGGTTGGTTCGGGGGCTTCCCCGTAAGCGGGTGGTTATGGTTCCTTTATTAAATATTCTTCTTTTAGAGCCATAATACGGTTATAGGATTGTTCTATGCGATTGGGAGTGATAACGCCCTTCTCCAGGAGTTCTTTTATCGTTGAATGAGCTTTTTGGGCAATGGCGGGATCGTAGATGGTATTGTTGGCGAACACCAGTATGTCCACTCCCGCCCGGATGGCCTGCCTTATGGTTTCCTTCAAACCGTACTCCGAACGTATGGCCTTCATCTGCAGGTCGTCCGACATGACCACTCCTTCGAAATGCAAGCTGTCCCTCAAAATACCTTCGATTGTGGGTTTGGATAGGGTGGCCGGATAGGTCGGATCGAGGCGGGCATTGAAGATATGGGCCGTCATAACCATGTCGGCCAGCCCGTTTTGAATAATATTGCGATAAGGTATCAGTTCTTTCCTGCTCCAGGTATGGGTGACGTCAACCACCCCCAGGTGGGAGTCGCCGATAGAGCTGCCATGGCCCGGAAAATGCTTCAGGGTGGTAATGATGCCATAGCTATGTACCGTCCGGATATAGGTCATTGCATGCCTGCTTACTATTTGAGGGTCCGGGGAGAAGCTACGGCCGATACCGCCGATGATGGGATTATCCGGATTGATATTGAGATCCACCACCGGGGCAAGGTTGGTATTGATCCCCAGACGGCTCAATTGCCGGGCGGTCCGGCGGGCCTGTATTCGGGTGGTGTCGGGGTCGTTAATCCGGCCCAGCTGCTCAGCGGAAACGGATGGAGGGAATCCATAGCGGCTTTTAAGGCGGTTGACTTTTCCGCCCTCTTGGTCAATGGAAATAAAGAGTGGGATATTGCTCAATTTCTGAAGGTCGGCCGTCAGCTTCTTTACCTGCGATGGGGAACTGATATTTCGATAGGCGGTGTCTCTGGGCACATCGTAGTCAAAAAGCACCACGCCGCCCAGATGATATTTTTTCACATCCTTGGCGAAGGGGCCCTCCTCCTCGATCTGCATCCCCCTGAATCCCACCATGAGCATCTGCCCAATTTTGGTATCCAGGGATGTTTCCCCCCTTTGTGCAGGAGCACATCCGAATGGTACTAACAGCAGCAGGCTCGCAGTTAAGAGAACAAGATATCGGGCCATAAAACTTTTTCCGTTAGTATAGCCAAAATACAGCTACATGCAACAGGATTGTGATAACTATCCCTCGTCTGTAATAAGGCTGTCTAGGATTGCCGGCAAATTGAAAGAGGGGCGGACATCGTTATAACGCTCAATATTCCCCTTTGGATTTACCAGGATGTAGAAAGGGATGCCTCCGCCCTGATAGGAAGAGAAGGTTTCCTGCTGGAAGCTGTTGCCTCCATATAGCTGGGGCCACGGGTTTTTAAACCTGTTCACGGCCTGCCTCCAGCGAAGACTGTCTTTTTCTATGGATATGGCTGCTATTTCAAATTCGTCTCTGCTGTATTCGTTGTATAACTCCCTCATATGCTGAAACTCATCCAGGCAGGGGATGCACCAGCTGGCCCAAAAATCAAGCAGCACGTACTTACCCTTAAAATCTTCCATGCTCACCATTTTCCCGTACTGGTTGGGCAGGATAAAGGGGACGGCGGGATTGCCGGGGGTAACCTGTTTCGTCTTTTGGTAAAACGTTTTCAGGAAACGGATATAGTTTGGAAAGTCACGGTAATCCTCCAGGAAATTCCGGTAGCTCTCCTCCGCTACATCGGGCGACATTTCACCTATGCGTTCAGCTATTAGGTGCATCTTTGCATAAGCCAGTGCTCTCCGCTCTTCTATATGGTCTAACACGGATGTTCGCGCCCTGTTCAATGTTTTGTATCCGAGCCGTTTAATATCATATTGCATCAGGTCCTGCCCATATTCCTCTTCCAGGCTGTCTTCTACACCAAAGGTATTGGCATAGGCATTGGTGAAGTCCCTAATACCGGCCCGCTGGGCCTTGAGTGATTTGTAGGAGAAAAAATTTAGTTTTTTGGCTTTGTCGATGACCGACTGACGTTCCTTTACCGTATTGAAGCCCGGCTTATTTTGCCGGTATCGGATCTCTTCCAGCCTTTTAACCAGGTATTCACCGATATTCTTGTAATAGTAGATATCGAGCGGTGTATCTGCCAAGTGCCTTTTGGCAATTTTATATCGGTGTTTATAGAGGTCAAGCACACTGGTAGGCTCACCCTCCCTGAAGGCGTCCATCTGTTCGTCGATCTTGGCATTGATTCGGCTGATTTCATCCCAGTAGGTTAAAAAATGTCTGTTCCAGGGTTCCGGATATCCCTCTACATGGACGGAATCCGGGAAGACAGCCCGGGTGATTTTTACCGTAATATTTTCGCCGGGAGCGATGACCAGGGGATATCGATCGTCATCTATAGTAAAAAAAGCTACTTCCCGGGAATCGGAGGGGAGGGAAGCTGAAAACTGACCGCGAATATCCGGCTCTATAGGGTATCGTCTTTTTTGGGCATATTTATAGTGCAGGGGCTGCTTCTCTATGTACATGGTAGAAGAGCCGATATAGTCTATGCTGCCCCTGATTTTTGCAGAATCGGTTTTCTGGCATGATACCGAAAAAAGCACTGCGAGAAACCCAAATACGTATTTTGTGAAGCCTGTCATATATCCTAAATATCTTTAGGGTAATAAATGAGATATGCTTCAGAAAAAGTAATGCATAAGCACTTCTTAACAAACATTTACCATAAATGAAGGAAGGGTAATGAGGTCTTTGCCGTACTGTTGTTCAGAGGCCGTGAGGAGTCGTTATTTTACCGATAAATAAAAATCATTTTTTTTGTAACAAATGGGTGGGAATTCCATCTATGTATAAGAAGTAAGGTACTTAGTAAAGAAACAGAAGAACAAGAGCTTCGTTCTTTGAAAGGATACCAAGATACATTAGACCGGGGGCAAAAATTCATCATAGATCTTACCTTCAATGATAATGTTTTGGCATGTATATGATTAAATCATGTCGATTAACTATTATAAAATTAAGATTCCTTAATAGTCCAATAGTTAAGTTGGTATTTGTTATATTGTTGTAGTTAAATTAATATCTAAATAAATCGGCTGAAACCATGATTGAAAGTTTCAAAAAAGAGGAAATAAAAGGCCGGATTGATAAATATATCAATGGGAAGCTGTCTGAGGATGAGATAGATGAGCTATGGGCGGAGCTTATCCAGGATGGGTACCATTTGGATTATCTTAAATCTGCTGCCAACCTGCGGGAAGTATTGCTTGAAGAGAGAGAGCGTGGCCAGAATGTCAAGACACGACAGTTCTGGAGTTACGCAGCCGCGGCAGTACTGGCCCTTACCATCGGTGTACTGTCGGTTTTCTACATTCCACAGTTTAATTCGGGACATACGGTTCAGCCGATAGAAAATATTGAATTGGATTATTATCGCTCGGCCGAAGGCGTGACTGGCAATATAGACGATCATCGGGTTATTCGTGAAGCCATCACGCTTGCTAACAGGGGGAAATTCGAACAGGCCATAACCTTGCTCCGGGAGGAGCTTGATAAAGCGGAAAATCCCAAGTGGGCTTCCGAGCTTAATATAAATCTCGGATCGCTCTTTTATAATGAAGGTTTGTTTAATAAATCGGTTGTTCATTTCAAGCGCGTACTGGACCGTAAAAAACAGCTTGATATGCTAACTGTTGAAAAGGCATATTGGTATTTGGGAAATGCTTATTTCCAGCTTGACCAGATGGAAATGGCTGAAGCGAATATTAAGAAAGCGTATGAGCTGAATGGCGCCTACCGCAGGGTTGCCGAGAGTTATTTGAATGCCCTGGCGTCTCGTTAACAGGATAACACAATTATAGAGTTGTATAAAAGCCCGGTAACTGCCTGTTTCCGGGCTTTTATTATAGTTGGAGTGGCAAGGCGGTTCATATAATATATCAATGCTACCCAGATGTGGGTCAGGCTGCCGCGTGGTTGCCGTTTTTCCATTTCCTAAACACACTGAAAGATACCAGGCCGATAAAGTACAGCATAAATGAGCCGGCAAAGTAGAGGTTCATTTCCCGGTAGGGATGAATCAGGGCTTTGCGGTCTCCAATCAACATATAGGAGCCCCAGTAATGGGGGTTGGCATTTTTGGACTTCAGGAAGTGAAGCTTGGCCTGCCTCAGGGCTTCATCCTTGGTATGCCCTTCGTTGATTTGACGGTAGAATTCGATGGCAAAATCAGAGGCCATCATATCATTGACCGACCATATATTTAAGATCAGTGAGTTGGCACCGGCATAACGCAGTGCACGGCTAATTCCCATTACCCCGGTGCCCTGCAGGTAGTTGCCTGAACCGGACTCGCAGGAATTAAGCATGATGAGGTCGTTGGCCAGGTTCAGTTCAAACAGTTCATATGCAAAGATCCGTCCGGCAAGATCCCTGTTTGTTTCGCCAATCGAATCGGTATCCGTACTCATATATATGGTGGAAAACAGGGGATCTCTGTTTGAAAGCTCACTGTGGGTTGCCAGGTGCAGGATACGGGATTGCGGCGCGGTTCTTTTAAAAGTCTGCTCGGTTGAAGAGTGATTCAGGAAGCGGGCTTTGTCCGATACATTGGTCAATCCTGCCATAATACTGTTGATTTCCGTTTCGGCATAGGGGAGGGGGACAAGATTTTGGGAGCGCCCTTCAGACTGAAAATCGGAGACCCCGTAGCCTGCAAAGTCCCATTTATACGTTTTACGGGAAGCCGGCTCCTCTTTTCTGAAATCATTCAGGGAGGTCAGGTAAAAAGTTTTATATCTTTCCACGACATAGGTAGCCTTACCGTAGCTATGTCGGGAACCGGTACTTGCCAAAGGCAAAATATCAATCGGAAGCTGGTACAAGTAGCTGTCGGGGATGATTGTAAGGGACTCAATCCGGGATGGGATGGTATTAATATTGAGGACCTCGGTGATCTCCCTGAGTTGAGACAGGTCGGTTTTACCTGTAGCCAGGTTCTGTAAGGCCACCGCGAAGGTGTTCCTGAGCTTGTCGGTCAGTTCAATGGTTGAAATCTGAATATCCCGGCGGGTGATCCTTGCCAGGTAATACCGGTTGTTGAGTTCAGTGATATGGAGGACCATCTCTCTGCCTCCAAGCTGCCGCTGCACCTCATGGATGCTGATATGCTCCCGGTTGGTCATATTGGAAATCTTCCGATCCAATGCCGTTTTTTTGGCATTCAGCTTGTCAATCGCAGCCCGGATCTCAAGATTCTGATCTCCATCAACAATCAACTGTTTTTTCCTCAATGCATCCAGTTGCTGGGTGAGGTTGCGGTATTCAGTGAGCTCCTCTTCATTGAGCTGGCTGGATTTAACCATGGGATTCTGGTAAAGGGAGGCGTCGTTGATCGTTTTAATTCGATCCAGCGTTTCAACCGCCTCCTCTTTTCTCCCGGTTTCGACCAGCAGGTCGGCCATGAGCTGGAAGGCATCCAGGAACTCCGGCTCGATATTCCAGAAACCTGACTGAATGTTCGTACTGTTTTTGGCCCATTTCACGGTCTGGTCAAGTACCGGCCGCAGGAGGTCGTAGGCTTGGCTATAATCTCCGGTCTTGTAATAATAGGCCGCCTCAATTCTTTTTGCCTTTATGATATCCTCAAAATTGAGCACCTCCAGATTGGCATTCTGAATTTTGTGGACGTATTTCTGTACCGAGTCTACTTTGCCCTTCTGCAGAAATGTCCGCCCAATATTCGTATAGCCTTCCAGCAGGTTTGGGGTGTCTTCCTTTCCGGAAGCCAGCTGTATGATTTGTTGATACGTACGGAGGGCTTTGTCCAGCTGCCCGGTCTCTTCGAACAATTTGCCCTTTTCGAATAAAACCATCATGTAGTTCGAATAGTTTTTAACTGGAACCAATAGTTTTTCGGCTTTTATATAGAATTGTTCGGCCTGCTTAAAATCATTTTCCATGGTTTTATTAAATGTACCCGAAAGGAGGTAGATTTCCCCCTGTTCTGATTCGGTTCCATACTTTTCCGTCAGGGTTCTGGCTTCACTAAGATACAGCTGGGCGTTTCTTTCGTCCTTTATATTCATGTAGTAGACAAAGAGATTCTTCAGTATTCTGAGCCGGTGGGTATAACTGTCGAGGTTTTCGGTCTGTTCAAGGGCCCTAAGCTGCAGATCCAGGTAGCGGTCAAACTCCCCGCTTTTTAAATAGGTGATCCCCAGGTTGGTGAATACGGTGGAGTTGGAGAGCTTTGCACTGTTTTTTCTCTCCTCTTCCAATAATTGAGTGTAAACTTTTTGAGCTTCTTTGTACTTCCCAATCTGGATTAGGTAGACCCCTCGCAGGGTTAATTCCCGGATGACGGTTTGAGGTTTGTCCAGATACGTTGCCAGGGGAACGGTATGATTTCTTGAGATGGCAAGGCTGCGGTCGTAATACCCCAGCCGGTACATGGAGAAGGCCAGGTATCGATAAATGTAGAGCCTTCTTTCCGACACAGGAATCAGTAGGTCTTCAGAGAGGGAGGAGTAGATGGAGGGAATATTGGAATACTGGTCTCTCAGATAAAGAGAGAATAACAAGGTGGAATTCAGCAGGGACCGTTGAAGGTTTTTCGGGGAGTTGCCATTCGAATTCAGATGGGCTTTGACGAAGTTTTGATGGTACTCTTCTTTGATAATTCCGTTTCTAAAGTTAAAGGTGCTAAATAAAAGCAGATAATGTTCAAAGCGGAAAGGGCTGGTCGGGAGCAATTCCTCCGTGATCGTTTCTTTGTCAATATATTTATCGGTAATCAGATCATAATCGAGGGGGGAGGAGGCCGAAAAGCCTATGGTTCGGGCATAGCGCCGTTTTAACTCTCTTTGCGCCCGGGGGGAATCCAGGCTCTTGAGGGCGGCCAGTAAGAGGGCGGGTGACCGTTCCTGAAAGGAGAGGTCGGTTAAAACCCGGGTATAGGATTTGTTTCCGCAAAAAGGCCCCTCTAAAATTTTCTGATAGCTATTAATGCTATCTATATAACTGCTGATCGAATCTCCCGATTCACATAACCTGGCCAGCGCCCATAGGTTAAGGTCTCTGTATTCGTTTCGCTCTGCCTGCTGTATGTATTGCACAGCCTGCTCCATGGACAGGCTGTCCAGGGAGGTGGCATTCGGTTCCGGGGCAACGGTAAAGGTTGCATACAGCAGGGTGAACAGGTACAGGTAGCCCATCACAATGT
>CAYREV010000002.1:45666-95533 GCA_964423345.1 uncultured Balneolaceae bacterium | reverse complement strand
GTAGGCACTTCAACCTCGATCTGGGTCTCGCTGGGCTGCTCGGCGAGCCCGGCGTCGGTGACGGAGGCGCACCCGGCGGCCAGGGCGAAGATGCAGGTTACGGCGAAGAATTTGGTAGTGATGTTTTTGAGCGTATTCATAGTAGTACCAGTGTTTAAGTTTGTATTGTTAAAGTGCGAGGTAAAGCCAGTGTATCTGGTTTATTGTATATACCCCTACGTGACTACAAGAGTGTTTTTCTAAGGGTTTGTTACAAAAAAAATGGAGGCCTGCATATAATAGAGGCCGAAAAATAATTTGTAACAAATTCTATGATAATATGAATTTATATATTTATTTTAATAAAAATGTTGTGATTATATATGTATATATTTCTACTTTTAAAACAAGAATATTTTAATTTAATTAAAAGGAAGCGAGTACTCTTAATTTTACTTGCGACAATTTAAGTAAAATTAACTAGATAAAAATGTATATTGGGATGACCGGGTAGTAAATCATGGAGGAGAGGGATTATTTGTTTATTCTTGAAATGAATAGTTACCTGAATTTTAGGTAGATTTCAATTAATAATTCATTCAGGCTAGTTACCATTGTATCAAAAAAGACTTGATTTTTCAGAATTGGTTACCGCCATACAGGAAAATGACAAGGCCAAGGCAAACAGCATTCTTGAAGAAGTAATGCCAAGGCTGAAAGATTACCTGAAAGTGACCATGAATGCGGCCGAGCAGGATGCGGAGGAGTGTATCCATAACGCCTTTCTGAGCGTGTATGAGCAGATACTCAAGGATAATATTCGCAAGGAGAAGTATATATTCAGTTACCTGATCAGTGCCTGCCGCAATGAATACATAGCCTATTCAAAATCGCAGCACCGTTTTGAATCCACTCCCATAGAAGATAACAGGGAACACCTGGTTTCTCCGGCGGAACAGGTAGAGAATCTGCTGGATCAGGATAAGCAGCGTATCTTAAAAGCCTGCCTGGATACGCTTGAGGAGGATAACAGGACCTTTATCAGGTATTTTATAGATAAGCCCGATGCAACTACCAAGGAGGCAAGCAGGCATTTCGACATTACGGGAGCCAACGTACGAACTAAAAAATCGAGAATAATCAGCCGATTGCACCACTGTGTAAAACGAAAATGGGAGCGATATACCTGATATACGCCACCTCTCCCTCTTTCAGAATCTTCCCGCCGATGTACATTGCATCTCATATTCAGCTTGGTAGATACTTTCGGTACATACCTCAGCCGGGGAATTTTAAACTTGATTATCAGTCTGAATTAATTAACATAAAAGACACTGTTATAAAGACGTAACCGAAAGATAACGACTTCAGCCATGGGTTTTACTATTTCCTCATTTGACGAATACCAGGATGTCTATGAACAAAGTGTCAACAACCCGGAATCTTTTTGGGAAGCATATGCCGAGACCTTCAGCTGGCATGAAAAATGGGACAAGGTACACAGCGGCAGCCTGAAGGAGGGGAATGTAAAGTGGTTCGAAGGAGGTAAGCTTAACATCGTTGAGAATTGCCTGGACCGGCATCTGGATACCATTGGAGATAAGACCGCTTTTATTTTTGAACCGAATACGCCGGACGCGGTACACCGCACCATTACTTACCGGCAGCTGCATAAACAGGTTTGCAAGTTTGCCAATGTGCTGGAGAGCAAGGGAATAGAAAAGGGTGATCGTGTAGCTATCTACATGGCAATGACCCCGGAACTGGCTATAGCAGCCTTGGCTTGCGCCCGCATCGGGGCTGTCCATTCTATCGTTTTTGCGGGGTTTTCTGCCCAATCCCTTTCAGACCGTATTCAGGATTGCGATGCAAAAATGCTGATTACCAATGACGGACTACGCCGGGGGACGAAGCATGTGCCCCTGAAAGATATTTCGGATGAAGCCCTGAAAGATTGTCCCACTGTAAAATCGGTCATCGTATGCGAACGTACCAACAAGGAAATTGACTGGGTGGAAGGCCGCGATGAATGGTGGCACAACCTGATGCGGGATGCATCGGAAGAGCATGAAGCTGCGGTAATGGATGCCGAAGATCCCCTCTTTATCCTCTACACTTCGGGGTCTACCGGCAAACCGAAGGGACAGGTTCACACTTGCGGAGGCTATATGATCTACACGAGCTACAGCCTGCGTAACGTCTTTCAGATAGGTGAAGATGACGTATACTGGTGTACTGCCGACGCCGGCTGGATTACCGGCCATTCCTATATCATCTATGGTCCCCTGCTGAATGGGGTCAAAGGCATTATTTTTGAAAGCACCCCTACCTATCCCGATCCGGGCAGGCTTTGGGAGGTATGCGAGAAATACGGGGTAACCCATTTTTATACAGCTCCCACTGCAATACGGGCGCTGATGAAAGAGGATATCGAATATGTGAAAAAATATGATTTGAGCTCACTCAAGGTTTTGGGTACGGTGGGAGAACCGATTAATGAGGAAGCCTGGCATTGGTACGACGAGGAGATAGGCAATGGGAACTGCCCGATCGTGGATACCTGGTGGCAGACCGAAACCGGGGGGATTATGATATCCCCGCTTGCGGGTATTACCGACACCAAACCCGGATATGCCACTCTTCCGCTGCCGGGAGTGGAACCGGCACTGATGGACGACAACGGCAATGAGATAGAAGAGGCCGAAGCTCAGGGCGACCTCGTTATCAAACATCCCTGGCCGGGAATGACCCGGGGTATATGGGGGGATATGGACCGTTATATGGAGGTGTATTTTACCAAATACCCGGCTTACTACTTTACCGGCGACGGATGCCGAAGGGATAAAGACGGCTATTACCGTATTACGGGCAGGGTAGATGATGTGCTTAATGTCTCAGGCCACCGCCTCGGCACCGCCGAAATTGAAAATGCGATCGACGAGCATAAGAAGGTCGTGGAATCGGCCGTGGTAGGGTATCCCCATGATGTAAAGGGAGAGGGAATTTATGCCTTTGCGATCTGTGAAGATGGAATTGAGAATCCGGAAGACTTCAAAGGGGAACTCCGTGATCTGGTAACAAAAATAATAAGCCCCATCGCCAAACCCGACAGAATACAGATCGTATCAGGGTTGCCTAAAACCCGGTCCGGGAAGATTATGAGACGCATCCTCAGAAAGATAGCCTCCGGCGATACCGACGATCTGGGAGATACCTCGACACTGCTTGACCCGGCTGTGGTTGAGGAAATCAAGGAGGGAGAGGCCTATTAACGTATTTCCATACCAGCCCTGCTTTATTAAACAAGGAACAGTCCGCCCCCCATCAGGATGAGCAGGCTGACCACCAGCGGTACCAGCCTGAATCGTGTGCGTGTAAATATGGGATGGAAAAAAAGTCCATAGGTCAGGTTATGTTTCTCCAGCCATTCATAATAAAAGTGACGGTGTGCCGATCCCAAGGCCATCGTAACGTGTCCGTGAAGGATGGTCAGGGTAAAAGGAAAGGCGAACAGGAAGCTTCCCAGGTAGGTTATATCGGCCCTGAAAGTTAAAAAGCGAGCCAGGTATATATAAGGCCAGGCAAAAAGTATGATCAGCGGTACGGACAGCAACCAGTTGATCAGGGTGATGCGTTTATAGTTTCTCTGGCTCAATTCGGACTTGGGCAATGGTTTTGACTTGTTTATTTACGTTAAGAGGATCCTTCAATTGCTGACTATCCCCTGCTAAATCTGGCTGGCAATCAGCATTTCAATTTCTCGGTACGGCATATCAAACAGGTTTGAAAGGGCTTTCTTGGTCAGGTGTTTCTTATATACATAGGTGCCGTTGCGCAGGGCGGTGTTAGACCACAGGCACTCTTTGATTCCCCCGGCATCACCGATAGCCAGCAGGTAGGGGACAATCACATTGTTGAGGGCATAGGTAGCGGTTCTGGCAACATTTGAGGGGATGTTGGGGACACAGTAATGGATGACATCATGTTTCCTGAAAATAGGGTTGGTATGGGTGGTGGCCCGGCTTGTAGCAATACAGCCTCCCTGGTCGATTACGGTGTCTACAATGACGCTACCCGCCTTCATACTTGAGACCATGGTATCGGTAACCAGCACGGGAGCCCGCTCTCCTTCAAACATGGCGGCCCCGATAAGGACATCGGCATATTGCAGGGCTGACGATAAATATTGATAGTTGGCGGTGGCCGTAATAATGCGCCGGTCCAGTGCATTTTCCAGGTGCCGCAGGCGAGCCAGGTCGTTGTCCATTACAAAAACCTGAGCCCCATACCCCAGCGCTGTCCTCGCAGCATATTCGGCCGTAATTCCCGCACCCAGGATCACTACGGTTGCCGGGGGAATGCCCGATATACCTCCCAGCATGATTCCCTGTCCTCCGTCATTTTTCTCAAGGTAATGAGCTCCGATCTGAACAGACATGGAACCAGTAATTTCATGCATCATGCGCACAATGGGAAATTCCTTGTCTTCACCTTTAATAAACTCGTAGCCTATGGCGGTAATGTGTTTCTCTATCAGGGTGTTCATCAGCTCTTCGGTGGCATTGCCCAGATGCAGGGCGGAAAGCAATATCTGTTCCTTCTCCAGCAACTCCAGCTCATGCTCGGTGGGAGGAGCCACCTTGACGATCATTTCAGATTTTTTATATAGCTCATCGGCTCCATAGGCCATTTCGGCCCCGGCATCGGCATATTCCTGATCGGGAAAATTTGCTTCTTTGCCGGCTTCTCTTTCAATAAAAACCTGGTGGCCGTTGGCCTTGAGGACGGATACACCGCCCGGGGTCAGGGATATGCGCCGCTCATCATTTGAAATCTCTTTGGGTAAGCCGATTTTAAGCGATACCTTGGAATTCGACTTCATCAGTCTCTTTTCAAGGGTTTTTATCCCAATCTCTTCAGTTTCAAGTGGATTGATGTCCATAACCTATTGTAAAGCCGGATTTTAGAGGATATTTGAAACAAGTTAAATTATGGATTGATGGTAAGCAAAAGTACCTTATGAATATTTTAAAACGCTTCCTGCTTGCAGAATTTACCAAATTCCGATTAACACGCTGAATATGAGTTTTCGACCTAAAAAAAGCCTTGGACAGCATTTTTTAACCGACGGGAATATTGTTGAAAAAATTGCCTCTGCCATAACGGCCGGGAAGGGACACCGTGTGATTGAAATCGGGCCGGGAACGGGAGCATTGACTGAACTCCTGGTAGACCGTTTTGAGGATGTGCATGCTGTTGAAGTGGACCAGCGTGCCGTCGAAGTGCTGAAGCAAAAATTCCCCGATTTGCCCATACATCACCGGGACGTGCTGGAGGTGGATTGGACGGAACTGTCGGCGGGAAAGGGTAAGACCCATGTGGTAGGGAATCTCCCTTATTATATAACCAGTCAGATACTTTTCTCCTTGCTCGGGGCTCGAACGGTCCTGGCCGATGCGATACTGATGATGCAGAAAGAGGTTGCAGAACGGCTGGTTTCGGGTATACGAACCAAAGATTACGGTATCCTTAGTGTACAAACCCAATTGATGAGTTCTCCCGAAATACTATTCCCCGTTTCCCGCCACTGTTTTAGTCCCCCGCCAAAGGTGGAAAGCGCGGTCGTACGGCTGGTCTTCGACAAAGGGGAGCTTGACTGTACCGACACACATATGAAGAAGGTGGTTCGAACCGCTTTTAACCAGCGCCGTAAAAAGTTGAGTAATGCACTCAAGCCCATTATAGACAAGGATCATTTGCCTGAAGGGTTTGACTTTGACAAACGGGCAGAAGCATGGCCCCCGGAAGCATATGAAAAGTTGACAGCCTGTCTGGAACGGGATGGCATTTTGACCTAATAGTCTTTCCCTGCATATCGCTGTAAGCTTAATTTTTACCAGTTCCCGCCTGAATGAAGGGGAAAAACGGTAATTTTAAAATTATCTGCTTTTCTGCCGGAGTTTGGTATGGTACTTGCTCACCCATTAACCTGATAAACGAAGCTCGTAAATTCCGCTTCGCAAGAATATGAAAGACTTTCTGATTTATAATTTTGTGTAAGCAAGACCGAATCAGAAATTAAAATTTAAATTCAACTATTAACCTAAACTTAGGGAGTCATACTTATGGCTAATACAAAGATTCAACCATTAAGCGATCGTGTTTTGGTTCAGCCCGAACCTGCTGAAGAAAAGACCGATTCCGGTATCATTATTCCTGATACTGCAAAGGAAAAACCACAAGAAGGAAAAGTGGTTGCAGCAGGACCGGGAAAAGTTGAGAACGGTAACAAGATAGACATGTCGGTTAAGGAAGGAGACAAGGTTCTGTACGGCAAGTACTCCGGAACTGAGATCACGCTGGATGGAGAAGAGTATTTAATCATGCGTGAATCCGATATTCTTGGAATCGTTGATTAAGCATATCACTTTTTAAAAAATTAAATCAATAATCAAAAACAATTAAGGAAAGAACTATGAGTGCAAAATTAGTTCACTACGATATGGAAGCCCGTGACGCTCTCAAGCGTGGCGTTGACAAGCTGGCTAATGCTGTCAAGGTTACCTTGGGCCCTCGCGGACGCAATGTTGTTATCGAAAAATCATTCGGTTCGCCGACCGTAACCAAAGACGGCGTGACTGTAGCCAAAGAGATCGAGCTCTCCAACAAGCGAGAGAATATGGGAGCTCAGATGGTAAAAGAGGTAGCCTCCAAAACCAGCGATAATGCCGGTGACGGAACGACTACAGCTACTGTCCTGGCACAGTCTATCATTCAAACCGGTCTTAAAAATGTTACTGCCGGTGCAAACCCGATGGAACTGAAGCGAGGAATCGAAACGGCTGTAGATGCTATTGTTGCCGATCTGAAAAAGATGAGTAAAGAGATCAGCGATCAGAAAGAGATCGCCCAGATCGGTACCATTTCAGCAAACAACGATGAGGCGATTGGCAACCTGATTGCCGATGCGATGGAAAAAGTCGGCAAGGACGGTGTTATTACCGTTGAAGAAGCCAAAGGAACCGAAACCTATCTTGAGACGGTTGAAGGAATGCAGTTCGACCGGGGTTATCTGTCACCCTATTTTGTGACTAACTCCGAGACGATGACTGCAGAGATGGAAGAACCTCATATACTGATTTTTGACAAGAAGATCAGCAATATGAAGGATCTGCTTCCTATTCTTGAAAAAGTAATTCAAACCGGCAAGCCGCTGCTGATCATCGCCGAAGATATTGAAGGCGAAGCGCTGGCTACACTGGTAGTCAACAAGTTGCGGGGTTCCCTGAAAATCGCAGCCGTGAAAGCTCCCGGTTTCGGTGATCGTCGCAAGCAGATGTTGGAAGACATCGCTATTCTTACCGGTGGTACCGTGATCTCTGAAGAGCGCGGTTACAAGCTTGAAAATGCCACCCTCGATTATCTGGGCACGGCAGACCGCGTCAATATTACCAAAGACGATACGACGGTCATTGGCGGCCAGGGCAAAGATGACGATATCAAAGCCCGCGTAAACCAGATTAAAGGTCAGATTGAATCGACCACATCTGATTACGACCGTGAAAAGCTGCAGGAACGACTGGCCAAGTTAAGCGGCGGCGTTGCTGTGCTGAATATCGGTGCGGCTTCTGAAGTAGAAATGAAGGAGAAAAAAGCCCGTGTTGAAGACGCGCTGCATGCTACACGTGCTGCCGTCGAAGAAGGAATTGTCGCGGGTGGTGGCGTTGCCTTGATCAGGGCCCAGAAAGTACTGGATGACCTGAAAGGTGAAAACCCCGATCAGGAAGTCGGTTTTAGTATCATCCGTCGGGCTCTTGAAGCTCCGCTGAGATGTATAGCCGACAATGCCGGCGCTGAAGGATCCATCGTGGTACAGAAAGTAAAAGAAGGTAAGGACGCCTTCGGTTACAATGCCCGTACCGAGAAATACGAAGATCTGATTAAAGCCGGTGTGATCGATCCCACCAAAGTAACCAGAACCGCTTTGCAAAACGCCGCTTCTGTTGCCGGCCTGATGCTGACAACCGAAGCCCTCGTTTCTGACAAGCCTTCCAAAGGCGATGATGACGACGATGAAGGCCAAGGCATGCCCGGCGGCGGTGGAATGCCCGGCGGCATGGGAGGCATGGGCGGAATGGGCGGCATGATGTAAGATCGGCCGTTTAACGAACCGTCCGCCTCACCGCGGATAAAATTAACCCCGCATTCTCACTTCGAGAGTGCGGGGTTTTTATTTATCTATTGCTCCAAAGGGGATGAAATCATGGGCGGGTATCGTTGAGCATCCCCCCTAATGGACTAAAAATATTTTTTCGTTTCCTCAGCCAGCGACATGATCGCCTGAACATACAGGCTACTGGGATTGTAGCGGAGCACGGCTTTCTCATTGCTTCCCGTGCGTTTTTTAAAATGGGCCAGATAGTTGGCCACCGACATAATATTGTTGTTCAGGTCGGTGATATCCTTTCCTACAAACCATTTGTTCATGGAGTAGGGGATAAACTGTGCAAAAGACATGGCTCCGGCGTAACTGGATTTAAGTTCAAAAACATCCATCTTGTAGCGGTCCGTAAATTCCAGGAGCTCCTTAAGCTGTGCCCGTGCAAATGATTTTCGGTAGTCTACCACATACATGGAAACATAGACGTTAAAAGGATTGTAGGTGCCCAGGTTTTCGCCGTAATTTGATTCCACCCCGATGATAGCAGAGATGATATAGCGTGATATTCCGTATTCCTTTTCGGCTTTTTTAAGCTGCTCGGTATAGGTCCTGGTGAAATGGACGCTGCGTTCAATCTTTTCATTGAATTTAAGGATGCGCTTGTATTCGTGGATATCCAGCGATTTTACTTCTGCCGACTTACGAAAACGGTCGGCTATCTGTTCATAAATTTCAAAACGGGGGTCGTTGAGCAAGGGCTCAATGGAGCTCTCTCCTGCCTTAAAATAGTCCGCCAGCTGATTCAGCGAGGTGTGGTATTTTTGAGGGACAGACAGGCTGTCGCTGCCCCGGTCCGGGTTGCCGTCTGCCGTTACAGGCAAAGTTATGCAAAGCAGTGTGAAGAGTAGCCAACGCATAAGCAAGGTGTGGGGTTAAGCTGTTTTTCTTTAAATAATAAGAAAACAAAGTGAAATTAAAGTGCATAGCTCCCTAATTGTGTAAAAAAATGAATAAATATGCCCCAAAATGACCATACAGCATGATATTGTTGCATTTAACTGTCGGATGAATAACTTAGGTATTGAGGCATATATCTTTAATAAGGGTGCTGGAGGCTTATATGTATAACAGAAGGCAGTTCTTACAGCGAATGGGAATGGCAGGCGGAGGGGCCCTGATGGGGGGATGGTTGAACCCCACCCGAAGCAGGGCTGTTGCAAATGAGCTTAAGGATTATCCCGGGACCCCGGAAGAAATTGCGGGCGATGAGGATTTCTGGTTTCGTGTTCAGCAGGCTTTTACGGTCGACCGTAGCCTTATCAACCTGAATAACGGGGGAGTCAGCCCCGCACCGGCAATCGTGCAGGAGGCGATGAAAGACCACTTGGATTTCTCCAATGAAGCGCCGGCCTATTCGATGTGGCGTATACTGGAACCCCAGCGTGAACAGGTTCGAAAACAGCTGGCAAATCTTTTTAACTGTGATTCCGAAGAGGTGGCAATTACAAGAAATGCCTCCGAAGGACTGCAGATTTGCCAGTTTGGATTTGACCTGCAGCCGGGCGATGAGGTATTGACTACAAACCAGGATTATCCCCGGATGATTAATACGTTCAAGCAGCGGGAACGGCGCGAGGGGATAAAGTTGCGGCAGTTCAGCATACCGGTACCGGCGGAAGATGACGAGGAGATCGTCCGTCGTTTTGAGGAACATATAACCGACAAGACCCGTCTTATTTTGATGTGCCACATGATCAACCTAACCGGACAGATCCTGCCGGTAAAAAAGGTGGTGCGGATGGCCCGCAGCAAAGGCATTCCGGTCATTGTTGACGGCGCCCATACTTTTGCCCACTTTGATTTTGACCTGGGGGATCTTGGCTGTGATTATTATGCCACCAGCCTTCACAAGTGGCTGCTGGCGCCCCATGGTACGGGCATGCTGTACGTCAAGAAAGATAAAATCCCCGATCTTTGGCCCTTAATGGCTGCTCCCGACAATATGGATAACGATATCAGGAAGTTTGAGGAGATCGGTACCCATCCGGCCGCAAATTTCATTGCCATTTCGGAAGCGGTCGCATTTCACGAGGGGATAGGGGCCGGCAGAAAGGAGGCCCGGTTGAAATACCTTTCCGATTACTGGATTGATCCGCTGATCGATCACGACCGGCTTAGGCTGCATACCAGCCGGAACCCAAAGTATGCCTGTGGTATTGCCAATGTGGAGGTTGAGGGGGTCGATACCGGTGAACTCTCCAGTTATCTTTGGAACAAGCACCGCATTCTGGTTACCCCCATCCGCCATGAGGAATTTGAAGGCATTCGGGTTACGCCGAATGTGTACACCACCCTGCCGGAACTGGACCGCTTTATAAGGGTAATGCAGGATGTCATAAAAAATGGAATATAGCATGAACCCCTTGCGACTAATATACCTATTGCCTCTTTGGCTGTTATTGTCAGCCGGATGTAATGAGTCCGGGAAAAGGGAAGGGGATATCAGAAAGGTCATATCCACCGATAAAGCACCTGAGGCCGCAGGCCCCTACTCACAGGCGATCCTTGCAGGCAATACGTTGTACCTGGCGGGACAGGTGGGCCTGGATCCCCAAAAGGGTGAACTGGCAGGGGAGAGCCTGGAAACGCAAACACGCCAGGCCCTTCGTAACATCGAGGTGATACTGGAGGCGGCGGGCTTTTCGTTGGGCGAGGTGGTGGATGTCCAGGTTTTTCTCACCGATGTGGGAATGTATTCGGCATTTAATACCCTCTATGCCGAGTGGTTCGGTGATAACCCTCCCGCCCGTACACTGGTGGAGGTTTCCAATCTGCCGATAGGTGCAAAAGTTGAGATCAAGGTGACTGCGGTTAAGGCGGGCCAGGCCAAAAATTAATTCTTATCCCCCCGAGGCTGCCCTATTGACGAGCCGGGCTATGGTTGGTTACGCTGTTTCTCTTTTTTACTCAATACCCAGTTTACAAACAAAAATTCCAGGGCAGCGGCTTCATATCCTTTCCAGGAGCTGATCATTGACTGGAACTCTTCTTCGCCTGTGGTTTCCGGATTTCCGCCATAACTTTTGATGATCCATTTGCGCAGCCCCTTTTCCTTGCCTTTGGATTTGTTGCTTGGAAAAACCGCCCCGGTCTGTCCCCTGAAAAGCATGAGTTGCTGTGCCGAGGTGGGGCCTACTCCCCTGACATTTAGCATGGCATCATAGAATTCCTCGGGATCGCAACTTTCAAGGTGATCCAGATCCCGTTCGCCTGATAGAATATCTTCTGCAAAGCCGATTATAAATTCCCCTTTTCTTTTGGTGGGGCCCAATTTTCGTATGCTCAGGGGATCCGCTTTGACCAGCTGGTGGGGACGGGGCCAGGCAGGGAGGCTTTTTCCGCCCGAGGTAACGAGTGAGCCGTAATTTTCCCGGACCCTGTATACCATCTTTTTTGCCGTGGGCTTGTGGGAGAGCCGCATTTCGATGATACGGTTGATGGTATCTTCAAAAAGATTGGCCCTGGCCATTCTCTTAAGGCCATAAAGGTCGGTTAGCAGGGGGCCGAGAACTTCATCATCTGCTGCCTGATCATACAGGAGTCGAAGGTCCAGGTTGGTACCGAATATTCGGGCCAGGCTCTTATTGGCTTCCTCGATCTCCTCTTTATCCAATGCCTCAGAACTTTCCATATGGAATTCCGGCTTGTCGGGGTCCCCGTTGAAGAAAGAGGTGATCAGCACATCCCGGTTGCCGACGGGGACAGGGCGGGTAAACCCCTCTCCAAATACTTTTACGGGATCATGTTCATGGTCAAAATATTCATTGACATCCAGGCATATAAACCAGTCGTGGGGCGGTATGGATTTGAGGGACCAGGTGCTCATGAGAGAGTATGTACTATTTCAACTTGGATTTTCAATGTAATATAAATCCGGCCGATTCATAATTAATTGAGGGTTGTTACCGTTTCCCGCGGTTCCGGTTAATCGCCTGTATAATTCAGGGGATTCCCGAAATGAGGAAATGGGCCCTGGCGCTGCCGTAGCGGCAGCCGATTTTGATTAGGTGATATGTGCCGGAGTAGCCGGCTTTAACCTTGTATCCCGATATATAGACCTTAGATGATGATCAGGTAACTTAACGAAAATATAACCAGGCTGACTGCCACCATGATGGCTCCGGTCATGCGAATAAAAAATTGAAGCCTATCGGGGCGGTCTCTGATCAGCAACCGGGTATTTTCCCAGCGGACGAGCTGAATGCCCGCTATATACACAATGAACAAACTCCAAAATGAAAACAGAAGTTCGACCCAGGAAAATGGGAAAAAAGAAAATACCAGACAGGGTATGGTGAAGAGAAAAAGATATTTGAGAATAGTTCGAAGCAGGTCGGGAGGAGTTTGCTCCTGCGCTTGTTGCACCAGGTAGTCCCGAACCTTCAGGTCGTAGCCGATCAGGTAAAGGCCCGATATCAGGATCAGGAATCCCAGAAGCAGGTAGTAGAAAATAAACCATTGGGCTGACAGGGTTTCCATGGGATTCGGTTTGTTATTCCTCGGGGAGTTTGTCTTCAGGTATAGGCTGCTGCTCTTTTGGAAAGGCGATGGAAAAACCGATGGAGCCCAAAAGGGTGACGGCGATAAAGGCCAGCGCATAAGGGGTTGGCACATGATAAAAATTTGCCAGCAGCATTTTAACACCCACAAAAATCAGTATAAGCGACAGTCCGTAATGGAGATAGTGAAACAGTCTCATGATTCCCGAAACGGCAAAGAAGAGGGCCCGGAGTCCCAATATGGCAAAGGCATTCGAACTGTAGACAATGAATTCGTCCCGGGTTATTGCCAGTATGGCCGGAATGGAATCCAGGGCAAATACGACATCCGTGGTTTCAATGACGATAAGTACCACAAAGAGGGGCGTGGCCATGAGCCTGCCCATTTTCCTAACGAAGAATTTTGAGCCGTGATAACTTTTCAGGGTGGGAAAAAACCTGCGGGTAAGTTTCAGGATGGGATTTTTTTCCGGGTGGACCTCCTTGTCTTTTTCCAGTGCCAGCTTTATGCCGGTATAGACCAGAAAGGCACCGAAGATATAGATGACCCATTCGAACTGTTCAATGAGTGCCACGCCCACAAATATAAATACAAACCTCATTACGAGTGCACCGAAAATACCCCAGAAAAGTACTTTATGCTGGTATTTGGCCGGAACCTTGAAATAGTTGAACACCAGTAGGAAGACAAAAATATTGTCTACGCTCAATGATTTCTCTATCAGGTATCCCGTGTAGTAGTCCAGTGCGGTTTGTGTGCCCATGTAATGGTAGACTCCGACACCGAATATCAAAGCGAGGGCAATCCATACTCCCGTCCATACAAGAGCTTCCTTGATGCTTTCCTCATGGTCTTTGTCGTGGAAGACCGTGAGATCTATAATCAGCATTGTGATGATGAAGACATTAAATAATGTCCAAAGAAGCAGGCTGTGGTCCACTGCGCAGTACTTTTAGGGTGAAATTAAATAAGCATCAAAGGTAGGGAAGCTGTGGAACAATTAACAGTATCGGCCGAACAATCCTCGTATGTAAACATAGATTCGGGAAGATCGGTGAAGGGGCCATATTATTCCACGAGGATACCCTCTTCAGATTTCTTAAGCTCTTCGGGCAAGGAGTCCAGGATTTCATTTTTAAAGGCCTGGATGAGATTTTTCTTCAGGTATTCCCTGCCATAGATGAGGCGTATCTTTCGTTTGGGTACGGGTGAATCAAAGAACCTGAGATGGGCCTTGGAGCATTGTTCGTCTAGCTGGTTCTTCGCCAGGTAGGGAAGGAGAGTCATTCCGAAATCCTGCTCTACCAGTTGCTTCAGGGTTTCCAGGTTACCGCTTTCAAACTCAATATTTGAGTTGTCCAGTTGTTCCTTGCGCTGTTTTCTGCAAAGCTGTACCGTCTGGTCACGGAAGCAGTGTCCCTCGTTAAGCAGCCATAGGTTGTCAATGTCAAGATCTTCAACCGTGATCCTCTCCTTTTCTGCGAGAGGATGGTTTTCGGAGACGTAGCCGATAAATGGTTCATAGTATAGTTCTTCCTCAAAAATATGGCCCTGCTCGACCGGCGTGGCGATGATACCTACATCCAGATGATCGTTTTCCAGCAGCTTTAACAGGTCGCCGGTAATTATTTCCTCAAATATTAATTTCACCTTGGGATATTTTTCCAAAAATGAGTGGAGGAAAAGAGGCAGCAGGTTTGGAGCGACGGTAGGGATGATTCCCACCCTGAATGTCCCCCGCAGTTCATCATCAGAGATGGTGGCCAGATCTTCTATGTGTTTAGACTGTTTGAGTATTTCTTTAGCTTCTTTTATGATTTTTTCCCCTATTTCGGTAGGGATGACGGGTGATTTTGAACGGTCAAAAATGGTCACACCCAGTTCATCTTCAAGTTTGTGAATCTGCATGCTCAAGGTGGGTTGGGTGACGAACGACTTCTCTGCCGCGGTGGCAAAGTGACGGTATCGGTCGACCGCTACGACATAGGATAGTTGTGTGAGAGTCATTAAAAAATCGGGCTAAGCATTAAGAATAATCTGGGTGAATAATAACAACTTTCGGGGTTTTATTCGCCTGTAGAACCGGATTATTAAAATATGCTTTTAATATGTTATACTTCGAACGATTTAATGGCTGTTTAATGTCTAAATATTAAAAGAGTTAAGAGAATTTCTACTTATGAAACGAGCACATGTATTCATCGAAGGAAGAGTTCAGGGGGTTGGTTTTCGTCATTTTGCAAGTGTTAATGCTGAAGAAGTAGGGGTACATGGATGGGTGAAGAATTTACCCGACGGAAGGGTTGAGGCCGTTCTGGAAGCTCCGGTCGACCATCTTGAGGAGATGGTCGACCGTTTGGAACAGGGGCCGGGAGCCAGCCGTGTAGACAATATAGATGTAGAACTGGAGGAGTCAACAGGAGAGTTCTCATCGTTCGAGGTGGCCTATCATTAGATGAGACTGTTCGTTGCCATACCCTTGCCGAAGCCGGTTAAAGATCAGATCGGTACGCTCAAAAAAGATATAAGGGGATTGCGCTGGCAGGACCCTTCGAAGATGCATTTGACACTGCGGTTTATAGGCGATGTTAATGAAGATTTAGCCGGGGATATCCGGGAACAGCTGGGGGGTATTGAGAGGGGTCGTTTCGTGCTGTCATTTGGCAAAATGGGACATTTTTCGCGTGGGGGTTTTCCCAGTGTGCTGTGGATAGGAGTAGAAAAAACGGATGCCCTCATGAATCTGCAATCAGAGATTGAGCAAAAGTGCCGTATTGCCGGCCTGGAGAAAGATGCGAGGGATTACAAACCCCACATTACCATAGCCAGGAATAAACACGCTGACAAAAACAAGGTTCAAACCTATTTGGGCCATAACAGCAAGCCGGGTATAGAAGGGTTCACGGCCGACCGTTTTGTACTATACTCCAGCATCCTGCATCCCGACGGAGCCATTCACAAGCCGTTGGAAGAATTTACCCTGACTTAGCATCGGCTTCGGGGTTATCCGCTAAGCTGTCGTAGTATTTCAATATTCGTGCAAGGTCTTTTTCCTCCCTGAAATCCAGGTCGTTGCTTTCGGCATGCTCCCGGATTTTATCTTTTTTGTCTTTCAGGGCTCTCAACACATGCTTGCGTTTCAATTTAATATCATGAAAAGTCCCGTCGGGGGTTACAAGGAAATGGTTTTCCTTGTCAATAAGAGTGTCGACGATTTTCCCGGTTCTGAATTCGGGTGATTGTCCCCTGATTAAATTGGTTTTTCAAGCTGTCGGATTGAAGTTGATTTGGTTTTTCATAAATAGCCTTCCTGTTGTTCTTTATATTGTTACATTGATGTATCGAGGGCTTTGGAACCTCCGGTTGGCGGTTTACGGATTTCCCACCAGGCACCTCTTGAAAACCCACATATTTGGGATATAAACTTCAGTTTCTCCGACCTGTTGGGGCACTCTAATAATCTTAACCAATACAGCCGGTTTTTCAAAGTACCCCAAATTTTAATGACTGCAATCCCATGAAGAGGAATACCATGCAAATGGCGTTGTGGACTATTGCCGCTATACTGGCGGGATATGTTATCATAGTACTGCTGGCTTATCTATTCCAGGGCGGGATGATGTATCATCCGAGCCGTGAGATAAACCAGACTCCGGAAATGATGGGGCTTCAATATGAGGAGCTGGAATTTAAGTCGGCCGACGGGCTCCCCCTGAGCGGCTGGTTTATTCCTGCCGACAACCCCAGAGGCACCCTATTGTTCAGTCATGGAAATGCGGGTAACATGGCAGGCCGTCTGGGAACCATTCATATCATGCACAGCCTGAATCTTAATGTGATGATATACGATTACAGGGGATATGGACGGAGCAGGGGCCGTCCGTCAGAGGAGGGTACGTATATGGATGTGATGGGGGCCTGGAATTATCTGACGGAAGAGCGGGGGATTGCCGGAGAGAGGATTTTATTGATGGGACGGTCACTCGGTGGACCGGTTTCGGCCTGGCTGTCTAACCGGACGCAGGCGGCAGGCCTGATTCTGGAATCCACATTCACTTCGGCGGTAGACCTGGCATCGGAATTGTATCCCATACTGCCGGTACGTCTCTTGATGAAATATGAATATCCCACCCTGGAGTATCTTCGAAGCGCTTCCATGCCGGTGCTGGTAAGCCACAGCAAGAAGGACGGGCTGGTACCCTACCATCATGCAAGGACGCTGTTTGAAGCGGCTCCGGAGCCAAAGATGTTTCTGGAGATGCAGGGCGGGCACGGAGGCGGACATATTGAAACGGGGCAGGCTTATATTGATAGGCTTGAGAAGTTTTTGAACGAGAAGGCGAGGCTCTGAGAACGGCTTACCGAAAGATATAGGCCGGGGAGATCCGCCCGCTAAAAAATTTGCCTTTCGTCGCGAAAGACGTCACTTTACTTACAGCAATTTTGCCCCTACTTTTGAAGCAGCACCGGATCAATAATTTCCTGACCTCAGACTAAAGATAGATGCCAAAATTTTCACACCTGCATTGTCATACCCAGTTTAGCATGCTTGATGGAGCGGCAAGCATATCAGAACTGGTTAAAAAGACTGAAAAGAGGGGGATGCCGGGAATTGCGATTACCGATCACGGAAACATGTTCGGGGTGCCCGACTTTGTGAAGACGGCCAAGAGGCATGATGTCAAGCCTGTCATCGGATGCGAGTTTTACATAACGCCGTCGGGTATGGATAACAAGAAGGATCGAACGCGCTACCACCAGGTGTTGCTCGCCAAGAACATGAAAGGGTATAAGAACCTGACCAAGCTGTGTTCCCTGGGATATACGGAAGGGCTCTACTATAAACCGCGCATAGACAAGGAGACACTGGCCGAATACTCGGAAGGGCTTATCGCTACCACCTGCTGCCTGGCCAGTGAAATCAACCAGCTGATCATTAACAATTCCGAGAAGGAGGCTAAACGAATTTTTGAGTGGTACCTGAACCTCTTCGGGGACGATTATTATGTGGAGCTGCAGCGCCATGGATTGAAGGACCAGAATCGCTGCAATGAGGTACTGGTAAAGTGGGCAAAGGAATTCAACGTCAAGATTATTGCCACGAACGACTGCCACTATGTGGACCGCGAGGATTCCGAAGCCCATGACATCCTGCTGGCGCTGCAGACCAATGCGGATATTGACGATCCCAACCGCTTCCGTTTCACCGACGACAATAACAATCTGAATCCGGAATTTTACCTTAAAACTCCGGAAGAGATGCAGGATCTCTTCAGTGATCATCCGGAAGCTATCGACAATACCAACGAGATCATCGAAAAAGTCGATGATATTGATCTGAGCTCGGAACTGCTGCTACCTCATTACAGTATTCCCGACGGTTTTGATTCGATGGATGCATACCTGAAGCATCTGACCTATGAAGGGGCCAAAAAGAGGTATGGAGAAGTTACTCATGACATATCCGAACGCATTGAGCAGGAGCTGGCGATTATCAGCAAGATGGATTTTGCCGGCTACTTTTTGATTGTCCAGGATTTCACTACCGAAGCCCGGAAGCGGGATGTATTTGTAGGGCCGGGCCGGGGATCGGCAGCCGGTTCGGTGGTGGCATACTGTCTGGGTATCATCAATATTGATCCCCTTAAATACGACCTGCTGTTTGAACGATTTCTGAACCCCGAAAGGGTAAGCCCCCCGGATATCGATATCGATTTCGACGATTCCGGCCGGCAGGAGGTTATCGATTACGTGGTCGAGGAGTACGGGCGCAGGAATGTTGCGCAGATCGTTACCTATGGAACCATGAAGGCGAAGACCGCCATCCGTGATGTGGGGAGGGTGCTGGGCGTCCCCCTGCAGGAGGTTAACAGGATCACAAAAATGTTTCCCGACAGTCCCAGCCTTACGATGTTCGATGATGTTTTGGATCCCGGCAAGAACCCGGAATCGGCGAAGGAGATCCAGCAGCTTTTTGAACATCCCGATCCCCAGCTTCAGAAAATGATGCGTTTTGCCCGTACGCTGGAGGGATCAGCCCGTCAGACGGGCATTCATGCGGCCGGGGTAATTATCGCACCGGGAGAAATTGACGAGTATGTGCCGGTAGCCCTTTCCAAGGACAAGGAACTGATCACACAGTATGACGGGCCCAATGCGGAAGAGTGCGGGCTGCTGAAGATGGATTTCCTGGGACTCAAAACCCTTTCCATCCTTAAGACCGCCATTGATTATGTAAAGGAAAATCATGGAGTCCGCCATGAGCTGGATGACATTCCCTTTGACAATGAAAAGACATTCGAACTTTATCAGAAGGGGAATACCATTGGGACCTTCCAGTTTGAGTCGGACGGGATGCGGAAATACCTGAAGCAACTCAAGCCCACCAGTATTGACGACCTGATTGCCATGAACGCCCTCTACCGGCCGGGTCCCATGCAGTTTATCCCGGAATACATTGATCGCAAGCATGGCCGTAAGGAGGTATCCTATCCCCACCCGGACCTTGAAGAACTGTTGAAGCCTACCTACGGCATCATGATTTACCAGGAGCAGATCATGAAGGCGGCCCAGAAGATCGCCAACTACTCCCTGGGCGAAGCCGACCTCCTGCGGCGTGCCATGGGTAAAAAGAAGCGCAAGGTGATGGCGGAACAGGAGGAGATCTTTGTTCGCAAGGCTGCCGAAAATGATGTGGAGGAAGAGAAGGCGAAAGAGATTTTTGATATGATGGCCGAGTTTGCCAACTACGGCTTTAACAAATCTCACTCAGCAGCCTATTCGGTTGTGGCCTATCAGACGGCTTTTTTCAAAGCCAATTACCCGGCAGAATATATGGCGGCGGTTCTGAGTCACAACATGGGCGACATCGACAAGGTTTCCAAGTTTATTGAAGAGTGCTACAGGAACGGAATCAAGGTCGATGCCCCGAATGTTAATACGGGAGCGGGTAAGTTCGTGGCTGTGGACGGGCGTATTCAGTATGGGATGGAGGCAATCAAGGGCGTGGGCTCAAACGCCGTTGAAGAGGTGGTTGAAGAGCGGCGGGAAAACGGAAAGTTCGAATCGGTATATGATTTTGCCCGCCGGGTCGATTCAAGGGTTTGCAACAAGAGAACCCTGGAAAGTCTTTTTCAGGCCGGGGCATTCGACTCGCTGAACCCAAACAGGAGGCAGCTGATCGAGAATATGGATACCATACTCAGCTACGGCTCCCGTGTTCAGGAGATGGAGAATTCAAACCAGTCAGACCTGTTTGGCGACGGCGGTGACAGCAGTTCTGCCATTGATGAGCCCGAGATGGAAACCATACAGCCGTGGTCGAATATAGAACGGTTGAATAAGGAGCGCGAACTGATCGGCTTTTACCTGAGCGGACATCCCCTGAACAAGTTCAAGGAAGATATAAAATTGTTTTGCTCCCATAGGCTTGACCCGGAAAAGCTGTCGAATTTGGGCGACAGGACCGAGGTGAGATGTGCGGGTATCATTACGGAAGTGAAAAGGGTTACCGATAAGAAGGGGCGTCCGTTTGCTTTTCTACGGATGGAGGATCTGCACGGGTCCATAGAGGTTATTGCTTTTAATGAAACCTATGATCGTTACCTGGGAATGATACAGGTGGATACCCTGGTGGTTGTTGACGGGCACATCGACACGCGCCGGGGACATCCCCAGATTATTGCCAACTCCTTTGAACGCATTGAAAGTATGCGGGAAAAATTTCAGGACAAGCTGGAGCTCAAGCTGGATATAGATACCGATTCGATTACCGAAGAGGAGCTTGAGCAGATTGCCCACCTCTTTCGGGAACACCGGGGAGAGACCAGTGTGCGGTTTAATGTGAAGAGTGAGGAGGCCAAAAGGCCCTTTGCCATGCATGTGCGTAAATTCGTGGTTGATCCCAATGAGGAGCTTCTGGGAGGGCTAAAAAACCTTATTGGGGAAGAGGCCGTAGCCCTTGCCAAAAGTACGTAAGATAAATTTGAGTGATCTATTCTATAACCATAAGTGATATGATTTATGGAATGAAAAGGGTCATATTTGTATTAAGATTTTAACATAAAGAAAACACTTAAAACAACAGATATATATTTATAAATATGGGTAAAGCTAAAACATTTACAGACGAATCATTTGAACAGGATGTAGTTAAATCGGACAAACCGGTTCTGGTCGATTTCTGGGCAGAATGGTGCGGTCCCTGCCGTATGGTTGGACCTATTGTTGAAGAACTGGCAGAAGAGTATGAAGGAAAGGCGAAGATCGGAAAGGTAGACGTGGACAACAATCCTGAAGTATCTTCCAAGTATGGCATCCGAAGTATTCCGTCCCTGCTGATATTCAAGAATGGAGAAGTGGTTGACCAGATTGTGGGTGCCGTCCCCAAGGCACAGCTTAAGAAACAGCTGGAAGCCCAGGTGTCCAATTAAGATTTGGCCGCTTCCCGGCACCCGACTCTAGAGTGATGTTTGGAAAGGGAAGTCTGTTCAGGACTTGCCGCCGAGGTTAAAAACCATGGTTAACTTAGTGCCTTTTTCCGAAAAGGTTACCTTGTCGGCATATTGTTGGATGAGGTAGACCCCCCGTCCGCCTTCCTTAAGCAGATTCTCCTTTTGTAGCGGGTCGGGTATTTGGTCGGGACTGAAGCCCTCGCCTTCATCCTTGACGCTGATTTCCAGGGTGGAATTATCGAGGGTGGCCACAATTTTGACCTTCTTGTCGGGATCTTCCCGGTTGCCGTGTACAATGGCATTGGTCGCGGCTTCGCTGAGGGTAAGCATGATACGGGCAAAATCTTCATCCCCGAACTCCGCCCACTTCTGTAGCCTGCCGAGGAAAGGTTCAATTTTTTCCACCTCTTCAAAAGAGGAATCCAGTACAAGTTCTTTGGGTTCGGTAAGGGGCATAATCAGGTATTTGAAGGTGCTTTAATATCAGCGTCTACCTTTTATACGCTAGAAATCAGGCATAGATTCCACGCATTTTCAGCGTGGATGCTACCTTGTCTATAGCAAACACATAGGCGGCCTGGCGCAACGTGATACCGTGATCTTCACTGACTTCATAAAGATTGTCGAAAGCATCGCGCATCATCCGGTTCAGCCGGCGGTTAACCCGCTCTTCCGTCCAGAAGTACCCTTGCCGGTCTTGCACCCATTCAAAGTATGATACGGTAACGCCTCCCGCATTGGCCAGGATGTCCGGTATAACGATAATACCCTTTTCTTCCAGAATAGAATCGGCATTGGCTGTTACCGGTCCGTTGGCCCCTTCAGAGATGATACGGGCGTTAATTCTCCCGGCATTGTGTTTGCTGATCTGGTCTTCCTTGGCCGCGGGTATCAGTACATCGCATTCCAGCTGAAGAAGTTCTTCATTGCTCATCTTGTCGGCACGCGGGTACCCTTCCAGGGTATTGTTGTTATCCTTGGAGTATTGAAGGGCATCGGGAATATCGATTCCCTCCTTATTGTAATACGCGCCTGATATATCGCTAATAGCCACTATTTTAGCCCCTTGTTCATACATGAGTTTGGCGGAGATGGAGCCTACATTTCCAAAGCCCTGAACAGCTACCGAACATTTGTTGGGAAGAATGCCAAGTTTATTAAGGGCGGCCAGGGTAACGGTTACGACCCCTCGTCCCGTGGCTTCTTTGCGTCCCTGGGAGCCCCCCAGAAGAATGGGCTTGCCGGTAACTACGGCCGTTTCCGTTTTGTGGGCGTTCATGCTGTAGGTATCCATGATCCAGGCCATAATCTGCTCGTCTGTGTTCATGTCGGGGGCCGGGATATCGCGGTCGGGCCCAAAGACCTCCAGCATATTAGCCGTGTAGCGGCGGGTAAGGCGCTCCAGTTCACCTTTGGAGAGTTCTTTCGGGTTACAGCGGACGCCGCCCTTGGCTCCTCCGAAGGGTACATTAACAATGGCGCACTTCCAGGTCATCCACGCCGCCAGCGCCTTTACCTCGTCGATGGTTACATCGGGGGCGTAGCGGATGCCACCTTTTGAGGGCCCGAGTACATTGTCATGAATGACCCGGTATCCTTCAAACACACGAATGTCGCCCGAATCCATCACTACAGGAATGGAAACAATCACTTGTTTTACGGGGCTTGCAAGGTACTGGAACATCCCCTCATCGAGCTCCAGGAGATCCGCGGCAAAACGGAATCGCTCCATCATGGATTCAAAGGGGGATTCTTCATCAAGTTTGGGCCCGGGTTCCTTGTAGTAACCGGTGGTATACATATTTTTATTGTAGGGCATAACTCTTGGCTGTGTGCGATAAATTAAGTTAGGATGAGTAATAGCTGAGGGAAATTACACAGCTTTTACCACATCCGTTACTGATCATTTTTGCAGATCAAAGGTATGAAAAATAAGCCGGATCGTTAAGGAAATATTGCACAAAGTTTGTAAATATTCGGAGTGGTCCGGGCTAAAGTTTTATACACTTTTCCAGGAGAGCCTACAGGTACAATTACCGGCCTGGGAGTATCCATTGCCGGCCCTATTGAGCAATAGGTGTATGCAACCGGTAGTGTCGGATTGCCTTAGTCGCAGGCGAGAACGGGAACAAATGATGCTGTCACATTATATTAGCGGCTGCCCAAATGTATTTAAAGTTGATTCTACTGGTAAAAAACAATTAATTAAGCCTTAATAATCATTATAGCCGTTATCTGTTCGTCTGAATGGTTCTAAAATAATCGCTATGGACGCCAGTGTATTAGTATTAAATCAGGATTATCAGCCGTTGAGCGTGTGCTCGGTGCACCGCTCTGTGAAGCTGCTTTTTATGGATAAGGCGGAAATGCTCCATGATTATCCGGACAAAAAGATCAGGACGGTAACGGATGAGTATTCCTACCCTTCGGTAATAAGGTTGCGGCGCTACATAAATATTCCCTATAACCGGATCGTGCTATCGCGGCGCAATGTCATGAAACGGGATAATAATCGCTGCCAGTATTGCGGGCGGACCAAAAACCTTACTATCGACCATGTGCTGCCCCGCAGCAGGGGAGGCAAGGACACCTGGGAGAACCTGGCTACCGCTTGTGACGACTGCAACGTACGCAAGGGTAACCGGACGCCGGAGGAGGCGAATATGCCGTTGAAACGCAAACCCTTTCGTCCCATCCACATTACCTTTTTACAGTCTATTCTGGGTGGGGTTGAAGAGGACTGGAAACCTTACCTGTACATGTAACCGGAGTGCCTTCCAGCCCGGGAAATGGAATTTTCCCTATTCTGCCAATAATGCCCGTCCCTCTTCGTTATTTCCGGTAGATACCGCTTCATAAGATTTACATAAAAAACCCTTATCTTAAGCAGTTCGAAAAAGAAAAAACAGTTAATACTATTATGAGCAGCAAAGGACGAGTATTAGTGGCTATGAGCGGGGGAGTGGATTCTTCCGTTGCGGCTGTAATGCTCAAGGAAAAAGGGTATGATGTTATCGGCATTACCATGAAAACATGGGACTACTCCCGCGTTGGGGGGAAGTCTGACAAAGAGACCGGCTGCTGTACCCTGGAATCCATGAACGATGCACGGCAAATTGCCGTAAATCATGGGTTCAAACATTTTATCGTGGATATACGGGATGAATTCGGTGGATGGGTCATTGACCGATTTGTAGAGGACTACATGACGGGACATACCCCCAATCCCTGTGTGCTTTGCAATACCCATATAAAGTGGGCCGCCCTGCTGAAGAGGGCCGATAACCTGGGCTGCGATTATATTGCCACGGGACACTATGCCAATGTCCGCGAGGAAAACGGCCGGTATGTGATCTCCCGGGGACTGGATTCCAGCAAAGACCAGTCGTATGCTCTCTGGGGGGTTAAGCAGGAACACCTGGCTCGTACGATCTTTCCTTTGGGAGGATTCGAAAAAACGGAAATACGACAGATGGCCGAAGATTACGGTCTGACCAAGGTGGCCGACAAGCCCGATTCCTACGAAATCTGTTTTGTGCCCGACGACGATTACCGCCGATTTTTAAAGGATCGGGTAGACGGACTGGAAGAAAGGGTAAAAGGCGGAAAGTTTGTTGACCAGGAGGGCAATGTGGTCGGTGAGCATGAAGGGTACCCCTTCTATACCATCGGCCAGCGGCGGGGGCTTGACCTGGCATTGGGTACACCGGTCTATGTGACGGATATCGATCCCGAGACCAATGTTATTACGATCGGCGAAAAGGAAGATTTGATCAGTACGACCTGCCGGGCTCGTGATATCAACCTGGTTAAATACGACCGTGTACCGGAAGACGATATGGAGATCACAGGAGCCATTCGGTATAACGATGACGGTGCGATTGGTTATCTTTCCCAGACCGGGGAGAATGAAATTAAAGTTGAGTTTCCCACCGGACGTGAAGCGATTACGCCCGGACAGGCTGTCGTATGTTATGAGGGCGACGATGTGGTGGCCGGAGGGTGGATTAAGAAGGTAAATGTAGATATGGAGTCGCTGCAGACTGCATAATTAAACGTTCTGATCCACGTTTATCTAATGATCCCGCTCGCAGGAGCGGGATTTTTTTAAGAAGAAGCATACAACAGTAAGTGAAACTTCATTCGCACGCTTGCAGTACAACCGATATGATGCAATCTGAAATTTTCACCCCATTTTATACCCAGCTATGAAAATTCATCTTATATATATCTTTTCCCTGATCCTCATTTTTACCGCAGTTGAAACCTCGCAGGCACAGTTTGAGGGGAAAGTGGTATACAATACCTATGAGATTGACAGCGGAGGCGAGAAGACCGCCAAAGATCAATTTACCATGTTTGTCACTTCCGACAGGATCCTTTTGCAGGGAGAAAACAAGTATGATTTCATTGGTAATATTAAAACGGAAGGGGTGCTGGTACGTCTGGATTTTAAGGATTTTGTTTTCCTGACAGGTAACAGCCGGGCCCTGAAAATATCAAAGTCCGATATCGATTCGATGTTTAATATGTTTGGTGACAACAATAAGGGCAGCGTGTCCGGCATCGAAGAGGATGTAAGCTTCAGGAAAACGGCTGATACCCGGACGATCAATGGGTACAAATGCGAAAAATTTCTATTTACCGATCAGGATGATAAGGAGAGTCATGCCGAAGTATGGATGACAAAAGAGCTGGCGATAAGCTGGGGAATGCTGGCAGAACCATGGGGAGGTCAAGCCGAGGCATTGATCAGTGCCGGTTTCCCCTTCAGCCTTATTTTCGAGGAGGGATATTTCCCCCTGAAGATGGACTCCTACCGGGATGGCAAATTGAAGATGGTGACCGAAATTGAAGACCTGCGTGAATCCACTATAGCGAGGGCAATGGTCCAGGTCCCTTCCGGAGTAACCGTGCTGAGTTTCCAGGATTACCTTTTTCAACAGTTAAGCGACCAGTGATCATCTAAGGGGGCGAATACGGAGGTACCCCTCTCTATTGGGATTTCCCCAGCAGGTACATGTCGCCGGTGGGTTGGGGGACCCCTCCCTTGGGTTCCATCGTTATGGCAAAGGCATCGGCAGTTGCTTCAGGAGCCTGCATTTTGTCGATTTTGAAGAAAGCGTCTTTCTTCGGGTCGTTTACGGCAAAGACCCCCGCACTTACCGGCTTATTGTTTTTTATAATCCAGAGCTGGTAATCCTTGTCTGCGGGTACGGGAGGAAGGTTGGAAACCTGCAGAAGGGCCCGGTCGTTTTTGGAATCCCAAATGATCTTTCCGTAACCGTCGGGGTTGACTTCCAGTCCGGCCATGATGACGAGATCCACTTCACGGGCTTCAAGGATGGAAAGCAATTCTTCTTTCTGTTGAATTTCACTTTTTAATTCGGTGATGCGGGCCTGTTGCTGTTCAATTACCTCTTCTTTGCTGCCTAAATCATTGCGCAAGTTGAAGGAGTAAAAAACCAGGCTTAAGGTGACCAGCAATAAAGCGAATGAGGCGGCTATAGCGAAAGTGCTGCGGTCAAAATCCGTTGAGTCCTCTTCCCGTGAAATCGGGGTGGTCCCGGCGGCGCCATCCTCGTCCTGCTCTTCGCTTATGCGGGCCATCAGACGCTCCTTCACACCGGCAGCCGGCTCCGCCGGCTCCATGGAAAATGCCAGCTGGTTGGCGGCCGAGCTCATGCTGTGGAACAGTTCCAGTTGTTCATCGTCGGCCTCCCGGAGCAACTCTTCAAACTGCTCGCGTTCTTCAGGCTCCAGGGCGTCCAGCACATAGCCGGCACAGAGCTCCTCAAAATGTTCATTATGTTTTTTTTCGTTAGTCATTGTGAAGTATATGGTCTTCTAAAATATCTTTTAGCTTAATCATACCCTGTCTCATACGGGACTTGACGGTTCCGAGGGGAATATCCAGGTATTCGGATATCTCCGACTGTGACATCCCTCTGTAATAGGCAATTTTCAATACTTCGCTCTGGCTTTCCGGAATCATAGACAAAGCTTTTTTTACCAATTCCGCCCGGTCTGAAAATATGGTGCTTTCCAGGGGATCCGCCTTATTTCCCTCCAGGGTAAACATGGGGTCGTCAACGTCCCGGGTTGCTTTTTGTTGGGTCTTATAACCCTTCGAGCGAATGCGGTCTATCGCTTTATTGCGGGTGAGGGTTACAATCCAACTGTACACATTTCCGCGATTCTCATCGAAGGTGACAGCTTTCTCCCAGATTTTGACGAACACCTCCTGCAGTACGTCTTCAGCCTCTTCCCGAGATTTTACAATAGAGATGATCATTCCAAACAGCAGCCGATTGTACAAATCATACAGTTCCTCCAGCGCCTTGTCATCTTTGGCTTTGATTCTCCTCATCAATTTTATTTCTTTCTCGGAGCCGGCATGTCGTGCCTTGCCGAGAGCTGCGAGTATGGTAAAGATGATCACGGTATCGGCTTCGTTAACAAGTACGCAATATGGCCTTGTCTGGATTTACCATTTACAAAGAATTTGTTCAATTCTTAAAGATCCACCAGGCTGAAAGCCTAAAATACAATAATTAAGCAATAATACATCCCTGATTTGCCCTGGCTGCTCCGAATGACACTTTTGGTATCGCTCCTGATGGTAGTTGCCCACCTGTACCTGGGGTGGCGGCTTGTCCGGGGTACCGGCTATGTTTATCCACGGAAAAAAGTCTGGATATGGCCGACGGCTGCATTGGCCACCTTCTATTTGCTGCCGGTTACGGGCCTGGCGATGTATGGAACGGGCGGCCCGCCCGACATGCTCTCCCTGCCGAAATTTATGGCCTACTGGTTTTGGTTCGGCTTCGTATTCAGCATGCAGCTATGTAGTGCCGTGGTTGTTCTGGATCTGATAAAGCTTGCTTTTCGCTGGAAGGGCTATCTGAATATATCCGTCCTTAACCGGTATTATGGCAAGATACTCTTTTTAGTGACGGCGGCGGTATTTCTCTTTACCGGAGCGAAGATGTATCTGGATACAACCGTTATCCAAACCGAGCAGGTTGACCTGTGGGAACCGCAATGGCCCGAATCACTGGATGGGCTGCGTATTGTCCACATTTCCGACCTCCAGGGCGACCGGTATACATCTGCCGAAGATATCGCTCGATATATTGAGCGAGTGAACAGCCTGAATCCCGACCTGGTAATATTTACGGGCGACCTGATTTCCTACGGCACCGACTATATCCAAAGATCGGCCGATGAATTTTCCAGGATACATTCAACCTATGGCACCTATGCCGTGGTGGGCGATCATGATTATTGGGCAGGCCTCTCAAATGTGGAGCCGGCTCTTGAAGAACGGGGCATCTCCCTGCTCAGGGATGAAAACAGGATGATACGGTTAAGGGACGGCCGAATCCTGTTAACGGGCATCACCCAGGTGTACAGTAAACGAGCGGACCCTTCTGAAGTGAAGAGGCTGACCTCCGATACCTCGGAAGCTGCTCTTAGGATTTTGGCTTCCCACCAGGTCTCAAATAGCCTGCTTCGGCAGGCCCGGGCCAACGGTTATGGGCTATTTCTGTCCGGGCATACCCACGGAGGACAGGTGCGCATCCCGTTTTTCGGCATGACGTTTTCGGCTTCCGACCTGGAGACGGAATATGTAAGCGGTACCTACCGCCGGGGAGACCTGCTGATCAATGTGAATAACGGGCTTGGTTTTACACTTGCCCCCGTGCGCTATAATGCCAGGCCCAGCGTAACCCTGATTAACTTGAGCCGTAATGGGGATGGCCTGAAATAAAATATAGGCTGCAAGCACCCTAGAAGCGAAACGGGCTAGGGGCTGTTCAGCTGTTCCAGCATCTGTTCAGGGTCGTGGGTGGGCACATTGCAGCTGTAGTTTTGGCAAACGTAGGCGGTGGGCTTGCCTTCCCTGGGGCCTTGCCCGGCTGTGTAGGGAGCTATCTCTTCAATTTTGCCGCTGTGCGGTTCGTTGAGAACCCTAACCATATTGGGGATGAAGTGACGGTTGAGGGCGGCAAGTAACCGGCGGGTTTGGGGATCCTTGCGTTCGCCGGCTATGACTACTTCGTGGGAGGTCAGCAGGGCAAAATTCACACCCTGGAGAAACTGTCCAAAGCCGGTGGGTGCACTGGAGACCTGCGAAGAGAACAGGCGAATTAAGGCATCGGCTTTATTCTCAAGGCCGTCATCGGCGGTTATCCGTCCCAGCCTGATCAGATTTGAGAGTGCCACGGAGTTGCCGGATGGGATCGCCCCGTCGTACACCTGTTTGGTGCGCCCGAGCAGTTCCTCACTGCCTTCGCCGGTAAAATAGTACCCACCCTCTTCGGGATCCCAGAAACGGTCAATCAGGGTTTTATTAAGGGATATGGCCTGTTCCAGGAAGTCAATGTCAAAAGTACTTTCATACAGTTCCAGCAATCCCCAAATTAAAAAAGCATAGTCGTCGGCATGGCCCTCAATGGCCGATTCTCCCTCCCGGTAACGGTGCCACAGGGTGTCGTCATCTTTCAGCAGGTGTTCTTGAATAAAAGAATACGCCCGGCGGGCCATCTCAATATATTTTTTGTTTTCGAATACCCTGCCGGCTTTGGCCAATGCCGCAATCGCCATCCCGTTCCAGTCTGTAAGAATTTTGTCATCGAGCAGGGGACGGACACGGCCCTTGCGGACTTCGAGGAGTTTTTTCCGGATCTGTTCAATTTTAGTGCGCATTTTCCCCTCCGCCATATCCCGTTCCCCGGCCAGCTCGGAAATTGATTTATCAAAATGAAGAATATTTTTACCGGTCTGCCGGCCGGTGGCTTCATCGGCATAGTTGCCTTCCTCGGCCATATTGAAAACTTCAATGGCCAGTTCGGCATCGGCTGCAGGTAAAATATGCCTGATCTCTTCTACACTCCAGATGTAAAACTTGCCCTCTTCACCTTCACTGTCTGCATCTTCGGCAGAATAAAAAGCTCCCCCGGGATCCGCCATGTCTCTTGAAAGGTATTCAACAGTCTCGGCAACCGTCTGTTTGAAGAGGTCGTTGGATGTAGCCTGCCAGCCCTCTGTATAGGCCATAATCAGCATAGCCTGGTCGTATAACATTTTTTCAAAGTGGGGAACCAGCCAGCGGGCATCGGTGGAATAGCGATGGAAGCCAAACCCCACCTGGTCGTAGATGCCGCCTTGCCGCATCCCGGTAAGTGTTTTTTCTACCATGGTCAGGGCTTCCCGGTTGCCGGTGTGTTTCCAGTGGCGCAGCAGAAACATCAGGTTGTGGGGACTTGGAAACTTGGGGGCGGTTCCCAAGCCTCCATGGTTGGAGTCGTAGCTGCTTTTATATTGGTTGAAAGCTTTGTCAAAAATTTCTTCCGTCAGCCCCTCACCGCTTTCCTGTTCGGTACTTTTCCGGAATGCCTGCACGATTTCATCGGCCGAGTCATATATTTTTTGCCGGTCGTCTTCCCATAGGCCTTTAAGCCTGGGGATCAGCTCCCGCATTCCCGGACGGCCGTATCGCCCGGACTTGGGTATATAGGTAGCGGCATAAAACGGTTCCTTTTCCGGAGTCATGAAAATGGTCAGAGGCCACCCCCCGCTGCCGGTGAGCATCTGGCATACCGTCATATAGGTGTTGTCTATATCGGGCCGCTCTTCCCGGTCTACCTTGATATTGACAAACGCTTCGTTCATCAAGGAGGCAATCTGTTCATCTTCAAACGATTCATGAGCCATAACATGGCACCAGTGGCAGGTGGCATAGCCTATGGAGAGGAATATGGGTTTATCCTCTTTTTTTGCTTTCTGAAAAGCCTCTTTGCCCCAAGGATACCAGTCCACCGGATTGTCGGCATGCTGGAGAAGATAGGGGCTTTTTTCAGATGCAAGTTTATTGGTGTCGGGCATGAAGGCTAAAATTCTTTTGTGAACCTTTTGCTGTAGTCTACCAGGAAACGGTTATAGGTTTCACCCATAAGGGGGGAGGAGATAATGAAATCTGCCGACGACCGGTTGCAGGCAACCGGGATGTTGTACAATACGCCGATACGCAACAGGGCCTTGACATCAACATCATGAGGCTGTGCCTGCAGGGGATCCCAGAAGAAAATCATCATATCTATATCGTGTTTCGAGATAGCCGCCCCTATCTGCAGGTCTCCCCCGAGGGGGCCGCTTTCAAAGCGGTTGATATCAAGCCCCACTTTTTCCCCGATCAGCTTTCCGGTGGTCCCCGTACCGAACAATTTATGGTTGGAAAGTAGTTCGGAATTGTATTCACACCAGTCTATCAAGTCAGACTTGCGGTGATCATGGGCTATAAGCGCGATATTTTTACTTTTTCTCATCTTTTTGGAACTGTGGGCTATAGGAGGATCTGTATTCTTGTAACTTTTCATAATGTACATTAAGTGTGCTGGTTGGTATTGGGATCCTGGAAGACGGCAGGCCGATAATCCATACTTCGGCTCCGGCCGGCGGCCAGTTTAAACGCAGGACGCTTGTTTAGCCATTAACTGTTATAGGCCCAAAACTAATCTAAAGCTATAAAACCGGGACCCGGATGTAAGGTAAGGTAATGATAAAAAAAGGGGAAATGTTCCGGGAAGGGGAACTAAATGACCAGGCGGAGGGGGCTTTGTTCCATATTGATGCGCTGCAGCTTGAAGTCTTCGCTTTCCAATCCTTTCAGGCGGACCCGCTCCTTGTTGACGGGGCTGTGTTTTAGCTGATGTTCCATCAGCTGCTGTATCTCTTCATCTTTGGAGACCCCATCAGAAATAATCAGTTCATTTTCATTGGCACGGTCGACCAGCCGGGAAGCGATGTTTACGGTATTTCCAAAGTAATCGATCTTGTTATTAAGATTAACGGCAACACATCGCCCGTGGTGAATGCCGGCTTTCAGCTTGAGGGTCTTTTTGAATCTATCGTCCTTGGAAATGATTTTTTGAGCATTCACAAATGCCCGGAAGGCCTGGGAAGGCTTGCTGAACACGGCCATTATGGAATCGCCTATGGTTTTTACCAGGGCACCGCCTTCCTGGGCTACGGCCTGCTGCAATATGTCAAAATGTTCTATAACCCTGCCTACAGCCTTGTCGTCTCCCTCTTTATGATAGAGGGCGGTAGAGTCAAACAGGTCGGTAAACATCAGCGTAAGCTGGTCGACGGCAATTTTTTCGCCTTTGCGCAGCACTTCGTTGGAGAAGAGATCCCTGAAAACCTGGAGGGAAGTAACCTCGGCAGCTGTCAGGATATCCCGGTTCCACTCTACTTTTTCCAGGGTGAACACCTGCTCACGGCCGGTATCATTGATAAAGGTCAGGTTGGGTTCCTCGATGATGGCCGTCTCGCCATGTAAGCCCATTTCGGTCAGCCGTACATCGATAGTGTCGTCGCCCTCTTCTTCCACGCGTATGACTGCCTTTCCTTTTGCCCTGGAGCAGTAGAGGTGATAGGTTCCCTTTTCCAGCTTCGTACGAAGATAGCGCCGTTCTTCAGCCTTTAAAAGTTGTTGAATGGCTACGTGGCCTCGTTTCTGGGGCCCCTCGATGGCATAGTCCTTGTCCGATATTTTTCTTATCAGTGGATTCGGCTGGAAACTCAGTTGCACCGACCGGTTAAAGTTGACCTGGAATTCCGATTTGCAGTCATGGCAATATATGGGTTCATGGATCTCGCTCAGTGTTTTGCAAACCTCCTGTACGGTACGGCATCGGGGACAGTGAAGCGACCAGTTGAAGTTGAGCAGCCCCTCCTTGACGGCATGCAGGAATACGTGCAGCACATCCTTTGCCGGAGCCTCCCAGGTGTTAGCCATGGCCCTTGGGTTTATCTGCTGAAGGTCGATATCATCCGCTTTGCGGATAAAGTCGGTGAGCTGGCCGACAATTTTTTTATTGCCGGTCTTATGCCTGATGGCGCTGGCAATCTCCTCGATTCTTTTTCCGGCGCCGTAGGGTAATTTCTTTTGGAAGTTATAGGTATAAAGCGGGAGGTCCTTCTGGATCAGTTCGTCACATTCCCGGAAATACTTCCGGAGCCTTCCCCTGGTTACGGTCTTGAGGCGAAGGATGCTGAAATAGGAAAAAAGGGCATTGCCGGGAGTGATCCATAGCTGATAATGCAACCGGGTCCCCTGCTTGTTGGGAAGCAGGTCCACCTGCAGCCTCAACTCCTTGTAGGGCCCGTTCCTGTAAAAACGTTTTACTCCGAAACGATAGGGGTATTCCCATTGATAGGGTTCCTCAATCCATGCATCGGAATATTTTATGCTGTCGTAGGATAACTGCTTGTAGCGGTCCCTGCTTTCGTAACTTATATCGGCATGCTGGACAGCGGGAAGGTTGATCGTTTTGAAAAGCCGGTTAGTATCAGATAGGATGCCCCACAGCCGTTCGGGAGAAGCGTTTAACTGCCAGTTCCATTTCAAATGTATATCATCAAACTTGCCCATCCGGGATACATCTTTTTCTAAGCCGTTGGATTGATCTATTTTCGAGTATTTGCTGCGGATACCTTATATTTGCGATCTACAATGACAAGAGCATTTTAAATCTTAATTGTTACAAAAAATATAGATATGGCATCAGAAAGAACACTAACTATTTTGAAACCGGACTGCGTACGAAAAGGGCTTATCGGCGAAGTCACCAGGCGAATACAGGAGGCGGGTTTTAAGGTCGTGGCGATGAAAATGACCCGCTTGACCAAAGATACGGCAGGCGGTTTTTATGCGGTACACAGGGAGCGACCCTTTTATGAAGACCTATGTGAGTTTATGAGCAGCGGCCCTTGTGTCCCCATGATCCTCGAAAAGGAGAACGCCATCGAAGATTTTCGCACCTTGATAGGAGCAACCGATCCGGCGGAAGCGGATGAAGGAACTATTCGTGCCGAATTTGCCGACAGCGTCGGTGAAAATATCGTTCACGGATCGGACTCCGTTGAAAATGGCAAAAAAGAGGCCGCCTACTTTTTTACCGAAGCAGAAGTGGTTGCTAACAAGGCCCGGTGAACTTCCAATCCGATTCGATTCAGGCTCCACGCTCCGATTGTGGAGCCTTTTTATTGGTACCCTGATTATGAGATATCTAATACTTATAGCAGCCGTTATATCCTGGAGCGCCGGATGTACCGCACCGGATGGTACCGGTGGAAAAGAGGTCCGCACCGGGGCGGAGATCTTATTGGCCCATCACCTGGAGGAGCTGGAAGGGCGCAGGGTGGGGCTGGTGATGAATCCTACGGCCCGGGTACAGGGAACCCATATGCTTGACACCCTGCTGGCAGAGGGGGTGAACGTCACTGCTCTTTTTGCCCCGGAGCATGGTTTTCGCGGGCAGGCCAGTGACGGGGAAGTGATTAGGGACGGTGTCGACCGGGAAACGGGACTGCCGGTCTATTCCCTCTACGGGAAAACCAAAAAGCCTACCGAAGAGATGTTGGAACAGGTAGACCTGCTGCTTTTTGATATGCAGGATGTGGGCGCACGGTTTTACACATACAATATGACCCTCGGCCGGGTGATTGAGTCGGCCTCAGCTCATGGCAAGCCGGTATGGGTGCTCGACCGCCCCAATCCCGCGGGCGGAGAGTACATGGCCGGCTGGATGCTGGAAGAGGAGTACCGCTCATTTGTGGGAGGGTATCCCATACCTATGGTTCACGGTATGACGCTGGGAGAGCTGGCAAAGATGATGGTGGGGGAAGGGTGGATCCAAACCTCCGGAGAGCCGCAACTGAGGGTGGTGAAAATGGAGGGATGGGAGCGTTCCATGAAATGGCCCGATACAGGACTTGAATGGTTTCCACCCTCTCCGAACCTTCCCACTTTTGAACATGCTTATCTCTACCTGGGTACTGTTTTATTTGAGGGGACGAATATTTCGGAAGGCAGAGGCACAGACCATCCGTTTCTGACTATCGGCGCTCCCCGCCCGGCCTTGAGCGATTCGGTTGTTGCAGATCTTGAATATCAATTTCCTTCACTGGAATTGCAGCGCATCACCTTTACTCCCAGGTCCATGCCGGGTAAAGCCCCGGCTCCCAAGTTTGAGGGAGAAGTCTGCAGAGGGGTAGGCATACAGATCAGGGATTATGACCGGCTGGATCCGGTGCGGTTCGGGCTTGCCCTTCTCGAAGCGTTCATGTCGGCTTCAAGCCAGGTCGAGATGACCGACTATATTTACAAGCTGGCCGGGACCGATAAAGTTGAAGATCTTAAAGCCGACTGGAAGGAGGAGATCCGGCATTTCAGGAAGCAGAGGAACCCCTATTTACTTTACCCCTCCGGTGATCAAAGCGACTGAAAGCAGGAGGTGAGAGGCCTACTTTTTCCTTCGCCATTCGTAACAAACCAGGGCCGCACTGACCGAGGCGTTCAGGGACTCCACCTTGTTCTGCATGGGTATGCTAAGGGTATAATCGCAGTGTTCCAGGGTTTTTTCGCGGATTCCGCTGCCCTCGTTACCGATGATAAAAGCGAGGGCCCGGTCAACCTGCAGATCCCACAGGGGCTGGCTGCCCTCCATGGCCAGGCCTGCAATCCAAAATCCCTCCTCTTTGAGTTTCATGATACACTGGTTGGTGTTCCCCATCCTGACAACGGGGATTTTCCCGGCCGTTCCAGCCGAGGTTTTGTAAACGGTGGCATTGATGGGGGCCTGCCGATGCTTGGGAACAAGTACGGCATCTATTCCTGCGGCGGCGGCCGACCTCAGTATGGCTCCGACATTGTGGGGATCCTCAATTTCATCCAATATCAGGATCCCCGGATAGCTGTCGATCTCAATGGAGTCCATCCACTCCCCGAACTCCAGATAGCCGACCGCGCTTATCTGGGCTACCACACCCTGGTCGGACACATTGCCGACCATCTCATACAGTCTGTTGCCGGGTACATGGTTGATCGGAACATTATTGTAAGAAGAGAGTTCAAATATACTGGAAACCTCTGAATCGCGTATAGAATTACGCACGTACACTTTTTCCACGCGTTCCGGTTCTTCTCTGAGCGTTTCCAATACGGGGTTGCGACCGTAGATATAGAGATTTGATCTTTCTTCATCCATTAGGTGTAAATAGTTGTTATTTATGCAGTTTCTATTAATTTAATTTCAATGATAGCAATGGCTTAGTAAAATAATGGGGGCTAAATTATGGATTACCAAAAACATCATAGGGAAGGGTCCATTCCTTCCTCGTCCAACATAGTAAATTCCTTCCAGTATAATTCAAATGTTTCAGACTTTGTAAGCCAGGCGCATTCTGTCAACACCCTGCACCTGATGTCGGCATTTTGTCAGGTTATGCTGGGTTTCACAGTCGTGATTCTCTCAACGGCAGGCTTGGTGAATCCGGCGTGGCTGTCGATTACATTGAGCATGTTTGCCAGTGTAACGACCATGCTGGGGCTTTACTTCCTGTATACAGTTGTTTCCCGCAGCAACGACACGGCGCGGTTGTTGCGTGATGCGATGCGAAGGATTATGGACGCCAAAAACTAGGATTCGTGAAGCAGGGTTCTGATAGCGGGAAGGAGAAACACTATCAGTCCTATCTCAATACCCATCTAAAGGACAAGGAGCAGCGTCTCCCCACTTCAGGGAAGGTCAGGGCTTTAAAGAGAAGGAACCGGTCAAAACGGTGGCAACTCCTTGTTAACATCACAGCCATTCTTTTTTTAATCTACTCTTTTTATTATGATATCATCGGAATAGGCGATACCCTTTTAATCGTTCTGGTCCTTCTGTTTTTTATTAATACGGGCCTCCTGTATTATCAGATAAAACAGATACGTTACCTTATTAAACACCTTCAAGACAGCAGGGATGAGGAATAAAATTACGGTTCTTCTTATATTTTTCTCCATCATACCGAATGCTTTCGGTTGGTGTCAACCGGCTAATAAAAGCAGCTATATGTTACCGAGCCTATATCAGGATAACGGAGATAATTTTGTAGTCATAGCCCACCGCGGGGCGAGTGCGTACTACCCGGAAAATACGATGCCTGCTTTTCGCGGAGCCGTTGAGATGAAGGCGGAGATGATAGAGCTGGATGTGATGATGAGCCGCGATGGCATACCGGTGGTTTTTCATGACGCGGGACTGGATGACCACACCGATGGGGAGGGCAGGCTGAAAGACTTTACGCTTCGGGAACTGAAGAAGCTGGATGCAGGATCCTGGTTTGACGCGGAGTTTGCAGGAGTGAAAATACCGACGCTGGACGAAGTGCTCTCATATGCCAAAGGGAAAATAGCGGTCAACATTGAAATTAAGACCGAAGCCGTAGGCGACAGTATCCGGGGCGGGGTGGAGGAGGCGTGCCTGGAGCTGGTCCGGAAGCACGGGATGGAGGATCATGTAATATTCTCAAGTTTCGATTACCGCGCGGTCTCCCACCTTAAAACACTGGCTCCCGAGATCCCCGCAGCCCTCTTGTTTAATAAGAAGCAGTCGGAAGGGGTGCTTCCATCCGAGCTGGTCGCCAAATATGGCGCCGATGCCTTTAACTGTAGCTTTAAAGAGCTTAACAAAAAACGGCTTGGGGATCTCAGGCAACACGCGATTCCCGTTTTCGTCTATACGGTCGATAACCCCAAGCGAATGCGCAAGCTTATTGACAAAAAGGTGACGGGTATTTTTACCAATAAGCCCGATCTGTTATGGGATGTCGTAAGGGAGGTGGAACAGGAGTAAAAAAACATTATTCCTGTTTGAATGGTGAGCCCAAACATTCTATTTTACAGAAACCTCCAACAAAAAGAAGTTTCCATGGCCACCAAATATATTTTTGTTACCGGCGGCGTAACCTCATCTCTCGGCAAAGGTATCATTTGCGCTTCTTTAGGCCGTTTGCTTGTTGCCCGCGGACTTAAAGTTACCATTCAAAAGCTTGACCCTTATATCAATGTTGACCCGGGGACCATGAATCCCTATGAGCATGGAGAGGTCTATGTGACGGATGACGGTGCCGAGACAGACCTGGATCTGGGGCATTACGAGCGTTTTCTCGATATCAAAACTACACAGGAGAACAACGTTACCACCGGCCGCATCTACTTCGATGTTATTTCAAAAGAGCGGCAGGGGGCCTACCTGGGTAAAACCGTACAGGTTATCCCTCATATAACCGATGAAATAAAATCCCATATTACCAAGCTGGGAGAGTCGGGCGACTATGATGTGGTCATTACGGAGATTGGCGGTACGGTAGGTGATATTGAAAGCTTGCCCTACATAGAAGCCGTTCGGCAGTTGCGTTATGATGTAGGCAGAAAGAATACCCTGTCCATTCATCTGACCCTGGTCCCCTATCTCTCGGCAGCCCGCGAACTGAAAACCAAGCCGACACAGCACTCGGTCAAAACGCTATCGGAGAGCGGACTTCAGCCCGACATTATTGTAGCCCGTTCCGAATACCAGCTGGATCAGTCGATCAGGAATAAGATAGCCCAGTTCTGTAACGTGGAGTATGACGATGTTATCGCCTCTCTGGATGCGGAAAGTATCTACGAAGTTCCGTTATTGATGCAGAAGGAGGGACTGGACAACCGGGTAATTGAAAAGTTAAACCTGCCTTCGAAGGATCCGGAACTGGAACAATGGATCGGCTTTGTTGAGGCGGTTCGAAACCCCTCAACCGAAATTAAAATAGCTCTTGTCGGTAAATATGTGGAACATCATGATGCCTACAAATCCATCGTCGAGGCATTCATACACGGCGGAGCCGTCAACGACTGCCAGGTCAATATCGTTTGGGTGCAGTCGGATGATATCACCAGGAAAAATGTGACTGAAAAAATGAAGGATGTTTCCGGCATTTTGGTAGCTCCCGGATTCGGAGGCCGTGGAATTGAAGGGAAGGTGGCCGCTGTCGAATATGCAAGAGGGAATAAGATACCCTTTTTTGGGATCTGCCTGGGTATGCAGTGTGCCGTTATTGAGTATGCCCGCAATGTATGCGGGTGGGAAGATGCCAACAGCACGGAGTTCGGTCAGGAAAGTGAACATCCCATTATCGATTTGATGGCGGAACAGAAAGAGATTGAAGAGAAAGGCGGAACCATGCGCCTGGGACTGTACGACTGTAAAATCAAAAAGGGGACGAAGACCTACAAAGCCTACGGCACGGACTTTATACAGGAACGGCACCGCCACCGCTATGAAGTGAATAACAACCTCCGTTATAAACTGGTGGAAGACGGCATGGTGCTGGCAGGATTTAATCCTGATCGGGATCTTGTTGAAATTGTTGAGCTTGAAGATCATCCATGGTTCGTAGGCGTACAGTTTCATCCCGAGTTATGCAGTACCGTTAACAATCCCCAGCCGCTCTTTGTGGATTTTGTAAAAGCCAGCCTGGAACACGCCAAAAAGAATAACCTGAGTGTTCCCGTAAACGGCAAGGAAGTTGTGGTCGGCTAAGATGTCAGCCCTCCCCTACAAAGACAGATTGCGTGTAAGGGTAGGAGGACTGCTGCTTCGTGATGACGCCGTCCTTTTGGTACAGCTGCACTCCCCGGTCAGGGACAAAAAAGTATGGATGCCCCCGGGCGGGGGACTGGAATTCGGTGAGTCACTTAAGGTTTGCCTGGTACGCGAGTTCAGGGAGGAGACGGGGCTCGGTATAGAAGTGGGAGCTTTTCGATTTTATCATGAGCTGGTAGAGCCCCCCTATCATGCGATTGAGTTATATTTTGATGTCTATGAACAGGAAGGAACACTTGCCTTGGGGAAGGATCCCGAACAGGAGGATGGCCAACAGCTGCTGAAAGCTTTGAAGTTTGTTCCCCTGGAGCAGCTGAGCCGTATCAATGTTGTCCCCGAAAAATTGAAGGAAGAGCTCGATACTATCTCTTCTTAAGCATGGAGGGGATTAATGCAGCAGGCGGTTGGAAGCCGGATATGGTACGACGGCTGCCGGCTGTTGAGGGAAATCCCGGATAGGGGCTCCTGCTGCCGGTAGGCGGCCGCCGGACACGGCTTGGTTTTATCCGTTGGGCGTATTTGTTACTATTTTTTATCCTATCTTCATTGTCATAAATTTAGCCACTAAATCTGCCATCGAAATATTATCAGCTATGCAATATAAATCGGTTTTTTTAACGGTAATCGTATTATTGGCCCTGGCAGCCGGATGCCGGCAGGAGTCGCCGGTCACCGTCTTTGAAAATGTAAAGGGATACACATTTGCAGGCGACAGCCTGGTTACATTTACCAGCCTTGCCTTCCGGGAGGGCAAAGTCATCAACCGGTCGGCCGATGGATCGCTGACCGGCCGATATCCGGAGGCTGAAATCGTTGACGGTGCAGGCAGGGTCATGCTGCCGGGCCTGATTGACGCGCATGCCCATGTAATGAGCCTGGGCTTTCAGGAAATTGACGCCGATGTAACCGGCGCCGCTTCATTGGATTCCACCCTCCATATTGTCGAGACTTATGCGAAAACGAATCCCGAGAGGAAGTGGATACGGGGGCGCGGCTGGAACCATACCCGCTGGGAAATCAACCGTTTTCCTACGGCCGAAGAACTGGACGGGGCTGTAGATGACCGCCCGGTCTGGCTGCGAAGGGTAGACGGACATGCAGGCTGGGCCAATACCAAAGCTATGGAAATAGCGGGTATCAGCAGTGACACCAAAGACCCGGAAGGGGGCAAGATCATCCGGGATGAACAGGGCAACCCCACCGGCGTATTTGTTGACGCCGCGATGGATCTGATCTCCTCTAACATCCCCGATCGTTCGGAACAGCAAAAGAAGCTGGCCCTTGATAATGCCCTCCATAAGATGAGCAGTAACGGCCTTACGGGAGTGCACGACGCAGGTGTCGGGGTCAACACCTGGGAGCGATATAAGCGGTTTGCCGACCGGGGCAAAATGATTACCCGGATCTATGCTATGATTGCAGGGGCGGGGAATACATTTGACCGGCTGTCCGAAGGGGGACCCATCGACTCTTATGCCGACGACCGCCTTGCTTTGCGAAGTGTGAAGCTGTACGAGGACGGGGCACTCGGCAGCAGGGGGGCTGCAATGATAGAACCCTATTCCGATGACCCGGGCAACAGGGGGTTGCTTTTCAATAGCGAGGAGAAACTTACGTCGATGATTCTCAAAACCGCATCAAACGGCTATCAAACGAATGTGCACGCCATAGGAGACCGGGCCAACCGGGTGGCGCTTGATGCTTTTGAAAATGTAAGAGACAGCCTGGGAAAGCAGGGGTTACGCCACCGTATTGAGCATGCCCAAATTGTTTCCCTCGAGGATATACCGAGGTTCAGGGATCTGGATATTATTGCTTCCATGCAACCCACTCATGCAACCAGCGATATGAATATGGCAGAAGACCGTGTCGGCGCCCAACGCATTAAGGGCGGTTATGCATGGAGTACCTTCCTTGAGCAGGGTACGGTCGTAGCCTCCGGCTCTGACTTTCCGGTTGAAGATGTTAATCCCTTTTTCGGCCTGTATTCTGCTATTACGCGGCAGGATCACCGGGGCAATCCGGAAGGGGGCTGGTATGCCGAAGAAGCGATGACCCGTACCGAAGCCCTGCGCTCGTTTACCATCGATGCCGCCTATGCCGGGCACCGGGAAGATGTGCTGGGATCGCTGGAAGCCGGGAAATGGGCAGATTTCATTCTGATAGACCGGGATATCATGGAAATACCGGCGCGTGATATATGGCGCACCGAAGTACTCGAAACCTGGGTGGCAGGGGAAAAAGTGTATAGTGCCGACCAATAACATTTTCAGGCCCGGAACATGATGAAAGTACGAGTACAGCAACTGAACCCGACCATCGGAGATATCCGGGGGAATACTGCGGCTATACTGAGCGCCATTGACGAGGCTGAATCAGAGGGGAGGGAGTTGCTGGTATTACCGGAATTGGCCGTGCCCGGATACCCGCCCATGGACCTGCTTGAAAGGAATGATTTCCTGAAGGCCATCTATGAAGCTAACGAACAGATCGTCGATGCGACGGGCAGGTGTGCCGTGGTATTCGGTACGGTAACGCCCAATACCGGGGAGGGGGGACGACGATGTTTCAATTCGGCTTTGGTTGCCTGCAAAGGGGAGAAAGTCGGAGAAGTTCATAAAAGCCTGTTGCCCACATACGATGTGTTTGACGACCTTCGTTATTTTGAGCCCAATGATGTTTTTAAGTGTGTGGGTATTGGAGATATCAACCTGGGTATTACCATATGCGAGGATATTTGGTACAATGAAAATGACATACAGTATCATACCTACGAGGTAAATCCTGCGGCCGAACTCGCTGCTGAAGGTGCCGACGTAATTATAAATATTTCGGCTTCTCCTTATACCAAGACCAAGCCCGAAAGCCGCCGACGGATGCTGCAGGACCACGTCAGGGAGTTGGGCGTGCCCATCCTGTATGCCAATCAGGTGGGAGGGAATACCGAGCTTGTTTTCGACGGGGATTCCATGGTAATCGGCTACAATGGCGAGGTGGCAGGGCGGACGCCTCTTTTTGAGGAATCTCATGTAGATGTCAGCTGGGATGCCCGAAGCAAAAGCATAAAGCATGAGGGCGGGCCAAGGGCCGAAGAACCGGAGAGGCCGGAGGGTATATTCAGGGCCCTGGTACTGGGACTGAAAGACTATTTGGAGAAAACGCAGGTAGCCGATAAGGTGCTTGTGGGGCTGAGCGGAGGCATTGATTCGGTGCTGACCGCCTGTGTGGCTGTGGAGGCATTGGGCCCCGAAAAGGTGCTGGGTGTAACCATGCCCTCGGAGTTTTCTTCGCAGGGAAGCGTTTCCGATTCGGAGGCCTTCGCCCAAAACCTGGGAATAGAACTCAGAACCATATCAGTCAGGGAGCTGTATGATCTGTACCTGGAACAGCTTCAACCCCTGTTTGAGGACAGTTCATTCGGGGTTGCGGAAGAAAACCTGCAGAGCAGAATTCGGGGCGTCCTCTTAATGGCAATTTCCAATAAGTTCGGGCATATGGTATTGAATACCGGAAACAAGTCGGAACTGGCAACAGGCTACTGTACGCTGTATGGTGATATGGCGGGGGGGCTGGGTATCCTATCCGATGTGTATAAAACGGAGGTGTACGAAATTGCCCGCTGGCTGAATGACAAACATTACGGGCGGGAGACAATACCGGAAGCGATACTCGATAAAGCGCCGAGTGCAGAACTCAGGCCCGGGCAGAAAGATTCAGATACCCTGCCCGACTATGAGACGCTGGACGGTATACTCGAGCTCTATATAGAGAAGCAGCTTTCATCAGAAGAAATTGCGGCCAAAGGATTTGAGCAGGAGACGGTTGACAAGGTCATACGGCTGGTTGACCGGAACGAATACAAGCGATTCCAGGCGGTACCGGGCCTCAAGATCAGCACCAAAGCTTTTGGCAGCGGAAGGAGGTGGCCGATTGTACAGGGTTGGACCAGGGACCGGTACAGATAATTCACGGTTGCAGGGGAGGGGGTGAAAGCCCGTTATTTGTAGGGTGGAACACTACGTAATTCTATGTATATTTGAATCAATATCTAATTTACCATAAAAATGACGGCGATGCAGAAACAGTTACTACCTCTAATCATACTCATACTGTGTGTTGGAATCTACGAATCACGTGCACAGAAAGCGGATTCGGTGGATCTTCAATTGGAAAAAGTGGAGATGCCCAAGAAACTGCTGCCCTATAATAATCCCATGCGTACCGCAGAGTATGATGAAAAGGTGGATAAAAAGCCTTCCCAGCGCAAACTGGATGGTTTTCAAAAAGAGATCATGTCCAGGGTCGCCGAAATTTACCGTATGAACGTGCAGGCTATACAGGCCCAGGTTGATAATGAACCGCTACAGGCTGAAAAGTTTATTACGCAGGCGCTTACAGAACTCCAAACCCTGCTGGACAATTACCCGGAGGTGCAGTCCGATCGGCGATTTAATGAGGTCTACCGTTCTGTTATGGCCGAATACAGGGAGTTTTATGGTATCAAAAACCCGGCACAGGAAGTGGAGGGTGAAGTCTTTGCCATCCAGAAAGAGATTATGAATGCTGACGACGATCTGGTCGGCGAGGGGTATGTGATACCGGAAAGTATTACTACTACCAAGACCGCTGTACCGCTGGTACAGAACCGTCAGGTCAGCCGTCACCTGGTTTATTATACCCTCAAACGCCCGGAGGTGATGGAGAAGTGGCTGCAGCGTTCGGAGCGATATTTCCCCATGATGGAGGAAATATTCAAGGAAGAGGGCGCACCCACCGAACTCATTCATCTGGCCATGATCGAAAGCGGACTCAATCCCACTGCAAGAAGCTGGGCTTCGGCTGTAGGGATGTGGCAGTTTATCCGGGCGACCGGCAGTGTGTACGGCCTGGAGGTCAACTGGTGGCTTGATGAGCGCAGGGACCCCGAAAAGGCAACACGGGCTGCAGCCCGTCACCTGAGGGATCTGTATAATATCTGGGGCGACTGGCACCTGGCAATGGCCAATTACAATATCAGTCCCCGGGGATTAAAAAGAGCCATACGGGCTGCCGGAGGCACCAAGGACTACTGGAAAGCCTATGCTTACCTGCCCCGTGAAACCCGGGGATATGTTCCGGGCTTTATAGCGGCAACCATGATTGAGTTGAATCCCGAGGCATTCGGTTTCCAGAGAAACTATAACGAAAAACCCTACAGCTACGAGGTATTTGAGGTTGCTCCCCTTACCCCTCTTGACGAACTTGCAAAGGCTGCAGGCATTACAACCGAAGAGTTGAAGGAATACAATCCCGAACTGCTGCGCTGGGCCACGCCTCCGGGATCCAGGTATCCCCTGAAGCTGCCATCGAAAGAAAGCAGAGAGCAGCTGGCTGCCAACTACGATAAGATTCCCAAGGATAACAGAAGCCAGAACATTGCCATGCACACCGTCCAGCGGGGTGAAACGCTGGGCTATATAGCTCAAAAATATGGCACGTCGGTGCGATCGCTGTATGAAACGAATGAAAACCTATCGAGCATGATATATCCCGGGCAGAAGATTGTCGTACCCCTGGCACCCGGAAGCATGGAAAAGATTGCTGTCAACAGGCCCACAAACCAGCCGAGGGGTTCTTCACCCAGTCGAAAACAGAGTTCAAGGTCATCGGCCCCGGCCAAGTCGGACAAGTTGACCTACCGGGTAAAAAGCGGCGATACCATCGGCCATATTGCCGAGTGGTATGATGTGCGGGCCTGGCAGATACGTTCCTGGAATAACACATCTAATACTATTCGTGTGGGAGAGCGGCTTACAGTCTACGTACCTGAGTCCAAAACCGCCTACTACCGGCAGGTTGACCGGATGCCCTATTCAAAGAAGCAGCGGCTTGAAAGAGAGCAGCGGGCCGGAAAAGAGATAACAAAGGCCTACCTGGCATCGGCGGGAGATTCCAATACGCTGCAGTACCGGGTCAGGAAAAATGATACCCTCATAGAAATTGCCAATTCATTCGGAGTGACCGTATCTGAGCTCAAGCGGATTAACAACCTGGAAAATAATCGAATCTATGTAGGGCAGACCCTGAAAATTAAACCTCAATAGGAGCTGCCATGACTACGCTTAGGAAAATCGGCCTGGGAACGGTCATTGTAGCCGTCATGACGGTGGCACTGATCGGGGCGGCGCGACAGGACGACGTCTATTTCCTCATCAAGAAGAACTTTACCATTTTCAGCGAGGTATATAAGGAAGTTTCCCTTCATTATGTGGATGAGGTTGACCCTGAAAAGCTGATGCGCAGGGGTATCAACGCCATGCTCGAGTCGCTGGACCCCTACACGGTGCTTCTGGATGAGTCGGACAACCAGAATATGGAAATCATAAGCCGGGGAAGCTACGGCGGGGTAGGCCTTGAAGTCGGTATGCGGGGTAAAAATATTGTAGTGATTGCCCCGACCGAAGGATATTCGGCTCATAAAAAGGGGATCAGGTCAGGCGACATCATCATAGCGGTCGGCGGGGTGTCGGTAGAGAACCTTTCACCCGAAGAGGTGCAGGATCTTACCATCGGCGATCCGGGTTCCACGGTAACAATGACCATCAGGCGTTATGGAGTTGAGAAGGATTTGACTTTTGAACTTGAACGCCGGAGGGTGAAAGTTAAAAATATAGCCTACAGCGGGTTGGTGGGGCCTGAAAGGAAGATAGGGTATCTGTCGCTGAGCCGTTTTTCACAGAATGCCGCCGAAGAGATACGCAGTGAGATTGACCGTTTTCAAACGGCCGGCGGGATGAACGGATTGATCCTGGACCTGAGGAATAATCCCGGGGGACTGCTGGAAGAGGCGGTCAAGACCGTGGATAAATTCGTGGAGCCCGGGCTGAAGGTGGTTGAGACCCGTGGGAGGCTGAACGGGCATAATGCTGTTTTTCGTACCGAAGAGCCTGCTATTGTAAGCAGCTTGCCGCTGGTAGTCTTGCAAAACGAGGGAAGCGCCAGCTCCTCTGAAATTGTTGCCGGGGCGCTGCAGGATTTGGACCGGGCCGTAATAGTAGGGGAACGGAGCTTTGGCAAGGGGCTGGTTCAGGTAGTACGCCCCCTTTCATATAATACGTCGCTGAAAATTACCACTTCCCGTTATTATATACCGAGCGGTCGGAGCATACAGTCCCTTATGTATACGCACGACGAGAACAATTCCGTCACCGCCAAAGCCGATTCGCTTCGAAAAGCGTTTAAGACCAGGAACGGACGGACCGTTTATGAGGGGGAGGGGATCGCCCCCGATATAAAGATTAAAAAGCAGCAGCCGTCTCTCCTCGAAACCGAACTGCTGAAGGAGAGCCACTTTTTCTTTTTTGCCAACCGCTACGCATCGGCACACAAAAAGTTTAATTTTGACACCGCACCGGCCGGGATGTTTGAGGAATTTAAAAGGTACCTGGACGAAAGTGGATTTGATTATGAAACACGTTCCGAACGGTACCTGGACGAAGTCAGCAAAAAGATGAAAGAGGAGGAGGGTACCCCGGAAATAAGCCGCCATATTGAAGCCTTGCAGGAAGCAATTAACCGGGAGAAAAAGGAGGACCTTGAAGCACAACAGGAGATGCTGAAGCGTAAACTTTATCTTGAAATTGTTGCAAGGTATAGGGGACGTGAAGGGCAGACCGAGGCTTCGCTTAAATGGGATCCGGCTGTGAATAAAGCGGTGGATATTATCCGTGACGAAAGAATATACAAAGATATTTTAGCCATCAGATAGATTGGGAAAAGCCGACCTACATATCCATACCACGGCATCCGACGGACGTTCCACCCCTTCCGAGATTGTTCGCCGGGCTGAAGACCAGAATCTGAAGGTGATAGCGATTACCGATCATGATACGATTGCGGGACTGGAGGAGGCCCGGGAAGCTGCCTCGGGAATAGGCCTCGAAGTGCTTTCGGGAGCTGAAGTAACGGTCGATTTCAACGGCCGTGAAGCTCATCTGCTGACCTACTGTTTTGATCCGAAAAATCCGGAGCTGACAACCATGCTTCATGAACACAAGAAGGCAAGGGTGGACCGGGGGGAGTGGATCATCGGGGAACTGTCTAAAGAGGGGCTAAACCTGGATATGTCTGAAGTCAAGGCGGAAGCCGCCGGAAGTAATATCGGAAGGCCCCATATCGCTACGCTAATGGTTAAAAAGGGATTCGTCGGGTCGGTGGAGGAGGCATTTATCAGATACCTGAGCAATCAGCGCCTGGGAGATATCCCCAGTGAGTATTATTCCCATAAGGAGGCTATTGACGTTGTCAAGAAGGCCGGCGGGGCGGTTGTCATTGCTCATCCCGGAGAATTATATTCAAGGGGGGAACTTGAGCAGTGGGTGCAGTGCGGTATCGACGGCATTGAGGTGGTACACCCCAGCCATCGATACAAACTTCAAAAGAAGATGGAGAAATTTGCTGAAGACTACCGGTTGTTGAAGACCGGAGGAAGTGATTTTCACGGCGGTAACCGGGATTACCAGAAATATTTCGGTGTGGCAACTATAAGCATCCGCAGGGTGGAGGCCTTGAAACGAATGACCGATAAACGCAAAGAACTATTATTAAGCTGATATGGCTATTAAGGAATTGAAAGGCAATGAAGCTGTTAACGACCTGTCAATCGGCATAGTTGTAGCCCGATGGAACTCTTTTATCACGGACAAATTGCTGGAGGGGGCACTGGAGGTATTGAAAAACAAGGGTTTTGAAGAAGATCAACTTGTCATTGCACGCTGCTCCGGTGCGTATGAGATACCCGTAACGGCTCAAAAACTTCTTGAACAAACGGATGCCGTTATTACCCTGGGAGCGGTGATAAGGGGAGAGACCCCACATTTTGAATATGTCTGTGATGCCGTTAACCGTGGGGTGATGCGGCTGAACCTGGATACCGGAAAACCCGTATCTTTTGGTGTATTAACGACGGATACGGTAGAGCAGGCCCGTCAACGTGCGGGAGAAGGGGAACAGCAGGGTAATAAAGGTTCCGAAGCAGCGTTGGCCCTTATTGACACCCTGTCTGTGCTTAGGGAAATTGAAAAATTATAAACTCTTTTAGCTTGAAATAACGGCTATAAAACTCTAATATGGAGAGCTTAAATAAAAGGATTTTAGTCGATTGAAGCAGATTTCACTCACAAATAAAGAACAAGGCGCGGCCGACAAAAAGAAGCAATCCGACCTCATGGGTTCCGGAAAGCTCCCCAACCATATAGCGATTATCATGGATGGGAATGGACGCTGGGCGAAAAATCGCGGCAGCTTGCGTACCTTCGGCCATAAAGCCGGGGTAAACTCTGTCAGGGATATTACCGAGGCCTGCGCCCAGCTGGGAGTGAAATACCTGACACTGTATGCGTTTTCTACCGAGAATTGGGGACGGCCCAAGCGGGAAGTGAACGCCCTGATGCGCCTTTTGGTGAACTCACTGCGCAAGGAAGCCGACAATTTGAACAAAAACAATATCAAGCTGGTCACTATAGGGCAGATTAATCGTTTCCCAGACCCCTGCCAGCAGGAGTTGGAAGAAGCCGTTGAGTTGACCAAGGACAATAACGAGCTTCAACTTTGCCTGGCGTTAAGCTATTCCGGACGCTGGGATATAACCGAAGCATTTAAGAAGATTGCCCGGCAGGTTAAGGAAGGGGAATGCGAGCCCGAAGATATAGATGATCAGCTTATCAGTGCTCATCTTTCTACAGCGGATATCCCGGATCCCGACCTCATTATCAGGACCAGCGGTGAGTACCGGATCAGTAACTTTCTTCTTTGGCAGCTGGCATATTCGGAATTGTATATCACAAAAACCTATTGGCCCGACTTTCGACGAAATGAGCTTTATGAAGCGATTAGGGCTTATCAACAGCGGGATAGGCGATTCGGGAAAATATTAAATGAGAAGGAACAAAAGAAATCCAACAATTCGTACGTTCAGGAGCTGACCTAGAAATTTCAAATCAATCAATATCAAGCTCAATCGTGGTTCAACATTTTATTGGCGTGAAGAAGTTTATACTTTTTGTATCAGCATTATTGCTTTTCTCTTTTCAGCAGGGTTTTTCTCAGGATACAACTTCAATTGAACTTACCGATCCCCTACAGACGGCCCAGCGGGATTATGAGATCATGGGGGTTGAAGTTACCGGCCTGACGACCACCCGGGAGGATTTTGTAATTAATACAAGCGGCTTGACGGTCGGGACGACCGTTAC
>CAYREV010000002.1:4806-45656 GCA_964423345.1 uncultured Balneolaceae bacterium | reverse complement strand
AGTGACATCCCCGATGCCATAAGGAGATTAAGCAGAAGGGGACTTTTTTCGGATATACAGATCATTGAAAAGAGCAGGAACGGGACGGGTATAAACCTGGAGATTCATGTTAAGGAGCAGCCCAAGCTGGAAAATTTTGTTATCAGGGGGGTCAAGAAGTCGCAGCGCAAGGACTTAAGGGAGAAGATAAACCTGCTTCCCGGTTTTGCGGTTACCGATGCCTCTACAGGGCAGGCGGTTAAAATTATCGAAGAGTATTACGAGAAGGAGGGATACTGGTTTACCGAGATTGATGTTTCCCAAAGCAAGACCGATACGGTCCGCAATCGCATCACCGTATATTTTGATATCTCCCCGGGTAAAAAACTTGAGATTAAGGATATCACTTTTGACGGAAATGAGTCGTTCAGCGATGCCAAGCTTACAAAAAAGCTGAAAGATATAAAGGAAGACCGCTGGTGGAAGTTTTTTTCAAAAAAGGTTTTTAAAGAGGAAGACTTTAAGAAAGCCAAGCAGAATCTGAGGGATTTTTACGGCGAAAACGGCTTCCTGGATTTTCGCATTACCAGTGATACCGTCTATACTTTTCCCTATACCCAGCGCCGCTTGTTTGTCCTCTCCAACGACGCTACCGGCATTAAGATAAATTTCAAAATTGAGGAAGGCCCCCAGTACAAGGTTCGGAACATAAGCTGGGAGGGGAACACGGTGTATACCGACGATCAGCTGGACCAGGCGCTGGGCTTTGAGAAAGGGGATGTGTTCAACCAGACAAAATTTGAACAGAATACCAGTTACAATCCCGATACCAATACCGATATTCGCAGCCTGTATGAAAATATCGGCTATCTCTTTTTTCAGCTGCAGCCCGAGTTTGAGGTGGTGGGTGAGGATTCCATGGATATTCACATGAATATCTACGAAGATGAAATTGCTACCATCCAGGCCGTGGAGTTTAGCGGTAATACCAAGACGCACGATGATGTAGTGCGCCGTACGCTTCGAACCGTACCGGGACAAAAGTACAGCCGTGAGAAGATTGTCAGGACAATCCGGGAGCTGGGCCAGCTGGGTTATTTCCAGCCGCAAGCCATTACCCCCAACCTTTCGCCCGACCGTGAGAATCACAGGGTGGATATCAGCTACCAGCTTGACGAGTCGCAGAGTACCGATAACTTCGAGTTTTCCGGCGGTTTCGGGGGACGGGGTATAGGAGTCATACTTTCGGCGCGATTGAATTTTAACAACTTCTCCCTTGGCCGTGCATGGAGGGGCGAAGGGTGGGACCCCATACCTTCCGGCGACGGACAGAAGCTCTCGCTGGGTATACAGGTGACGGGAAGTGGCTATCAAAGCTACAGCCTGGGATTCCAGGAGCCATGGCTGGGAGGCAAACCAAATTCGCTGGGCGTGAACCTTAGCTACAACCTGATACAGTTCAGGGGAAGCAATGCCCGAAACGAACTGTTTTCAAGCAGCGTATCCCTGGGAAGAAGGCTGAAGTGGCCGGATGACTTCTTCTCACAGAGAACCGTATTGAGTTATCAGCTGTACGATGTAGTGGGCGGGGCGTCCTTCCTGGCGGCGGGCACCTCGAGTATATTGAGTGTGAAGGAGATCCTCGAACGAAACTCCACCGACAACCCCATCTCGCCGACACGGGGATCCAAACTCCATATTTCCGGAGAACTGGCTCCCCCGCTTCCCGGATTTTCACAGTTCTACAAAATCAAGACAAAATACCAGAACCATACTACACTTACCGGGAAGCTGGTGCTGACAAACGGCATTGAATACGGCTACCTGGGTTACCTGGGAACCGGTCAGCGCAGCGACTTTCAGCGTTTTGTGCTTGGAGGAACCCAGCTTCAGCAGCGGCAGAGCTTTCTGGATGACAATATAGACCTGCGCGGTTTTCCGGGCGGCCAGACCGGCTCTATTTCGCCCAGGGAAGACGGACAGGCGGTTGGGGGACGCCTATACAGCAAATACAGTATGGAGCTGCGATACCCGGCTATTTCCGAGCAGCAGGTGCAGGTGATTCCTTATGCGTTCTTTGACGCCGGCAATGCCTATTTGAAGTTCCAGGATTTTGCACCCTTTGAAGTAAAAAGGTCTGTTGGCTTTGGAGCCAGGGTATTCTTGCCTATTTTAGGCTTGGTTGACCTCAGTTACGGTTACCGGCTGGATGGTTTGCCGGGGGTCAGAAATGTTAACGCCGGGGAATGGGAGTTTCTCTTCAATATCGGGGCACCGTTCTAATGAAGAAGGTATTGTATACTACAGCTGTAATGCTGACGTTATGCCTTGTGTTGAGTAATGCAAGCATGGCTCAGCAGAAACAGGGGTATGTTGATACCGACTACCTGTTATCACAACTGCCCGAATACGAAAGTATTCAACAGCAGTTAGACCTGATGAGTCAGGAATGGCGAGATGAGCTTAAAGAGATGCAGCAGGAGATTGACCATATGAAAGAGGATTTTGCTGCAAAAGAGATTTTATATACCGACGAGATCCGCAAAGAACGGCAGCGGGAAATTCAGCAAAAGATTCAACAGCGCCGGCAATACCTTGAGCAGAAATTCGGTTCTCGGGGAGAATATTTTCAGCAACAGAGAGATTTGCTGGAACCGTTGCAAAGACGAATATTTGAAGCTATTGCAAGCGTGGCCGAACGGGAGAATTTTGATTTTGTTTTCGATCGGTCTCAAAAAAACGAAATACTTTTTGCCAGGGAAGAGTGGAATTTAAATGATGAAGTACTCCTGGAAATGGGATTGTCTCCCGAAGAATCCAGCAATTGATGCGAATAGTTAGTATTATCAAAGGCTTTATTAAAATCTGAAATCACGGAAACCTAAACATATGACTAAGAAGTTTTTAAGTACATTAACACTATTACTCTTCCTTTCGACAGCCCCTGTGGCTGCCCAGGTTAATATTGGCGTTTTGGATATACAAAAAGTATTGTCCGAAGCGCCCGGGATGGAACAGATTCAACAAGAACTGAATACCTTTGTCAGCCAAAAACAAGAGGAACTGCGCAGCAGGACGGCCGATTTTCAGGACAGTGTAGCGCAGTACCAGGATAACCAGGCCTCCATGTCTCAGGAACAGCGTACCCAGCGCGAAGAAGAACTTGCTGCCATGGAGCAGGAACTGCAGCAGTTTCAGCAAAACCTGCAAACCCAAATCCAGCAGTATAGACAACAGCTGCTAAGCCCTGTCTATGAAGATATCGACAGTGCCATAGCCAGTGTGGCGGAAGAGAATGGGTTGGATTTTGTATTGAACAAATCCACCAGCCGGGGAGAAGAGATCGTACGATACGTTGCGGAAAACCGGTTGAATATAACGGAAGAGGTCATTCAGCAAATCAATAGTCAATCTAATTAGAACTAAATAAATCAAGGATCATCATGTTTAAGCGTATATTAACAGTATCAGCTATTTGTGCTGTATGGATAGCTGCATTAGGAGTCGGTCAGAGTCAGGCACAGGAAGTTAAAATAGGTTATGTAGAACCCCAGGCTATACTGGCGAAAATGCCGGAAATGAAAGCTGTACAACAGCGGCTTCAGAATTTTGCTGAACGAAAGCAACAGGAGCTGGCTGAAAAAGAACAGGATTTCAATGCTCAGGTTTCACAGTATCAGCAAAAATCAGCTGTTATTTCTGAAGAAGCCAAGAAGAAAGAGGAGGAGCGACTGGGCAAGCTTAACGCTGAACTTCAACAGTTCCGCACCCAGCTTCAGCGTGAAGTTCAACAGAAGCAGCAGGAGCTTGTAGGTCCCCTGCTCGATCAAATTGGAAATGCCATTGACCAGGTGGCACAGGATATGAACCTGACTTATGTCATCAATACGACGACCAGCAACGGTGATGCGATCATCCTGTACGCTTCTGAAGATGCCAAACAGAAGTACGACATTACCGATCAGGTGATGCAGCAACTGGATATATAGAAATAGCTGAAAAGCTTGGTTTGTTAATAGGCCCTTGCGCATAGCAAGGGCCTATTTTTTGTTTGAAATTATCGGACTCTTCGTTTCCGGTTGCGGATATAGTCTTCAAAGATATATCCCCCGAGGTTATCCAATGATGCAAAATAGGCTCTCCCCCTGTTGGCCTCGGTGAGCTTGCGGACAAAATCCTGCAGGGTGGGATCGCGTGCTATCATGAAGGTTGTGATATTGATATTGTCGCGCCTGCATTTCACGGCCTCGTCGAGCACCCGGTTTACAATCTTTCGATCCAGCCCGAAACTGTTTTTGTATATCCGGCCGTTTTCGATGATGCAGGAGGGCTTCCCGTCGGTGATCATGAAAATCTGTTTGTTGGTATACTTCCGCCGCTGTAGAATGTGGCGAGCCATTTCCAGGGCCTGCCGCGTATTGGTATGATAGGGTCCGACTTTCAGATAGGGCAGATCCTCAATCCGGACCTTCCAGGCTTCATTGCCGAAGGCTACCACGTCCAGGGAGTCATTGGAAAAGTTGTTCAGGATGAGCTCCGAAAGGGCCATGGCAACTTTCTTGGCGGGCGTTATGCGGTCCTCCCCATAAAGAACCATGGAATGGCTCAAATCTATCAATAGAACCGTTGCAACCGAAGTGTGGTGGTCGGTGTCGTGCACGCGGAGGTCGTCCTCTCTAAGGCCCATTTGATCAATATTGCTGTGCCTTAGCATGTTCATCATGGTACCCACGCTGTCGATATGCCCAACATCCTCCCCGGCCTTCCAGGGACGTGTTTCGGCTTGCCGTTCAAGGCCCTCTCCGGTAAATGCTGTTTTGTGACCACCCATCTCCCCTTTTTTGAGGTTGCGAAATATTTCTTCGAGAGAGCGTTTTCGGAGGCTTCGTTCGGTCTTGCGGGTGATGATAATCGTATTGCTGTCGAGGTCGGTTTCTATATATCCCCGTTCCTCCAGTTCTTCAACAAAATCGCCCAGGCCATAGCCGTCTTCAAAATCTTCGGTGATACCATGTTCCTCGTCCAGCTGGGTGAGCCAACGCAGGGCCTGGGATACGTCCCCGCTTGCCACGGTCAGCAGCTCCTGAAAGAGGTCCCACAGGCTGTCAAAGGGCGATTTTTGGGAGCGGCCTGCAAGCCGATCGTCCCATTGCCGGTATTTGAAATGCATGCGAGGTTGTTTTTATTTGCTTTCAGCTAATTAAACGTGTGCGGAACCTTATTAATTCGCAAGAGATTGCTTTATATTTTATACGGGAAAAGGCAGGCTAACATGAAGAATCCGGCTTAAAATATTTACTGCATGAATGAACGCTTGAAATTTGAACAACGGCTCTGGGAAGAGGGATATGAACGGGTTATGGGACTGGACGAAGTGGGACGCGGCTGCCTGTCGGGCCCGGTAGTGGCGGCCGGTGTTATATTTGATCCCGGCACCGATATTGCTGCCATACGAGACAGCAAGGCCCTCTCCCTGCAGGAACGCATACAGTTGTCGGAAGAGATAAAGAAGAAGGCTGCGTACTGGACTATTCAGTGGTGCGGGCCCGAAGAGATTGACGAACTTAATATTTTGTGGGCTTCTATTCAGGCCATGCATAAATGTACGCAGGCCGAGGATGCCGAAGCCGATTACCTGCTGGTGGATGGAAACCGGTACGCCGCCACCCTGCTTCCCCATCGGTGCCTGGTAAACGGGGACGACCGGTCGATGAGCATTGCGGCTGCCTCCATCCTGGCCAAGGTGTATCGCGACAACTGGATGGTGAGACTGCACGAGCAGTTTCCGCATTACGGCTGGGATACGAACGTCGGCTATCCGACCCGGCAGCATTATGAAGGGCTCCGAACGTTCGGAATAACAAAATACCACCGGCGCAGTTTTAAGCTGAGGACCGACAAGGAGTACGGGCAATAGCTGCCGTATTATAGGTGCAAACTACGGAGATATCCTCATCCAGTATGTTGCTGCTGGAGCCCCGCACGGCCAGCTTCTCAAAGGTGAAGGATATCTCGGTCCCATGGTCTCTGTTGAGATCCAATGAGGCTTCCAGCTGTTCAAGCAGGGTGTTAACGCCTGTTTTTTTACGTCTTGCAGGGGCGGCGAGTTCCCTATACATTAGCAGGCCGTCCGGCAATTAGTCCGGTCTTGATTTTCAGCAGGGCCACGCCCAACAGCAGGAGCAGGGGCATAAGCCAGGCCCCGGTCAGATCATGGAGGGCTCCGAACAGGGTGGGTCCCGTAGCGGCCAGCAGATAGCCTACCGACTGGGCCAGGCCCGACAGTTCGGTGGCGGTCTCGGTATCGGAAGTGCGGAGCACGATAAACAGCAGGGCCAGTCCGAAGCTTCCTCCGAGGGCAAAACCGATCAGCGAGGCCCAGATACCCACCATGAAAGCCTGGGGTATCATCAATCCGCCTATACTCACCAATTCGAGTATGGCAAGCAGCCAGACCAGCCGACGTTCGTCGTCAATCCGTTCGGCCCAAACCGGAATAAGGAGGGTTCCCAGCACCCCGGTCCCCTGAGACAGGGAGAGAATCCATCCGGCCGTGGAGGTATCTATACCGCGGTCGTGCAGCAGTTCAGGCAGCCAGGCAAGAATAACGTAGAAGGCCAATGATTGAAGCCCCATAAACAGGGCGACGTTCCACGCCAGCTTGGAATTGCCCAGATCGTTGAGGGCCCGGCTAAAACTTCTGGTATATTTGGGCAGAGTCTGTTGACGGAGCTGCGGCAGCCATGCGATGAAGGCAACAAAAGAGAGCAGGGCCCAGGACCCCAGCGACCATCGCCATCCCATCCCGAGGCCGGAGGCCATGGGTACACTTAGGCCGGCGGCAAAGGCAGCGCCGACACCCAGCATGCTGGAATAGAGGCTGGTCATCAGGCCGCTCTTATTGGGAAAATCCCTTTTGACGAGGCTGGGAAGCAGGACGTTTCCCAGGGCTATGGCGATACCCAGCAACAGGGTGCCGCCGAAAAGAGCCGCAGTCGATGGGATGACCCGTAAAAGGATCCCCCCCGTAAGCAGCATTAGGGCCAGGGCGATGGTACCTTCGATGCCCAGCCGCCGGGTGAATAGAGAGGTAAGGGAGGATACCACGCCGAAAGCCAGGAGGGGCAGGGTGGTCAGCAAACCCAGCGCCGTGTTGGAAAGGCCGGTGGTATCACGTATGGCTCCCACCAGGGGCCCCACACCCGCGAGGGCCGGCCGAAGGTTTAGGGCGATCAGGATAATGCCGGCAATGAGCAGGGTTCGGTTATGTTTGGCGAAGATACGGCTCAATATGTGTTACGTTTTTAAATTTGAGTAGGGAAGGATGCCTAACGATAGATGCTGAACTGGCGTTTGTAGTAATCCAGGTTCAGGCAGAGCGCAAGCATGAGGGTGTTGGTCAGCAGGGCCGATCCGCCATAACTGACAAAGGGCAGGGGGAGCCCGATGACGGGAAGCAGCCCGGTGGCACTGCCCACATTGATAAAAAACTGGATAAAGAAGAGGGTGGTCACCCCTACAAACACCATCTGGGCAAAGGGGTGTTTGTGCTGCCCTACGCTTTTCAGCAGGCGAAGGACCATGCCCATGAACAGCAATACGACCAGGGAGGCCCCGACGAAACCGAATTCCTCTCCAATCACACAAAATATGAAATCGGTCCACTGCTCAGGAAGAAATCGAAGCTGGGTCTGGGTCCCTTCCATGAAGCCTTTTCCGTAGAGCCCCCCGGATCCGATAGCCGTTTTGGCTTGTATTACATTCCAGCCGGCGCCCTGGGGGTCGAAAGAGGGATTGGTGAACGCCTCGATCCGGGCACGCTGGTGAGGTTGAAGCACCTGAAACAGGGCTACCTGTACGCCTATAACCATCAGGATCCCGCAGGCAAAGGAGGCAAAAGTGAGCCAGGTTCTTCGCTGAATGAAAAAGATGGCGAAGGTGATAACAACAGCTGCCGCCAGTCCCCAGTACCAGTTGATGATACTCAGGTAGCCGATGATGGCCGGAGATATCATAAAGAGAGACACCCCGTAAGGCAAGCCGGACCAGAACAGCATAACGGGAATCAGGGCCAGGAATATGATGGCGGTACCGGTGTCGTTCTGCATGATGACCAAAAGCATCGGCACTGCAATAAGCGCAACCACGATCAGCGCGTGCCTGAGGTTTTCGGCCGATATCTTGCGCTGACTGCTCAGGTAATTGGCTACGGCAAGGATGGTAGCCACTTTCATAAGTTCGCTGGTCTGCAGGTTCAGGGGGCCCACCACCAGCCAGCTGGTGGCGCCGCTCACTTCTTTTCCGAAGAGGAGGGTAAGAATCATCAGGATAAGGCAGAAAATATAAAACAGGTACGAACCCTCCTTGAAGGTGCGCGGGGCTACAAACTGCATACCAACCATAATCAGGATGCCGATACCGAAAGTGATAAGCTGTTTGGTAAAGTTAATTTGGATGTACTCCGGCAGAAACTGGGACACCGGCCCCTGTGTTGCACTGTAGATGGCCACCAGTCCGATGACGGTGAGTCCGACCCAGAAAGCAACAAGTGACCAACCGAATTCGCGTAAATTAGTCATGGGTTTCTACCTGCAAGGTTTGGATTGTTTCACTGTCATCTGACGACTCATCCTGTTCGTCCTCCTCGTCGCGCGGCTTAAAGTTCTTGACATAATCGTATACATACGGCCGGCTGATTTCCCCGGTCAGGTATTTTTCTGCAAGCAGGGAAGCCACCGGGACCGCAGATATGGATCCATATCCGGCATTTTCCATCAGTACGGCAATGGCAATTTTCGGATCGTCGGCCGGGGCAAAGCAGATAAACCAGCCGTGGTCACGCCCGTGGGGATTCTGTGCCGTTCCCGTTTTACCGGCTATGGCTACGCTGTCGAGCTTGGCATACCATCGCCCGCTTCCGTCGGTTACGACTCTTCGCATGCCTTCCTGGACAATTTCCAGCTCGCCCGGGTCTATCCATTCTATTTTTTCCTTGCGCGGATTCGTGAATACCACGGTCCCGTCGCTCTTGGTAACCGATTTTACCAGGTGCGGCTGGACCCGGTAGCCCCCGTTGGCGATGGTTGCCGCCACCAGGGCCATTTGCAAGGGTGATTCCGAGATAAAACCCTGTCCGATACCCAAATTGATAAGGTCTCCGATCCCCCACTTGCCCTTGCCCAGAATATTATTGAGATAGGTGCTGTCGGGAAGGATGCCGGCAGACTCATAGGGAAGATCGATATGGTCCAGTTCTCCCAGGCCGATATCTTTTGCAAGCCGGTGCCATTGGTTAATGCTCCTTTTATGGGAGATCTGATCCATGAGCCAGAGGAAAAAAGTATTGCTGGATTGTTCGATGGCCTTGGTGACATTATACTTGCCGGGATCGGCAAGGTCGTTGTACCGGCGTCCCCGGTAATAATACCCCGGGTTGTTGATTTCTGTTTCGGGGGTAATAAGATTCATTTCCAGTCCCATCAATGCCATCAGGGGCTTAATAGTGGAGCCGGGAGGCTGCCTGCCTGCGATGGCCCTGTTGTACAGCGGCTTGGTGGAATCGGTATTGATGGACTGCCAGTATTCAGTATCAATTCGACCTGAAAGCTTTCGAATATTGTATTGAGGGGCACTGACCAGCGAAAGAACCGAGCCGTCATTGGGGTCCAGGGCTACTACCGCCCCCTGCTTGCCCTTCATAAGCTCTTCGGCCAGCAGCTGCAGATCGGTGTCAATAGTGGTGTGCAGGTCACTGCCCTTTACCGGTGATTCATCGATGGAGCCCTCTTTGTAGGGGCCCATTGACTGCCCCATGGCGTTAACTTTGATATATTCTATGCCCCGCCTGCCGCGAAGCTGTTCTTCATAGAACATCTCCAGGCCGCTTTTCCCAATTTTGTCGCCCAGGTGGTAGGAATCCATTTTTTCATATTCCTGTTCGGAAACCTCGCGCAGATACCCCAACACATGGGATGCTTTCATGCTGTCTACCGGGTAATGACGCTTGCTTTCTATCTGATGCCCTATACCGGGCAGCTGCCAAATATTTTCCTGAATAATGGAAAACGTTTTAAAATCCACTTCCGTAAAAAGCCTGGAAGAGCGATACCATGAATACTGCCGGGCTTCCTCCACTCGTTTCCGGATCTTTTCGACAGGCATACCCATATATCTGGCAAGCTTGGGCGTATTCTTTTTATCGTAGCTTGCGGGTGTGATCGTAATAGAATATATGGGTTCGTTATCAACAAGCAGTGTGCCTGAGCGGTCGTATATCAGTCCGCGGGCAGGGTTGATAATTTCCTGCCTGAGGGAGTTTTCCCGGCTCAGGGGCCCATAGGTTTCACTTTCAATGATCTGCAGTTGAACCAGCCTTCCCAGTATGAGCAGACCCAGGGCAACCATGCTTATCTTAAGCACGCGAATGGAGGTGCGTGTACGTTGTCTGCGTCGATATCGCATAGTTGTCAGCTGGTTCTGAAGAGATGGATGAAGCTACCAACGATAGCGGTGTAAATACTGTTGCCTATCCACTGCCTCCAAAATATAAATTCCGCAGAAAAATGTTCAATAATACTGCTGATGCCTACAAAGATGAGATTGTGAAAAAGGGCAATGACCACGACGGTCACAAAAACCTGGCCCAGCAGCAGCCTCACTTCATGGCTTTTGGGAATAAAATTATAGGTGGCGAAGACAGTAAGCGTTTTGCAAAACATATTCAGTCCCCAGAGATCAAGCATGGCATCCTGGGTGAACCCCAAAACCGCAGCCATGATGATGGCGGAGGTTCGGTCTTTTTTTGACATATACCAAATAAGGAAAACGAGAATGACGTCGGGTTCCATGGCATATATCTTGAGATGCCTCAAAAATACGATTTGAAGGGCTACAAATCCGAGGCCAATGGCAATGTCTTTTAAACGCTCTGAGTTCATTGCAGCATTTCCTCGTATTGATTATTAAGATTCCGGATGGTGGTGTCGGGAGTGAATTTGACTATAAAACCCTCGGCGATATTGTTCAGGTCTACAAACGGTCGAATATAGATGCGCTGGGTTTCCTTGCCCTGCAGGGGTACGATTTCTATGACTTTTCCAATAGGGATATCTGGGGGAAACTGGTTGCTGTGTCCCGAAGTGACCACCACTTCGCCTGTATCTACCCGGACGGTCTGTGGGACATAGTTAAGCTGTAATTCCCGGATGCTTTCACCGTTCCATGAGACGATGCCGTGCGCATTGGATTTCTGCAATTTTGCACTGACTCTAAACAAGGTATTGAAATAGGGCATTACCTGTGAATAGCCCGGGGCGGGGAGGACAACCTTGCCCACCAGTCCTTCTGCCGAAACCATGGGCATATTTTCTTTAATGCCGCTGTTGGTTCCCGCATCAATAGTCAGTGAGTTATTAATCTGATTAAGTTCTTTGGCCACAATGCGGACGGGGTAGAGGCTCAGATCGCTTTCACGGCTGAAATTCAGCATGGCCATTAGTCTTTTGTTTTCCTGCTCTACGGCCCGCAGCCGACTCAGCTCATCAAGCAGCTGTACATTTTGCTTGCGCAGGTAGGTGTTTGTTTTCAGCGCCTGCCTATAAACGCGGATATTCGACAGGGGCTCTTCAAGGTAACTGAATAGGGTGATGGAGACTTTGCGAAGGTTTTCGATCCCGCCCTGGTAGCGTCCGGCCATTAACACGAGTGCCGTAACTAGCAGCACGGCCGTGATCAGATGGTCTTTAGCATCGGATATGCTCGGCAGTCGAAGTCGCATTCACTTTGGTCTCCGTATTAGTTTACAACGGTCCTGTAATAGTCCAGATCTTCCAGTATAGCTCCTGTCCCCCTGACTACCGCCGTGAGTGGGTCTTCGGCGATATGCACGGGAAGATCAGTGGTTTCGATGATAAGCTTGTCCAGGCTTTTCAGCAGGGCGCCTCCGCCGGTCAGCATGATGCCCCGGTCAAGGATATCGGCAGAGAGTTCCGGCGGGGTCTGCTCAAGCGACTTGGTGATAGATTCGACAATGGTATTAACCGATTCCGACAGGGCTTCCCGCACGTCCTTGGAAGTAACGTGGCGGGTACGCGGTACCCCGTTGACCAGGTCGCGTCCCTTGGTCACCATATCCAGTTCGTCGTCCAGCGGAGCAGCCGAGCCGATCTCACACTTGATACTTTCGGCTGTTCGTTCACCGATCAACAGATTGTGGTTTCGTCGAAAGTAGTTGATGATATCCTCGTTCAGCTCATCGCCTCCGAGCCTGACCGACTGCGCATAGACAATTCCCGACAGCGCAATAACGGCGATCTCCGTAGTTCCTCCCCCGATGTCAACAATCATATTGCCGATGGGTTCGTGGACATTCAGGCCTATGCCTATAGCTGCGGCCATGGGTTCATCAACCAGGTACACCTCCTTGGCCCCGGCATGTTCGGCACTGTCGCGCACCGCTCTTCGTTCCACTTCGGTGATTCCGCTGGGTACACATACCACCATCTTCCGGGTACTTGAATACCATTTCATTTTTACCTTGTTGATCATTCCGCGGATCATCTGCTCGGCCACCTCAAAGTCGGCAATAACGCCATCGCGAAGGGGGCGAACCGTACGTATGTTCTTGTGCGTTTTCTCATGCATGAGCCGGGCTTCGTGTCCGGTGGCTACCGGTTCGTTCTGCATGTTCAGTGCTACGATGGAAGGCTCATTGAGGACGATACCCTCATCTCTCGAATAAATTAAGGTGTTGGCGGTACCCAGGTCGATAGCTATATCGGTATACAGCCAGTCGAATAATCCCTTCTTCTGGTTCTTACGTTGAGTACCCTGGTTGTAATTGGTGTCAGCTGACATAGGTATGCTAATAGCGTTTGATTATTATCAGGCAATTTTAGAAAAAAGAAAATACAATATTGTCTGTCTATTTGCGAATTAATGCAAATAAAAGCTTAATGTTCCGAGAACCAAATATTTAGTGCCTGAAATGTCGTTCGCCGGTGAATACCATGGAAAGCCCCAACCGGTCGGCCGCCTTGATCACTTCATCGTCGCGGATGCTTCCGCCGGGCTGTATGACAGTCGTTGCCCCGGCTTCGGCCGCAGCTTCTACGCCATCGGCAAAAGGGAAAAAGGCGTCGGAGGCAATGGCCGACCCTTCCAGGGTTAACCCTTCCTGCTTCGCTTTGGCTATGGCTGTTTCGGACGACTCAACCCGGCTGGTCTGGCCGGTGCCGATGCCTATGGTTTGGCCATCCCTCGCATAGACTATTGCGTTGGACTTAACATGCTTTACCACTTTCCAGGCAAATAGAAGGTCCTGCATTTCTTTCTCGGAAGGCTCTCTTTCTGTTACCACTTTGAAATCATCCCGGCCGGCCGTATGAATATTGGCCTGCTGACTCAGGGCGCCTCCGAAGATGGAGCGAAACTCCCAGTTCCCACGGCCGGCCTCCCTTTTTTTCATCCGTATCAACCGCCTGTTCTTCTTCTCCACCAGCAGTTTCCTTGCGTCCTCTTCAAATGAGGGAGCGATAATTATTTCGATAAAAATTTCATCTATGGCCCTGGCGGTGTCCGGATCGAGGGGATGGTTTACGACAACAATGCCTCCGAAAGGGGAGAGGGTATCGGTGGAAAACGCCTTTTGCCATGCTTTTTTAAGTGTTTTACCGGTAGCCACTCCGCATGGCACCGTATGTTTGAAGATGGCACAGGCAGGCTCGGCACCGTCAAAATCCCTGATCAGGTTCAGGGCTGCATCAACATCCAGGAAGTTGTTGTAACTGAGCTGTTTCCCGTGGAAGCAATCGATGTATTCGTTTTGATTGCCATAAACTGCAGCTTTTTGATGCGGATTTTCCCCGTAACGGAGTTCCTGCGATTTGGGAAGGGATATATTCAGTTGAAAGGGGCTTTCATCCTCGCTTAACCCATTGAAATAATCGGCGATATGGGCATCGTAATCTGCCGTGTGATTGAAAGCGCGGCGTGCCAGTTCCCGGCGCAGGCCGAAACGTATGGTGCCCTCCCGCTCCATTTCCTCAATAAAGGAATCATACTGTGCCGGTGAGGTCAGAACGCATACATGGGCAAAGTTCTTTGCAGCCGCCCGTATCATCGTGGGTCCCCCGATATCAATATTTTCGGTGGCTATAGCGGGGGTCGTCTCTTGCTTTGCTACGGTCTCTTTAAAAGGGTAGAGGTTCACCACCACCAGTTCAATGGGTTCTATATCCAGTTTTTTCAGCTCCTCGAGGTCGGGACGGTGGCTTGTCCTTGCCAGCAAACCGCCGTGGATGTGTGGATGTAATGTTTTAACCCTGCCGTCGAGGCATTCCGGAAAGCCGGTCAGTTCGGATACATCCCTGACGGGCAAGCCTTCCTCCCTGATTCTCCGCGCGGTGCCTCCGGTTGATATAAGTTCAATACCGTGGTTATGAAGCGCACGGGCCAGCGGCACAAGTCCCTTTTTATCGGAGACGGAGAGCAGGGCGCGGTTGATGTTCAAAGGATGGTCGGGTAGTTCCGGGAGCGGTTGTAGAGACACAGGTTGATGTTAGGTTTGGTTTAATGATTCAATGAGTTCGCCCACCACCTTGGGGAGGAGGTAATGTTCCTGTTTCAACACGCGGCCCGCAAGGGTTTCGGCATTGTCCGATTCATAAACCGGTACTTTCTGTTGGGCCAGTATGGGCCCTTTGTCATATTCATCTGTAACCAGGTGGACCGTACACCCCGACTCCGTTTCATTGTTGCTGATCACGGCTTCATGTACTTTCAATCCATAATACCCTTTTCCCCCATACTTGGGAAGCAGGGAGGGGTGAATGTTGACGATGCGGTTTTCATAGGCTTCGACGACGCTGTCGGGAATTTTAATCATATAGCCTGCCAGGACAATAAGGTCTGTCTTCCATTGGTCCAGTTGGGACAGCAGTTCATTTTCATAGTTTTGATGGTCGCTGTAATCGGAAGGTTTTATGACGGATGTCTCAATATCATGCTTTCGGGCGCGTTCCAGTGCTTTGGCTTTGTCGTTATTGGATATGAGGCCTCGAATCCGCGCGTCGATTTGACCCGACTGCACGGCATCGATCAATGCCTGGAAGTTGGTGCCGGAACCGGATGCAAACACAACGATATGTTTCAAGGCAGAAGCGGGTGATTATGGCTTGTTATTTGTGGGCAAAGATACCATAAATACATACAAATCCCAGCTTTTTTGCCACTCTCGTCAGCCCGATCTTAGCCCGAGCTCGTCCTGAATATGTAGTAGTTGTTGATACTCCAGATCACCTGGTTGATGGTAATTTTAATGATGGTGGCGATGGGTATGGCAATCAGCATGCCAAGGATGCCGGCGGTTTCCGCCCCTATCATGATGATAAACAGAATGGCTACCGGGTGCATGTCGGCCGACCGGGAGAAGATAAAGGGCTGGAAGACGATATTGTCGAGGAGCTGTACAAACAGGATGGCGAAGATACAGGGCAGGACCAGGGAGAAATCCCCAATCTCAATAATGGACACGACGATGGAGAGTATATAGCCGATGATAGGCCCGAAGTAGGGGATGGTGTTCGCCAGTCCAACCGCGATGCCCACAGACAAGGCGTTATTGAGTCCGACCACGGTGAGGGCCAGCCAGGAGAAAAATGCCACCAGCAGACTTTGAAGGAGTACACTTCTAAAGTAGATGCCCAGACGGGTTTCGATCTTGTCGACCAGGCTGAGAGTGGTCTCAAAATACTTGTTCGGCACCAGTTTGAGGATATCCCGCCTGATTTTGGAGCCGTCTTTCAGGAAAAAAAAGGTGGCGAAAGGAATAATCAGGAATGCGGAAAAGATATTGGTGAAGACCCCGATAATGTTACTCAGAGCTGTAGGAAGCTGTCCAACATCCAGCAGGTTTTCGACGACCTCTGTAATATTTTCTGTTAAAAAACCGTTGGGCAGAAAATCGAATTTTGCGATGAGCCTGTTTTCAATTTGGGAGGCCACCTCCTGCAGGGTTTCGATGTTCAGCTGGCCTGCAAGCTGTACCATCTGCTGGGCGATAATGGGAATGATATTGGTGGATATCCATACGATCAGCAGGATCAGGGAGGTTAAGGTAAGCGCTATGGCAAGCGTGCGGTTCATGCCGGATACCTGCATTTTGCTGACCAGGGGGTCGAGCGTATAGCTGAAGATGACGGCAATGATGGCATACCCGATGAGGGTGGCATAGTTATAGGCCAGCAGGCTTACGATAGAGACCACCGTCAGCCCGACGATAAACTTCACAACTTTTTCGAGCGTAATATTACCCATCGCTTATGGCCTCCAATAAATTGTCCAGGTGTTTGAAGATGTCATTGGCTTCATATCCCTTTCTCTTTAGGTAGTCGAATACTTTCTTCTTTCTCTTATAGGGATCATTTTCCTTTAAAAATCGTCTTTTCCTTTTTAAAACCAAATTTAAAAAGGTATCACCCAGCTCCCTCTCACCGAATGTGTTCGCGAGACTCTTTCTGATCATATCTTTTGAGATGCCTTTTTTTATCAGGTGAGCCTCAATTTTACGGGGCCCCCAACGGTTCAGCTCAAACTTGTCGGCCGCAAACTGAATGGCAAAGGCTTGTTCGTCAAGGTATCCTTTCTTCTCCAGCTCATAGAGTGCATCTTCAATGACCTCTTCTGGATACTCCTTCTTGCGTGCTTTAAGGAGCAGTTCCCTGCGGGAATGGTCACGCCTCGCAAGCAATTTCATCAGGTAAGACTTGACCGCAAACCTGCCTTCAGCCTGCTGTATTTTCCGGTAAAGAGAGGGGGTGATTTCGACCCCCTTTTCCAGCTTCAGCTCCATCAGCGTGGAGGCTGATACCCCTATCAGGAATTCATTATCTGCAAATAGGGAATACCGGTCCCTGTTCTTTTTCTGCACGGATATCGAGGTGATCCGGGCGGGAAGATCCAGGGGTGGCGTGGTACTCACCGTTAATCTTCAGCCTCTTCGACTGCCTCCTCTTTTTCTTCCTCTGCGTTTTCCGAGGGCTCTTCGGTTTCCTCCTCGGGACTCATCTCTCTTCGGATGGTTTCCTCAATCTGTTCGGTGAGTTCGGGGTCGGACTCCAGGAACTCGATGGCGTTGTCACTTCCCTGCCCAATAGGTTCTCCATCGTAGCGGTACCAGCTGCCGCGCTTTTCAATGATGTCGAATTCAACGGCGAGGTCAAGAATTTCGGCAATACGGGAGATGCCTTTTCCGTACATGATGTTGAATTCCACCACTTTGAAAGGCGGGGCCACTTTGTTTTTGACCACTTTTACCTTCGTGCGGTTGCCCACTACGTCGTCGCCCTGTTTCAAGGAACCGATACGCCGGATGTCCATCCGTACGGAGGAGTAGAATTTAAGTGCGCGTCCTCCCGAGGTGGTTTCGGGATTGCCAAACATGACGCCGATTTTTTCCCGTATCTGGTTGATGAAGATGCAGGAGGTTTTGGTCTTGCTGATAACACCGGTGATTTTACGCATGGCCTGCGACATGAGCCGCGCCTGGAGCCCTACGTGCGAGTCGCCCATCTCCCCTTCGAGTTCAGCGCGGGGTACGAGGGCGGCAACCGAGTCGATTACGATCACATCGAGAGCGGCCGAACGGATAAGCGTTTCGGTGATTTCCAAAGCCTGCTCCCCGCTGTCGGGCTGGGAGATGATCAGTTCGTCGGTATTGATGCCCAGGTTCTTTGCATACTTGGGGTCGAAGGCGTGTTCGGCATCGATGAAGGCTGCATAGCCGCCGGACTTTTGGGCTTCGGCAATGACGTGCATGGCCAGCGTGGTCTTTCCGCTGGCTTCAGGGCCGTAGATTTCGGTGACCCGGCCGCGGGGCACTCCACCGATGCCAAGGGCGTAGTCGACCATGATGGAGCCGGTTGAGATGGCATCCACATCGTTGACCACCTCGTCACCCAGCCGCATGATGGTTCCCTTGCCGTGTTGTTTTTCAATTTGGCCGATGGCCATGTCGAGTGCCTTCTCGCGATCCTTGTTCTTAGACATAAGTATACCCTTTGCTCTGTTTTTTTTATTCGTTTGGGTGAATATATTAATTTAAGATGACAACATCGTGTCACCCCATCTTATTATTAAATCACATAAGTCAATCTTCAAATAACAAACAACGTTGTTCTTCGGCCTCCGCCTATTTCACAAAGTTACACAAAGAATGTACAGAGTCACACAAAGAGGAAGAGGTTCATCCATGATCCTTTTATGCCATCTTTTAAGAATGTTAGCTGAATGAGTGACAGTTGTTGTTTTCAAGCCGTTCGCGTTTTGGCCTTTTGCAGCCTGTCGGTTATAAATGTAAGACCTGAAAAAGGGAGATTCCTTACAGTTAAATTTAAGATGTAATTTCTCCGATGCATTCAGCCAGTGTTTCCATAGCCTGCTCGATCTGCGTAGTCGTGGTATAGGGAGCCGGCCCCAGCCGCAGTATTTCACCCCGGGCGTCCGTGAAGACGCCCCGCTTCAGCAGTTTGGCCCTGATATCCCTGGCTTTCTCAGATTGCAGGGCAAGAAATCCGCCATTTTCCTCCAGCGGCCGGGCATGCCGCAGGCGAATGACCTCCGGGTCAAAGTGCTGCTCTTCAAAAAGTTTTCTAAGCAGGCCCACCTGGGCGCGGTACTGATTGCGAAGGAGCCGGGGGGTGAGGCCCTGTTCTTCAAAAAAATGAACCACTTTGGCCGCCCGAAACTGTGAGGCGGGGTCGTAGGTCCCCGTTGCGAATCGCTGGTTCCCCTCGTCATAGTCTACGGGGGTATGGTCCCGGGCTTCGTCCAGGGTGCTGAAGGAAGCGAACCAGCCCGTGACGGCCGGGCGGAGCGTGCACTCCTCGGGGAACCTGAGAAAACAGTTGCCCTCGCCCCACTGCAGGTACTTGTAACCGCCAATCAGGAAATAAACATCTTCCAGCTTTTCTTCACGCAGGGAAAGGGGGACTACATTGGTGCCGTGGTAGTCGTCAACCAGGAGGGGTACATCCCGGGAGCGTGCCACTTCTGCGATTTCGGGAATGCTGTGGTTTACCAGCCCGCTTTCAAAATAGACTCGAGAAAGCATGATGGCACAGGTGCGATGGTCTATGGCATCTTTGATGTCGGCAGTAATCGATTCCGATTCGGCATGGACCCTGTGTATTTCAAGCCCTTCCTCTTCAAGGCGTTGAAGCTGGCGGTACATGGAATGAAACTCGGCATCGGTCGTGATTACCTTCGGCTTTTGCCCAAGGTTAAAACTGGAGAGCCAGGAGACCAGGAGAAGGTGCGTGTTTTCCCCGAGGCAATACCAGCCGTCGGGGTCGTCATAGAAATTTCGCAGATAGCTGCGAAGCGTTTCGGCCTTTTCAAAGGCAGGTTCCCATTTGGTGTCCACTTCCGATGCGGCCACCTGATAGGATTCGCTGAGTCCTTCGAGGGCCACATCGGGCCAGGCCTGGTGAGAGTGGCCGGTAAACAGCAGCCGTTCAGAAACCTTGAAATGTGAGTAGTGTGGTTGCAGTGCCTGTGCTAAAGAATCTATGTCATGCATGGGTTTAAAATTTCAAATGGGGTCATCAAATACAGAGCCGCTCTCAATTGTAAAATACAAATCGGGAAGCAGGCTGATATTTGAAAGGTTGATAGTTATTAGAGTGCGAAACGTGGGAAGTTGCCTTCAGATCTCCGACCTTATTTCCCAGAGGTCGGGAAAAATTCGCTGGTGTAACGTCCCGCGAAGGTATTCCACCCCGCTGGATCCTCCGGTACCCATCTTGTTGCCAATGGTTCGTTCGACCATCTTGACATGTCGATAGCGCCACTCCTGCATGCCTTCGTCAAAATCTACAAATAGCTCGCAGAGCAGTGCGGTTTCGGGATCATTTTTCATTATGTCGATAAGCGTATCCTGGAGGCCCCTGCTGGTTTCGTAAAGCAGTCCCTGCTCACGTGTTCGGGAGGGAGTTTCGACTTCATACCCCTGCTGCTGCAGGTAGCGGCAGAAGCTTTCCCAGAGGGTGGTTTCGTCCATTCGTTTTTTAAGGCGGTCTACATAGTGCGGCTGATGTTCATGTGCCTTGATCATATGGGGAGAACGGAGTCCGCAAAGAATTTCTATTTCACGAAACTGTACGGATTGAAATCCACTGGCCTCGTCAAGGAACCCCCTGAAGCTGTTAAACTCGAGGGGAGTCATGGTTTCAAGAATATCGATTTGGGCAACCATGGTTTTGAGTATGGTGAGTACCCGGTCCATCGTTTTTACCGCCTTCCATGTTTCCCCGTCGTGCAGGTCAAGCCGGAGTTTTCCGAATTCATGCAAAATCTGTTTAAACCATAGTTCATAGGTTTGGTGAATAATGATAAATAGCATTTCGTCGTGCTCTTCCGTTTCCGAACGAAATTCCTGCAGGGAGAGCAGCTTGTCAATGTTCAGGTAATCACTGTAAGTTAGTTTCATGAACAGGGGTTTTTTGATACATTCAAGAGTTACGATTATAGGCAGAATATTATTCAGTCTCTATGACCAATACTTTTACGGGATCTGGTAAATAATGATTAGTTTTGCCCGGAATTTAAACTGAAAGGATTTTAATGGCTATTTTAATTGCTGACAGCGGCGCCACTAAAACGGAATGGTGTCTGAAAACGGATAAAGGCACTTCTAAAATCACGACGGAAGGATTAAACCCCTACTACCATACCACGGGCAGTATTAAACGAGTTGTGGAAAACAGCCTGGAGCCCAAGCTGAATAATCAACAGGTGGGGCATATCCACTTTTACGGGGCGGGTTGTGACAGTGAAGAGAAGAAGGCTATCGTTTATAATGCCATTACCGATCGATTTCCGGATGCGTCTATTAATGTTTTTCACGATCTGCTGGCGGCGGCCCGTGCCTGCTTTTTTGATGACTCCGGCATTGCCTGTATTCTGGGTACGGGTTCGAACTCCTGCCTGTACGACGGCGACAAGATCATAAAGCACATTCCCTCCCTGGCTTTTATTCTGGGGGATGAGGGAAGCGCCGGGTACTTCGGGAAGAAACTGATTAACAGTTATTTTCGATATGAAATCCCGGACGACCTGGTGGATGACCTGGAGAAGAACTACAATATGTCCTTGGAATATATTACGAAGGGATTGTACGATAATCCCCAGAAAAGCAGGTTCATTGCCTCGTACGGGGCTTTTTTGGGAGATCACAGCAGCCATCCATTTATAAGGAAGATGCTGCGGGAGGGATTTGAAGATTTCATCACACGCATAGTTATGAAATATGAGGACGCTACGTCCTACGAGGTGCGTTTTGTGGGTTCGGTGGCTTATGCCCATCAGGACCTTATATCCGAAATATTAAGGGAAAATGGGATGAAGCCCGGACTGTTTGTGAAGAAGCCCATGGAACGGCTGGTGGAATACCACTCCCGGTAACAGGCGTTATATTTCTAATTTTTGCTATTTGCGATTTGTAGCTTCGCGGCCTGATGCTGCATCACTTGCCCCTTCTAAAATTCAAAGAGCTGAATTAACGTGCTTATAGATACCCATTGCCATATCTACCTGGAACAGTTTGAGGATGACCTGGAATCAGTATTGAATCGTGCAGCCAAGGCTGGGGTGGAGCATATCTTCATGCCGGCCATCAATTTTGATTCCCTTCCAAAGATGGACCGGTTGGCGCATGAGGATATACAATTCCACAAAATGGCAGGCCTGCATCCTACGGAAATCAACGAGGGCGGGAAGGTGGGTGAAGATACTCTTGCAGAATGGTGTGCCAGGGAGGATATAGTGGCCGTGGGGGAAACGGGCCTTGACTATTACTGGAGCAGCGATTACAAAAAGGAGCAGCAGGAAAGCCTGCGGCTTCACTGCCGGGTGGCAAAAGGTGCCGGCAAGCCCATCGTATTGCACAACAGGGAGAGCACCGGCGACCTGCTGTCTATCATCGAAGAGGAGCAGGATGGAAGTCTGAAGGGCGTCTGGCACTGTTTTAACGGGTCCGTGGAAGAAGGAAGGCGGGCCATAGACCTTGGGCTCTGCCTGGGTATAGGCGGGGTGCTTACGTTTAAAAATGCAGGGGTGGATGAATCGGTAGCACAGCTTCCCGTCGACAAAATGATCCTGGAAACCGATGCGCCCTATCTTGCCCCCGTACCCCACCGGGGGAAACGAAATGAGCCGGCGTATGTGGGTCATGTAGCCGCCAGGCTGGCAGAGGTGAAAGAGATGAGCGGGGAGGAGGTTGAGTCCGTTACCTCATCCAACGCATTGAATCTTTTCCTTTAGGTTTCCGGGGAAATTCATCCGGTTTAATTTAATATGGGCGTCCTTCAGGCCGGAGTCCTCTGCATTCGGACTTCACAGCTGCAGTTTATCTCACCGTGGGGGATAGATAGGCCGGGGAAAAGCATCAATTAGAGGGTGTATTCCCTTTATTTTCACCCATTACTTTATTATATATATAAAGGTAATAGTCCAACCTTAAGTAACCTTTGTTGTTATGAAGTGGCTCATATTTGGAATTTCCCTCTCTTTGGTTTCCACTTTGGCCTTAATCACGGGGTGTGCCTCCACGGGCAGCGGTACCCAGTCAACTACCGAGACAAAGGACAAGGTATCAAGCACAAATGATAATTTGACCCTGGAAGACTACCTGAGAAGGTTAAGTTCGGTTAAGGTCATTGGGAGCGGAGGCAATTTAAGTGTAACCATACGGGGCAACATGTCGGTTACGAATGACGAGGATCAGCCTCTGTTTATATTAAACGGTCAAAAAGTGGGACATAACTTTTCCCGGGTTTCCAGCATGGTTTCAAAAGGGAGTATTATCTCCGTTGAAGCGATACCCGCTTCCCGGGCATCCATTTATGGCATGGAAGGAGGAAGCGGCGTAATTGTAATTAAAACAGATTAGCGTATTGTAATCAGGCCGTTTGAAAAAATGTATAATTTTTTATTCAATACAGGAAAGAGACATTTCCGGCATGATGAGATTAATTGCTGGATATGTTGAAATATGACGGCCGGTTCAACCTGTATTCTTTCCGTTTATAACGGCTTTGCCTGCTTATATTAAAAGATTTTGCATATTGTAAAAAAATGTTTAGCCTTAGGTGGCTAAAAGTGCAGTTTTAAGACTGCAATACTCACATAATAATAACAATAAATGCGAAGCGAGGTTATTTATGCTTAGAAAGCTACTATCATTGGCATTTGTATGTCTCTTTGCTGTCGGAACTGCTTTAGGGCAGGCCGGTAGTTTAACAGGGACGGTTACGGATGCTAAAACTGGAGAAACCTTGGCAGGCGCCAACGTGTATATCGTTGAGCTGGGTCGAGGTGCAGCGACAAATACTGACGGTGAATATGAAATTACGGAAATTCCCGCCGGTACCTACACGGTTCGTGTAACCTATATCGGTTACAACAGAGCCACCAGAAGCGTGGAAGTTTCTTCCGGATCTGTTGAAGAGGATTTCAGCCTTGAGTCCGGCATTAACCTGGGCGAAGTGGTTGTAAGTGCTCTTGGTCAGGAAGTTGACCAAAATACCATTTCCTTCTCTTCCCAGGAGGTATCGGAAGAACAGCTGAACATTACTCAAGTCGATAATATTAAAACCGGTCTTGCCGGTAAGATTGCCGGTGTCCAAATTGTTGGACAAGCCGGATCCAAGCTGGGAGCTTTTGGCGACATAAGGATCAGGGGTGCTATTTCATTAACCAATGAACTGGCTGAACCGCTTTATGTTGTGGACGGTGTCCCCGTTTCCAACCCCAATATTATTGACATGAACAATGTTGCCAACATCAACGTGCTGAAAGGCCCGAATGCTACGGCATTGTACGGCCAACGGGGTGAGAACGGCGTGGTACTTATAACAACGAAGAAGGACAACAAGGGAGTGAGCGTGGAGATTACCAACTCGCTGACTTTCGACAAGGTTGCCTACCTGCCTGAATTCCAGAACGAGTACGGCCAGGGTTATGGCGGTGCTTCCGAGTGGACCACTCTTGATTTTAGCGCGGGTAGTGTCTTTGGTACTCCCTTTCCCAGTTATTTTGAACCGCTGGATGGAAAAGAGTACATTTTCAGTGCCTATGCCGATGAAAGCTGGGGCCCGAAATTTGACGGCAGGCAATATGTTCCCTGGTATGCATGGTGGCCCGACAGCCCGGAATATGGCAAAACCATACCGTATGAAGCGCAACCCGATAACGTAAGGAACTTTTACGATACGGGCGTCACCAACAAGGCGGGACTGGCCGTGAACTATTCTACGGACCGGTCTTCTGCGCGTATTTCCTACACCAACCAGGCGCAGGGCGGACTGCTTCCCTATTCAAACCTGACCAAGCATTACACCAGCGGCAGGTTCAGTTACGATGTAACGGAACAGCTTAAGGTAAGTGCCAACGTCAAGTATACCCTTCAGGAAGTAACCGGGGAAGTTCGAAGTGACGGATACGGTAACCAGACATCCGGTTCCTTCAACTCCTGGTTTGCCCGTAACATGAACATGTCTAAGATGAGGGAGTATCGAAACCTGACGACCCCCGAAGGCATTCAGGCTTCCTGGAACTGGTGGGGTCCCGATATCTATTCCCTTGGCTCAACATATCATAAGCCCGTATTCTGGTTTAATCCCTATAAGTGGCAAGATGATTTCAATAAAACGCGAAACAGGGATAACCTGTTAGCCAATCTTGAAGCCACTTATGAATTTAACGACCAGTGGGCACTTTCGGTGAATGCCAACACCACCCGGCAGATTTTTAAATATCGTTGGGAACTTCCCTACACCTTTGAATTTTCTGCCGCCCCCAACCTGTACACCAGCTGGGTAAACAGTTTCGGCCAATTCAATACCGAACTGACCGAAAACGATTACAGCGCCCGGCTCAACTACCAGGCTGACTATGGTGACTGGAATGTGAATGCATTCGGTGGTAGTACCATGCGTGTGGAGCATTTCGATCGATTCAGCGCCCAGATGGACAGGGGCAATACCCAGAGCGGTGGACTGATTATTCCCAATGTCTATCAGTACAGCAACTCGAGAGAAAGGGTAACGCCTGTCGAGCGGAACTGGGATAAAAACGTATTCAGTCTTTATGCCAAGACAACGATAGGTTATAAAGACTTTATTTACCTGGACGGTACCTATCGCCAGGACTGGAGTTCTGCTCTGCCGGCAGACAATAACGGTTACGGATATCCGTCCGTTGGTCTGTCGTTCGTATTTACCGAACTGATAGATGTGAACAGCCTGTCGTACGGTAAGTTCCGTGCGGGCTGGGCCCAGGTTGGTAATGACGTAGATGCCGAGCGTATTCTCGGCAGTTATGACCTTTCCGGAAATTCTTATACCAACCCGAAATCAGGAGAGACTGTGCCCCTGCTCTATACAGACAGGACACGAATTGATCCGGATATAAAACCGGCGCTCAATTCCTCTTTTGAAGCTGGGCTGGACCTGCGTTTCTTTGATGACAAGATCGGCTTAAATGCCACCTTCTATAAAGAGACCCGGAAAGATGAGATTATCGGCGTTTCGCTCTCCACTGCAACCGGTGCACAGGATTTCCTGACCAATGCAGGGTCTTCGGAACGAACCGGTATTGAAGTGAGCCTCAACGGTGTACCGGTAAGAACTGCGGATTTCCGTTGGGATGCTACCCTTAACTTTGCCAAGAACCGAACCATCGTTACCGAACTGCCGGAAGGCCTGGATACCTACGAATTGGGCCGCAACTCTGCATTCGGTTTCGCTTTCCTCACCCACAAACTTAACGAGGAGTGGGGTCAGCTGAGAGGTGCAGGTTACGTACTGGATGACCAGGGAAGGCCTTTACTGAATCCCGACGGTACCTATGTCGTTCAGCAGAATAAATTCTTCGGAAGTGTTCTGCCCGACTGGACCGGTGGATTCATCAACACCTTCTCCTATAAAAACGTAAGTCTGACAACCGCTATCGATTTCCAGAAAGGCGGTAAGTTCTTCTCGCTGTCTGAAAACTGGGGTACCTACTCGGGACTCCTTGAAGAGACAGCCGGACTTAACGATCAAGGCAATCCCGTACGTGATCCCGTAGCGGATGGCGGTGGTGTTCATATGGTCGGACAAACCGAAAGCGGTGCTTCTGTTGATATGTATGTGCCTGCACAGACCTATTTCAAGCAGTGGTACTCAAACCGTCTGGCCGAGCCATTTATCCATGACGCAAGCTATGTGAAGCTGAGAGAGCTGAGCCTTAATTACACTCTTTCCCAAGAGATGCTCGGCGGATTTGTCAAGTCGGCAACCGTCGGTGTAGTAGGAAGGAATGTGCTCATGATAGCTCTTGCAGAGGACAACAAGCACAACTGGGATCCCTCGGAGCTGGCAGAACCTTACGGTGAAAACGGTCAGCTTCCCGGAACCAGGAGTTATGGATTTAATGTAAAGTTAACATTTTAAATAGGTAGTAAAGATGAAGAAACTAATCATATTACAATTACTGACGTGTCTGCTGATCGTATCAGCATGCGACACGAACGTTGATTTCGGAGATGTGAATTCCGATGACGATGCAGTTACTTCGGCTAATACCGAAGGGTTGATGGCCGGTGCCATGAACCGATTCTTTACGCTCTCGGGCAGGGATTATTTCTCCAAGCCCACTCTGTATGTACAGTATCAATCTCAAAATGTATATACAGATGAGCAGCGGTATAATGAAGCACCTGCATCGTGGCAGTGGTACTACATGACAACCCTCAGCAATCTCGAAGAGATCGTCAGAGTAAATTCAGAGGAGGAGGTCGACGAATTGACCTTAACGTTCGGAGCACCCGAAAACCAGATAGGGGTGGCGAAGTTATTCGGCGCCCTAATTTGGAAACGGATTACCGATACGTGGGGTCCCGTGCCTTACTCCGAAGCTCTGGGAGAAAGCGTCTCCCCTTCTTACGACAACCAGGAAGCCATCTATAAAGGTGTTGTTGAGGAGGTCAAGGCAGCCCGGGATATGCTCGATGCCAGCAAGCTCGGGCCGACCGGAGATGCTGTTTACGGAGGCGATGTAACAAAATGGAAGAAGTTTGCAAACTCTTTCATTCTGTCGCTGACCATACAGCTTACCAAAAAATATCCCGGCAGCGGTGAGTATGCGGCCACTGAATTTGCAGCGGCCCTTGGTCACCCCGCGGGAGTCATTGAAAGCGTAGCGGATGAAATGTGGTACGAGCATGCCAATGCACCGGGAGCTGAAAACCCGCTCTCGGCATTCCGGCCTGCTGATTACAACATGTCATTGCCGTTTACCGACGCTTTGAAAGGTCAGGCTGACGGGTCCACCATCACCTATTCCAATAGCAATTACGACAGCCGCCTGGACGTCTTCGCCGACGATCCCAGCCTGGATGGCCGTCCTTATGGTTTGGGATCTTACCCTGAAGGGTCAGGGCCATTTTCAAACATAAGTTCGGATATTGGTTTTACCAGTGACGGTACCGCTGCTCCGTTGCCCTATATGACGGCAGCTTATACCTACCTGAACAGGGCGGAAGCTGCTGCCATGGGCTGGACGTCTGAAAATGCCCAAGCCATGTTGCAAAGTGGTATTGAGGCATCCTATGCGACTATCGAAGCGCATTGGGACGACGGTTCGGCTTCATCGGGTGACTTGCAGACCGATGGCTCAGCTTTCGCAGCCCAGCGCGTTATCGACGCCGGTAACGTGGGCATTCAACAGGTAATAGCGGAAGAAAAATGGGTCGCTCTGTTCCCCATGGGCTTTGACGCATGGTCCGAATGGAGACGAACAGGTGTCCCCGGACTGATACCGTCGCCCGAGCCGTTCAACGACGGAAACATTCCGAGAAGGTATCTGTATCCCAGCACCGAATCCGGGGTCAACACCCAGAATTACAATGACGGTGTGCAAAAACTGTCACCTTCAAATGACAGCAATACCTCAAGATTCTGGTGGGATCAGAATTAATTATCTCACTGCTTTAACAAAGCATATAAAGCTCCCCCGACTTCCGGGGGAGCTTTTTTTATATAGGTGCCTCGTAGCATGGTCTTTTATCAAAAAGAAGGAAACCATCTAAAGGGAGGGGCGGTAAAATATGGAGTGGCAACTATGGAGTAAGCTTGGTGTATTCACCCTATGCCGTAAAGTCCCGGTTCTTACAACCTTAGTTGTAGTCATGGATCTCAATTCCGGGAAAAAAGTCAGCCCATGCAAACCAGAATCCGTTGTAGGATCTGACGGCCTTTAACTGTTCGCCTTTTCGGGGGCCCTCGACCGCGGTTCCGAAAACATCCCATCTGTTACCTTCACCGTCTTTCATCACTATGGGAAGGCTATCCTGTACCGCTTTAAAATTCAGGGAGACACTGTTATTGGGTGATGCTTTGTAAGCGACGGCAAAATTCAATTCGGTACTTCCCACCACCACGAGAGAATCGCCCTGGAACCGATCATGAATGACGTTGATCCCTTTTCCGAAATTGCGAATTTGGTACGCTTTTGCCGGAGCCTTTTCATCGGCAACCTCGCTGCCTATAACCCCGTGAACACGCACCTTCTTTTCCAGTCGATCATCCGGATGTTTAATGGGATAGTAGATAGACCCCCCACTTGTTCCATAGTTATTGGCATAGGCAAAGCTTTCATAGTTCCGGTCAAAGCCGGTATCGGATGTCAGTATTTTGGAGTCGGGATACATTTCTTTCCATGTAGCCCAGGTCGTTTCAATTACATCCAAATAGGTAGCATTATCACCCGATTGGGGTCCGTTTACGGATCTCATCTGCATCTGGGACCACCTGCTTCCGGTCCTCCTATCGTACATGATCAGGTTATTCCTGAAAAGGAGTCCCGAAACGCCATACTCAGTTCCAAATCGCTCGATGACGATGCCGGTAATCGTAAGGGGGCAATAGGTAACTGTGATATGTTTACCGTTAATTTCATCATTGACCACTTCATGCCAGTCCAATACCTGTATGGGATAAGCCCTCACTTCGCCCTCAACTTTTACACCCAGTACCATTCGGTCGTCCGCAACGTATTCAATTTGATCCACCGGTGCGAATTTAGGCTCATCCACAGAGGGGATGGCATCTTTGCTCTGTGCCCTGAATACTTCTTCCCTGGGAATCAACCAGTCCGATTCGGATGGCCCTGTGTTTGAACCGGTTTCATTGGTGGCCACGGAGTCGCAGCCGTATGCCAAGGCAACAACGAAGATAAGGGGCCAGAAGGTTGGCTTATTCATAAAGTTCACCTCCTATAATACCTTCATTTTTTTTACCCAGCATATAAAAGACCGAACCTGAAAGAATAAAGGATGTTGTGGGCTGGGTGCCTTTTAAGCGTTGGTAAACGGGCAGTTGGCCGGACAGCTGCAGGTTGAACCTGTCGCTTAACTGATAATTGATATTCGGTTTCAGCTTAACCCATTTGCCGCCCGTACTGGGAAGTTTTGCTCCATTTCTCCGGTCCGAACTCGAAGAGCGGTATCTCAGCATGAACGCATAGGACCATCGGCCGGCAATAGGGCCTGTGGTACCCAGTATCAGGATCAATTCATTGCCGAACCTGTATCTGTCGGTAGAGTTGAATCGCTCATTGACCCCTGTCCTCCGGTAGGTGCCCATCGTGAAAATATTTCTGTTGCTCTTTTTGAAGGTGCGGGACGCATACCCCCAAAGCAGTCCGTCCCACGCACCGGTACCCGGCTGCATATCTGCATTTAAGGTAAAGCCATTGCTTTTGAGTGACGTTGAGCCGAAAGGTATTTTAACGCCCCCGCCCACGGAAATATGGTACGGATCCCATATGGTTTGGTTTTTCACATTGTACTTGAGCAGCAACAGCCCGTCACCGATTCCACTGGTGGTTAATGTTTCAGGATCGCCGGGTGTTTGAAGGCCTGTCTCCCGGTATTTCCGGTTGTAGGTAATGGTACCGGTTAGGGCGAGGCGTTCCGTCAGCCCGTAGTTTGCCTCAAATAAGGCCGTGGTGGTATTGAGGCGCTGGTTGGTATTATCCAGCTGTGTATCTCCGCTATACAGGTCGGAAATGTTATTGTACTCATAGGTGAGGCCCAGCAGCAGTTTTCCCTGGGAGGTGGAGCCGATGGATTGGGAGGTGATCAGGGGAGAGCCCGCACAGCTGCAGGTCTGGGCTTTTGCCGGCGATATGGGATGTAATAGCAGTATGCCCAGGATGATGATGGCAGCATAAGCAATTATTACTTTCTGTTTAAACATTTTCCTATGCATAATGCTCGTGGTATGATTTAATTACCCAAAGGATAAATTCTCGGTTCTCTGGGGGCTCCTCCGAAGAAGTCGGCCCAGGCAAACCAATAGGCATTATAGGAGGGAATTTTGTGTAAGGTGCTGCCTTCCCTGGGCCCGCTTACCGCTTCCCCGAATATATTCCATTTATTCCCCTCATTGTCTTTCATGATAACAGGCAGGGGATCGTCCGTTGCAGAAAATTCCAGTGTGGTACCATTCAGGGTTGTACGCGAGTAGGATACCGCCAAATCAATCCTGGAGTTTCCGACCACTACCACCTCGTTATTTGCATGTGTAAGGTTGAGAACCGTCATTTCAGCAGGGAATTTTTCTATGGGGAAAACCAGGGGCCTCGTATTGAAATAGATGCCGTGGCAGAGGGCTTTGCGTTCCAGTCGGTCATCCTCGTTTTCTATGGGAAATACGATACTTTGATTGTTGGTAGGATAATCTTCGCCATACGGGTTGGAGTCGTAGGCCCAGTCCATAAGGCGTGTTCCGTTGAGCACTTTGGAATTGGGGTAGGCTTTCTTCCAGGCAGACCAGGTCATTTCAACCATTCCATGGTATATTTTTTCCGGCGGATTGCCCATTAACGGACCATTTACGCTTAGTACTTCCATCTGGCTCCACCGGCTTTCGGTTTCCCGGTCGTAGGCAATCAAATTGTTTTTATAAATAAGGCCCGAAACACCAAAAGTGGTAACACCGTTTTTAACCTTCCGGGACCAGCTAACTCCCGAGCCGGTGAGGGGGCAGAAGGTGACTGCAACCGGCCTGTCACCGATCATATCATTGGCAACCTCGTGATAATTCATAACATTATGGGGATAGGCCTTGATTTCATTTCCTACCTTCATTCCCAGCACCAGGTCGTTTTCCTCCAGAAAGTCGATTTCAGAAATAGAGCTGAATGTAGGGTTGTCGATGGACCGTATTTGATCTTTTCCCGCCCCGACATAAATCTGGTCCGGGGGTATCAGCCACTGTTCCGCCTCATGGGGGTTTTGCTGGTCGTTATTAGCCGTTTCGCTGCTGTTAACCGAATTGCAGGCCATTATACTGAGAGAAAGCACCAATAGAAGGATTACCTGCAGAGATCTGTTGCCAATGATGTAAAAAATATGTCTGATCATAATATCAAGTTATCATGCCAAGCTCTCCATTTAAGAAATCCGGATGTGGGAAACGCCTGTTTAGACTCCGGAAAATGCAACTTTGGCCGGAACTTTCCTTGAATAATTAGATGATCCAATGAAGGCTAATCTTACCAATAGCATAATAGATTTTTATTTAATTATTAATGTTCCAAAAGTATGCTATATAAGCTCTTTTCCTCCTTTTTCGATAGGTATAACCGGAGAAATGAGTTTAGGTCAGGAATGATTTTTTTTATCGGAAAATCCGAAAGCATCCAATACGGGATACTGTTTAATCAATTCTACGGGAAGCCGGATATGGCCGAATTCATTGCGCAAGGGGTGTTGCGCCCGGAGCCTGTTGAAGGCCTTGCCCTTCTCACGAGGTATGCGTCCGGCAAGCTTCATCAGCTTTTTTTGGTACTCATAGACCGGGTGCAGGGTTGATAAAATTTCCGTGAGGGTGGGGGTAGCCTTAGAAGGAAGGGGAGGGTCAACCACACTTTTCCCTTCAGTTTCAAGTGAATCGGGAGCTTCCAGGGAGAAGTGATTGCAAAGCGCTTTTGCCACCTGCCAGGAAGCCCTGTTTTTGGCCTGCCTGGAATAACCGGCTATATGAGGGGTTTTTATGAAGGCATTTTGGGCGATAAAGTCATTGAAGATAGGCTCGTTTTCCCATACATCGATGATGAAATCACGGACTGTGCCTTGTGAGTGTGCTTCAAGGAGGGCCTTCTCATAAACCACGCCCCCGCGGGCCGTATTTATAAGCAGGTCGTAGGTATGGCGGTTAAGTTTCTCCCGGTCAAGCCAGTGGTGGGTGGGATATTCTCCTTCTTTCGAGAGGGGAAGGTGAAAGGAGAGGATGTCGGCCGAGAGCAACTGGTCAAGGGTAGCCGAAGCGAAGTCTTCCTGCCGCTGTTCTTTCGGGGGATCGTAGGCAATGGTTTGAAGATCCAATTTTTCCAGCAGTTTTATGACCTCGCTGCCCACATGTCCCACGCCCACGATACCTGTTGTTTTCTTTTTGAGGTCAACAGCATTCAGGTCTGCCCACACTAACAGTACGGTAGCCACATATTCGGCTACCGACCGGGCATTGCAGCCCGCCGCGTCGGCAAAGGCTATATCTTCCCGGGCCAGCAGATCCCGGTCTACATGGTCGGTTCCCGCCGAAGCGGTAGCGATAAATTCAATAGAGGGGGGCAGTTCTGAGAGGGTTTTTTCATTGATGGGGTGAACAGTACGGATAAGCAGGGCATCGGCCTCTTCCTGCTTGCCGGGAAGGCCTTCGGAGGGATCATACAGCTGAAGATCCACCTCTTCCGGAAGATAGTATTCGATGTTGCGGAGGTACTTATCGGCAAAAACGGTAATCATGATTAATATAAAGCGCTAACCTTTGTACATTTGGCTCAATATATATAGTAAAAAGCTCCCAAGTCGACAATTTAACCAAGAGCAAAATAGAAACTACATGTCAACAGCCAAACAATTCAATCCGGTTAATATCATCCGAAAGAAAAGAGACGGTCAATCCCTGACTGATGATGAAATCAATTATTTGGTCATGGAGTACAGCCGGGATCAAATTCCCGATTACCAGATGAGTGCCTTCCTGATGGCGGCCTATCTTAATAAGCTTGACGCCCGGGAGTCTACGGCACTGACCGAATCCATGTTGCATTCGGGGAAGGTGTTGGACCTGGGTGATATCCCCGGTAAAAAGATCGATAAGCATTCCACGGGAGGGGTGGGAGATAAACTCTCGCTTATACTGGCTCCCATTGTAGCCAGCTACGGGGTACCTGTTCCCATGATATCCGGCCGCGGCCTGGGGCATACCGGGGGGACCCTCGACAAACTGGAGTCTATAACCGGTTTCAAGGTGGATATAACCCTCGAAAGGTACAAGGAGATACTGGCCGCCTGCAAGATGGTAATGGCCGGTCAGACGGAAGATATCGCTCCGGCCGACAAAAGGTTGTATGCCCTGCGGGATGTAACGGCTACGGTAGAGTATATCCCATTTATTGCCAGCAGTATAATGAGCAAAAAGCTGGCGGAGGGAATCGACGGACTGGTGCTGGATGTCAAGTTCGGTTCGGGGGCCTTCATGAAAACCAAAGAGCAGGCCCTGAAGCTGGCTGAGACCCTGGTTTCCATTGGTGAAAACTTCGAAAAAGAAACGGTGGCTTTCTTGAGTAATATGAACCAGCCTCTTGGCTATAGCATAGGCAACTGGCTGGAAGTGAGGGAAGCCCTCGACAGCCTGAATGGCGAGGGGCCGAGTGATGTAATGCAGGTAACCCATCGGCTGGCAGGGGCGATGATCTACCTGGGAGGAGAGGCCGAAACGATGGAAGAGGGAATGGAAAAAAGCCGGCTTGCCGTGGAAAACGGGCAGGCAATGGATGTGTGGAGAAATCTGGTGGAGGAACAGGGGGGAGATACGGACCTTATTGATCGCCCGGAACTATATGGCGAAGCAGAGCATCAATTTGAAGTTAAAGCGGAGCAGGAGGGGTATATTACCGGGATGGATGCATTTGAAATCGGTATGGCCTCGGTGGAACTGGGGGCCGGACGCAGAAAGAAGGAAGACAGCATCGATCCTGCCGCAGGCATAATATTAAGTAAAAAAATAGGAGATCATATAAAAAAAGGTGAAACAATAGCTACGGCCTTTACGAACAAGAGTCATGACATTGAAACTGCCGGGAGCTCAATTTCCGAAGCGGTGGAAATAGGCAGTGAAAAACCCGGAGCCTTACAGATGGTAACACATAAAGTGGATAAACAGGGCATAGAAGAGCTGGGCAATTAAATGTTATAATAATTGCAATATCGAGAAAATAACATAACTTTATTCTCTTAAGCTGTTTTATCCGTTATCCAGGGCACGGAAAAGGGTAATTATAATAAAATTAAAAGACCATGTTTAAACGACTCATTCGCGCAATCAAATCGATCTTTGGCGGCTTTATCAGTTCTATGGAAGATCCCAAACTCATATTGGAACAAAACATACGGGACCTTAATGACCAGATTCCCCAGATGAATGAGAATATAGCCACCGTCAAGGCGAATATGATGATGCTGCAAAAAGAGGTAGACAAATATGAGAAGCGAATACAGAATCTGACAGCCAAGATAAAGTCTGCCATTCAGGCCGACCGGGATGATATAGCAGAGGGTTATGCACTTCAGCTTGAACAGGCCAAAGAAAGCATGAAGAGTTCAAAAGATCAGCTGAAGTTTGCCGAGCAGGCCTATGAAAAGGCACTGAAGGTGAAGAAGGCCTTTGTACGTGAAAAAGATCAAAAAATTCAGGAGGCCAAGGAAGCTCTTCGGGCCAGCGAACGAGCCGAATGGCAGGGCAAAGTTGCCGATGCGATGGAACAATTTGAAATCGGCGGGCTTGATCAGACTCATGACGAAATGTTGAACCGCCTGAACGAAAGAACGGCGAAAAATGAAGCCCGAATGGAGCTGGCGTTGGACAGCATTGATACCGAATCCATGGAGATAGAGGCCAATGCGGAAAAGATACGGGCGCAGGAATTGGTCAAGCAGTTTAAGTCGGAGATGGGTATGATCGAGGAAGAGGAGCAGCAGAAACAGGTGGGATCCGGACAAAAGGAAATTGAGGTGGATGAGCCTGAAACTGAAAAGGAAAAGGATCAGGGCAAGACCATAGGAAACAAAGACCGGTCAAAATCCTAAACAGGAGATGAACCGGAAGCTGATTCCAGCAGCAGTGAATACGGATGTATACAGCGGGTGAATATTTTATCCCGCTGTGGCTTAAAGGCAATGGATCCGAACCAGCCGATCCAACACTTATGATTCAATATTAACAGTATGAGCAGTGACAGCCGTAAAGATCGCGAAAAGATGAAAGAGGCTTATAAAAAGCACTACCGTAAAATGCGGGAGGCGAAAGAGCGGCTTGCTCGTTCACGGAAGACGAAAAATATTACGGACGCACTGAAGGAGATGGATACTACTGCTCTCACGGAAACTTTTGATGAGTTTCTCTATAAGGTAAAGTCTAAAATTACCAGTGTGGAAGCCCGGCTGGAGGTGGCAATGGATAGCCTTGCCGAATCGGATGAAGAATTAATGGAGCAGGAGCTGGATGAAGAAATGAAAAAGCAGAAAGCCAAGGAGACGCTTCGACAGGCCAAGATCGAGATGGGACTGCTGTACAATGAAATTGAGCAGCAGGCACAGTCCATGCAGATTAAAAAAACCATTGGTACTGAAAAGAAAGAGGATCAAAATCGTACGAAAGAAGACAGGGATCCCGGGCAACAAAAAGATCAAGGATAATGGATAAAGAGACAGCCATAAACTATACACGCGAAGCTTTTTTACACCCGCTAAACCTGGGCGTTTTATTGGTGTCTACCATAGCGGCTTTTGCCCTGAGTGACTTCGGACTTATGTCGGAAGTGATTCTCTCCATGACATTCGGGGTGGAGCTTATGTACCTGGGTATAGTACCCAGATTGCCGCGATTCCGGAAGAATGTGAAGCTTAAAAAGTTGAGGGACCGCAATGCCGGAAATGAAAAGAAGCTGGTGTTTCAGGAGCTGGATCGAAAGAGCAAGAAACGTTTCCTGGTGTTAAAACACCTTGCCAAACTGATTAAGGAAAATTTTGACAAGCTTCCGTACAGTTCACAGGGATTGCTGGAAAATATCCGTAAAAAGATTGAAGAGCTCTTGTCGAATTACCTCACCCTGCTGGACCTGCATAAAAGGTATCGTGTTTATATGGATACCTCTGTTGAAGATAGCCTGAAACAAGAAGTGGAAAACGAAGAGTCCAAGATGGAGACCCTGGATTCGGAACGTTTGAAACGCACCCGGGCCCGGCGTATAGCCATTCTCAAGAAGCGGCTTAAGAAATTTGAGATTGCCAAAGAAAAATACCTTATTTGTGAGACGCACCTGGAGACTATTGAGGACGCTATCCGGTACATTTATGAGCAGTCGATGACCATGAGCAATCCCGAAGAGATCGGTTTCCAGCTGGATAACCTGCTGGAGGAAGTAGAGGAAACGTCGCAGCTTATTGACGACCTGGACCGTGATATCCTTCCCTCTTCGGCCGGTCTTGCGGAAATCGACCTGGATGCTGAGCTGAAAGCGGCACAGGAGGCAGGGAATGCCGCCCGTGAGGAAAATAGTTCTAATCGTGTAAAAGAATAAATATTGCCTTATGAGTGAATCCCACAAAACCATTACGCTGGAAACGGATGACAGGGGTATAGTAACGCTGACCATCAACAGGCCGGACAAGCTGAATGCCCTGAATGATGAGCTTTTGAATGAGCTGGCCGATGCATTTAAGAGCATACAGGTAGACAACGAGGTGAATGCGGTAATTTTAACCGGGAGCGGTGATAAGGCTTTTGTAGCGGGTGCCGATATCAAGGAATTGAGTGAGCTCAACGAGCGGTCCGGAAGAATGAAATCTCAAAAAGGCCAACAGATATTTCAATCTATAGAAGACACCCGCAAACCGGTTGTCGCCGTGGTTAACGGATATGCGCTGGGAGGCGGAGCCGAACTGGCAATGGCCTGCCATCTTCGATTTGCCTCTGAGCAGGCCGTATTCGGCCTCCCCGAGGTGGGCCTGGGTCTGATACCGGGTTACGGGGGTACGCAGCGCCTTAGTCGAATTGTGGGGCGCGCACGGGCCCTGGAGATGATTTTAACGGGCAAGCATATTCAAGCGGAAGAAGCAAAATCGATGGGATTGGTGAACGAGGTATCGGATGATCCCATGGGAAAAGCCAAAGAATGGCTGGGTAAAGTGCTTGAAAACGGGCCTCTTGCTATACGCAAAGCTATTCGGGCCGTGTATCACGCCGGGGACGGAAGCGGATTCCAGATTGAGGCGGACCTGTTTGGGCAGCTTTGTGATACCGATGATTTTAAAGAGGGGACGTCTGCCTTTCTGGAAAAAAGAAAACCTGACTTCAAGGGTAGGTAGGGTCAGTGAAGAGAATGATTCCTAAACTAACAGATGGATGATTCTACCCTTTCCGGCAAAGCTGAAATAAATAGCCCTGTATCTCTTGACCTAAGCTCCGCTAAGCTGATAAACTGCTAAACAGTAACCATGCATCCACATTCTAAATGACTGAACTGCTGCTGATCATATTTACCATTCTGCTGAGTGGATTTTTCTCCGGATCGGAGATCGCTTTTGTAAGCGCCAACCGGCTGAAGCTGGAGATTGAGTCGCGTAAGACCTCATGGACGGGGCGGGTGGTCAATTTCTTTGTTCGTAACCCGGAGACTTTTTTGACGACTACCCTGGTCGGTAATAATATCGTAAATGTGGTCTATGCAACGCTGATGACCCTTTTCCTGGTGGCCCCGATTACCGGTATATATCAAAGCTGGTTTGGGGCTGACCCTTCACCGCTTGCGATGATGACCATTCAGACTATCACCGCTTCGGTAATCATTATGATTTTCGGAGAGATCCTTCCCAAGGCACTTTTCAGGGTTCACGCCGACTGGTGGGTCAAGGTAATTGCCGTGCCCCAGCAGATATGCAACTGGCTGTTCAGGCCTCTTATCGTTCTTGCAGATGCAGCTTCTGATCTTATTATTAAGATGATTAACCCGGAAATAGACCGTTCCGGGCAGCTGTTCCGCCGCCAGGATGTGGAACTGATATTTCAGGAATTGAGGGATACGGGCGGCAGCGACCTGGACAAGGAAGACTCGGAGATACTGCACAATGTACTGGAGCTTTCCAACAAGAGGGTAAAGGAATCGATGATACCGAGGACCGAAATCGTTGCGGTGGAAAAGGAGACCAGCATAGATGAAACCCTCAAGACATTTATCTCTTCAGGTTTCTCCAAGCTACCGGTATACCAGGAGAGCATAGACGACATCATAGGGGTTATATTTGCCTATGACCTGTTTAACAATCCTAAAAACCTGACCGAGATCATGCGGCCGATCAAGCTGGTCCCCTCCTCCCAGAAGTCCAAGGACCTGCTGTCGGAATTTCGGAAGTCGAATATATCGGTTGCCGTGGTTATTGACGAGTATGGAGGTACCGCTGGGATGGTTACTATCGAAGACCTGCTGGAGGAGGTGGTCGGGGACATACAGGACGAATATGATACGGAAGACCATATCGTCAAGAAGATTGCAAAAGATACCTATGTTATAAGCGGTGGTGTTGAGATCGAAGACCTTAAGGAGGCCCATCCGGAGATACAGCTCCCGGAAGAGTCGAGCAACTACGAAACAATTGCCGGCTATATTATCAATTCGCTGGGGCGGATCCCGAAGGTGAATGAAGAGCTGTTGATCGACGGGAACAAATTTATTGTCAGTAAAGCTTCCCCAAGCCGCATTGAAACACTGAAATTAATAGTGGTGGAATAAGCCGCTTTGCAGGCTATACCTGTTCCGGCCTTAAGCAGGATTTAAAAATAGACAAACAGATAAGACCGATGTTCAAACACTATCCCAAATGGGGGCAGGAATTAGCCCAAAAATATCTCAGCCGTACCGTTAACCAGTTTCTTCTTCATGGCAACGTCCATGATATGGTGGCCCTCCAGAAGGAGGAGGCAACGGAATTTGTACGCCTGAAATCTTTTCTGGCGGAGGAGTTTTTCGGCTCCAGGGATTATGTCATATTCTACGATCGTTCATCCGGAATATATTTCAGGGACAAGGAGTCCCAAAAGGATTTTAACCGGGCCGTGGCCGGCAGGGATTCCCTGGTAGGCACCGAATATGCAGATAAATTGCCCAAAGACCCCGTCCGGGTCTTTTCCCTGCTGGAACAGTATTTTCGTATACGCATCGACGATAAAAAAAGTATTGCCCTTATTATCGATTATGCGGAAACCATTGTCCCGATGAATGAAGCCGGTTCTACCGGTTCCGACGATCGTACCTCGCTGGTTTATTTGTCTCGATGGGCTCACGACCCCATGTTTTTGGCGGCCGACTTTACCACGGTGCTGATTGCAGAGAACCTGGCGGATCTTAATAAGACCCTGGTTCAGAACCCCTACACTTCCGATATAAGGATCAGTATCCCGGATGAACCCCAACGGCTTGAATTTATTGAGCATGAAATGGACAGTGAATCATTTAAGGAACTGTCTGAGGTAAACAAGCAGGTTCTTGCGCAGCAGACGGCCGGGCTGAACTATATCCACCTGCGAAGTATCCTCTCCAATGCCCGGGAGAACAGGGAAAAGATTACGCACCGGCGCCTCACCGAAGTTAAAAAGGAACTTATTGAAGCCGAGGCATACGGCCTGCTGGAGTTCGTGGAAACCGATTACTCGCTGGATGAGGTAGCGGGCCATACCCAAGTGAAAAAACATTTAAGGCAGGCCGTTCAAGCCCTGCAGCAGGGGCGCCAGGATGTGCTACCCATGGGTTACCTGGTATGCGGCCCGGTAGGGACCGGTAAGACCTTTATGGTTACCTGTTTTGCCGGCGAGGTGGGCATCCCCATGGTTAAGCTTAAAAATTTCCGCAGCCAGTGGCAGGGGGTGACCGAGGGGAACCTGGAGAAGATTTTAGGCCTACTGAAAGCGATGGCTCCGGTAGCGGTTATGATCGATGAGGCGGATGCCTATCTGGGCGACCGCGATGCAAGCGGCGACAGCGGAGTCTCCAGCAGGGTCTTCTCTCAGATTGCCACTTTTATGAGTGATACTGCCAACAGGGGACGAATACTCTGGTTTTTGATGACCGCCCGTCCCGACCTGATGCCGGTTGACCTCAAGCGGCAGGGCAGGGCCGAGGAGCACCTGGCATTGTTCCCACCCTATACCATGGAGGAACGGATTGAGTTGTTCGAGGCGATGAAAAAGAAGACCGGACTGGTACTGACGGAAAACTATGTACCCAAGGTTATTGAGAAGGGCGACAAGACGTTTTCGGGTGCCGATATGGAAGCGGCCCTTACCCGGGCCAAGTTTCGGGCTGCAGCCGAAGGGAAGAAAAAAGTGACCCCCGAAATGCTGGATCTGGCCCTGAGTGATTTTATCCCGCCCACCTATCCCGAGGAAGTTGAATTGCAAACCCTGAGTGCGGTTATTGAATGCACTTCCCGGGAACTGCTCCCTCCTCGTTACCGCGAGATGGACCGCGGTGATATTATGGAGAAGATCGAGGAGCTGAAGTACCGCATTTCCTAAGTGTCCGGCCGAATTCGGCCGGGCCAGTCTACAGGCCATTATTTGCTCATCATCCTATCCCGCAGCCGTGAGCAGGCCATTCCCGTGGTAGCTTAAATCCACTATAGTTTGGTTTAAATGACAGTATATCCCCTCAAATCCACACTTTTATAATAAAATTAACCAAATGGTTGAATCAAATGGTTGAAATTATTA
>CAYREV010000002.1:0-4706 GCA_964423345.1 uncultured Balneolaceae bacterium | reverse complement strand
ATGAAATCATGAAGTGAATTAACAGGAATGACGGAGAAGGAACAGGATACGGAGGAATTGATATTTGAGGCGGCCTGCCGGGTATTTCAGCAGAAGGGATATGACGGAGCACGCATGCAGGAGATCGCCGACGAGGCGGATATCAACAAGTCGATGCTGCATTACTATTACCGCAGCAAGGAGAAGCTTTTTCAGATGGTGTTTCAGCGGGAAATCAGCCGTTTCTTCCCGATTATTTTCAAGGTGCTGAATTCCGCCGATCCATTTGACCTGAAACTGGACCGCCTGATCGACGCCTATTACTCTTTCCTCCGGGACAACCCGCATATGGCTCCCTTCATACTATATGAGATAAACCAACATCCTCAAAAATTCAGGGCCTTTATTAAGGAGCAGGGTATTCGCCCCCCTGAACAATTTTTCAGGCAGATACGGGAGGATATCAGCGAGGGAAGAATGAAGGAGGTGGATCCCCGGCAGTTGATGATAAGCGTGGTGGGCCTGATCCTGTTCCCCTTTATCGCGGGAACCATGCTCAGGGCGGTATTCAGCCTGGATGATGCCGATTACCTGAAGTTTCTAAGGGAGCGCAAAGGGTTTTTGAAGGATTTCATATTAAGCGGAATTAACTATCAGTCGCCATGAAAGTACTTATACTTGCTTTAACGGTTGCCCTGTCGCAGGATGTGCAGCCGCCGGATTCGATAAGCCTTGCCTATTGCTATGAAAAAGCGTCGGAAAATTACCCGGCCGCAGCGAAAATAGGTATCCGGGAAAAAGTTACGGAGCTTAATCAAGCCATAGCGGAAGCAGGCCATTTCCCGGATGTGAGTATCAGCGGGAGGGCCAGTTACCAGTCGGAAGTTAGCCGTTTCAATTTCCCGGGAGGTCCGACGGGCCCAAGCAAGGATCAGTATGAGGTCGCGCTTAATCTACAGCAGAATATTTACAGCGGGGGTATGGTGGGTATCCGGAAGGAACTGGAACAAAGCCGGGGAAAACAGGAGGTCAGTACCGTCAAAGTGGAACTGCACAAGTTGAGAGCTCAGATAGATGAGGTCTATTTTGGCATATTGCTTTCTCAACAGCAGGCAAAAGCGACCGGCCTGCTGGCGGGAGAACTCAGGAAACGCCTGGCGGTTATCCGTTCAAAAGTGAAGAACGGGGTCCTTCTTCCAAGCCAGCAGCATACCCTGCAGGCTGAATTGATAAAGGCCGAACAGGATTCCTCTGAAATACAGTCCAACATCACTGCAGGCTATTCCGTACTGAGTGAGCTGGTCGGGATTGAGTTATCCAGGCAGGTGCAACTAAGCCTGCCGGAAATAACCGGCAATCTCACCAAGCGGCAACCGAAGCGGCCGGAATACGATATGTTCAGCTACAGCCGGGAAACACTGGAGCAGCAGGAAAAACTGGCGGAAGCCGGTAGGATGCCCCGCATATCGGCTTTTGGAAGCCTGGGGTACGGGCGACCGGGATTGAATTTCCTGGAGGATGAGTTTCACGAGTATTACATGGCGGGCATTCGATTCCAGTGGAGTATCAAGGATCTGATTACGTCCGGCAGGGAGAAAGAGGTGCTGAAGCTGCAGCAGCAAAGAGTGACCCGGGAACGGGAGGCCTTTAGCCGTCAGCTCCAATCTGCCCTGCACCGCCTGGAAAGTCGCATGGCGGCCCTGAGGGAGAATATTGAGCGGGACCGTGAAATTATTCAGCTCAGGGAAAAGGTAGTAGCGGAGACGGCCAGCCAGCTTGAGAACGGCGTTGCCACGGCAACCCAGTATATAACAGAGCTCACACGGGCCAACAGCGCACGTCTCTCCCTCTTCATCAACAAGATTCACCTGGCAAAAGCCCGTTCCGAATACGCCACCGCCCTTGGAGGCCCTCCCGGAGAATATGACAGATCAAACCGCAAAGAAATCCGATAATCCATGTATAAAATTAAAGACGGTCAATATTTATTCTACTCCCGATTGATAGTGTTTGTGCTGGTATTGGGTTCAGCCATGGGATGTTCTTCGGAAGAAAAGTCCGATGCCTACGGGCAGTTTGAGGCCACGGAGATTACGGTTTCTTCCGAGGCTTCAGGCACATTGTTGAATTATGGGGCGGAAGAGGGCATCGTTTTAAAAGCCGGCCGGCAGGTAGGGCAGATAGATAGCACGAAACAGGTATTACAGCGCAGGCAGTTGGAGGCAAAGCTGAGCTCGGTAGAGTCGAAAATAGACAATATAAATGCCGAAGTGGATGTTCGAAGATCGGAGCTGGAAAATGCGGAAAAGGACCTGCAGAGATACCGGTCATTGGTCAAAGAGAGGGCAGCCACCCCCAAACAGCTGGAAGATGTGGAGGCCCGCTACCGGACGCTTCGCAAACAGGTGGACGCCCTGCAGACACAGAAGCGGTCGGTACGTGCGGAAATTACCGCACTCCGGGTGCAGATTGAACAGCTGGAAGAGGAGCTGGAAGACACCCGGATTGTTAACCCGGTGTACGGGACGGTGTTGACCTCTTTCGTTGAGTCTTACGAAGTGATTCAGAGGGGACAGCCACTCTACCGCATCGCCAATCTGGATACCCTCTTGCTCCGGGTGTATATCAGCGGTGCCCAGCTGCCGGAGGTGAAGCTGGGGCAGCAGGCGGAGGTACTGGTCGACAAGAATGCCCGTGAAAATCACCGGCTGGACGGGAGGGTCAGCTGGATTGCCTCCGAGGCCGAGTTTACCCCCCGGCAGATTCAAACCAAGGAGGAGCGGGTAACCCAGGTGTATGCTGTCAAGGTAAGGGTCCCAAACCCGGAAGGTATGCTGAAGATCGGCATGCCGGGGGAAGTTAATTTTTAACCACCGAATTTCACAGCTTAAAACAGATTTACCCCTATTGATCTGTGTCCACTGTGGGCCAAACAGCTAATAACGTTAAAATATGAGTATTGTAAGCATTCAAAACCTGGTCAAAAGCTACGGGCCGGTGCAGGCGTTGGACGGCATCTCCGTTGAGGTTTCCGAAGGTGAACTTTTCGGATTCATCGGTCCCGACGGGGCGGGAAAAACCACTTTGTTTCGGATACTGACCACCTTGCTGAAGCCCGATACAGGGGAGGCGAAGGTACTGGGCATGGATGTAGTTGAACAGTACCGTGAGATCCGCTCGAGGCTTGGATATATGCCGGGCCGATTTTCACTGTACCAGGACCTGAGCGTGCGGGAGAATATTGACTTTTTTGCTTCTGTGTTCGGTACCACGCTGGAAAAAAATTATGAGCAGGTGGCTCCTGTGTACAGGCAACTGGAGCGGTTTGAAGGCCGCCTTGCCGGGGATCTTTCCGGCGGGATGAAACAAAAGCTGGCCTTGAGCTGTGCCCTTATTCATAAACCTGAACTGCTGGTACTGGACGAACCCACCACCGGCGTGGATGCCGTTTCGAGGCGGGAATTCTGGGAGATACTACACAGCCTGAAAGAGCAGGGCATTTCCACCATTGTCTCAACCCCCTATATGGATGAAGCCGAACAGTGCGACAGGGTGGCGCTCATCGACAAGGGGCGGATTTTAAAAATGGATACCCCCGAAGGGGTGGTGGAAAAATTTGAGAGGCCGCTGTTCGCCGTTAAGGCAGCCGACAAATATCGATTGATACAAGAGTTGAGAAGCTATGAATTCGCCCGATCGGTCCAGCCTTTCGGCGAGTATCTTCATTACACGGACCGGCGCGAGAAGCCGGATCCCTCAGCTCTGGAAGAGTACCTGCAAGGTGCGGGTTTCAGTGAAATTGAAATAAGACAGACCTTACCGGATATAGAAGACAGTTTTATTGCGCTCATGCAACAGGAATAACAAAAGGGCCACGAAAGCACCAAAGCACAAAATGCATTTAAGTGATTTGGTGAATTGGCGGCATAATGATAGCAGGATATGACTAATAACCTAGCCATACAAGCCGACGAGCTGACCCGGAAATTCGGGGACTTCACGGCGGTGGATCATATCAGTTTTGAAGTAGCCCCGGGTGAAATATTCGGTTTCCTGGGGGCTAACGGGGCGGGCAAAACTACGGCCATACGGATGCTTATAGGATTGCTGGAACCCACCTCGGGCGATGCGCAGGTGGCGGGATTCGATGTCTATCAACAGTCGGAGTCTATCAAAAAGAAGATCGGGTATATGAGCCAGAAATTCTCACTCTATGCCGATCTGACGGTATGGGAAAATATCCGGCTGTACGGAGGGATCTATGGCTTGTCCCGGAATGAAATTCGGGATAAGGCGGACGATCTGCTGCAGGCCCTGGACCTGGAAGATATTCGAAACAAACGCATCGGTTCGCTTCCTTTAGGCTGGAAACAGAAACTGGCTTTCTCCATTGCCGTCATGCACGAGCCGGAGATCGTTTTTCTGGATGAGCCTACAAGTGGCGTTGACCCTATAACCCGGCGGCAATTCTGGGAACAGATCTACAAGACGGCCGAAGAGGGGACCACCGTCTTTGTGACCACGCACTATATGGATGAAGCGGAGTATTGCGACCGGGTATCGATTATGGTAGACGGCAGCATAGCAGCCCTGGATACGCCCAAAGGAATGAAGGAACAGTACGGAGCGGCAGATATCGAAGAGGTTTTTGTGGAGCTGGCAAGGGGCGCTGTGCGCGGTGAGCAATGAGCAATGAGCAGTGAGCAGTGAGCAGTGAGCAGTGAGCA
>CAYREV010000001.1:0-164535 GCA_964423345.1 uncultured Balneolaceae bacterium | reverse complement strand
GTATCGAAAGAAAATCAGGAGTTGGAATTCAGCGGTGTGTTTAAGATGGCCGGGGAGGGAGGAGAGCCGGAACTGCTTTATGACGGATTTAGCAGGCCCAACGGCATCGTATTTTCTCCCGACGAGAAAACACTATATGTCAATGATTCGGCAAGCGGCCGCATCCTATCTTTCAAGGTAAAGGAAAACGGAAGTGTTGGGGAGCCTGTAGAATTTGCCGATATGGGCAAGGCCGGTACTTCTGGAGCAGCCGACGGCATGGTGGTAGACACGGAAGGGAACCTGTACAGTACTGGACCCGGCCCCGCATTATTTGTTTTTGACAAGGACGGAAACCATTTGTTAAAGCTGGATTTTGATGAGCAAATTACGAATGCCTGCTGGGGAGGCAAAAACAATAAAACACTTTATGTAACCGGGGCCAACAGTATATTTGCCCTGGAGATGAATATCCCCGGAACCAAGCAGTAAGCCGGCATGGTATCTATGATGTTAACCTGCGTTCTGACAGGTAGGAGAACAGCCATATCAGTGTCCATCCGGCTGCAGCATACCACCATTGAAAGGCATAAAGCACAATAGTATTGGTTGCATAAAGCAGGTGGGAAAACCAATCGGGTGCGTTGGTTTTGGCTTTGGAAGCGAGCTGGGCAAAACTGTCCCTTGTTATCACCAGCGTTTTGGTCAGCAACATCAAGCCCGTATAGATCCATATTATATATTTCATCCAGGGATCTTCCAGCAATACTGCGGCAATGATGAAAAGGGTTACCGCAATATCTACAATGACTTCTTTTATCCAGTTCATGGCCTCTTGTCTATTCCAGTTTACTTGAGATATTCCAAATATGCACAAGAAGTAATGAAATTAAGACCACTTTATAAAATGGATAGGCTCCCGGCAGGGTAACCCCCCCCCAATTTCTATAGGGAGTGTTTGTTGATAACCTGAAAATCCTTCAGCCAAACTATTTCTGTAGCATCATCCCCTATATCGGTGCGAACGGTGGAAGTTTTAACGTTCCATCCATAACTGGAGGATACGTTCACAAGGGTCCCGTTGATCTTTATAACCTGGCCAATTCGTACATTTTCCAGCTTATCCGATACCTCCTTGTTGGGAGGGACTATCCGAAGATTGGCGGTGTGCTTCATCATCTCCGGTTGCGGTATGGGAGGCTTGGTCATCTCCCAGTAAAAAGAACGATCAGCCTGTTTTATTAAAATATGGTCGAGATTACGCTCGTCAGACATTGGGCCCCAACCAATTACAAAATCATAAGGAGCGAGTTCAGCTTGTTTATCATGCAGGTACTTTTTCTTTGAAAGCAATCGTACCTCGGCCTTGAAGTTGGCTACGGGGGTCAGGTTAAAAGATTTATACTCGAAGCTTTGATTGTCGTATGACATGGTTTGCCTGGGGTGGTGAGGGGCAACTTCACCGGGTCCGTGAGTTACGGGCCGTGTAATCCAGTAGTAGTATATGCCGCCGAAAAGTAGAGCTATAAATGTAATGTGTTTTAACATAAGGTCCTCCTTACAAGCAATGGGTGTGTAGTAACAAGAGTAAAACCAACTAATACTTGTTACAAAGAAATACCTAGAAGGTTCCCATTTTTCTATAAAACGGGAATGAGCTGCAGCCAAGAGCTGCCGGCTGCCCCTAAAAGGCGGACTACAGCTCTTAATCGTTGATTATGGCCCATATAATTAATCCAGTGATAGAGAGATGCCTAACTGAATATTTCTACCGGCAGCAGGCTCGTAATAGCGTCCCCCGAACGCATTGGGTACGATAGATCCGGTATAACGGATATTGAATATGTTGTTCACATTAAGGTAAGGCTGAAGTGTCATCCCGGTTTCCTTAAAGTGTATCAGATGGCTTATTTTTGCATTTACAAGGGAATAGGCCTCTACGGCAGCTGTGTTTAGGTTATCGGCGTAATATGAGCTTACAAACCGGTAGCCCAGTTCCAGCAGCATATTATCGCGGGAATACCCGGCTTCTGCGTTAAAGCGATGGTCCGGAATGCCGGGCACCTGTTTATCTTCCAGGGAGAATCCATCCCCGGTACGTCCGCCGGCAAATAGGGCGTGGGTGTAATTGTAGAGTAGGTTCATATGAAAAGCTTTACCGGGCGTAACGGTAAGGGAGGCTTCAAGGCCGGTATGGGTACTTTTTCCCTGGTTCCTATAGTATGTGGGGCCATTGGCTTCCAGCTGGTAGGGAAACAGCAGATCGTTTATCCACATCCGGTAGACTGCCATGTCATAGCTGAAGAGTTTGCCCCAGCTGCCTCTGGATCCCACTTCGGCACCCAGGGTATGTTCCGGCCCTATGCCGGGGTTAAAACCGTTGCCTCCACCCGGCCTGTTTACCAATTCGGTGGTGGTTGGGGCCTCAAAAGAAGTGCTGAAATTGGTGTATAAACGGTGGCTCCCCGCCAGGTAGGAAAACCCGATGCTGGGATTGAGGGCATGGAACGTTCGGTTTCCAACCCGGTCGCCTGCCCCCGTGTCGGCACTAAAGGTAATCCAATCGTATCGGAGTCCCCCAAGTATATTCAGGCTTCCGATTGTATAATCCAGGGTAGTGAATAGGGCTTGGTTGGTAACGTTCTCTACCTGTTCAACGGTCACCGCCCCTCGGGAACCTCCGTTATTTTCATATTCTGTCCGGTCATCATGCTGCAATTTCGTATCAAAACCGGCTTTAAGGTTGAGCCGGTTGAAATCTTTTTCCAAGGTGCCGCGCACTCCTCCGGCCCATCTCTGAAGGCTAATGATCCCAAAGGGCAGGGGATTATTAAGATCCCGGTGAATACCATACCCCGTAAGCGTAAGAAAACCGGCCGAAGTATCCCGGTGGTAGTTTATGCCTGCCTGAGCCTGGTAGACCTCTTTGCCGGATTCATTTTGTGCGAATGCGGTATTGGCCTGGGTAGGGTCCTGCAGGGCCTGTTCCCTTGTGAGGCTGCTGGGATGGCGGGCCTGGGGCATGCCTACAAAAGCTCCCATGTATTCAATACGGCTCTTATTGTTGAGGTTGACACTACCTCTTATTCCGGTCCTGCTTACTTTAGAAGAGCTGTAGTCCCTGTACCCGTCCCGGGTGATGTAAGAGGTGTATGCTGAAATTTCATGCCTGCCGGCAGCATGGGAAAATTGAAGGTCCTGTTTAAAAAGCCCGTAGGAACCCAGGCTGCTTCGAAGCCTGAGCGCCGGGGAGTGCTCGGGGTCGGCAAAAGTGGAAAGGTATAATACCCCCCCGCTGCTGTTCCCCCAAAAAGAGGAGGCGGGCCCCCTGATCAATTCAATGGAGCGGACAAAGGCGGGGTCCACCGAATTCAGCATCGATTGTCCGTCGGCAACCGTAAGTGGGATCCCATCCATAATCACCTGTATGCCGCGCACCCCGAAAGCAGCCCTCCAGCCCAATCCCCGAATTGTTATTCGTTCACCCAGTGCATAATTTTCACGATCGTTGACCCAGATGCCGGGCATGGTCGCAGTGATGTCATCCATGGTCAGTGCCGGCTCGCTGTTGATTTCGACAACCGTCCGGGATTCAATGAATAGGGAGAGGGGCGCCTGTTCCGGACTTATGGTAGAATAAATGGCATCTATCTGTATAGGGTCGAGATTCCTGAAAAGGGTATCCGGCTGCTGCGAAAAACCGGTTTGAAGACCGCTTAAAAGAAGAACAAATAAAAATGGAAAGATTTTCTTGCTGAATTTCATCAAATTGTCAATCGTTTAAGTGAAATGGTTGGTATTTTTGAAATGAAAATAACATTCATGAGTATTATTTAATTTCTTTGTTTAATCAATGTAACTTAGAACAGCAACTTTTATCAACGGCGTAAAAGTGTATGTCAGGAAACCTTGAAAATGCAACCATCATGATCGTCGACGATACGGAGACCAACGTTCGTCTGCTGGGTCATGTCCTTAAAAAGACGGGATATGAAATAATGGAGGCTTATTCGGGTGGGGAAGCACTTGGACTGCTTGAAAACCGTAAGCCTGATATCATTCTTCTGGATGTTATGATGCCGGAAATGAGCGGATTTGAAGTGTGTGAACGGTTAAAGGATCAGGAGGATTACAGGGACATCCCGGTAATATTTTTAAGTGCTCTCACCGAAACCGACTCAAAAGTAAAAGGGTTCAGTGTGGGGGGAGTGGATTATATAACCAAACCCTTCCAGAGAGAAGAGGTATTGGCACGGATAGAACTTCACGTAAAACTCAAGAGGTTGCAGGAAGAGCTGGGGGAGAAAATTGACCAGCTCAAGGAACGGGAGCAGAACCTTCAGAAACTCAACCGGGAAAAGGATGAATTGATTCGTATCGTAGGCCATGATTTCAGAAATCCGGTAACAGGAATTATGGGGCTGGCTGGCTTTCTGGAAGAAAACACCAACAGCCTGGATTCTGAAGAGCGTTCACAGATGCTCGGAATAATAAAAGAAAGCGGACAGAAACTGCTTGATTTGGTTAATGAGCTCTTAACCAAAGAGGAAAATGCCAGTATCACGGAATTGAATCTTGAAGAGCTCAATCCCAGGAAACTTCTTTTGGGAGTTATCGATTTGCACAAACCTACTGCTACCAACAAGGGTATAACTATTGAAACAGATTTGAATGGTGTGGATAAGATTGTACTGGATCGCCACAAGGTGGAGCAGATTGCCAGTAATCTGATTTCAAACGCCCTTAAATTCACACCGAAGGACGGCACGGTGAAAGTAGGCCTGGAGTCTGTCAATGGGTCATCAGGTGCTATAGACCTGGTTGTGCAGGATTCAGGGGTGGGAATGGCGAAAGAACAGTTGGAAGACTTATGGCGCTCCGACTCTGCATATGTGCGGACCGGTACTTCCGGCGAAATGGGATCCGGTATGGGCCTGGAACTGGTCAAGAATTTCACCAATTTGCACGGCGGTGATATCACGGTAGATTCACAGGAGGGGAAGGGGACAAAATTCACTGTACGTTTGTACGATCAGCAGTAATAATCATTACCAATATCATTTATGGATTATAAAATATTGATTATAGACGATGACGAGCCGATGCATATTCTAACGAAGAATTTGCTTGGCAATGAATTCGATCTGACTCATGCCCATAATGCTCAAAAGGCAATTGATATCCTTTCGGAGGAAAAATTCAACCTTATCCTCTCCGATATCCATATGCCCGGTATCAGTGGACTGGAATTTCTGGAATCGGTTATGAAAGATGCAGAGAAACAGCAAATACCGGTATTGATCATGACGAACCTGCCCACCGTTGAGAAGGAAAAAAAGGCGCTGGATCTCGGGGCGGCCGACTTCATAGACAAAACCCTTTTTACAACAGATCGGGATGAAATTTTGAAAAGGGTGCAGATGAAACTCGTTACCAATGTGGAAATCCCGGAGATGTCGGACGACCTCGCATCAAAAAAGAATAAACTGGTATCGAAAATGATGTCGGAAGCTATTAAGGGCAATTTCGAAAGTACCGTAGATACCCTATGCAGGGAACTGAATAATCAACTTGATATAGATTATGTCTCTTTTTGGACCGTCAATGACGGAAAGCCGAAACGAATAGGCTTTACCGGGCCCGACGATTCCAATTACTATTCAGACGGGAATCTGGAAAATGAAAATTCGTATCAGGTGCTGTTGGATACCCGCAATCCCTATATGACCAACCACGTGTTCAATGACGATCTGGGTATGTTGCCTGAATTTTCTGAAAAACATGATCTCCCCGCAGAGGTCGGCGTGCCCCTGTTCTCGGTTAACGAGCGTAAACTGCTGGTGAATAATATGGAGGTGCCTGAAGGTACACCCATGTATGGATTCCTGGTTCTTAAGAGAAACAAGCTTTTTTCGTCCAAGGAATTTGAAATCCTCTCCCGCCTGCTGGTGCAGACCGGTTCCATTCTGTGGCGCTTGTCCCAGAAGGGTTGATTCTAAAAGTCAGAATCATGGCAAAACCTACGATCCTTTTAGTTATTGAAGGTACCTACCCTTGGTACAGGGGAGGAGTAAGCGAATGGGTCCACCAGTATATCAATCATTTCAAATTTGCCGATTTCCAGCTGCTGCAGGTGGCGACCGATCAATACCTTAATTCGAAACTGGACGAAGCCCTGTACGCAGTGCCCGGCCATGTACGTTCTTTTGAACGTGTGGCCCCTCCCGAACTAAATAAATCATGGGACCGGGAAGCGGGGCTATGGTTGGAAGAGGTAAAGGGTTGCCTCGGTAAATATGAACGGGTAACAGACCTGGTACATATTGCCAATACCGGTTTTGCCGGTTGGCTGGGGATGAAAATCGCACACCATCTTTTCAGTCCATTGATCCTGACGGAACACGCCCTTTATTGGAAAGAAGTTGATATGGGAGCCGTAGCTCTGGAATGTGGATATAAGATTCCGGATACCGAAGGCGAGAAGAATCGTATGACGGAGATGTTTAGGGAGCTTGCAGTAGAAATTTATGGGGCATCAGACGAAGTTGTGAGTGTATCAAAGTGTAATATGGAAAATCAGCTTAGATTTGGGGCCAATAACCCCCATTATATCCCAAATGGGGTGGAGAGCAGCTGGTTTACGGAAGAGAAGGCCGCTTCAAAATCTTTGACCATAGGATGGATCGGGAGATGTGCCGAAATGAAGAATCCGCTTGGTTTTCTGGATCTCGTTGATGCTTTCAGGGAAAGAGATAGCCACCGCGGAGAATATATTATGATGGCTTGCGAGGCCAACGAAGCTGAATTGCAGCTAAAGCTGGAGGAGCGTCTTTCGGATTACCCGGAAGTGGAATTTTACTGGAATAAACCGGCCGAAAGCCACCTCCACAGAATGGATGCATTATGTATAACCAGCCATAACGAATCGCAGCCTTTGGTTCTATTTGAAGCTATCGCAAAGAAAGTACTCCCTATTGGATGGAGGGCAGGGGACGTTACCGAAGAGTACGGTTTAATTGTGTCGAGAGATATGAGTCCAGCCGGCTTGGCAGAGAAGGTTGAAACCCTGTGGAATAATCGCAAGGCATGGGAAAAAAAGGTTGAGAAGCTTCATCAGATAGCAAAAAGGAAACATACCTGGCCTGTTATCTTTGAGCAGTACCGACAGCTTTTCGAAGGCTATCAGTTTCACAAACAATAGATAAAGTGAATAAACCTACGGTTTTATTTGAAACAGAAGGTTCCTACCCGTATAGCGGGGGTGGGGTGTCGACCTGGGCCCATATCCTGTGCAGTGAACTGGAGAAAGATGTTGATTTTATACTGCTGGCCATTACCGGCAACCCTTTTGTGGAATCACGTTACCGACTGCCTTCAAACATCAGGGATATACTGCATGTACCCCTCTGGGGAGCCGAGGAACCGATGAAATATTACAATAAGGAGCTGCCCTTTTCGGAACAGGTCAAGAGGAAGGCAGAGACCGGTGATGAGATTGTTCAAAATCTTTATTTCCCCATGTTCAGGGATTTCATCGATTGCATTGAAGACCCTTTCCGGCCGGCCGGGGAATTCGGGGAGCTTATTTACGGTTTCTGGAAATATTTTCAGCATTTTGATTACAAGAAAACCCTCTCAAACCCCTTGCTGTGGTCTGCATTCAAAAACAAGTTGAAACACCGTTTTGACAATGGAGGATCACTAATTCCGGGTGAAGAACCCCGGCTGTTTGATGTAACCTTCGGTATGCGATGGCTTTATCATTTCATGATGCCGCTGGCCGTACCTGTTCCGAAGGTAAGCCTCACCCATTCCACCCTGGCAGGATTTCCAAGCCTTATCTCTATTGCCGCCAGGTTCGAATATGGCATACCTTCCATAGTGACCGACCACGGAGTATTCATTAGGGAGCGCTTGATCAATGTAAGCCAGTCTGACTATCCCTATTTTTCCAAAAAACTGCTGGTGAATCTTTCCATTTTTGTGACGCGGGCTATTTATCATTATGCCGACCGGATTGCCCCGGTCACATCGGTTAATAAGAAGTGGGAAAAACGTTTTGAAGCAGAAGAGGAGCGTATTCATCCTATTTACAACGGGGTAGACCCCGACGTATTTAAGCCGAGGGCTAAGCCTGCTTCTTCGGCTGATACACCCACAGTAGTAGCGGCAGCCCAGGTCTTCCCCCTTAAGGATATAGAAACCATGATTCGTTCATGCGATCATGTTCGAAGAGAGATACCCGAGGTGCAGTATATCCTGTATGGAAGCCTGGAGGTTGACAAGGACTATGTAGAACGGTGCAAAAAACTTGTGCGGGAACTGGAGCTGGAAGATCACTTTACTTTCGGAGGTTTTCACAATACTCCAAGCATGATTTATAACGAAGGGGATATCTCCATATTGACCTCCATTTCTGAAGGCTTTCCCTATACCGTAATTGAATCGATGAGTTGTTCCAGGCCCGTGGTATCCACCGATGTGGGAGGCATAAGGGAAGTCTTGGAAGGCTGTGGGATTCTGTGTAAAGCAAGGGATGCCAAGGATATAGCAAAAGGAGTTATTAAATTACTTAAAGATGATGACCTTCGCATCAGCATGGGTAAAAAAGCCAGGGACAGAATACTCCTGAATTATACCACACCCCAGTCGGTAGATAACTACAAGAACCTCTACAAGGAATTTCATAACAGGGAAAGGGAACCGTTGAAAGAGGATATCACGCTTTCATCTGTCCAACATATGATGAATGAGTTGCCTGCCTATGTCTGATCCAATCAACATATCGCAGCAAAAGCCCATCACCGAGATGGAGATCCTGATTGAAAAAATCAGGGACCTTATCGGCAATCCCATCAGTGTATGGGCGGTGGCAGCCACCATAGAGTCGCTGGGCATAAGAGAGGTGGATGCCAGGGAGGATTTTGGATATCCCACCATATTTGACCTGGCCGACCACGTGTACGGGGAAATCAAGCAAATCGTAGCTGATGAAGTGGATTCGTCAGGAGAGGGAGCTACAGGCCAAACATTCAAGCTTGAATTTCATTCTCTGAAAGAACGGCTGCTGATGTTTTTGAAATATTACTCGATGGGACTGTTGTTTTCACTGCCCATGCTGAGTCAGATTGCCGCGGTACTTATATTCAGATATTCCCTTTGGGCCTGGCTGGAATTCAACGAAGCCCAGGCTACGGTTGTGGCATTCGGCACCATAGCTGCATTTGTAGTGACGGGAGGTTTTGTGCAAACCCTGGGGCGTTCGGTGACCCGATACGTGGGAGAGGGGAATCACTACCTGGCTTTTTTATCCACCAAAAAAATAATGAATGCGGGTATACTGGCGGTTTTATTGGTCGCCCTTCTGTTTTATGGCATCAATTTCATTATACCTTTTTATCCCCATAGCATGCTCCTGTTCGGTTTATCTTATTTTATACTGATCAGCCTGCTGTTGCTTGCTTCCGGTGTGCTGTATGCCCTGGAACAGCGGTTAATGATTCTGGTTATCATAGTGGCCGGTACTTCGGTTGTTATACTGGGTATGGACATTTTTGAACTGGGCATATATATATCCCAGTGGTCCGGCATGGCCATTACCATTCTGCTTCTTGCTGCCTACGGCTACCTGTACCTTAAGTTGAAGGTTCGTGGTTCCCGACAGGAATTATTGCAACAGTCTCTACCTGACGGGGAAGTTCGTTATTATCTGAATTACCGCTATTTTGTGTATGGCTTCGCCTACTTTTTATTCCTTTTTCTGGATCGAATTCTGGCCTGGACCGCAGGTACTCCGCCACCGCCCTATATTTTCTGGTTTGATACTGCCTATGAATTGGGAATGGACTGGGCACTTATCAGCCTGATACTGACTATTGCAGTACTTGAATACAGTGTTCAGGCATTTTCAAAACCGCTGCTTTCACTTCAAAAAAGCACCATGTTTGTACAGCTGAAAGAGTTTAATCGTTATTACGGCTCTTTTTACCGCAGGCAGCTTTTATTGCTTGCGGGAATAGGTATTGTCTCAATCGCAATAACCTATTATTCCATCAGCAGCCTCAAAGTGTTGCAGGATGATATTCCCGAGATCAGGGACTTCTTTGCAAACCCGGTAACTACTAAGGTTTTTTGGCTGGCAAGTATCTCTTATTTGTTCATGATAGGGGGACTGCTTAACTGCCTGTTCTTTTTCACCTTAAACAAGTCGGAATATGCTATGTACTCTATACTGGGAGGAGTTGGAGTGAATTTTATGGCAGGTTTTATTTTCAGCAGGATACTCTCCTATGAATTTGCAGTCTTGGGGCTGCTGGCCGGTTCTGTGGCATTTGCTTTCATATCGGGCTTGCTGGCGAAAGCCTTTTTTAAGAGGCTAGATTATTACTATTATTCAGCTTTCTAGAGGTATAATATGATTAAAGACGTTAAAAGCTATTTTCAAACGGTGGCTACCCGGCTATCCAATGCCTTTGCCGTAGAGGATTTCGATACGGAACAGGAACTGGAGTTTTGGTCGCTTGCCGCCGAACATATGTCAAGGGAGGAAATTCCATCCTTCAGGGATATGGTCCGCTGGGTGGATCTTTTGTTCAAGGCCCCTGTCCATTTTGTGTATATAAAGGAAACGGAGGACAAGCTACGTCTATTCCGACGACAAATCCTTTCGGAAAACCTGCAATATTTACTTGAGTATGGAGATACGGAAGGAGAGAAAATGAAGCAGCGGATGCTGGAGGAATTCGAAGACCGCCTCCAAAATATCGAGGCCAAAATTGCCTTCAACAGGGAAATGGAGTCGCATGGCGTTTCCTCTTTTTCTATCGGTCAATGCCAGCATATACCGCTTTATGAAGGGGATGAATTCTGGGGCATTTACTGTGTGGGACCTTATGTTTCCACACCTGAAACCATCGTTCCCCGAATATCCATCATCGGCCGTCTGCTGTCGGGCTGGCTTAGGAAACTTTATGAATCGGACGATCGACATCGTCATAATTTCAAAATGAAGTTCAATCGGGAGTTCGGGGAGCTTGATACCGGCACCCTGAATGTAGAAGGCATATCCAAGCTTCTGATGGGCTTTGAAATGGAAAACAGAGGGGCGGATGCGGCGGCCCTGCTAAGTGTAGAGGAAGAAGGCATTCAATTGGTGAGCTATCAAAACCTGGGCGACACAACGGTGTCTTCCCTTAAGAATAGTGAGCTTCCTGATTCTCCCGGAGAAATTCTTGACAGCATTGAATTCAAAACCGGCGGGGAGGAAGGGGGCGAATCGTTTAATGAGGTGGAGTCTCACGAATTAAAACTAAAGGGGAAGAAATCATTTCTGTTTTACTTTTACATTGACCCTGAACAGGCGAACCGGGACGGCGCCCGGGAGGATATGGCTTCAGCCCCACTGGAGCGTTTGTTAACCTTTCAGGAAACCAACAGGGATTTTTCCCGGCACCTGCTGGATAGTTTCTACAATATGCTAAGGCAGATTGAGCAGAGGAACAACCGAACGCAACATCATACGCTGCGTATTATGGCTCTCTGCGAACAATTTTCAAAACTGTTCGGAATGGATCCGGAAGAGAGGCGCCAACTAATGCTTACAGCGAAATTACATGATATTGGGTATGTCGGTATTTCCCTGTTCAGCCGGAAACGGTCTGTGGCGGTAGAAATTGAACATCCGATTATCGGGCAAAAGATGGTAAGTGCCCTTCCCATAGATGAAGAGGTGAAAAAGGGAATTGCCACCCATCACGAGTGGGTAGACGGTTCGGGGACCCCTTACGGATTGAAAGAGGAAGAGATTCCGTGGACCGGTAAAATTGTGGGGACATTTGAATATATCGTAGAGTTTATTGAGGCGCACGAACAGGATAGCTCCCGGGAACCGGAAGAGTGGCTGGAGCAGCTGACTACCGATCTGCTGGAACGGGCCGACAAGCAGTTTGATATGGTCCTCATACCCACCATCATTGAACTTCTAACCGCTTTGGGGTGGGAGGGCTGTTGCGAAGCGAGGGTTAAATCCTAGTATGAAAATCATACAATTACGAGTGATTCGGCTAACGTTTATTTTACTCTTATTCGGTTTCGTTCATCTTTCCTATGCCCAGCAGGTTTCCGACTTTGTACCATTCGGGGTTAGTTATGAAAAAATTGAAGATAGCCCTCCCGTCCATTACAACATGCTGATCCTTGAACCCGCTCATTACTCGAGGGCAGAAATTGAAACTATGAAAAAGAAAACGGGGGCACGGCTGATTGCCTATCTTTCATTGGGTGAAGTAAATACGAGCCGGTGGTATTTCAAGGAGCTGAGAGACCGGGGGTTTCTCGGGAAAAATCGAAACTGGAATTCCTACTATATAAATTTAGAGGACACGGTTTCAAGAGATCTCTTCAGGGACAAGATCATACCCGATATAATTGAAAAGGGATTTGACGGTTTTTTCCTGGATACCATCACCAGTGTAGCAGGTTATACGCAGCTCTCATACCTGCAACCCCATATGGTGTCGATGATTCATTACATACGTGAATCCTTTCCTAACACCATCATTATTCAAAACGCCGGCTTGTTTCTCCTGGATCGTACCCATACTACGGTAAATGCCGTCCTGATGGAAAATGTAGCCTCCGATTACAGTTTCCAAAGAGAAGATTACTATCTGAAAAAGACAGCCGATTACAAAGATAAGGTTGCCAGGCTTCAAGTAGCTTCCGATACATATAACCTGCCTTTCCTGATTATTGATTTCTCAGATACAAGATCCCTGACCAATCGAATAACAGCAAGGCTGGACACTCTGGATTTCCCCTATTTTATTGGCCCTATTGAACTGAACAGTCTTTCTGAAGGGACGTCTCGAGGCTCTATAAATTAAGCATACAGCGAGTATTGAATATATCTCCCGACATAGCATATACCCTGGAGGCCCTTTTTGCAGCCTTTGGAATTACGTTTTGGTTTGTCCTCCTGTTTGGTTTTATAGCTCCGCTGTTTTTATCTCACACCAAAGACCTTCCTCCGATAGAAAAATTACTGTACTCCTGGGTAGGCCTGGGTGGAGTAATAATCATTACGGTCTTTGTATTAACATTGCTGCATATATATGACTTTATCAGCTTTATCCTGACTCTGTTGCTGATACCTCTGGTACTGGACTACTGGAAACATCGGGATAAGGGTATTTTAGGCTATTTGTCATTTATTGAAAACCGGCTGGTCGTCTCCCAGTTGAAACGTATAGAAAATTTTGACGGTTTCGGACCGGGCTCGATTAAATCATGGTTCACCTCTTCCCGGGAAAAGAAGTATTCATTGTTTTCGCAGTTTACCGTAAATACCGTTGCAATTCTGATAGCGGTGGGCGGGGGACTGGTTCGAATGTATCCAGCCTTGAACAATGCATCCCCCTTCAGCCGGGAGTGGTATTATCAGCTTAACCGCATTAAAAACCTCCGCCTACAGGAATATTTTGGCTTACTTCCTGAAGAAGGAGGGATGCACGCCCTGGTCAGTGTGTTTAGCATGCTTACCCAGCTCAGCCCTGAAATGATACTTCACCTGCTGGGGGCAATGACCAGTTTTTTCCTCTGTATAATCATCTTCTGGGTAATCAAGGATATTACCAAAAACAAGCAGCCGGTTGCCGCATTATTTGGAATGTCTATTTATGCTATTACCCCCATGCTTTTTATGCCTCTCTCCCTGGATCAACAGATTGAGGCCAACTCCCTTGACCTGGCCCTCTGTCTGGCTATTCCTACATTAACCATATTTACCCGGAATATTCGCAGCCGCTACAAGAGCCCCTGGTTTTATGTACTGTCCGGCTTTATCGCGGTGGGCATGATCAACTATTTTGTCGCCTTCGTGGTGCTTCTTCCATTCCTCATTATGGCCGCACTGGGGCTTCCGAGGAGACGTTATTTCAAGACCCTGTTCAAGGTTATTGTTTATTTGGGGGTAATGAGTTTGATCATATTGGGTCCTGTATTGTATTACTGGTTCTTTTATGATATTGAAATTTATACCTTTTGGCTGGAGCAGCTTTACAATACGCGTGCCTACAGCTACTACCCATCCCTTTATATGTCGCTCGAAACGCTGGCCATCTATTATCTGGGAATGGGATTGCTATTCCTGGGAGGTTACCTGGCAAGATTAGCTGTGATCAGAAAAATTGAGCTGTCGGATGAACTCATATTTATGACGGTCTTCTCACTGCTTTCCTACTGGTATTCTCCCTTTTTACAGATGGATGCCTTATGGATTGACCTGGACCAGCTTAACGCATTCTACGCATTGCTGATCGGCATATTCGGTGGAGTGGCGTTTTCCAGCCTGTTACAACTATTAATGAAGGTAACGGGCCTGAAACCCATGGCAACCAATGTTATTGCTACTATACTGTTTATATTCGGTTTGGGTGGAGCTTTATATTTGCAGAATGGATTATCGCTAAGCAGGGTACTCCCCGTAACCGTACCCAATGGATACTACCAGTCCTATTACCGCATAATTGAGGAAAACCTGCCCTATTCCTATGCTACGGTAGGACCTGAAATAGAACGAATTAATGCTAAAAACAGGCATTATTTTATGAATTATGGGTATTTTTTAAATCAATACGGCTCCATAGATTCCCTTTACCATGAGCAGCTTTTGAGTCCTGAATCCAAGGGAAAGCCAAAGCAGGTACCCCCGGCAAGTATTTTCATATTTATGGTGAAACCACCTTTCGGTTCCATTCAGCAAGGGATTTTATATGATGCCTCTACGGTAATGAGGGATTTGGAGCAATGGTTGAATTCCTATAGGGAGATGAAAGGGCGAACTCTGAAAAAATATTATGAGGATGCGGAAACCGTGGTCTACCAGATTATAAACAGGGAGAAGGAGTCTCGAGTCGAAGACGTGCTTTATAATATTCATCCGAACGAAAACAGAAGGGGGATACTGGATGAATAGGTGGGGGTATATCGTCTTTATAATTCTGGTCGTACTGACCGGGTGCTCCGGCGGCGGGGAGGAGCAGCCACCGGAGGCAGTCCCTGCCGCAGACGGCGAACCGCTGGTTTTGATAATAAAAGACCGAACGGATACCACTTCGGTTCGCGTCAGTTCGCAGATAACGAAGGCTTTGGAGTATACCCGCATTCCCTTTGCCACCCGCGATATGAGTCTGGCCGGCGAAAAGACAGGCCTTTCCGATACTATTCAACTGGTATATCAAACAACCGGCAAAACCAATAGCATATCAGATGCCCTGGTTGATTCACTGTTGGCATTTGTAGCTACAGGAGGGAGGCTGGTATTTACCGAACCGCAGTTTGACGATCGATTTGCCTTTTTTATCGGCCTGGATCCTTCGAAGGGGTATGAAATAGACCGGAAAGCAGAGGGATTCTCTTTCAGGGAGAATATATTTCCGGGTTTTGACAGCCGCAATATCAAAATAGCCTCTACATTTTCACACCAGGGACTTGACGGCAATAATTTTACTGCGGAGCCGGAGGTATTGGCTGCAGCTGTCAGTGATTCCACATACCCGGTTATAACGAGGAATAAACTGGGAAAAGGCGGGGTCATCTATTTTAATACCTTTGTTACTTCCGACAAGGATTACCGGGGGTTGCTATTTTCATCCGGACTTCCTGCGTTAACCGGCATACCCTATAGCATTGCCAATATAAGCACGATCTTTCTTGATGATTTTCCGGCGCCCCTCTACCAGGAGGAATTGCCTCCGATTGACGAAGAATATGGGCTCAATCACGCAGAATTTGTAACCGGGGTATGGTGGCCGGATATGAAAACCCTGGCAGACTCCCTTGGGTTGGATTATACAGCCGTATTATGCTTTAACTATAACGCCAATGTGGTACCACCCTTTGATTTTAACGAATGGCTTGGAGGCGAACTTGTTATCAACGGTGAACAAAGGAATGGAAGCATATGGCTGGCACAACAGGTGCAGCAATCGCGTCATGAGCTCGGATTTCACGGCTATAACCATTTTTCACTGTGGAGGCAGGATTGGCCCAACCTTGAGTTTATGATTTCAGCCGTCCAGGCAGCCCGTAAACGATGGACCATCGACGGACTGGGAACCTTCCCGGCAACCTATGTGCCCCCGACGAATCGAATAGACTCCCTTGGATTGGTGGCCCTCTCCAAGGGAATGCCATCTGTACAATACATGTCTTCCCTCTATTTGGGGGATTTCCAGTCGGGAGAGGGAAGGGAGTTCGGGAAGGATCCGCTGAGGCCTTCCTATTTCGATTATCCGCGAATCAGCAGTGGATTTGCTCCTACGGACGATGCCCGTTTCAATATGCACAGCCTATATTTGATCAGCGGCATCTGGAATCATTTCGTGCATCCTGATGATGTTTTCCAATTGGAGAAGGAGGCGGGGGAGCCTTTCAGTAGCCGAAACCCCTTTGGGTTGGGCTGGCACAGTGATTCGGGAAGGGATTATGGCTTGTATGAAGTATTTCGGGACTGGATCATCAACAACCGAAACAATTATCCCCTGATGCGTTTTAGTACGGCCGAAAAATCGGTCCCCGTCGTACAACAATGGCTTGCCGGAAAAAGCCGCTACCGTTTCGATGATCGACAAATGCTCGTGAGCCCTTCCGCAAATAAGGCAGAGAACCGGGACAGATACTGGTTCATGTACGTTGAGCACTCTTCGGTTTCCCCAACGGCCGAGGCCTTGCAGTCACAGGGTATAGAGGTGAAGTCGACCGATATCTGGCGGGGAAAACTGATGCAATTTAAAACGGTTTCTGACTCCCTGTATCTTCCCAGCCCGCTACAAAAAAAGGGATCCGGTAACAGGGAGCTGCTGGCTGAAATCCGGAAAGAATACAGGAGTGCAATGGGATTAACAGGACCCATGAGTCCCGATGAACTGGAGGCTTATGAAAACCTGCGGCTGGAACGGGCCTTGTCAAAACTTCAAAACCATCCCGATTCCCTTTCCCTGCAGGAAGAGGTTATAAATCTTGCTGTTTCCTTCGATACGGTAAGTGTAGCCTTACCCATATTGGAAGAAAGGCTGTTGGCTAATCCCAATTGGCGCGAGAAGGATATTGAACGGTTGTTGACCTACTACGGATTTCAAAATGCTTATGCTCGCGCTTACCGGTTTCTTGAAAAGCTTTGGGCCACATATCCCGGCAGGAAGGTAATTGGCATAAAAAACCGTATGGTTAAAAGGTATGGGGTTCCGGGGGATGAATTCCATACCAAATGGTTGCTTCGGGAGCTCAGGTTGAAGCCGGGTGAGGAGGAAGTGCTTTCGGAACTGGTCTATAGAAATCAGTCGCAAGAAGACTGGCCACGATCCAAAAGGTGGCTGACGAAATTAATTCGTCTAAACCCCTCGTCCGATACACTCTATCATTTTACCCTGCAGCGTTCTTTTTACTATGACTCTCCCAATGAAACCCTTGAACTTATAGAAGGCTTTCCCGCATCTGCCGAAGGACAGCTGGAGCCTCTTGGCAGGCAAATAGCCAACTTGTATGCCTATTCGGCCAAGGAGTATGGGAAGGCACTGGAATGGGCTGACAAGGTGAATGGCTTTGAGATTCAGACCAAACTGGTTTGGCTGCTGGAGGAAAAGCGTTTCGACGAATTTAAAAGGAGGGGAAGAAACTACCTGGCTGATCATCCTGAAGATGATTCAACCCGTGTGTTCGTAGGGCAGCAATTGATATACGGAGGTTTATACGAGGATGGCTACAAGGTATTGTACCCACTATTTGAAAAAGGAAATGCTCCTCAACGAACACAGAATTTGATTCACAGGGAGATAGGCTACCAGGGGTATAGCCGGAAAAAATCATTTTACCGAAAATATCCCGCCTTTTTTTCCGACAGCCTGCGGAAGGATCTTAATAACAGGTACCGGAAAAATGAAGGGGTCATGGCCGGGCTGACGGGCAGCTTTGTCTCGGATAACTTCAGCAATGAAATAGCAGACATGGGAGCTTTTGCCGAATGGGGGAATCGCCGGAAATACCTGCATCGGCTTACGGCAGATGAAACATTTGTGGGCTCGGAGATAGGAGGGGTGGCCCAGTTTGATCGACTGTCCCATATCAGCTACCGCTATCAGCATAAGAGCCGTCAGCAGACGAGGCAGTTTACTGCAGGGGGAGGTTTCTACTATATTGGCGGAGAGGTATTTCCGGATGCCGTTCTGGGGGGGTGGTTTGCGAACGATTCAACATTTACCTCCGGGCAACTTTCGCTTAAACCCGAACTCACCAATTCGGCACTGAGCAGACACATTAATCGGTTTCGGACCACAATCTACCGGGAAGATAACTGGCTGAAGGGGGCTCTTTTAACGGGCCTCTCCCTGGTTGGAAATTATTACACCGACGAAGTTTACTCTTATGAAATATATGGGCGTACCTATTACCGTTGGCCATTCTCAACAGAAAACTGGCGGTACAGGGCCGTAGGCGAAATTTCATTTTCTGACGCTACCCTTCGCCACATTAATGCCGTACCCTATTTCACTCCCCGGGACCTTTTTATAAAGGGATTTGGGATGGATATCAGGTATAGCGACATGCCGCAGACCCCTGATTTCAGCGCCGAAGTGGAATTTATGGGAAAGCATGATAACAGAGACGGTTTTTTCCTCACTGCAGCAGCGAGGTTAAATGCACGGATAAAACAGTTTTGGGAGATATCTCTGAATGCCAATATTTCGTCCAGCAGTGTATACAGTTATAATAATTTCAACTTGACGGTTACCTATCTGCTACCCGATAAATTAGCAGAATGAGGATGTAACAACTAAGGTCTTCATTACGTACATTGAAACGACTTCCAGCTTAGGTTAAACAACGTGGTCTCACAATTGCAGAAACGCATTGCGCAAATTTTCAAACGCCATTTTGAATGGACGGTTTTGGCAATTGGTCTGGCGGCCATGGCTTTTACGGATCCCACTACTCAGGGCATCTCCCTGTGCCTTTTTGAGGGGCTGGGATTTGACTACTGTCCGGGGGAGGGATTGGGACATTCCATTTCCTATTTTATGCGGGGGGAATTGTTACAGTCGTTTGAAGTTCATGTTGCCGGCCCCGCGGCAACGTTCATTCTAGCCGGTCGAATAGGATATTTAATTCATCGAAACGTTAACAAGGCTTAATTTATCGTTTTATGGCAAATATTTATGATCATCTACCCGGACTTGAAGGGGATGAAGCGGCATATATAGGAGAACTTCTTCGTTCACTTGACGATGAGCAGGCCCAAAAGTTTGCCCGTATCTACCGGGCACGCCGCAAGGATCCCCAACTAATACTGCTGACGGCACTTATCGGTTTCTTCGGCGTTGCGGGCGTACATCGTTTGATTATCGGACATGTTGGAATGGGAATCCTATACCTGTTTACCGGTGGGCTATGCGTGATTGGGACGATAGTTGACCTGATCAATTATAAGAACCTGGCTTTTGAATACAACAGGGAGGTAGCCCGTGAAGTACAATCATTGATAATCTGATACAGCTTAAGCAACCGCAGGCAGCAGATCTATTTTTTGACCATGGTGAAAACCCGATTTACGTTGAAACCGAACCTGAAGTCACCTTCCCAAAACGGATGTCGATTCCGTGCAATAATATGCTGTTCCGTATGCCATTGCGCGGAGGCAAAAAACAGTTGAAAAACATGACCGCCTGTTTCAATATTAAAACTAAATGAGAAAGCGTTACGGGTGTCGGGATTCCTTTTTCCTATGACCGGGTAATATTCAAAACCAAGGGCAAAGCGGCGTGAGACATGGTATTCGCCTCCCAGGCCAAGGGCATACAATGTATTATGCTGTCCCCGGCTTACATCTACGGTATTGAAATGGCTCATCATCGGGGCGACCTGTAGACTCAGCTTATCACTGAATTTTCTTGCTACCGGCAGGGAAAGCAGGAAGTTCAAGTCATCTTCGACGGGCTGCAGGTTTTGAATCGTTGAAAGGCCTATATCACCTTTAAAAGAAATATTTAAGGGTACGGAATCATCTTTCTTCTGCCGTAAAAGGGATAGTTTGGATCGCAGATCCACCACTTTTTCCCGAGTGGACCGGCCTATGCCCAAAGACCAGTAATCGGTGATCCCGTAATCTATACCCAGCCTGACATTGGGAGGAATATCGAGGCCGAAGAAGTTGTCGATTGTCCGGTTGGTCAGGATACCGAAACTATGCATTATCGTTACATTTAAATTCTGCTCGGCTATCTGCTCAACCGTACTCATTCCAATCAGTGTGGGAGCCCAGAACACGCTTTCAACCGTTCCGCCGGGGTTAACCCGTTCTCTTTTCATTTGGCCGTGGGATGAAAAGGGAATGCTAAAGCAAATACAGAATACAAGTATTGAGATATGCGTTTTCATCATTCGTCTATTGGTTTTAAAAGAGTGTTGAATTTGATATCGATCTTTTCATCGACCCGGTAAAAAAGAATGCCCGGCGGTTTAATATTGTAATCATTCAGGTTAAGGGTCCATGATGCCTTGACCCTTAATCCCGTGTCTGTTTTTTGCAGGGTGCCGTCTATGGTTACATTGCGGGTAACTCCATGGACCGTGAACTCCCCTTTGACAGTGGCCGGTTGTTCGGCTGATGAAGTGGAATCGAATGAACTGCTTAAGGTTCCGAAAAATTCGGCGAATGGGTATTTCTCTGTTTCCAGGGTATACTGCATATCCTTGTCCCTTTTACTGTTGCCCGTATCGAGAGTATTAAGGTCCAGATAAAAGTCAACCACACCGTTGGAAAGGTTAATTTTACCTATCAGATGGTCGGTAACACCGGTAAAAGTGTGGAGCGGGACTTCAGAAGTAAACTCCACATGGCCATTCTGCGACATATAAGACTGGGGGAATGCATTACCGGCCCAAAGAAATAATATCAGCAGTATGCCGGCCGTCTTAGATTTCATCATCAATTAATTATTTTGAGCTCCATCTGCAATCCAATTTCTAATGAGTGATATCTGATCGTCGCTCAGTGGAGATCCACCCTTGGGCATTCGGTCACCGAATTCGGGGGACGCTTCGATCTTATCAACCAGGGGGCTGTTATCCGGTTCGCCGGCTTGCACGATTTTTTTGCCGTATTGGTCGCCTTCACTGTTCATTACATTGTCGTAGCCGTCCAATCGCACACCGTTGGTTGTTTCATCAATATGACACCCGCTGCCGCCACAGCTGCTTTCCAGAATATTGGAAACATTGGCAAAGGTGGGTTGAGTGGTTCCGCCGCCGCCGCCGTCTCCACCACCATTGCCACCGCCGTCGGTACCGGTAGTGTTAGAGCTGCATCCCGCAAATATCATAAGAGTTACAGTAATGGCAGATATTATTAACAAGGGGATTTTTCCAAATTTGGAAAGTATTGTAGAAGTCATAATTACCTCATTCTTAAAGGTGATAACTATTTGCTAAACAATTAGATAGAAAATTTACATAAACCTATATTTAAAGGGTGCTGCCAAATTTATAGTTAAGGGAAACAAACGTTCCAACAGATAACAGGTTAACATTACCCCATCCCACTTTTTTCAGTGGTAGCTTGATGTAAGGCTCGGCTTTAAGGCTCCAGGCTCTGTTAAGTTCAAATTCGTAGCCCAGCGAGAGGTTTGCATTGCTAAGCCAGTGGCGGGTACCCGTTTTGTCGCTCCATGAATCTACAAGCCCCTCATACTGCCGGTCATAGTAGAAATGATATTCCTCATCCAGCATTATGTATGAAGAGATGCCTGCCGACACGAAAAATTTTGATGTTGAAGGTTCTCCCAGCCGGTATTTAATGTTTAACGGTATATCAAACATCAGGCACTGACCTTCCAGGTTGTCGGGGACCACACCGTAGGTCCAATAACCGGAGGGAGGATGGTAATCATCTCCATTCGCGAAATATTGAACTTTGGACTGCATGATTCCGGCTGTGATCGACAGGGAAGGGGAAAGTCTGTATTCCGCATGTACGCCTATACGATACCCCGGGCTGCTGAAATTATCTCCTGAACCAACGGTGCTTAAATCCGGGCTCACCACTACTCCTACGGAAAGAGGGGATCGGCCTATAGCTTCAATTGGGGGGATATCCTTCGATTCCTCACTCCTTGAGGCAATAGTATGGGATGGAGCAATATCGGCAGCCGTGAGGCTCAGTGGGATCGCCCTATCGGAAACGGGAGGAGAGAGGGTGCATTCCGGACAGTTAACCTCATTCACATACAGGCCCATCTCTTCTTTAGTAATTCCTGCTGAAGCATTTGAGGCATTATTCTTTGCAGCCCCCAATGCAAGCGTCTTGGAAGCCGAAGGAGAGGGAGTGGGAATAGGGTTTTCGGAGGAATTCTCAACGGACCGGTCCCTGCCGGGACGTACCAATGAGGGGGTTGTGTTAGGCTGGTTGCCCGATTCATAGCCCCGCATACCGGGTGAGGCATGTTCCTCCTGCAATTCTGTGGGGGTATTGGAACTCAGCCGTTCATTGAACCGGTCGATTGCAAGATAATTTTGATAGGTGAAATACCCCAAAGCAGCAAAAAGCAAAACAACAGCAGCTGCAATCCAGCGGCGGCGGATGCGGCTCGATTGACGCCGGTCTGCAATATCCAGCCTTTCCTCCAGGTCCAGCCAGTCGGATTCATTATAGGAGATATCATAATCCCAAACTTTTCGGCTGAAAAACTGCTCAATAGGATCCATTTTGTTGTTTTCGTCAGACATTATTCCGTTAATGCTAGGTTAAATTCTTTTCCAGTATATCCTGCAGGTTCTTTTTGGCCTTGGCCAGATTGGATTTAGAAGTTCCGACGGCAATTCCCAGTATATCTGCTATCTCTTTATGCTGGAACCCCTCTATTACATAGAGATTGAAAACGGTCCGATATGCCGGTGACAACTGCTGGATCATATCAATAATTTCCCGGTAGGAGATACCGCTTATTATCTTCTCTTCACGTCCTGCAGACCTTCTTGCCGCATCCAATTCCTCCCAGTGCTTATCGTTTTTATTACTGTGAAAGTGGTTGATGGCGGTATGGACGATAATCTTGCGTAACCAGGGTTTAAAAGGACGCTCGGTATCGTATGTATGAATGTTGGAAAATACTTTCATAAAGGCATCATTCAGGATAGTTGCCGCCTGGTCCCTGGATTCTGCATAGCGCAGGGCAATGCTCATGCCATAGGCATAAAACATTTTATAGAGTCTTTTCTGGCTATTTCGGTGCCTTTTACGGCATCCATCGATTAATTTATCCAACAATGCAAATTATGGTTTCCGGAAACCGTTAATTGTATTGCGATACAGGAACCAAGCCTGTTTCTACCTGCCTGTACAGGAAATTGTCCGGCAGGGTTGCCTTCATGTTAAAAAATAATGTATTAAACAGCTGAGCCCGGCAGAAATCAATCTCAACCGGGGAAACCGGCTTAATTAAGTAGTATAGCTATAACTATCCGTTTTCTTGAAAGCATTCATCGATTAAGCGCTTAAAAGCATTAAACAGATATTTAGAAGGGCATAGGGAGTGTTTATCTTACTCAAATGTAATTAGAGTGGCATTTTAATTTAATTAGAGGGGCATTTTGACACATTATTTAAAATAAAAGCTTCCGGTCGGTCAAAACCGGAAGCTTTTTCTTTAGGGCATTTGGAGCTTTGAGAAGCATCCAAATAACATGATATTCAAAATCCATTACGCAATGCAGGCCACTTTGTTACAAAATTATGTAACCTAACATCTCGATGCAGGCCGCTTTGTTACAAAATTGTGTAACCTGACATCTCGATATTGTTATTAATATTTCGGAATTAATTTTATTTTCTGACAAACAAAAATATCAATACAGATCAAAGCTATGTTCCGATCAGGCAATCCGACATTAAGTGAAGAGCTTTTCAGGCAGACAGGGGTAATTGATAATTCGAAAGGGGTAATGACCGTCAGTGGGACTATCAACAAAATTAGCATTTTATTCCTTTTACTGCTTCTGGGGGCATCCATTAGCTGGTATCAGCCTTCCCAGCTATTTGTTTGGGGGGGTGCGCTGGGGGGATTTGTTGTTGCTTTGGTTACCGTATTTAAAAAAGAATGGTCACCGGTTACGGCACCGCTCTACGCCGGGCTTGAAGGCTTGTTTTTAGGAGCTATTTCCAGCGCTTTCGCGAGTATGTACGAGGGCATTATATTCAATGCCGTAGCACTGACGCTTGGGGTCTTTGCCGCAATGGTTATCATCTATCGTTCGGGGCTGATAAAAGTGACTCAGCGTTTTAGGATGGGAATCTTTGCGGCTACCGGGGGAGTTGTCCTGGTGTATTTTGCCAGCATCATTCTCGGTTTCTTTGGCATCAATTTAAGCCTGGTTACCGGGACAGGTATGTTTGGCATCGGATTCAGTTTGATCGTCATTGTAATTGCGGCACTGAATCTGGTGTTGGATTTCGATCTCATTGAAAAGGGAGCGGAGGCGGAAGCCCCTCTCTATTTTGAATGGTATACCGCTTTTGGATTGATCGTTACACTGGTGTGGTTATACATAGAGATATTGCACTTGCTTTCTAAACTTCAACGCCGTTAACAGGCAGATAACCGGAATATAGGTCGGCTTTGAATATCAAAAAACTTACTCCATTCAATAATAAGGAGTTGCTGTTTGGTACGGGAGTTTTGCTTGCAGTCATTATCATGGTTGCAGGTTCCAGGCTGTCCCGATTGACCAATGCAAATGCCATCTCTTCTACGGAACCGGTAGACCTTTATTTGAAAGAGTCTGTTGAGCTTCCGCAGCTGGCTGACATGCTTGCCGATTCAGGAGTTATACGCGACAAGGAGGAGTTGATATGGGCGGCTAAGCTGCTGGGTTGGAGAAACTTTTCCTCCGGTCATTACCAGGTTGACGGAGGCTATTCATACGATCTATTTCTTTCCCGTATGGCCCGTGGCATTCAGGACCCGGTCTCGCTGACTATTATTCCCGGTACGACGGAAGAGAGACTGGTGGAACGGCTGACAGACACCTTTAAGTTTGATTCCCTTTCTATCCGGAAAGCAATGGACGACAGTACCCTGCTGGCCCAATACCGGATCGAAAGAAAGGATCTTATCGGGCGTATGCTCCCCAATACCTATTCCCTGTATTGGACGTTATCTCCGCATGCAGTCCTGAAACGAATATTCAACGAATTTGAAAAGTCGGTTATCGACCCCTACCGAATGACATTGAAAGAGATGGATAAATCCGTCAATGAGGTAGTCACCCTTGCCTCAATAATAGAATGGGAGGCCAGTGCAGGCGACGACAGGAGCAAGATAAGCGGCGTGTACTGGAACCGGCTGGACAGGGGGATGCGCCTGCAGGCAGATCCTACGGTGAATTTTGCAATCGATGAAAGGCGGCGTCTGCTTTACGAAGACTACAATATCGACCATCCCTACAACACCTATATATACAGGGGATTGCCACCCGGCCCGATCACAAACCCGAGCCTTGAATCCATCGAAGCAGCCATGTATCCCGATAGTCATGATTTCCTCTATATGGTTGCAAGCCCCGAGGGGCACCATGTATATTCCGAAACTTTTGAGGAGCATAAAAAGGAAAGTGCAAAATGGAGGCGGTGGATACGGGAGCAGTACAGAATTAAAAGAATGCGGGAGAAATCAGACAGTATTGAATCCAATACTAACAGCAATCCCTGAAGCTATATTATTCGGAGGGGAAAATACCCTGGCTGGATAGTTTGAAAATCTTGACCTCCTGGTTAACATGCGTGCCCTCAAACTTGAGATTACTGATTAAGCCCTCGTAAAGCGGTTGCCTGGAAAGGGCATACTTAAGCAGGGCGGGATTTTCAACCTTTGCAAGGGTTTGCAGCAGATACGAAGCAGCATCGTACCCTATCATTGCGAAACGGTTGGCCTCTATACCAAACCGCGATTTATACCGCTCTTTAAACTGTTTTAGCCGGTCGCTGGCCGTATTCATATAATAGCTTTCCGAAAAATAAACGGTACGGTCACCCAACCGGTCTTCGGCGATTTCAGTAGCCCCCCATTCCTGGGAGCCGAGTACCGTTACCGGGCTGTCCATTGCCGCCAGATCAATTAACAGCAAGTCAATGAGTGTTGGAGCGACCTGGCCTGTAAAAGGGGCGTATAATCCATCCACTTTTTGATATTTAAGTGAATCCGCCTTCAGGCTGTCGCCGGTAAAATATTTGGTATAGTCGGTGATTTCATACCCCTGTGATTCGAGGTCTTCCACAAAAAAGTAGGCGACTTTGGCTCCCAGCTTTTCCGCTTCTTCGCGAAAAGCGTAGGCCGATGACTCTCCCAGTGAATGTTCTTCTGCAAGCACGGCCAGGGTATCCATTTCTAACTTTTTAACCGCATACTCCGCCATTTTCCGGCCGTGTGAGCTAAAAGTGGGATTGGCCTGGAACAGATAGGGATTGTCTATATTAAGTGTGTCCGAATTAGCCAGTGGAGCAATCATGGGGACCTCAAAAAGCTCTGCCAATCGTGCCATTTGATTGACCGGCTCTGAATATAGGGGACCCAATACCGCGTCCACCTGATAGTTCCATGCAAGGTCTGTCATCAGGTATTGAGCAGAATCCCGGCTGCCCCCCGTATTTTTAAATCTTATGAAAGCTTTTTTATCGTTGTTATCACGGTTGAATTCTTCAGCGGCAAGAACATAGCCGTAATGCAAGCCCTGCGATACTTCAAAATCACGGTCGCCGGGCTGATATTGGGGAAGGGCAGCACCGATATTATAGGTGATGTCTTGCGGAGCCCGGAGTTTATTCCCAAAAGCTATTTCCATGGCATAGCTCATGGAGTCGGAAACGATCTCCTCCAGTTCCTTTAACTTGTCGGGTCCGGGTGTTTGTCCCATAGAAATTTTAAACTCTTTTACCAGCAGTCTTGCTGTGGAAAAGCTGACCTTTCCCATGGCTGTGCGTATCAGGTCAAACTTGATCCGTGAATTTTCTACAAACTGAAAAGCCTCCTTTCGCTGATTCAGGGTAAGAAAGTGGAGGATATCGTTATAAAACCGGATGCTTTCGTTGATAATGGGAGTTCTAGCCTTTTCCCTGGAAAGTGTGTGAAGTTTTGAAAGGGATGAACCGTACTGCTTTAACTGAAAGTCGGCAAGGGCGGAAGTATATAAGGCTTCGTGATAAAGCTCGACAGCATTGCTGTCATCAAGCGTTGACAAGAGGGATTTGGCTTTAAGGTAACGCCCCTGTCCAAAATAACTCTTGCCTTCAAACAGCCTCGCCTTGGGGCCTTGAATCTGTTTAAAAACAGAGGCAGATTTTTCATATTGACCGTTGTTATAGAGATCCAGCCCTTCCTGGAAATCCTGGGCGGAAATAGGTTGAAACAGGGCGGTTGCCAGGCAAATTAGGAATATGAGGCCAGAATTTTTCAAGTAATAATCCACATCTACTATTATTAAATTACAGATATTACCAGCTATGCATACTGAAAATATGAAATAAAGTTCTCCATTATTCCCATTCTATGGTTGAAGGGGGTTTGGAGCTGATGTCGTAAACAACCCTATTGATGCCGCGGACTTCATTGATGATCCTGTTGGATATTTTTGCCAGGAAAGGGTGGGGCAGGTGAGCCCAATCGGCAGTCATCCCGTCTACGCTTGTAACCGCTCTTAGAGCGGCGGTATACTCATAGGTTCTCTCATCACCCATTACACCCACACTTTGAACCGGCAGAAGGGCTACAAGGGCCTGCCAAACCTCATCATAGAGATCCTGCTTCCTCAATTCGGATATGAAAATATCATCGGCTTCGCGAAGCATCTCCAGCTTTTTATCTGTTACGTCTGAGATTATACGTATACCAAGTCCCGGTCCCGGGAAGGGATGGCGTTTGATGAAAGATTCGGGAATGCCCAGTTTTCGGCCCACATTTCTCACCTCATCCTTGAAAAGCTCCCGTACCGGCTCAACAAGTTCGAGATTCATCTCTTCGGGCAATCCACCTACGTTGTGGTGCGATTTTATGGTTGCTGACGGCCCCTTGAAAGAGATGCTTTCAATAACATCCGGATAGAGGGTTCCCTGGGCGAGGTATTTAAATGTCTTGTCATCGGCTATAGCTTCGTCAAAAACATCTATAAAGGTATTGCCTATAATCTTTCGTTTCTTTTCGGGATCGATAATACCTTCAAGACGGGAAAGAAAGAGCTTGCTGGCGTCGATACCCTTAACCGGCAGGTTCAATTTTGCTTCATAGATTTCAAGCACATCGCTGAACTCATTTTTTCTGAGAAGGCCGTTATCAACAAAAATACATTGCAGCTGCTCACCGATGGCTTGGTGTACCAGGGTTGCTACCACGGTTGAGTCTACGCCCCCTGAAAGGGCACAGAGCACCCTGGAATCCCCTACCTTTTCCCGTATTTCAGATACGGTTGAGTGTATAAATGACTCGGCTGTCCAGCTTCCTTCAAGGGTACATATACCATACACAAAGTTTTTCAATATCTGTCTGCCGTTTACGGTATGAATAACTTCCGGATGGAACTGTACCCCGTAAATGCTATTCTTCCGATGCCTTACTGCAGCTACCTTGGCATTATCCGTATGACCTATGATTTCGTATTCTTCAGGCAGAGTCTTGATATGATCGCCGTGACTCATCCAGACTATAGATTCCTGGGGTATGTCCCTAAAAAGGTCGGTAGCGTCGTCTACGATGAGTTCTGAACGTCCGAATTCCCGGCGTTCCGCTTTTTCCACACTGCCCGGTATCTTTTCATGGGCCAGGAGCTGTAAGCCGTAGCAGATACCCAGAATGGGAACCTGCCAATCAAATATAGTCCTGTTCAGGCCAGGGGCATCCGGATCATTAACGCTTTTGGGTCCCCCGGAGAGAACAACCCCTCCGGGTATGTTGGTTAAATCTGAAAGGTCTTTATTGAAGGGGTGAATTTCACAATAGACATTAAGCTCACGAATTCGGCGGGCAATAAGCTGTGTATATTGGGAACCATAATCGAGTATCAGTATCCACTCGTCCGGTCGGTGTTGCATGTGTAAGGATAAATTTTTTTTGTCCGTTTTAATAAGGCAGTTTATTGCGGCACCCCGGCTCAGGCAATAATATCTTTGTACTCATCATTCGACATGAGTTCTTCCAGCTCAGATGGATCATTCATTTTAATCTTGATCATCCAGCCATCCCCGTAGGGGTCGTCATTAACAAGCTCGGGGCGATCCTCCAGCTCTTCATTGGTCGCCGTGATTTCCCCGGATACAGGGGCGTATAAGTCTGAAACTGTTTTTACCGCTTCCACCGTGCCAAATGTTTCATCCTGTTCACATTCAAAGCCGACCTCCTCGAGTTCAACAAATACAATGTCGCCCAGCTCGCCCTGGGCAAAATCGGTTACGCCGACGGTAGCCGTCCCGTCACCATTGTCACGAATCCATTCATGTTCGCGGGTATATTTTAAATTTTCTGGAATGCTCATAAGGAACTGATTAAACGTTAGAACTATCTGAAATGTTATTTTTCGGGATCAAACTTGAATTCGTTTTCGAGATATTTGGTACTGAAAGTTCCCTTTTGGAAATTCTCGTCGTCCATCAGCTGCAGGTGATAGGGGATGGTAGTCTTGATCCCTTCGATTACAAATTCAGATAAAGCCCTTCGCATGCGGTTGATAGCTTCATCTCGTGTCGGTGCACTTACGATCAGTTTGGCAATCATGGAATCGTAATGCGGGGGTATTCGGTAGCCGGTATAGGCGTGGGTGTCTACACGCACACTGTGGCCTCCCGGAGTGTGGAAGACATTTATGGTACCTGCCGAAGGCCTGAAATTATGGGCCGGATCTTCGGCATTAATGCGGCACTCGATCGAATGGCCGCGCATCTTAAGGGGCTTATTCTCCATTTTTATCCCCGCAGCAGCCTTTATCTGTTCGGCGACCAGGTCGTAATCGGTAATCTCTTCGGTAACGGGATGCTCCACCTGTATACGGGTGTTCATCTCCATGAAATAGAAATTATGGTCGTCGTCAACCAGAAACTCGACGGTACCGGCACCTTCATAGTTAACGGCCAAGGCTGCGTTTACTGCCGCATTGCCCATCTTATCCCGTAATTCGGGAGTCATCAGAGGGGAGGGAGCCTCTTCGAGGATTTTCTGGTGTCTGCGCTGCATGGAACAATCTCGTTCTCCGAGGTGAATGACATTGCCATGCTGATCACCCAGCACCTGTATCTCCACATGGTGCGGATTTTGAACAAATTTCTCGATATATACGGTGGGATCATTAAAAGCTGTTTCAGCTTCGCTGCGGCAGGTGTCCCAGGCCTGCTTCAGCTTATCTTCTTCAAATACCACCCGCATGCCACGTCCTCCGCCACCGGCAGAAGCTTTAATGATTACCGGATACTCAATATCCCTGCATATTTCTTTCGCCTGTTCAAAACTTTCAACGACACCATCACTTCCGGGCACGATGGGTACCCCGCTCTTTTTCATGGTGTCCTTGGCAAAAGCCTTGGCGCCCATAGCGTTAATCATATCAGGTGAAGGACCTATGAACTTCAGATCATGTTCTTCGCATATGCGTGAGAATTCAGCATTCTCAGACAGGAATCCGTATCCCGGATGGATGGCTTCGGCATTGGTGATCTCCGCCGCAGCCATAATGCTTGGAATCTTGAGATAACTTTCCTTGCTGGGTGGGGGACCTATACAGACTGCTTCATCGGCAAATTTAACATGAAGGCTGTCCCGGTCGGCTGTAGAATATACAGCGACGGTGTTAATGCCCATTTCTTTACACGTTCGAATAATACGTAATGCGATTTCGCCGCGATTGGCGATAAGTATCTTGTTAAACATAAAATAGGAGTAATGCTGTATTAACCGATAATGAAAAGAGGCTGTTCGAATTCTATGGCTTCACCATTATCGACAAGAATTTTCTTGATCTCACCGGAATATTCCGATTCAATTTCATTCATTATTTTCATAGCCTCTACAATACAGAGGGTATCACCTTTATTAACCTGGTCGCCCACATTTACAAATGGATCAGAATCGGGAGAGGGAGAACGATAGAAGGTGCCCACTATGGGTGATTGTACGGTTTTGCCGGACACTTCCTCTTTTGCTTCAGCCTCTGATTCGCCGGAGTCCTTTTCGGAAGAGGGTTGAGCCGGTGCCTGCTGCTGAGGCTGGGGAGCTCCCTGTGGCATCTGGTATTGCATGGGCATGGCAGGCATCGATGACTGTTCGATATCCGGTGTTTTCTTGACCTTGATCTTGAAGTCGCCTTCCTCGATAGTCACCTGGTTTACTTCACTTTCGGCAATCATATCGAGTATTTTTTTAATTTCTTTTAAATCCATGATGTGATTAATTTGATTTTACTCTTTCTATATATTCTGAAGTTCGGGTATCAACTTTAATGTCCTCCCCTTCATTTATAAACAGGGGAACCTGTACGGTCGCACCTGATTCAAGTGTGGCCGGCTTGCTGCCTCCCTGTGCCGTATCACCTCTCAATCCGGGGTCGGTCTTGGCTACCGTGGCAGTTATATGGTCGGGGGGTTCGGCATAGAGGACCCGCTCGTTGTCTACATCTTTAACCAGGGTGCAAACCTGTCCTTCCGCAAAAAACTGTGGTTTTTGAATTTTGGCCTCTTCCAGGGGGGTCTGCGTATATGTTTCCTGGTGCATAAAGTAGTAGAGATTGCCATCTTTATACAGAAACTGGTAGGGCTGCCGTTCAACTCTTACCTGGGTCAGGTTTTCGCCGGACCTAAAGGTTTTTTCAATATTTTTTTCATTAACGACTCCTTTAAGCTTGGTCCGTAAAAAAGCACCGCCTTTCCCCGGTTTTACATGCTGGTAGTCAACGATGGAATACAGTTCGTTATCTACTTCGATGACCATACCAGTCCTAAAGTCGGATGTAGAAATCTTACCCATAAATTAATATTAAATCCTTCTTAATTTTGTTGGACAAAAATACATGGAGTCGGCAAGGATAACAAGGTTCAATTCTATATTAGGGTAGAAATTAAATTGTATAATATAACCAGGGGACAGAAGATCATAATCAGGAATCTCCACACCCTGCCAAGCAGGGAGGTGCTTATACCGGGATTGCCCGATTCCATTTCCTCCAGTGCATTTTCGGTTTTCCAGATATAGGCCAGAAACAGACAGATCATGATTCCGCCGAGCGGTAATCCTACCTGGCTGAAGATGAGGTCGATGGTACCAATCAGGGAGGTGTCAAAGGAGATAAAGAGGGAGATCAGCAGTATGCCCCCGCCTACCAGGATGCTTGCCTTCTTTCGCGTGTAATTATGCTCGTCGATCGCATAGGAGACCGGTACTTCCAACAGAGATATGGTAGAGGTGAGTGCAGCCATACTCAGCAGCAAGAAAAAGGTGACTCCAAAGAAGAGTCCGAGCACCCCGCCCATATTGTGGAACAGTTCCGGCAAGACCTGGAAGATAAGAGCAACCCCGGCTACCAGGTTCCCGGAATCATCAAAAATGGGTACTCCCTGAGCTTGAGCCATATACATAGCCGGCATGATCAGCATGCCGGCAAGAAAAGCAATTCCTACATCGGCAAAGGTCACATAAGCTGCCGCTTGCGGAATATTCTCCTTACTGTCCAGGTAGGAGCCATAGGTTATCAATGCTCCCATACCCAGGGAAAGGGAGAAAAAAGCCTGGCCCATGGCCGCAAAGATTAACTGGGGGGTTATCTGCGAAAAGTCGGGATTCAGATATACGCTGAGTCCAACGCCGCTGCCCGGCTGGGTAAAAGAATAGATGATCATACCGATCAGTATGGCGATCAGCATGGGCATTAAAAATTTTGTGGCCCGTTCAATACCTTCACTGACACCCCCTATGACGATAGAGATAGTGGCCCCCATAAAGATCAATGAAAACAGGGCATTGATGGTACCGTTTCCGGTATCGGATATAAAGGCTGCCCATTCGGTCATCCCCATAAAGTAAAATATCTCCTCAAAAATATAGCTGACGGTCCATCCCGCCACAACCAGATAAAAAGAAAGGATCATCACCCCGCACAAAACACCCCACATACCGATAAGGGGATAGATTTTATTGGAACTTAGGGCCTTAAAAGCCCCGACCGGGTTTTTGCGGGTCTTCCTTCCGATACTCAGTTCCGCCATCATGACCGGAAAGCCAACCAGGAAAGTACATAACAGATAGACAATCAGAAACGCGGCACCGCCGTTGGATGCCACTTCAGTGGGGAAACGCCAGATATTACCCAGGCCTACGGCAGAGCCGGCAGCTGCCAGGATAAAGCCCAGTTTTGAATTCCACATACCGCGTCCGGAAGAATCTAATACAGCCAAAATATCTCCTTATTTGTTAAGTGTTAATTTCTTTCCTTAAACCGTCAAAAGGTAATGTGATCCTGATCATATGCCAATCAAAATTCGAAAAAAATATGTTAAGGATATCCCAATAATCCAATAACTATTTAATTAACGGGACTTCCGGGCTTGGCTTCCGTTTCAATGAATGAAAGGGAGCCGTCCTCTTCCTCGGCCATCAGGATCATACCGTTGCTTTCTACCCCCATCAAAGCCTTGGGGGCCAGGTTGGCCACTACACATACCTTTTGGCCGGCCAGCTTTCCGGCCTCAAAATGATTGGCAATGCCCGATACGATGGTGCGTTTTTCAAAGCCCAGGTCGACCGTAAGCTTAAGCAATTTATCGGCTTTTTCGATCTCTTCGGCTTTAATGACTTTACCGGCTCTGATATCGATCTTGGTAAAATCATTAAATTGGATTTCATTCTTGAGGGGTTCGTAATCTCCTTCCATCTGTGCAGCCTTTGATTTTTCTTCTAGTTTTCTGAGTTGCTCTTCAACAATTTCATCCTCGATCTTTTCAAAAAGTATTTCACCTTTTTCAATAGTATCCCCTGCCTGTAGCAGCTGGCCATCCGCAGCATCCCACCCAAGCTTTTCATCAAGCCCCAGCTGTTTGCGAAGCCGGGATATCCGGTGGGGAAGTATGGGCTCAAAAAGGATGGACAGGGCGGCACTGATCTGAAGGCAGACGTGCAGGGTGTTGCCACATATATCCCGGTCTTCCTTTCGGCTTCGCCATGGTTCCATCTCCGTAAAATATTTATTGCCGATCCGTGCCAGGTTCATGGTTTCGGCAATGGCATCACGGAAGCGAAACTTTTCGTAGCTGTCGGCAATCTTTTCTTTTTGTATCTCAATCTGTTTGAGGGTTTCCAGATCCTTATCCGTGGGGTTGTTGAGTTCGGGCACCTTGCCATCGAAATAGTTAACGGTAAAAGAAGTCGTTCGATGGATAAAATTCCCCAGGATATCAGCAAGTTCACTGTTTACCTTGTTTTGAAAGTCTTTCCAGGAGAAATCAGAGTCTTTGGTTTCCGGCAGTATGGTTCCCAGCACATATCGCAGCAGGTCGGGCTCAAAATCCTCCAGGTATTCATGAAGCCAAACGGCCCATCCGCGGGAAGTGGAAAATTTTCTGCCCTCGAGGTTCAGGAATTCATTGCTGGGGACGTTTTCGGGAAGGACGTAGTCGCCGTGAAGCATCAGCAATATGGGGAAGATAATACAGTGAAATACAATATTGTCTTTCCCAATAAAATGAAGCAGTTCCGTCTCTTCATCCTGCCAGTACTCTTTCCACTTACCGGGATCTCCCAGCTCTTCGGCCCACTCCTTGGTGGCAGATATATAGCCGATGGGAGCGTCAAACCAGACATAAAGCACTTTATCTTCAAACCCTTCAACCGGGACAGGTACCCCCCAGCTCAGGTCCCGAGTCATTGCCCGATCACTTAATCCCTCGGTAAGCCAGCTTTTAACCTGTCCCAGCACATTGGGTTTCCAGTCTTCGTGATCTTTTAACCACTCTTCCAGCTTGGGCTGAAAAGTTCCCAGTGGCAGGTATAGGTGCTCCGTTTTTCTGGTTTCCGGGGTGTCTCCGGTAATGGAGCTTTTAGGGTCAATCAGATCGGTGGGAGACAGGGACGTTCCGCATTGTTCACATTGATCACCATAGGCTTCCTCATAACCGCAATTGGGACACCTACCCTTGACATAACGGTCGGGGAGGAACATGTCGGCAACGGGATCATAAAGCTGTTCCTCTGTCTTTTTTACAAAAACATTATTTTCATACAGCTCTTTAAAAAAGGACTGGGAGGTTTCATTGTGAACCTGCGAGCTGGTTCGTCCATAATAATCGAAGGATATGCCGATCTTTTCAAAGGCAGATTTGTTTATTTTATGGAACCTGTCAACTACATCCTGTGGAGTTACCCCTTCTTTTTCAGCGGCCATGGTGATGGCGACTCCGTGTTCGTCCGACCCGCAAATATAAACGATGTCATCACCTGTCAACCGGCGATACCGGACAAATAAATCAGCAGGCAGATAGGCTCCCGCCAGGTGACCGAGATGCAGGGGGCCATTGGCATAAGGAAGTGCTGAGGTGACAAGTGTTCTTTCTGGCATGGCTAAATCTTTTTTGGTTCAATATGATCGGCGAAAATAATAGGTTGAAAGCTAAAATGATAATCATAGGAAAGATAATTAATTCCAGTACTTCTGCAGAAAGCCGTATAATGCAATTCCGACGGTTACCGACACATTCAGAGAGTGTTTGTGGCCGTACTGTGGTATTTCAAGAAATCGGTCTATAACAGGGAGTAGTTCCTCATCCAGCCCTGTAACTTCATTACCGAATACCAGGCAGATCTTTTTAGCCGGAGGAATAGTAAAATCCGGTAACAGCTGGCTCTTGTCGGTTTGTTCAAGTCCGACAGCCAGATAGCCGGCTTCCTTAATGGTATTCAGCCGCCTCCCAATATCTTTTTCGTACTGCCATTCTACATGCTTTTCGGCTCCTATAGCGGTTTTTGTTATTTCAGCGCGGGGCGGGGTAGGAGTAAAACCGGACAGGATGATCTCATCAATGCCGAAAGCGTCGGCATTACGAAATGCCGCACCCACATTATGCATGCTGCGAACATCATGCAGCACAATTTTGAGTTCCTGCATGCGATCCGGAACGTCGCGGGCCAGATTCTGTTCAAGGATCTCTTTCGTTGATCGTTTTTTGATAGCCATATATCTGCAAATATACCTGTATTTACGGAATCAGCGAGTAGTGAAGATATCAAATTAATCATTGGTAAAAGAGTTAAAACCGTGGTATTTTATAGCCCCTTATGAAATAGCCTGATGTCAGCCTTGAGCTGACATTATTGTTTGTACGAACTGCTATTTTGAACCTTAAGTATTATCAACTGTGGAAAAGAATTACTTATCACGAGAAGGTTTCGAAAAACTTGAAGAGGAGTTGAAGGACCTAAAGTCGCGAGGGCGCAAGGAGATTGCCGAAGAGATAGCAGAGGCAAGAGCCAAGGGTGACCTCAGCGAAAATGCCGAATATGATGCTGCCAAGGAAGCCCAGGGTATGCTGGAAAAGCGTATTGCCGAGCTCGAAAATGCCCTTGCCAATGCTCGTATACTGGATGAGGAAGATATTAAAACGGACAAGGCCTATCTGCTTTCGACGGTTACCATTTACAACCATAATGCAGACAAGGAGGTGAAATATACTCTTGTCTCCAAAGACGAAGCGAATTTCAAGGAAAATAAGATATCTATAGAGTCACCTATCGGGAAAGCCATTCTTGGTAAGGCTCCCGGCGAAGTTGTCGAAGTTGAGGTGCCCGCCGGAACACTAAAACTGGAAATCAAAAAAATTGAGCGATAACCGAAGATGAATATAGCTGTCATAGGGACGGGGTATGTGGGACTGGTGAGCGGCACCTGTTTCGCCGATTCCGGAAACGACGTAACCTGCGTAGACATTGACGAGAAAAAAGTACAGAGCCTCCGCGAGGGGCAGATCCCGATCTACGAGCCGGGCCTGAAGTCGATATTTGACCGCTCGGTCCGCGAGGGACGGTTGACCTTCACCACCGAGCTGGCCGGGGCGGCCCGCGGGGCCGAGCTGATCTTCCTCTGCCTGCCGACGCCCCCGGGCGGGGACGGGCAGGCCGACCTGAGCGCCGTCATGAAGGTGGCCGGGCAGCTGGGCCCGCTGCTGGAAGGCTACACCGTAATCGTCAACAAGAGTACCGTGCCGGTGGGCACGGCCGACCGCGTCCGCGAGGCCGTGGCCGAGACGGCCGCCGCCGACTTTGATGTGGTCTCCAACCCGGAGTTCCTGCGGGAGGGAGCCGCCGTGGAAGACTTTATGAAGCCCGAGCGGGTGGTGATCGGCACCTCCAGCGAACGGGCCGCCGAGCTGATGCAGACCCTCTATGAGCCCTTCGTGCGCTCCGGCAACCCCATCATTGTCATGGACGAGCGCAGCTCTGAGCTGACCAAATACGCCGCCAACGCCATGCTGGCCACCAAGATCACCTTTATGAACGAGATTGCCAACATCTGCGAGAAGGTGGGGGCCAACGTCGACAATATCCGCCGGGGCATCGGCACCGACTCGCGCATCGGCAAGCGCTTCCTGTTTGCCGGTATCGGCTACGGGGGCAGCTGCTTCCCGAAGGACGTGCAGGCTATCCACCACACGGCCGGCCGCCACGGCTACGACTTCAAGATCCTGGAGTCGGTCATGGCCGTCAACGAGGCCCAGAAAGTCTCCCTGGTGGCCAAGATGGAAGACTACTACCAGACCGACGACTTCTCCGGGATGCGGTTCGGGCTGTGGGGGCTCTCCTTCAAGCCCGAAACCGACGATATCCGCGAGGCCCCGGCCCTCTATGTGGCCGAAGAGCTGGTTTCCCGCGGGGCCGAGCTGGTCGCCTACGACCCGGAAGCCATCGAGACCTTTAAGGAGGCCACCAGCGAGCAGGTGCGCGAGGCCACCACCTTCGTGGCCAACCAGAAGGAAGCTCTCGAGGAGGTAGACGCGCTGGTGATCTGCACCGAGTGGAACGAGTTCCGCCGGCCGACCATCGACCGCTTCCAGGACCATATGAAGAAGGCGGTGATCTTCGACGGACGCAACCTCTACGATTTGGAGCGGGCCCGCAAGGCCAATATCACCTACATCAGTGTGGGAAGACCCAGTATAAATGTCTGACAAACGCGTACTTATAACCGGGGGTGCCGGCTTTCTGGGCTCGCACCTGTGCGACCGCTACCTCAAGGAGGGGTACCGGGTGATCTGTATGGACAACCTGCTGACCGGCTCGGCCGACAATATCGCCCACCTGATGGGCCACGAAGACTTTGAGTTTATCAACCATGATGTGACCAATTTTATCCATGTGACCGGGGAGCTGGACCTGATCCTGCACTTTGCCTCGCCGGCCTCGCCCATCGACTACCTGGAGATGCCCATCCAGACCCTGAAGGTGGGTTCGCTGGGCACCCACAAGGCCCTCGGGCTGGCCCGGGAGAAGGACGCTCGCTTTTTGCTGGCCTCCACCAGCGAAGTGTACGGCGACCCGCAGACCCACCCGCAGCGGGAGGATTACTGGGGGAACGTCAACCCCATCGGCTTCCGCGGCGTCTACGATGAGGCCAAGCGTTTTGCCGAGGCGATGGCCATGGCCTACCACCGCTACCACGGCATCGATACCCGTATTGCCCGCATTTTCAACACCTATGGGGCCCGCATGCGGCTGAAAGACGGGCGGGCGCTGCCCACCTTCATGCGGCAGGCCCTGAAGGGCAAGGACCTGACGGTCTTCGGCGACGGCTCGCAGACCCGTTCCTTTACCTATGTGGACGACCTGGTGGAGGGGATCTGGCGGCTCTCGCAGAGCGACTACTGCGAGCCGGTCAACATCGGCAACCCGCAGGAGATAAGCATCCTGGAGTTCGCCAAAGAGATTATCGAGCTGACCGGCAGCGAGAGCGGCATCACTTTCGAGGATCTGCCCAAGGACGACCCGCAGGTGCGCCAACCCGACATATCCCGGGCCCGCCAGGTATTGGATTGGGAACCGGGTTACAACCGCAGGGAAGGACTTAAAAAAACACTGGACTACTTCAGGGAGAAAGTTTCCCGTCCCGAATAACATCCCTTATGAGACTTATAGACGTTTATCCATATCGCTGTTATGAGAAGGGTATCCAGTTTCTGATACTGAAACGGTCCGAAGGGAAACTGTATGCCGGTGAATGGCGCATGGTTGCCGGTAAAATCAAGGAGAATGAGCGGGCATGGGAGGCCGGCCTCCGGGAACTAAAAGAGGAAACCGGACTCAGCCCGAAATTGTATTGGACCATTCCGAGTATCAATCATTTTTATAATCACAGAAATGATATTGTTGAATCCATTCCTGCTTTTGCTGCAGAAACGGATTATGATGACACGGTGGTGTTGAACGAGGAGCATAACGAATACCGTTGGATAACAATCGAGGATGTAGAGGATTACATACGTTGGCCTGAACAGCGAAGATTGCTTAAACTGGTGCATAATACATTAACAGATTACAAAATTTTAGAAGACTGGAAAATCTCCCGATGACTTCCAAGATCTCTTGTGCTGTATTATTATTTTTGTTTGCGCCATTATTACTGTTCGCTCAACAGAAAGAACAAAACTACGAGTTATTGCCGGCTCCAGACCTCTGGTACAATGACGTAGATGGAATTCGCCTTGGGCTTAGAATCAAAGGACAAAAACCCGGAACCTTTGGGGACGGTCCGCACCGGCTGGATTTTGGTGTATGGCTTGGAACCTGGCTGCCCCAATACCCTGTATCCTACTATCTCTCCTTTACCGAACCCATTCCGTCCATTTCAGATTTCGGAAGTGAGGGCAACATACAGCTGTTTAGTTCCATAAGAACCGGATTTCACCGGCATGGCCTGGCATTTAACAAAAGATGGCAAACCGGATTTAATGAGAATAATTTTAAAGAGTTGTCGCTGAGCCTGAGAAGTGAAGACCGTTTTAAGGATGCCTATCTTTTGTATCCCCGGTTGTGGATAGATGAGTGGTTATACATCTCAGCCATGGATATTCTCTACCAAAAAGAAAATGGCCCGGGCTTGCTGCAGGCGGGATCTTTTACCAATATCAACCTGGGTGGACCCCTTCCTGTATTTGTTCAAAGTAAAGCTGAAATACAGCAGTTGATCGCATTGAATGATAATTTTGCCATTCGGGGACGGTTGTTTGCGGGCATTGCATCGGAAGATACCCCGCCTCAATACCTGTTCAGCAACAGTTTCCTGCCTGCTATAGGATGGATGGGAAACGGCCTGACCCGTGCCAAGGGAACGATCCCGACCTCCTGGATGGATGAGGGTTTATTTCAGGTATCGGGAGGTGCAAACCTGAGAGGATACCTGGAAAGGGATTTTAATTTGCTTAACAATGGAATCACTCCGCTTTACACTTCGTTGGGTGCTCTTAACATTGAATTTGACTATCCAAACCCGCTGGATAAGGCTATCAAAAAAATTCCTGTTATAGGCAATATTTTGGATCTGCGTTCTTATCTTTTTATTGACACGGGAACTTCGCTTGGATTGACAAGCCTGGAATATGAGCCGGTCCTTGCCGATGCAGGTCTTGGATTCATGTTCTCCTTGAACATTCCCGATTATCTTGGGAAAAGCCGCGGAATACGGATACGGTACGATATTCCCTTATGGCTTTCCCGGCCCGGGGCGGATCCCCATTTTAAATATCGAAATATCATAGGAATCGGAGCCGTTATCCCTCTCTGATGAGTACATATCTGAATACATATATCTGGTTGGCCGCTCTGGTTTCCATGCTGCTCTTTTCGGCTTCCTGTACCAGCCCCCGGTGGGTGGTCAAAGATACTTCGGCCATTGACAAATCAGACTATCGGCTTCTGGATGAGAAACATTTTCTGGATAAAAGCAATGAGCTGAGTCCTTCGAATCCCACCCTAAGTCTCCGGATCTATTCGAAGGTGACCTACGAATATGCCGAAAAAGTCCTGTTGCAGCGTACCATACAGGAGTATAAAATAAAACCGTGGGTTCTGGCATTGGGTTTAACGGGAGCCGCACTAACCGCTTTTACCGCACATACCGATATACTGATGGATAACAGGTCATCCACAACAGTTACTTCCCTAAGCCTGGCAGCTGCCCTGATGGCCGGATCCGGCTTTTATGCCATGAAACCAAAGGGAATGCCCCGTCCAACAGGGGAGGAGCGATATTTGAGAAAAACAGGTACTATGGTTCAAAAAGATACCGTAAGTGTATCTGAAACAGAGGGAGAAACATTAACATTGTCCATCAGCTACGGAAACAATCTGCTGGTTGAAAATGAACAAAGGAAGATAGATAACGGCAAGCTCGACATAGGACTTGGGAGCCTGCTTAACTCACTGGAAATTGAAGGAGAGAAACCCGACAGCGTTTTTGTAAACCTGGCCTACAGGGATTCCACCTACCGTTATGAATACAGGCTGAATGATATCCTCCAGCCTTATGCGCACATTACCGCTCCGGTAGCCGAACTACGCAGTTCTCCTGAAGAGAACACATCCAACATATTGGCCGAGCTGGTTGAGGGAAGCCAGTTACGCATTATCAATTCTGCCTCCGAGCAATGGTATAGGATCCTGTACGGTATCTCTGAAAATTTCATAGCACGGACTGATGCTGACATGATCTGGAGAACTTCCGACTTTGCAGAAAAAAGCGAGGTGATGGCCGTACCGCGTATACCATTCGGTAATGTCGATGTTGAAAACAATATACCTATCCTTAGCGATATCAATCCTAATGCACACGCTTTAGTTGTAACCAATCAAAATTACCGTTCCCCATTTCAGTCTCGTTCTTATGCCCACCGTGATGGAAAACTAATGCGGTTATACCTTGAGAATGCCCTGGGATTCCCTGCGAATAATATCACGGAATTTCGAGATATAGCAACCGGCGACAGTCTCTTGTCCCGGGTGGAAAAATTGAAAAACCTCGCTGCCGACAGTACCACCCTGTTTATCTATTTGAGTGGTTACGGCAATGTTGAATTGGGTGAGGAGGGGTACAATTTGTCTTTCCGTCCGGTAGGATTAGATCGTGCTGAAGAAAACATCAGTCTCAGCAGGCTGTTTACTGAGTTATCCGCTGTACCTTCACATAAAACCATTGTCTTGGCTGACATAGAATTTCAGGCGCCGGGAAGCGAACAGCTATTATCCGAATCTGATCTTGACCTGCACCAACCGCTTCGGAGCCTGTCGGATATCATAACCTCCGGAAATTCCAACTCCCTGGTGTTATTCAGTTCGGAGCTCCACCAGAAATCTCAATTGTACGTGGGTAACGGAGGGGAAGACAAGAAACATCACTTGTTTCCTTACTTCATTGCAAAAGCACTTCAGCAACGCATAACCAATACGGGGGCCATATTTCAATTTCTGGAAAGAAATATTCCTTATAACTCAAGGAGGCTGCACGACCTTTCCCAGGATCCCCGGGCTTTTGGCAATACGGCAATGCAGATAATACCTTCCCGGTGATGCCTTACCTGTATATATTTTTAAGTGCGGGCTGTTCTCTGCTTATAGCTCATTTTTTGAAAATGACGGAAGTTGGGAAACTGCGCACGCTTAATACCCTGACGGTAAATTATTTTGTAGCGGCTGCCGTAGCTGCCGTGGGGGGATTAATGCCTGATTCCGCTCTGTATGGATTTGAGCACGGTAACATGCTGCTCTTATTCAGCCTGGCAGTGGGCATCTTTTTTATTGCCAATTTTCTTTTCTACAGCAAATCCGTGCATCTCAACGGCGTGGGTATAACCATAACGGCAATGCGTCTTTCCCTGTTGCTTCCGGTGCTGGTTTCGGTATACTATTATGGGGAGTACCTCGGAATATTGAAAACAGGGGGAGTACTGCTGGTATTCGCAGCACTTTTGTTGTTGATACCCAAAAAGGGAAGGGTGAAAATCGGTTCTGTGAATGCCGGCTGGTTGTTGCTGATTATTTTTCTTCTTTCGGGATTTGCAGATGCCTCGCTTAAAATTTACAAGGAGGAGTTTAGCCTTCAAATCAACGAATTGCTGTTCATGTGCCTGGTGTTTTCAGGAGCATTTATAGTGGGAGCGGTAGCATGTATAGTGCGAAAAGGGCCCTTATTAACCTTGCCTGAACTTAAACTTGGGCTTTTAATAGGAATCCCCAATCTTTATTCAGCTGTTTTTTTAATATATGCCCTCGACGGCATTACAGGTTCCATAGCCTATCCGATGGTAAATATGCTCAGTGTGGTGGGCGGGACGGCTCTCGGGCTATTGCGTTGGGGAGATTCCATCAGCCGGATGCAATGGGTGGGGCTGGCGGTCGCGATTATTTCAATCTTTATACTGTTTTAGTATGAAAATAATGGAAGAGATCAGAAGTCGAGCCAAAGCTTTAAAGGGACATGTTGTATTTCCCGAATCCGGAGATCCCCGTGTATTGCGGGCGTGTGCCTATTTAGCGGAACAGCAACTATGTGAGGTAACCCTGCTCGGAAAGGGAAAAGAGATAACAAAACTTGCCGGGGAACACGGCTTAACGTTGACAAGTACTGTTCAAGTCCACAACCTTGACAGTTTCACCCATTCCGATTTGTTGGCAGACGCTCTTTTTCAACGCCGAAAACACAAGGGGATATCGATTGATGATGCAAGGCAAAAATTGCAGGATCCTCTTTATTTCGGGGCCATGCTGGTTGGGGAGGATTATGCCAATGGCTGTGTTGCCGGTTCGGTGGCTACCAGCGGTGATGTCATACAGGCTGCCCTCCAGTGTATCGGCACCCGGGAAGGGGTATCTACCGTTTCAAGTATATTTTTGATGGCCTTGCCTGATGGGGCGTTATTTACCTATGGTGATTGTGGTGTGGTTCCTTATCCCGACCGGAAACAGCTTGCGGAAATTGCTATAGAGTCATCCCGGACCCACCAACGGTTAACTAAGAATAAGCCAGTTGTGGCCATGCTGTCATTTTCAACCAAGGGAAGTGCTACGCACGAGCGGGTTGAACTGGTTCGGGATGCCTTGGATCTGGCCAGAGAGCAATGGCCCGAACTGGAGATAGACGGGGAGCTACAGTTTGATGCGGCCTATGTGTCTGAAGTAGGGCACCGAAAAGCCCCCGGTTCCACTGTCGCCGGCAATGCCAATGTATATATCTTTCCGAACCTCGATGCCGGTAATATTGCCTATAAAATTACCGAGCGCCTGGCGGGAGCAACCGCAACAGGACCTATATTACAGGGCCTTAAGCGGCCGATGATGGACTTGTCGCGCGGTTGCCGGTGGGAGGATATCGTTAATGCGGCCTGTGTAGCCATCCTGCTGGGTGAGGAGGGATAAGGTATCGGCCGATTAATACCATCCCAGCTTGAAGCCCCACCCTCCAATATCGAAAAGAAAGGCAAGCCCCCAGTAGAAGACAAAATACATGCCTCCGGATATCAAGGCGAGGGCACTTGTCAATTTAAATGTATGGGGTTTTTCGATAGCGGCCCGCCCGATTTTTTCACCGGCTATTTTAACAACCAGAATAAAAATAAGGGCCATAACAGCTATTTGTCCCAATCCCTGTACCATCATTACCGCTGCCCCGTAGAAGGGATTTGAAGCACTGGCGGCATAGAGCAGGAACTCACGAAATACCGGGAAGGGGCGTCCTACCGCGAAAAACCCTACCAGAAGGCCCAGCAAAGCTCCCTTGACGGCAAGCTGAGAAAAGAATTGTCGGGTGGCAGCTGAAAACCTCGACTTGATTGCATCCAGAAATCCCATCTCCAGGGCACCCCATAATAACATGATGATACCCAGCAGTGAAAAAACAGCCTGGGCCTGGGCCAGGCGAATGGATCTTTCATTGATTACCTCAACACCTTCCTTGCCCAACAAGCCGATCATAATCCCATAAAAAGCTGTTATCGACATAACTCCATAAATAAATGCCCGGAAGGTTTTCCAGACATCCTGTTTTCCGTTACCGGTATCGACAGAACAGGCAAGGCCCGGAATCATGGCAAACACGACGCAGTTACAGGCTGTAAAGGTAGCTGCCAGGCCCGCAAAGGCAGCAAACAGAAATCCGAAACCGCCACCCCTCACCGGGTAGTCATCAGCCAGGTCAGCGGAGTTTCCCAGAGTTCCCTCCATGATTATCTCTTTACCGAAGCCGTCGACAAGATGATAATTCCAGAAACCGGCAATAATTACCGCACCCAGCATGCCCAATACTGAATAAAGCAAACGCTGTTTCAAAGGGTAGTGCGAATGGAAATTGTTCATACCGTCCCTATGGTAAAATTTAATCTTTGGTTGACACGGAATTGGCCAGGTATTGTCCGTCTATATATGTACTGAATTATTTATTCAGTGAAAAATGGTAAGGAATAAGCTACTCAAAATCCACCCATTTGGGGTTAACCCACCCAATGATCAAACCGAAGATGAGATGGAGAATCAGGGGCATGCGTTTTAATTGGGTTGTTAGATGTAAAATCCCGGAGAGCTCTTACTTAATTTTTACAGTCGCCGAATGATACATTCATTTGTTTTTGATACTTTTTCAGATAATTTTACAGTGGCTCAAAAGACAATACTTAACCCCTAATTTCCATGTTATGAAAGTAACCGTAATCGGAGCTACGGGAACCATAGGAGGCGCGGTAACACAACTATTAAAAGGGGAGGGGCATGAGGTTATTGAAGCTTCCCGTAACACTTCTCCTTCCGTAAATATTGACCGTCCCGAAACCATTGATTCTTTTTACGGGACGGTGGGCAAATTGGATGCCGTGATCTGTACCGCGGGCAATGCCAGTTTCGGACCCTTGCGGGACTTGTCCGACAAACAATTTGAGATTGGAATTCGAAGCAAACTGATGGGCCAGGTAAACCTGGTTCGAAAAGGTCTCGAATACCTGGCAGATGACGGGGTTTTTATACTTACCAGCGGCATGCTTTCCATGGAACCCTCGCCCAATACAACACCGGTTGCAATGGTAAATGCGGCTTTGGAGGGTTTTACCCGGGCTGCCGCACTCGACCTGAACGACCAGCAACGCATTTGTGTAGTATCTCCGCCGCTTATACGAGAAACAGCCGAAAAGATGGGCAGGGATACCGAACCCTGGCCGAAAGCATCCGTTGTCGCCAAAACCTACCTTAAGGCATTAAACAGCGATACCAACGGGGAAGTGCTCTTTACGGAAGGCTACAGCTACTGAGTTTATAAGCGGTTTCAATGGTATCAATAATCCCTTTCGATTGGATGAATGTTAAATAATTATTGATACTTCCATTCGTTAATCCGTTAAGGCAGAAGGGCCCATATAATAGTTTATCTTGCAAGGAAGATTGCTTATATTTCGGCTCTGCCGGGAACATGAAAAAGCACTCAAATGTCCTTATCTTCCGTGTTTCAAATTAGATTTAGTCCAAATTAGCATTAATTGGACCCGGCATGCGGAAATGCAGCAAGGTGTCAATCAGCAAATATTAAATACGGTACCCAATTTTTATGAGTGAAACGAAAGCAATGGAATCCATGATCGGTGGTGAGTACAAATATGGCTTCACCACAGATGTGGAATATGAAGATTTTCCCAAAGGAATAAATGAAGATATCATCCGGGAAATATCTCGTCGAAAGGACGAACCCGAATGGGTAACGGAATTTCGCCTTGAGGCTTTTGAAAAATGGAAGCAGATGGAAGAGCCCGACTGGGCAAATATCAGTTATCCCAAACCTGACTTCCAGGATATACAGTATTATTCGGCAACTAAAAAGAAAAATGCCAAAAAAGCGGAAAGCCTCGACGATATAGACCCCCAGATCAGGGAGACCTATGAAAAGTTGGGTATTCCGTTGGAAGAACAGAAAATGCTTTCGGGTGTAGCTGTGGATGCTGTATTTGACAGTGAATCCATATTCACCACATTCAAAGAGAAGCTGGCTGAGGCTGGAGTTATTTTTTGTTCTATCTCGGAAGCTATTCAGGACCACCCGGAGCTGGTGAAAAAATATCTTGGGTCGGTTGTTCCGAAAGGGGATAACTTCTACGCCGCTATGAATTCAGCTGTGTTTTCTGACGGATCTTTTTGTTACGTACCCAAGGATACGATCTGTCCGATGGAGCTTTCTACCTATTTCAGAATTAACAATATGCAGAGCGGGCAGTTTGAACGCACTCTCATTATATGTGAGGAAAACAGCCACGTCAGCTATCTGGAAGGATGCACGGCACCGATGTTTTCAGAAACACAGATGCACGCCGCCGTCGTTGAACTGGTTGCCATGGAAAATGCCGAAATAAAATATTCCACCATCCAAAACTGGTATTCCGGTGATGAAGAGGGGAATGGAGGGATATATAACTTTGTGACCAAAAGGGGACATTGCCGCGGCGATCACTCCAAGATATCGTGGACCCAGGTAGAGACCGGCTCCGCCATAACCTGGAAGTATCCGAGCGTTATCCTGCAGGGTGACCACTCCATAGGTGAATTCTTCTCTGTAGCTGTAACCAACAAGCGTCAACAGGCCGACACCGGAACAAAGATGATCCATATTGGAAAGGGTACCAAAAGCACCATCATATCCAAGGGTATCTCAGCCGGAGAGTCCAATAACAGCTACCGTGGTCTGGTAAAAATCAGTCCCCGTGCAGAAAACGCACAAAACTACTCGGTTTGTGATTCCATGCTTATTGGCCAGACCTGCGGGGCCCATACCTTCCCCTATATAGAATCGGCCAATCCAACTGCCAAGGTGGAACATGAGGCTACTACAAGCCGGATTGGGGAAGACCAGATCTTCTACCTGCAACAGCGGGGTATGGATGAGGATGATGCCATATCGATGGTTGTAAACGGATTTGCCAAAGAGGTACTGAAAGAACTCCCCATGGAGTTTGCCGTTGAAGCCGACAAATTGCTGGGCATTAAACTGGAAGGCAGTGTAGGCTAAGGTACCAACAGGAAATTCTCAATGAATCTTGGTTATCCCCGGCCAGCGGGATCCTTGTAACAAATTAAATTGCCAAACAAATAAAACAACATTTAAAGTGCTAGACATAAAAAACTTACATGTTGTCGCCGAAGAGGATGGAACGGAAATTCTCAAGGGCGTCAACCTTCATATCGATAAAGGTGAAATCCATGCTATCATGGGCCCGAACGGAAGTGGAAAGTCAACGCTTTCCAAGGCGGTAGCAGGCCATCCCGCCTATGAAATCACCGATGGTGATATTCTATTCAACGGTGAAAGCATATTGGAACTTGACCCTGAAGAACGAGCCCATTTGGGAATCTTTTTGGCGTTTCAGTACCCGGTGGAAGTACCCGGTGTCACCAATAAGACCCTGTTGAGACAGGCTTATAATACTATAGCCAAGGAACAGGGCCGAGAGGAGCTGGACCCCCTCGAATTTGAGGATTATGTAGAGGACAGATTGAAGGTAGTAGAGATGAAACGGGAATTTCTGGATAGAAGCGTGAATGCAGGATTTTCCGGTGGAGAAAAGAAACGCAATGAAATCTTTCAGATGGCCGTGTTGAATCCCACACTATCTTTTCTGGATGAAACGGATTCAGGGCTTGATATCGATGCATTAAAGATTGTTGCCAAAGGGATCAATCACCTGGCCGGCAATGACAATGCTGTATGCCTGGTAACCCATTACCAGCGTATCCTTGACTATGTCGTACCGGATCATGTACACGTTATGCTCGACGGCAAAATCGTCAAATCGGGCGACAAGCAGCTGGCAGTCAAGCTTGAAGATGAAGGCTATGACTGGCTTAACGACCTGGCATCTGTATCCGTAAACGGTGAACCGAATTAAGGAAATGGCTAATATTCAACAACAATCGAACGACTTTCTTCCGGATCTTTTAAAGTACCAATCGTCTGTCAACGGTAAGTCCAAACTTCTTCAGGAGTTGAGGCTGGAAGCCGCCGAAGAGGTGCGAAAGATGAAATTTCCACAGCCAAAAGATGAGGAGTGGAGATTCATCAGCCTCAGGGAGCTGTACAGGGATCAATACAAGCATGCCGGTAAACTGGATATTTCGGAACCCGCTATCGAAGAACATTTTATTCCGGAAAGCAAGGGGGCCAGGCTGGTGTTTGTCAACGGTCGTTTCTCAGAGAAACACTCCTCTGCAGAGGATATGCCCGAAGGAGTGGTCATAGGTAATATTGCCGATTTGGCGGCCGATTCAAACCCATTGATCCGGGAACACCTGAACGAATATGCCGACTTCGAGGGAGATATATTCTCTTCCTTCAATAAGGCATTTATGGAAGACGGGGCATTTGTCTATGTCCCCAGAGAAAAACATGTGGACACCCCCGTTCATCTTCTTTATGTACAGACGGATGCCTCTGAAACCTATTTCACTACGCCCCGCTGCCTGATCGTGGCTGACGAAAAATCGGAGCTGACGGTAGTGGAAGATCATATCGGCTTGGGTGAAAACAAGTATCTCAATCTGCCGGTAGTAGAGGTAACCCTGGAACGGGAAGCCTATGTTAAACACACCAAGATTCAACGGGACAGTAGGGCCGCCATACATATTGCCCGAACGGCTGCCCACGTAAAACAGCACGCAAACTACGAATCCTATACGATTACCATCGGGGCGAAGCTATCCAGAAACGAACCGCGGATCACCCAGCTGGAGGAGGAAGTGAAATTTACAGTTGACGGATTGGTATTGATCAATGGCGACCAGGTATCGGATACACACTCTGTAATGGACCATAAATTTTCGCACTGCGAAAGCCACCAGTTGCACAAGTGTATTATCGACGGCAATGCTCATTCGGTGTTCAACGGCAAGATATTTGTGCGAAAAGACGCCCAAAAAATTGATTCATTCCAGGAAAACAGGAATTTACTCCTGTCCCGAAAAGGGTTGGTTAACACCAAGCCCCAGCTTGAAATATTTGCCGACGATGTTGTATGCACTCACGGGGCCACGGTGGGACAGCTTGAGGAAGACGAAGTCTTCTATCTCAAGAGCCGAGGGCTCAGCGAACAACAGGCGCGTGAGCTCCTTATATATGCTTTTGCCCTCGAAACCATAGAAAATATAACTGTCGATTCGGTTCAAAAACTTTTGGTTGATGAAGTACATAACTTCACCGACCGCCAACTTGATTCTGAGCTTGTCACCAAATAATGGATAAAGCCGCAAACACCATATCGAATACGGAAACGAGTCCGAAGGTTGATTTCGCTTCTCTTCGTAAGGATTTCCCGGTTCTTTCGAGGACCGTAAACGGGAATCCGCTGGTGTACCTGGATAATGCGGCATCCAGCCAGATGCCCATACCGGTAGCCGACCGAATAGACCGCTATCACCGGGAGGAACATGCCAATGTTCATAGGGGGATCCATACGCTCAGCCAGGAAGGGACCGATTTTTATGAAGCTACGCGAGAGAAAACCCGTGCATTTATTAACGCCGCTCATAACCATGAAATAGTGTATACCAGCGGTGCAACCGATTCCATTAATGTAGTTGCCGCCAGCTTCGGGAAAATCGGCCTGAAAGAAGGCAGTGAGATTATCCTCTCCGAGATTGAACATCATGCCAATATTGTACCCTGGCAGATGATAGCAAAAGAGAGGGGAGCAACTATTCGCATTATACCTGTAGATGACCGGGGAGAGCTGATATGGGATGAATACATAAAACTGTTAAATGAACATACGGCTATTGTGGCCGTCGGTCATATATCCAACGCATTGGGTACCATCCACCCGGTAAAGAAGATCATTCGGGAAGCCCATAAGTACGATATACCCGTATTGATAGACGGAGCCCAGGCGGCCCCACACAGCCAGGTAGACGTACAGGAGCTTGATGCCGACTTTTATGCCTTTTCCTCTCATAAAATGTGCGGGCCTACGGGTTTTGGCATTTTGTACGGCAAAGAAAAGTACCTGGAAAAGATGCCGCCGTTCAGAGGTGGAGGGGACATGATCGACAAGGTTACCTTTGAAGAGACAACCTATAACGAACTCCCCCACAAATTTGAGGCGGGAACTCCGCCCATCGCTGCTGGAATTGGCTTTGGAGCCGCTATCGACTACCTGAGGAACATTGGTATGGATGCCATCGCACAAAGGGAGAAAGAGTTGTTGGAGTATGCCACCAGGCAGCTTCTGAATATCGAAGGCTTAAAAATTATTGGAACCGCCCGTGAAAAGGCATCGGTTATATCCTTTGTATTCGACGATATACACGCAACCGACATAGGGACCATACTTGACCAGCAGGGTATTGCTATCAGAACCGGACACCATTGCGCCCAGCCAACCATGCGAAGGTTTAACATACCGGGTACTGCCAGAGCTTCAATCTCATTCTACAATAATGAGGAAGATATCGACCGGTTGGTAAAGGGAGTACGTAAGGCCAGGGAATTTTTCTGACCTCAGGCGGACCTTAGAAGCAGTCAAACAGAAACAACGGTCCCTTTTCAGGAAACTATATTTTATTTATATTCGTTCTAAACAGTGAACTCAAAAGGAAGCTAAGCAACCAGCAGATATGCCAAAAATTAAAGAAATAGAACGTACGCCGAACCCCGATGCCATGCGGTTTGTACTTGGTGAACCGCTTACCAACGGAGTTACGAAATCATTTGAAAACGCTTCGGAAGCTGAAGGGGACGACCTGGCTTCTTCCTTGTTCTCCATTGAGCATGTAATAAACGTCTATTATGTAGACAAGTATGTTACTGTGACGCAGGACGGAAATGCGGTTTGGTCCGAACTGTTGCGACAGCTGGCTCCGCCTATCCGGGAAGCGAAGCAGCAAGCCGATGCTATTGAAGATGATGAGGTACACGCCTCCAGGGAGGTACAGGAGTCTGACGACCCACGCCTGGTGGAAATTAACAAAATGCTGGATGAACAGGTAAGGCCTTATTTGCTGGCCGACGGCGGTGGGCTTAAGATCCTGGGGCTGGATGGAAATAGGTTGAAAGTACACTATCAGGGAGCTTGCGGTACCTGTCCGACGGCTACTTCCGGAACGCTGTATGCCATTGAAAGCATGGTAAAGCGTATTGATCCCGAAATTCAAGTGGTCTCGGTATAAAACTAAGTAAGAGCACTTACAACTATGTCTATCTCCATTACCGACAGAGCCGCTAAACGCATTAAGGAAATAAGAAAGGAGCAACATCTTCCCGAAGATGTAACCCTGCGTGTCGGAGTGGTGAGCGGCGGATGTTCAGGACTAACCTATGAACTGGACTTTGAGCAGGAAGAGGCCCAAGAGTCACAAAAAGACCGGATGTTCGAAGAAAAGGGGGTCAGGCTGATCATTGATATGCGAAGCTTTTTATACCTGTCGGGTACCCAGCTTGATTATACGGAAGGGCTGCAGGGAGATGGATTTCATTTTCATAATCCCAATGCCTCAAGAACCTGCTCATGTGGAGAATCATTTTCGGTATAGGAGTATAGCATATGGCTACTCAAACAGATGAAAACAAAATCGTCAATAAGGTCAAACAGTCCGAAAAACTGGTGACCATAAACCTGCAGGATTTTTACGATGAATCTCCGGTCTCCGAACTGGACCTGAAGGATTTTCTCTACGAAGGATTGATTCTCAAAGAAAAAGAATTCAGGGAGCAACTCGAAAATCACGATTGGAGCAAGTATAACGATACGTACCTGGCAGTCTACTGTTCTACTGATGCTATTATATCAAAATGGGCCTATATGCTTGTAGCCCAACATGCTGATGGAATAGCTAAAGATATTTTCGAGGGGAGGAAAGCCGATTTTCTCTTTGAACTTTACCGTAGAAATCTGGAAGAGGTCGACTGGGAGCGTTTCCGCGACAAGTTTGTAATTCTTAAAGGGTGCAGCAGCAAGGAGAAACCGGTTCCCGAAAGCGTGTACCTATATGCTACTAAGAAATTAGTCCCGCACGTCAAGAAGCTCATGTACGGCGAAGCCTGTTCCAACGTACCGGTTTACAGGCGGTAATGCCCCCTTGGGAAACTATTAAGGTTTTGGCATCTTCCGGCATATCTTATCTTTGTATTCCAACCCGTCCAATACTAATTTAGCGGCAATTGATATGAACAAGCAGACACTAAGCGATACCTGCGTAGTGGTAACCGGAGCCTCCAGGGGAATAGGGAAAGCTATAACCCAACTTCTCCTGGATCAAAACTCAAGGGTGATCGGGACCGCCCGGAGCTCTGAATTTCCGGCCGAATTTGCCGATAACGATCGTTTTGAAGGAATCTATGTAGATCTTGCCAAAGCCGGCCAGCTGACAGATAAACTGAAACCCCTTTTTGAAAGGGAAGCCCCCCCGGGCGTTCTGGTTAACAATGCAGGTATCTTTGAAGAGTGTGGATTTGACAGCAATGACTCAAACTGGCTGGACAATTGGGACCGTACGCTTCAGGTTAACCTGAGGGCACCGGCCCTGTTGTCTAAATGGGCTTTAAATCGGTGGAAGTCGGAGGGGGGAGGGCTGCTTATAAACATAGCATCCCGAGCTGCTTACCGCGGCGATACGCAGGAGTATGCATCCTATGCGGCATCAAAGGGAGGGTTGGTTGCCTTTACCAAAAGTATTGCAAGGGATTTTGGCGAATATGGAATATCTGCCTATTCCATAGCACCGGGATTTATAAAAACGGATATGGCAATGGACTCTATTGAAGTATATGGGGAAGAGTACCTTACGGAGGGGATGGCCTTCGACGAAATTACCTCAGCAGAAGAGGTGGGGCAACTGGTCGCTTTCCTGGCATCCGGAAAAGTAAAGCATATGACCGGGGCAACTTTTCATATCAATGGCGGATCATACATGATATAAAGGATTAATGCATTAAAACTAAATTATGTCTATTAAAGAGCGCAAAAAAGACCATCTTGACCTTACTGTTTCGGGGCAGATGCAGTACCGGCAGCCCACAGGCTTTGAGCAGTACCGCCTGAAACACAATGCCCTTCCGGAAACCGATTTTGAAAAAGTAAGTACTGAAGCATCCCTGATGGGACGAAGCTTTTCATTTCCTCTGTTTATCTCTTCAATGACCGGAGGCTATACCGATGCAGGGTCCATAAATGAACGTATTGCTGAATTTTGTGAATCATACAACCTGCCTTTTGGAGTGGGAAGTCAGCGTATCATGCTCGAAGACCCGGATGCAGTCTCATCGTTTTCCATTGTCCGAAAAAAAGCTCCGTCCGCCTTTATAGCCTCCAACATCGGGGGGGCGCAGCTTATAGGGGGACTACCGAAAGAAAAGCTGAACATACTGATTGACAGCATAGAGGCCGATGCTGTAATAGTTCACCTCAATCCTCTGCAGGAGCTCATGCAGCCGGAGGGTGACCGAAGCTTCAAGGGCATAAAAGAGGGTATTGCCAAACTTGCCAATGATAGCCCCGTTCCCGTTATAGTGAAAGAAACAGGTGCAGGCATATCCGGGACCGTTGCCGAAGAGCTGCTCAAAGCCGGGGTCTCTGTTATAGATGTCGCCGGAGCGGGCGGGACCAGTTGGTCGAAAGTGGAAAACAGGAGGAAGGCAAATAAAAAACCGCTGGAGATGTTTAACGAATGGGGCCTTTCAACGGTAGGGTGTATAAGAGAGGTACAACGACTCCGGGAAACTCACACTTTTGAAATGATTGCCTCCGGGGGCATCCGTTCCAGCTTTGATATGGTAAAAGCCTTTTGCCTGGGAGCCGATTTCACCGCTGCTGCCCAACCCATCATTAAAGTATTAATGGAAGAGGGGTATGAAGGACTGGAGAATCTGATACAAAACTGGAGGGAACAGGTGAGGATCATATTGACCCTTCTGGGATGTGAACAGTTTGGGGACCTCAGATCGGAACACCTCATTTTAACAGGGGAACAGAGCTAACATCTTTACCTAAAATGCTTATATTTGCCCTTCCTTAAATGCAGGTAAATCATGGTTAACACCACCGCAAAGCAGAAAAAATTATCAACCCTTATACAGGACAGCATCAGGGATCTGAACCTTCCGGAGAGGCCCTCCACGCTGTATGATCCGGTACGGTATACCCTGTCCCTTGGGGGGAAAAGAATCCGTCCGTATTTTACACTAACGGGCTGCGGGCTTTGCGGGGGCGAGGTAGAAGAGGCATTGCCGGCTGCCATGGCTATTGAATTGCTGCATAACTTCACCCTCTTGCACGACGATATTATGGATGCGGCAGATACCCGGAGAGGGAAGGAAAGCGTTTACAGAAAATGGAATGCATCAACGGCCATATTATCCGGCGATGCCATGTATGCCTGGGCATTTGAACAGCTGCAGTATTACGGCTCGACCGGACCTTACACCAAAGAACAGTATGCACGGATCATACATATTTTCCTGGAAAGTGCCCGGACCGTATGTGAGGGGCAGGCCTACGATCTGGAGTTTGAAAATGTATCCCGGGTTACTGCAGATGAGTATTTTAACATGATCAATGGAAAGACAGCCGCCCTGATAAGTGCTGCATTTGAACTGGGTGGTGCTGTTGCGGGAGCCGGGGATAAGCAACTTGAACGATTAAGGGAAATGGGCACACAAGTGGGTGTAGCCTTTCAGATACAGGACGATCTGCTCGATGTAGTTGCAGATCCGTCCAAATTCGGCAAAGTCCGGGGAGGGGATATTGCTGAATCCAAGAAAACATACTTATCGGTCCTTACGTTGGAAAAAGGCGATGAAAAACAAACGAACACCCTTAAAGAAATATTCGATAAACCGGAAGTAAGCCGGTCTGACATTGAAAAAGTTATTGATGTCTATACTTCGCTGGGTATTTTGGAATCGGCAAAAGTAAAAATTGAAGAGCTATACGAGAATGCGGTACATCGGCTGGATGAATTTCCGGATTCGGCCTATAAAGAAGATTTAAAAACATTTTTAAGTAACCTAATCAATCGAGAATATTGAAAACACAACAGATGTCTCCTAAAAATATATTTGGCAACCTCAGCGGTATATTAATTCCACTGCTTGCCTTGACTTTTCTATCCTGTGCAAATAAAGACCTGATTCAGCCGGGTGATTCGCTGGATGTCGCTTTTGAGAAAGCGATGAAGCTGTATGAAGAAGAGGAATATGATCAGTCGGCACGCGCATTTGAGACCGTTATACAAGTGGGTCGGGGAACGGAATTTGCCCAGGATGCCCAATTTTACCTGGCTGAATCCTATTTTAATGATGAACGGTATCTGCTTGCCGCCTCAGAGTATGAACGGTACAGGACTCTTTATCCCAGATCGGAAAGGCGAGAAATGGTAGATTTCCGGGAGGCATATTGCTATTACGAATTGAGTCCCCGTTACAAACTCAGCCAAAGCTACACGAGAAGGGCTATTGAAAGTTTCAGGCTTTTCAACAGTCGATATCCCAATTCCGACCGGGTTCAGGAAGCTTCCGATTATATCTCCGACCTGCGGTCCAAGCTCGCCCACAAGCTGTATGGTGCTGCAGACTTGTACATGCGCACAGATCAGTATGAAGCGGCCATTGTCTATTACGACCTGACTATCGATCGTTACCCGGAGACAAGCTGGGCCGAAAGGGCACTGGTCGACGAGATCAACGCATATGTTATCTATGCCGGCCGCAGTGTTCCCTCAAAACAGCAGGAGCGATATCAAAAAGCGGTGGAAACATATGAGAAATACCTGCAGCTCTTTCCGGAAGGCAAGAACAGGTCAAAAGCTGAAGAATACGTGGATAAAGCGCGGGTAGCCCTGGCTGAGTTGGAAAATGGGCAATCTTCCACTCCCGATAATTCCAGCACAAACCGTTAACATGGCGCCGCAACCAAAGGCTATCGGGGTGCTGGGTGGTAGTTTTGACCCGGTACATCGCGGCCATATAGCCATAGCTGAATCGTTTGTCGGCAGTGATCTTATTGAGATACTGTTTGTTGTCCCCACACCCGATCCGCCCCATAAAAAAGATGTGCAGCTGACAGATTTCCAACACCGCTGCGAAATGCTTTATCGGGCTTTTGATGGACAAGACGGTGTAGAGATTACGACCATTGAACAGGACCTCACACGACCTTCGTATACGGTCAACACCCTTTTATATATAGATAAACAACTGCCGGAAACAGATATTTATCTCTGTATGGGTGAAGATTCCCTGGCCGAATTTACCCAGTGGTATAAATGGGAGGAGATATTGAATATTTGTGAACTGCTGGTGGCCAGGCGACCGGATATCGATTCGGATAACATGGAGCTTCCCTTCAGGGATAAGATCCATTACGTCGACCATAAACCCCTTGAAGTTTCCTCAAGCGATATTCGCAAGAAGGTTAAAAATGGAGAATTCCCGGGATATGCTCTACCGGAAACTGTAGCCGACTATATACGCAAACATCAACTGTATAAATAAAAGGGACCTATGTCATGGAGTAGAACTGAATTCCTGAAAGTTGTCGGTATGGGAGGTTTATCATCTCTATTACCGGAGGCATTTCATTCATTTCTCTCGCAAAAGCCTGTTATAAAGCCCCGCCGCTTGAAAGAGGGGGATACCATAGGGATGGTCAGTCCCGGAAGCATACTGCCCAATCTCACCGATTACGACCGTATCATATCCGAAATCCGTTCACTCGGATTCGGGGTAAAAGAAGGAGCGCATGCCCGTGAAAGCTATGGAAATTTGGCCGGCAGGGACGAACAGCGGGCCAAAGACCTGAACAGGATGTTTGCTGATTCCGGAGTTGATGCAATTATTCCATTTCGCGGCGGTTGGGGATCCAACCGAATATTGCAGCTTCTCGACTTTGAATTGATTCGAAACAACCCCAAACCGCTAATCGGATTCAGCGATATCACCTCTCTCTTACTGGCTATTTATGCGAAAACAGGATTGGTTACCTTTCATGGCCCGGTAGGAAAATCTGAATGGACTTCCTTTACCAAAAAACACTTTCGCCATATGCTTATGGAGCAGGGCACCCGCCTGATCAAACCTCCGGTCGACGCGGGATTTAAACGGCTGACACTTTCGGGGGGCATGGTAAAGGGCAAATTGCTGGGAGGAAATCTTACGGTTATAACCTCTATGATAGGATCAAATTATCTTCCGGACTGGGATGGCGCCATCCTGTTTATCGAAGATATAGGTGAGGAGCCGTACCGGGTCGACCGCATGCTTACCCAGCTGAAGCTGAATGGAATCCTGCGAAAGCTAAATGGGTTTATATTTAGCAGATGCACAGAGTGCAAATCAACCAGCAGCCGAAGTTTGACGTTGGAACAAATTATGCGAGATCATATAGAACTATTAGAGATACCATCCTTTTATGGTTCAATGATCGGACATTTGGAGCGTATGTATACGCTTCCTATCGGAGTTGAGGCAGAAATGGATGCAGATACAGGTACGATAAAAGTTTTGGAATCACCGACTACTACATTATAAAAGTAATCACAAACTTAAATCAACCGACAAGTATTATGAAAAATACAGGAAAGATACTATTACTATTTTGTACCGCTATTGCCTTCATTGGATGTTCCACTACCAAAGAGCTTTCTAAAGCTCCGGGCGACCTTTACGGCAACTGGACCTTGTCTTCAATGAGTGGAACCCAGGTACAATCTTCAGCCAATTATACACTGAGCTTCAATGTAGGTGACAATGTAGCCGGCAAAGCGGGATGCAACTACTATACGGGAGACTACAATGCCCAGCAAGAAGGCAAGATAGATATAAGCGGTGTTAATGCTACCAAGCTGGACTGCGGGTCCGACACCAATTACCAGTCTTTCCTTAAAGGGGTCAAAAATGCCAACTCTTTCGAAGTTAGAAATGGTACTGTGCTGGTATTGAATACCGGTGACGGAACCCTGGAGTTCAATAAGGAATTGCCTGAAGGAGAAGAAGGATAAAACGAATCAGGGAAGAGCAAAGTACTTTCGGCTAATCCACTCAAGCGTTAGCAGCAGGATTACCACTATAAACCAAAATGAATGCTGGTAAGGGTAGAAAAGGGACTCCGTTTCTTTTTCTGCCTTCGCCAGCATTTCTTTTTTTTCCAGGCTGTCGGCCAACCCCTCAAGATTGTTGAAAATAAAACTGCTCCCGCCCGAGCGGGCAGCTATCTGTTTTAGCAAACGGTCATTCCGCCGGGTATCAACAAATTCAATATTGGTACGGTTTACCGACAGTTCACCAACCTGCGTATCGATGGTCCGATTTCCTTTAACAGCTTTCGCTTCAAATCGATAGACTCCCCCGGGAAGAGAACGGACAGCCAACCGATACTCCCCGTTTCCAAGGTTCTCCATGGAATAAAAACGCCTTTCAATTTCATCTCCATAAATGGTAAGCTCAATAGTTGCTTCAGCCTCCCTTAGTCCGCTTTCGTTGGTAAGAGTTGCGTTGAATACGACCTGTTCGGTACCGCTGAATACTTTATTGGCCGGCCGTATGTGAAGACGCCTGTTATCCGGCCTGGCCGCCGTCCATCCTGCCAGATTTTCCAACAACCGCTGAATATATTTCCGGTGTTGATCATTCGGGCTTTGGTAATACCTGTACCAACCGAAACCCAGCACAAAGCTTCGACGTATGTTAGCCGTTTCCGTTACCGTTATTAGCGGTTGAGTTTTCTCATTATTTTGTAATTCAGCTTCAAATAGATGGGTGTAACCGGGCCTGCTGTCATTTATAGCGGGAACCGAGATAGCAGGTAAAAGTCGATCATCAAGTTCCGGCAGTTCCATAACCGGATGAGCAGTAGATTCAACCGCAGGAATCAACTTGGCAGGATGGTTATCCCTGCCCCCACCTTTTGATACCGGCAGGGGAATGGTTTCCATTCTCTCCAAGGCCGAACGGGGAGTTGCCATATATATCAGCGGTGTCTGCCCGAATAACTTCTCCGTCTTGCTTTTAAGATCGTTATCCGGAAAGCCGTGGAGTATAACAAGATCAAGAGTATCCGCATCAAAGGAGAGGGGGCCCTCTATAAAGGTATTGCCGCCCAGCCATGTACGGGATATCAGGCTGGTATGCTTGTCACTTTCCAGAATATGTCGTAAAACCCGTATATCCGGATAAATTTCAAAAGCAAGCGACAGGATACGCTGTTTTCTATCCAGAACATCCACCGTAAAGGGCTGGCTGTTGTTGGCGGCCGTCCATTCCGATGGAAGGGAGGGAATCTCAACCCGGTACTGGTTTAACCCTTCCTTTTCCAGATCCAATTCAAACATCAGGCTTTGGATCTTTTGGTCGTCTCCCGCCCTAACCCTACGGCTTCTGATCAGCTTTTCACCGTGATAAAGATTAAGGTCAAATCTGCTGCCCGCATAACCGTTAGATGATACGAGAACCTCTACATTATGGCGCGTGTCAAGATATCCGCTCCCCGCCGTTTCAACGCGCTTGACAATCAAATCCTGTTGGTCGATGGTATCTCCAAGGGCTATGGTAAAGATTGGAACCGTAACCTTGCCCGCTTCAAATGCAGGAGTCCTTCCCTTGGTGAAGATACCGTCGGATACCAGGATCGCCCCGGTGATATCTGAACGGTTATTCTGAATTGTTTCCATGGTGTTAAACAGATCTGTTTCTGAACGGTTGAACGACAGATCCTCTGTTGCGGATGGTTCAACGGTTCCCCCGAAACTATAGAGGTCGTACTTAACCTCTGATGTATCGGACAGGTGCAGCTGTCGAAGGACCTCACGGTAGCTCTGCTCTCCTCTATATTGTCCTTTATTTATGGAAGTGCTGGCAGAATTGTCCAGCAACACCAAGATGGTCGATTTTTCCAAATAGGTAGAGCGGGACTTGAACAGGGGATTGGCCAGTAGAAACAGCAGAAGAAAAAAAACGAGGCTGCGAAGGGTGATTAATCCGTATTTAGGGTAAAAGGGGAGCTTGACCTCCCTGTAGGACCACCAGGATAGGTAAACCGCTGCAATAAGCAGCAGAACCACCATCCATACAGGCAGGATCGATTGAAACCCTTGAAAAACAAAATCCACGTTTTACTGCTTTAGAGATGATCGATAAGCTTTTCTATAAGCTTGTCGGGCGTCAGTCCCTCAGCTTCAGCCGTATAGTTGTTGACGATACGGTGCCTGAGTACCGGCTTGGCCAGTGCCTGAATATCCTCTTCGGTAACGTTATAACGCCCGTTCATCAGGGCCCGTGTTTTCCCGCCCAATACCAGGTATTGGGAAGCCCTGGGGCCTGCACCCCAACTCATATACTTGTTGACAAAATCGGGGGCTATTTCCGAATCGGGACGGGTCATCCCGACCAGTTTTACTGTATAATTCAGTACGCTTTCCGGAACCGGTACCTCCCGGACCAATTGTTGAAGATCCAGTATCTGTGAAGCGTCAAGTACGGGGACCACTTTTTCACTTTTTGAAGAGGTCGTCTGGCTGACGATCTGCATCTCCTCTTCCAGAGAGGGATAATCCACCCAAAGGTTAAACATAAAACGGTCAAGCTGCGCTTCCGGAAGGGGATAGGTACCCTCCTGTTCTATGGGATTCTGAGTTGCCAACACAAAAAAGGGCAGCTCCAAATCATACCGGGTACCGGCAGCGGTAACATGATTCTCCTGCATGGCCTCCAGCAGTGCAGCCTGGGTTTTGGGTGGGGTACGGTTGATTTCGTCAGCCAGTATTATATTTGCAAAGACAGGGCCCTTGACAAATTTAAATGCTTTTTTCCCGGTCTGGTGGTCATCTTCAATTATTTCGGTACCCGTTATATCCCCCGGCATGAGGTCGGGAGTAAACTGAATACGGCTGAAACTTAGATTCAATGTCTTTGAAACCGTTCGAATGAGCAACGTCTTTGCAAGGCCGGGTACACCTATCAGGACACAATGTCCCCGGGAAAAAAGACTGATGAGCAATTGATCTATGACGGTCTTCTGGCCGACAACAACCTTGCTGATTTCATCTTTAATCTTTTGAACCGACTGTTGAAAAAAATCTACCGCCTCAACCGGCTCCTGGGGGATTGTGCTCATGGTAAAAAAGATTAAAGTTGAGTTAATTCGTCAGGGACCGGTATTTTATACTCGATATAAACATCACTCCGCAATTCTCCAATCCATTCTCTCATGACTCTGAATTGCTTTTCCTGGAGAGCGAACTGTTTAATTCGGTTGTAGTCCTGTTCCATATTGGCAATATGTTCAGGGATCCGTTGATCGAGCCGTACGATCCGGTAGGCTTTCTTTGAATTATTACCGCTTCCAATATTGAATTCCTTGGGTTCGGATATGTCACCGACCTCGTCCAGCAGCAGTACAATACGGTAGAGCGCAGGGTCAAGCTGGCTTAGAGGTATCAGGCGTTCATTTGATTGAGGGTTTAATATCCGGCCTCCCTGGGGAGCCGTATTCTGGTCATCTGAATGTTTTCGTGCCATCTCAGCAAAGGTAATCTCCTCATGCGTCAACACACTGTCTTTCAATTGCTTGAGCTTATTGATGGCCGCCTGTTTGTCGTAGCTTTCCTCGTCAATTCCGATAAGTATATGATGGGTATCAATTTGATCCCCCTGCCGTTTATTCAACCGAATCACATGGAATCCAAAAGAGGTCTCGACTACTTTTGATATTTCTCCGGGCTGGAGGGCCGATGCGGCAGCTGAATATTCGGGTACCAGGTCGTTAATTGCAATCATGCCAAGGTGCCCCCCATTGGAGGATGAAGGCCCATCGCTGTATGTACGGGCCATCTCTTCAATACTTTTGCCGTGATTTAAGACGGAATCGCGCAGTGTTTGTGCCAATGACAATGCTTCCTTCCGTGCATTTTCGAGGGGAGGGGGAGTAGCAACAATCTGTGATACGGCCACCCGTTCAGGAATGGTTGGAAGGGAATCCCTTGGTATTTTCTCAAAATACTCCCGAACCTCGGGACGGGTTATGTTTACTTCCTGCATGCGTTGTTGACGGAACTTGCTAACGATCATCTCCTCGCGATAGTCCTCACGCAAGTCGGCACGCAGCTGGACAAGGCTTTTGCCCACTTCCCGTTCCAGGGCAGCCTCACTGCCTACCTGCTGTACATACTGGTTGATCCGCTGGTCAATATTCTGATTTACCTGTTCATCACTGACCGTTACCGAATCTTCCTTGGCCTGATCCAACATTACGTATCGTTCGACCATATTCTGCAGGATGGAATACCAAAGTTGTTCGCTAAACTGCACATCCTGGTTTTGCTGGCGATTTTGAAGCAGGTAATCTGTCACCTGCTGGTCCACATCCGATTTCAATATGACATGATTGTTTACCACCGCCACGATACGGTCCAGGACTTTACCGTTGTCGGTATTTTGTGCCTTTAGACCGCTGAAAGAGAATAAAAAGATTAATATAAATAGAGAGAGGGAAGAGGTACTATTCATCAGAGTTAGTTGTTTCAAGAGTATCTTTAATGCTTAGATTAGAATTTGTATCAGGTTTTATAACGTTGAACGTTTTAATTTCATTATTTGATTTGGCCTTAAGATAAAGATTCTTAACGTAGGAACTGAAATGTCTGCGCCTTTTATCCAATAAAAGCCACTCCTTGATCTGTTCTATAAGCCAGCCAAGTTCCGGATGCTCTCCTTTTGCCCGTGATTCCATAAGCTGGACAAAGTGATAATGATTGTCAACACGCTGTATGGGGGAGATTTCCTGGTGGCCGATAATCTGAAGGTACCGGTGCATAATGCTGTTATCCTTGACGGCCATGGAGATCGGCCAGAACTCGCGGGATTCGCTGATCAGCTTATCGGGCCATATTGCATACTGAGCGGCCACCTCAGGCCAGGGTTTCCCCCTTAACAGTGCGCGCTTTGCTTCCCGCGCTGATCCCAGGTCCCGGCTGACCATATGTCTGAAACGCACAAACCTTTCATTGAGAATAAACTGTTCTTTATTGGCCTGGTAATAATTCCTGGCCTCCTCGTCCGATACGGTGATATCTTCCTCAACTTTACTCAGCACCGCATCCTTTAGGGCATCGATCAGTATTTCCTGACGGGCCTTCTCAATCTTATTCTGTACCTCACGGTTTTGCTGCAACTGGAGTCGCCGGGCCTCCTGAAGCAGTATTTTTTTCTGTATCCATTCCTCCCGATACTTTTGCAGGACCTTGACACTGTCTTCCTCTATAAGGAATTCGGGTATTTCACTGAGGGCTTCTTCAAGCATGAGATAGTCGTTGCCCACCCTGGCAATTTCCATCGATTCCGTTTTGTTATTAGAATAGGTACAGCCTGAAAATACCACTGCGGTTATCAGGCCGATGACAAATAAGATAGATGCTTGTGATTTCATGGTCACTAATATAGGATTCCTGCAATGGTAGCAGTCATTAAATTGGCCATGGTACCGGCAATAACGGCTTTTATACCGAGCTTTGCCAGATCTGACTTCCGGCTTGGCGCCAGCCCCCCAATGCCGCCAATCTGTATGGCTATGGACGAAAAATTTGCAAATCCGCATAAAGCAAATGTCGCCATGGTAATGGTTTTCTGGCTTAGCAGGTTGTTGCTGACCATATCGGATAGCTGAAGATAGGCTACAAACTCATTGAGCACCACTTTAGTACCCAGAAGCGAACCCAGGTTGGTGGCATCAACCCAGGGGACTCCGATCAGATAGGCAACGGGAGCAAGTATCCATCCGAGGATAGTTTCAATAGTTAACTTGGAATCGGGCAACATGGCGTTGATGCCCGTGATCCCTCCAAACCATTCGAAAAAATAATTTCCCATGGCGAGTAACGCTATAAATGCCAATAACATAGCCCCTACATTTGCAGATAATTTTAACCCTGTTCCGGCACCCTTGGCAGCGGCATCTATGCCGTTAGCATCGGTCTGTTCGATCTCGATATCCACATCTCCCTTGGTAAGCGGCTCATCTGTTTCGGGAAAGAACATTTTTGCAATGACGAGTGCGGCAGGTGCAGCCATCAGGCTTGCCCCCAGCAACTGCTCGGCAAAGAGCAGGCGGCCGACATCCAGTGCCACATCATTGGCCTGCGCATATGCATTGCCGAGCATCTGAACATATGCCGCCATCACACCTCCGGCAATAGTGGCCATGCCTCCCGTCATTACCGCCATAAGCTCCGAGCGCGTCATATTCTTGATATAGGGTTCAACCACCAGGGGAGCTTCCGTCTGACCTACAAAAATATTGGAGATCACCGAAAGGGATTCAGCTCCGGAGGTGCCCATAAGTTTCCGCATTCCCTTGGCCATAAATTCCACGATTCGTTGGAGTATGCCATAGTGGTAAAGGATTGAGGTAAGGGAGGCAAAAAAGATAATGGTGGGCAGCACCTGGAAAGCGAAGAAGTTGCCAAGGCTTCCCTCCATGCCGGGACTTTTGGCAAGGTCGCCAAAAATGAATTTTGCCCCTTCGGTGGTGAAATCGAGAACAATCACGAAGAAGGAGGAAACCCAACTAAAAAACTCCTTGGGCCATCCCAGGGGACTCCAATACTCGGCCATATCCCGTCCCTTGAGGATAAAGACAGCCAATATAAATTGTATGCCAAGGCCTGTGGCAACCATCCGCCAGTTAATCTTTTTCTTATTCACACTAAACACATAAGCAATGCCGACTATGGTCGCCATGCCGATCATACCGCGTATGATATCCATTAGCTATCTGTCTGTTTTTGTTCTTGTTCCAATTCGGGTCGGGCGATTTTCCTGGGTGGTTTGCCACGCCTTTTGTCAACAGGAGGGCGAAAACAATGCCGTGCACGCGGCTCGTAGGCTTCACTTTCACCGACCAGCACACGGTCTTTGTTCTCCACTACTCGCTGTGAATAATGAGCCATCATTCCGCTTTCCGCACATATGGCATGGAGCTTGGTTACATATTCGGCTATAGCCAGCAGTTTGGGCATAGGTTCAAAAGGCTCACCTTCGAAATCCATATCCAGCCCGGCTATGATAACTCTCTTTCCGTCGTTTGCCAGCGTATTGGCAACATCCACCACCCGTTCATCAAAAAATTGGGCCTCGTCAATGCATACGACTTTTGCATTTGAAGTCAGCAGTATAATCTGGTCGGCCGCATCCACAACAATGCTTGGTAGAGTATTGGCATTATGGGAAACGATCTCCCCCTCACTGTACCTGTTGTCAACCGCGGGTTTAACAATAATGATATCCTGCCCGGCAATATGTGCACGTCGGGCCCGGCGTATCAACTCCTCTGTCTTGCCGCTGAACATGCCTCCACAGATAACTTCGATCCAGCCGGCCTGCTGGGGCACAAAAGAGGGTTCGTTAAGCATATGTAAAATCAGAGGCGTTAATTGGGTCTGTTTATAAAAACTGAATATATCTGTGTGAGAGTAAAAATGAAAAGAGAATTAGCAGTTAATCTGTCCCCGGCAGAGATTATTGCCGGCACCGCCTTAACATTAATTTACTTTTAAAATACCCTGGCACTTACTTTTGTATCATTTTCTTATAACTTAAGTACTTTACTATTAATTAAGCCGGAGTAACGTAGATGACTTTTCTGAAAACCATACTTCATATATTTTTATTCGTATTCATGTTGGCGCCTGCGACAAAAGCAGTTGCCGCAGGAGGGGAGCTAAATATAAATCATTATTATGTGCAAGCCGACACCTCCGATTCGGCCGCGGTTGACTCGGTTGAAAAGGAGGAGGATAAAAAGGGAGATCTTCCCCTGAAAGCTGAACGTACGGTTTCATTCACCACCCAACAGGGCACTTGGATCTCGGTTGACGTTCACCCCGACGGAAAAACCCTGGCATTTGGACTTTTTGGGGATCTGTATACCATGCCCATAGAGGGAGGGAAGCCCACTCGAATCACAGAAGGCATGGCTTTTGATACACACCCCCGCTACAGCCCCGACGGCCGGTATCTATTATTCACCTCAGACCGGGATGGTGCCGATAACGTATGGTATATGGACCTGGAAGCTGATGAGGATGACGAGGAACGCTTCCACCAGGTAACCGATGGAAACAACAGGGTGCCTTCGGCAGACTGGTCGCCTGACGGGAAATATATTGTTGTGGCCAAAGGAGGTCTTACCAACAAACTGTGGATGTATCATAAAGACGGAGGAAAAGGGGAAAAGCTCGTGGAGGAACCCGGTTCCCTGAAGATGATAGATCCCGCCTTCAGTCATGACGGACGTTACATTTACTATTCCCAGCGCAGGGGAGCGTGGAATTACAATGCCCAGCTACCACAATACCAGGTGGGAATCTATGACCGTGAAAACGGAGATCGCAGTACCATTACCTCCAGGTACGGTTCCGCATTTACGCCCACCTTATCCGGTAATGGAAAATACCTGGTGTACGGCAGCCGATTTGAAGAACAAACCGGACTCGTTATTCGCAACCTGGATAATGGAGAGGAGCGTTGGCTCGCCTATCCGGTTCAGCGGGACGACCAGGAATCCATTGCAACTATGGGCGTATACCCGGCGATGTCTTTTACGCCGGACAACAAACACCTGGTGGCTTTCTACGGGGGTAAGATCTGGAAGATCCCGGTAGAACCGGAAGGTGAAGCCATCCAGATTCCTTTTGAAGTGGATGTAGAACAGGATCTGGGACCAAGACTGGAATTTAAATACCCGATTTCTGATGATAAGGAAACGGTGGCTACACAGATTCGGGATGCCGTTCCCTCACCAGACGGAAGCCGGCTGGCCTTTACCGTATTGAACAAATTGTATGTTATGGATTATCCCGGTGGAACTCCCAGGCGGCTGACAGACATGGATATAACCGAAGCAAACCCGGCATGGTCGCCCAACGGAGAATGGCTGGTTTATTCGACCTGGAATGGGAATGGCGGACATCTTTATAAGATTCAGCCTGACAAGCGGAGGCCACGCCCGGTAAAACTGACTTCGGAACCGGCTATATACGGAAGCCCGGCCTGGTCGTATAACAGCGATCGCATAGTCTATCTTAAGGGTAGTGCCCAGAGCTTCAAGGACAGCATCGGCCCTTTTGCCTTCTTTGGCGCTATAGATGAAATCTACTGGATCTCTTCAGATGGGGGAACCGAACATTTGGTAGCCAAAGCCAAAGGAAGGTCCAATCCGCACTTTGTGAAGGGGAACGACCGGATCTATATGAATCGGGGCAATGAACTTATCTCGTTGCGCTGGGACGGTACCGACGAGAAAAAACTCGCCGAAGTAACCGGCATCAAGACCTATGGATTTGGAGAACTGGAAAAGGATGGGGCTCACGGCCATTCCATACTGCATCCGGCCAAGGAACCCAGGGAGCCCAATCCGCCCAGCCGCGCCTCATTGGTAACCATGGCTCCCGAAGGAGACCAGGCTCTTGCCAAAATCAATAATGACATTTATACCATAATTATTCCCAAGCTGGGTGAAGCCCCCAAAATTTCCCTGGCCAACCCTGATAATGCCAAGTTTCCGGCTCGAAAACTAACCGAAATTGGGGGACAGTTCCCGGTATGGGGCGATAACGGACGCAATGTTCACTGGTCCATCGGAAATGCGCACCTGGTATACAACCTTGATGACGCCGAAGCTTTTGAAGACAGTGTTAAAGCTGAGGAGAAGAAAAAGAAAGAAGAGGAGGAAGAGAAAGAGGAAGAGCAGAAAGAAAAGGATGAAAGCCAACAGGAAGATGAAAACAAGAAGGACGATAAAGGGGATTCTAAAGAGGAATCTCCCGAATATAAACCCGTGGAACACCGCCTTAAGGTTACCTACCATAAAGATATCCCGGAAGGCATAGCACTGTTAAAAGGGGCACGAATCATCACCATGGAAGATGGCAAGGTTATTGAAAACGGGGATATACTTGTTGTAAACAACCGCATAAAAGCGGTGGGAGACTCCGGATCTCTCGAAGTTCCCTCAGACGCCCGGGTAATTGATCTGTCGGGTAAAACCGTTATACCCGGCTTTGTAGATACCCATGCCCATATGTGGCCCACCTGGGGGATTCATAAAAACCAGGTGTGGAATTATGTGGCCAACCTTGCCTACGGGGTTACCACTACACGGGATCCGCAGACTGCAACCACGGATGTACTCACCTACAGCGATATGGTGGATTCCGGAGAGATGCTGGGTCCGCGGGTTTATTCCACCGGACCGGGAGTCGGCTTCTGGGCTTATAATATTAAAGACCTGGACCATGCCAAGGATGTGCTCAAGCAGTACAGCGAATACTATCACACCAAGTATATAAAAATGTATATCGCAGGGAACCGTAAACAGCGTCAGTGGATAATCATGGCCGCCAAAGACCAGAAAATCATGCCTACCACCGAAGGGGCCCTGGACTGGAAGCTGAATATGACCCAGTTGATTGACGGCTATCCCGGCCATGAGCACTCCTATCCAATATATCCCATATATGAGGATGTGGTAAGGATTACGGCAGACTCAAAGATGGCCGTAACGCCGACACTCCTTGTGGCATACGGGGGGCCGTGGGCTGAGGAATACTATTATGCCACCGAAAAGCCCTACCATGACAAGAAACTTTCCCGATTCACGCCCTATGCCGAACTTGCTTCCAAGTCAAGACGGAGAGGGTTCTGGGCCATGAAAGAGGAGCATGTCTTTCAGAAACACGCAGAATTCATGAAAGACCTGGTTGAAGCGGGGGGACTGGCAGGGGTTGGAAGCCACGGCCAGCTCGAGGGGCTGGGCTATCACTGGGAGCTCTGGGCTATAGCTGCCGGGGGCATGAAAGCCCATGATGCCTTGAAAACAGCTACTATCCTCGGAGCCGAAGCGCTTGGGTTGGACCAGGATCTGGGATCCATCAAGGAAGGGAAGCTGGCAGACCTGGTTATACTCGACGCCAACCCGCTTCAAAATATCCGTAATACCAATACAGTGCGGTATGTAATGAAGAACGGCCGGCTGTATGAAGGGGAGAGCCTTAACCAAACCTATCCGGAAAAAGATGAAGCCGGGCCTTTCTGGTGGAAACAGGAGAAGCCCGGAAATAGCCTGCCGGGAATTAAAAATAGATAAACAGATGCAATGGGGCCACGGTATCTATAGGTGGCCCTATATCTATCCATGAGCTTTAATGAAGTTGATAGACAGGCGGTTGAAGAGCACCGGCTGTTCTACATTGCAGACATGGCCGCATTGTTCGATCACCTCCAATACCGACATAGGGTGGTTTGAAACAACATTCTTAACCGGAGGGAGGAATAGATAATCTTCACTGCCCATTATATAAAGCGTAGGTATAGGCAGTTCTTTTTCACGGAAATAGCGAAGTATGGGATTGATTTCCTTTGTTAGGCTGAACCACCGCAAAAACTCCTGCCGGTAAAGCTTTTTAGCCTCCCGTACAAAAAGATGCCTCGATTCTGAATGCCGTTCCCTTGGCAATATGATCCATGCGAATAGTTTATACAGCCACATGTAGGGTACTACTTTTTTGAATAGGTGTCCCACCCATACTAAAAAGCGGGAGCGTATGTTAAGGCGCATAATAGCTCCGCTCATCACCATCGACTCAACTCTTTCAGGCTCCATTTCGCTTATGGTCCGGATGATTATAGTACCCAGCGATACCCCTACAAAATGAGCCTTTTCAATCCCAACCTGATTCAGCACCTTTAATATATCCCGGCTGATTAATTTAAAGGTATATTTCTCTTCATAATACTTGCGCATCAGGTCTTTGGATTTGCCGTGACCCCGTAAATCTACAAGCAGTACGTTAAAGTGCTCTTTAAAAGCCTTAATCTGTTTAAACCAGATAGAAGAGCTGCCGCCGGCGCCGTGGATAAATACCACCCAATCGCTCTCCTCACTTAAAATATAGGTCTGGTGATGAAGCATCCTAAAATAATTTTAATGATAACCATTACATCAGGAGGTATTCCTGAATTAGTGTTTCTACTCTTTCATGCGTGTCGGTAGCATTTCATTAAGTAAAACGCTTGGAGAAAGCTGGGGTTTCAAAAATATATCATCCAGGGGATCAGCTTTCAACAAGTTGCTCTATTTCCTTCATCTTTCTACCGAACTCATCCCAGTTTCCGTTTCTAAGTGCTTCCTGGGCATCTCTCCACAAGCTTTTAAACTCATCCAGTTTTTCAGATTGCAGGCTAGACGGTGTTGGTTCCCTCTCTGTTGATACGGGCGTGGTCGCCATGATTTGTTGTTCCGGCCGCTGCCCGAAAAGAGCCTCAAGAGCCAGGTCGAGGGTAGGCTCCATCACCACTTTTTCCCCGGTTGTAACTATAACCCTCTGCAGCTGCGGAATATCGACTCCCTCGGCAATTAGAAAAACAGGTTCAACATAGAGAAAAGAATCCTCTATAGGAATAACCATCAGGTTCCCTCGTATTACCTTTGAACCACGCTGATCCCATAACGATAACTGCCGGGAGATGTCGGTATCCTGATCTATTTTCGCTTCAATCTGGGCCGGGCCATAAATCAGCCGTTCCTTGGGAAGTTTGAATACTTCGACTTGCCCGTATTCCGGCATATCGGATTTTGCAGTCATCCAGGCAATCATATTATCGCGGTTGCTGGGAGTCAGGGGACTGATCAGCAGGTATTGCAGCTTTTCTTTTCCCGGAAGACGACTCAGTATGTAGTATGGTTCCATTTTTATTTGTCGCCCGCCGTACTTTTCATTAGGCCGTGTCCACAGGTCTTCATTGTTGTAGAATACCTGTGGGGTTGTCATATGGTAGGTATTGTAAATCTCCATCTGAACTTCAAAAAGAGTTTTCGGATACCTGATATGATTTTGCAGGGAGACGGGCATTTCATCCAATGGCTTGAACATATCAGGGAAAATATCCCGGTATATATCCAATACGGGATCTTCTTCATCTGCAGCATAAAAATCCACCGACCCGTCATATGCATCGATTACTATCTTTACGGAATTGCGAATATAGTTGAATCCCCCGTTGAACGGCTCCGAATAGGGATAGTCGGAAGAGGTCGTATAGGCATCCTGTATCCATTGTAACTTTCCATCACTTAACACCAGGTAGGGATCATCTTCAAATTGAAGGAAGGGTGCAATTCGACGAACCCTTTCCCTTATACTCTTCCAGAACTGTATTTTGCTTCCTTCACGAATATAGTCGGTAAGCAGGATATTTATGTCGGAGAATTCCCAGGCAAAAAGCAGCTTTTTAAAAATATTGTCAATAGATACGCCCCCTTCGCCCGCATAACTGGTATAAACATTCTCATCCCCCTTGGGATAGTCAAGCTCCTTGACATCGGTATTGACGATTTTGTATTCGGGATCAAACTCTCCGTAATACAGGGAAGATTGGTCAACGTCAAGGCCTAACTCCGTAATGGGAGGGAGGTCTCTGATCACCAGCCTGGGATCTCCCTGCTGGCCGATCTGGGCCACCGGGCTCATTACCAACCCATAGCCGTGTGTGTATTGCAGGTGCCGATTTACCCAGGTGTCGGCCTGCTCGGGCAACTCATCGGCCAATTCACGGGCGGAAAGCATCATTTGCATATATCCTTCATCGGTACGGTAGCGGTCAAGGTCCACATTATAGAACTGGTAGTACAACCTGATCTCCTGGAGTTGCCTGTAGGTTTGTATGATCAAACGGGGATCCCATAACCGGATGTTTTTAAGGGTGGAGGTGTTGTTTCGGATTTTGTCCCAGGTAAGGGTATCGCCAGCCTGATATTTTCGTTCCTGGATGGCATTCAGGTCATAAGCCTCCCGGGTCTGTTCGATATTTGAAGCCAGATAGGGTTTCTCCAGCTCCAACTCATTGGGTTCAACCATAAATTTTTGCATGGCCCCGGGAAGCAGGCCCTGGCCGACAACTCCTACAACCGCCGCTATAATCCCCCCGGCTACCAGCCAGCGAAATCTGGAAATCTTTATCTGGGCAAATGCAAGTATCGACAAAAGCAGGCAAAGGGCCACCATTATCCATAAAACAGGCAAAAGCATGTGGATATCGGTATAACCGGCGCCAAACACAACGCCCCCATCATCAAATAGCAAACGGTAGCGATCCAGGTAGTACCCCCACCCAAGAAGTAACAGCCATACCCCCAGGTTTACACTCAGGTGGCGCGTAACATCTTTGCGCGCATTGATTCCGGTACCGTTTTGCAATGTGAGTGAACCGGAATAGAGGTAAAAGACCAATAGCAGCAGGGTTACGAAAAATACCAGCACCGACAGGCTGTTTTGAACCGTTTCAATGAAAGGCAGTCGAAATAGGTAAAAACCCAGGTCGTGCCCAAAAACAGGATCGACCTTCCCGAACGTCTCATTCCAGTGAAAACGAAAGTAGGCATCCCAGCGCATATAATAGGCAAAGGAAAAGAAGAAACTTAAAGCGGTGCCAAGTGAGTAAAAAACCGTTTTAATTTGCCCGTCGGTGAACCGTGCCAGGTTAAGCTGGGCCAGGGGACCCTGGCTAAAATCCAGCGTCCTGAATCGTTTGGAGAAGTAGTGCATATTGGGCAGCACATACAGCAGGGATACAAAAAGGGCGCCCCCCAATAAAAGAAACTGGGTTTCCTTAATCGTCCAGAAAACCTGTTCGTATCCAAGTTTTTCAAGCCACAGCCATTCAACTATCCAGTCGGAAAAAGCGGCAACCAAAAACACTATTAAGGCCGCTAAGATCAACCAGATTCGCGACTTCGACTTTCCTCTCAATATATTGTTACTCATACCGGGTATTTAAATGAAGATTGAAATGAGCTGATTTAACCTAAGTAAAATTAAACTTAAATATTACTTTGTTACCGCTGTCTGAACAGGACACTATATATGGGAATATCTGCCGCAGGAGCATAACCCTTCTTGGCGGTTCTATTCTGCCATAGCATGCAGGGTGGCAAAGCGGGCATTTTCCTTAATTTTGCAACCCGCCATAGGTACCTTGAAATTCATAGACAGCTCTTCCAGTTTATGTTCGGTGGTATAAAGGCGTGTATTGCCGATGAGTCCTGCTTCAGCAAGATGTTCATGGGGACTGATAGCTATACCGATGTCACCTATATTTTCAAGGCTCTCATTAAATTCTGCACGATAGATACCTTCTTTTAAGGTCCACCATCCATAATCATCACCGGGGGCTTGTTTAACCGGTTTGATCATTTCTTTTACCGCGGGTTCAAATTCACTGCCTCCGAAATCAAGGGAACCGGACCTGCTATATTTAAATACCTTTTTAATGGTAAGATCTACACTTAGCTGTCGTTCCTGGGTATCCTTGTGAACAATATTAGTGAGATGTTCAACTATCTCGCCGGCTTCCAGTAAAAACATACTATCTTTTCTTTAATTCGGATTTGTATTTTCAACAATTGAATTAAGCCCTTTCATTCGATATTTCCGGATGGTCGGCTCTCATTCAGGGATCGGGGACTCATAAATTCATATTTCTTTTCCCGCACCCACCATCGGCCTGTCTTTTCACGTTCTTCAATATCGGTGAACCGGTAAAGATACAGACTTGCCCTGATATGGGTGGGAGGGTGTTCGTTAAACGGATTATTTTTCAACAGGCCGAGTGTTTTCTGGTCTTGCATCAACAGTTTTGCAATGAGAGGTTCGAACCAGGGATGGCGGCGGTATGAACGGCTCATTGCAGCAAACCACATTTGCCAATCAAGCCGCAGGTGATAGGGCGATATCCACGGAGGACGCTTTTCAGGTTTCACCGGTTTTCCCTTGAATTCGTATTCCTTCCACTCGGTTTCACTGTCAATCTCCTCCTCGCGGGTTCCCTCTATAACTATTTCGTACCTATCCTTTGTAACACTTCCAAAGGCTCCATAGGTATTTACCAGGTGGATGGGATTGAAGCTGAAGTTCATCATTTGATTACTGGACAACATGTTTTTAACGGGTTCAACACTCAGGTATATAACAATACCCCCTAAAAGAAGGGTTATAATCAGATAATAATAGGGAAGGGGAGTTGTTGCGGGTGGAACTATATTGAAAAGCGATTCCAGCGTACCGTCACTGAAACCTGAAAACGCCAGTACGATGGTCAGCCAGTTAAGCCAGGAATAATTCCCGCTTATAATAAGATAACCCTGGGAGAGTATGATTAGCGCCGCCGAGACTGAGGCAATGGGTTGAGGAAAAAAAAGTCCCCAGACAGCTATCAGTTGAACAAAGTGATTAAAAAATGTCTCGACCTTGTGCAGGGGTTCCGGGAGCTGATGAAAGTACCAGCTCAGGGGATTGGGCTGAGGTTGTGTTTCATGATGATAGTTCATGCAGCTAAGGTCCCGCCAGCATCGATCGCCACGCATTTTGATAAGCCCGGCACCGAATTCCACCCGAAACACCATCCACCGTATTACCCATATTACCGCGACAGGAGCCGCCCATTGCAATGGACCGAGGAAGATGGCATAAAAACCCGCTTCCAGCAGCATGGATTCCCAGCCGAAACCGTAAAATATAATGCCGACATTTACAATGGACAGGTAGAGTCCCCAGATCAATACCCATACAAGCATGGAAATCCATAGGGGGCCATTGTCTGAAATACCGAAAAGGGCCACACTTGAGAGTATCATGCCGGCCATACACACACCCTTTAAAAGGCGATCTGAATAGTGCCAGTGAAACAGGCTGGGCTTATTCCCGAAGCTCATCCGTTCCAGGAATTTTGGTACGGGCAGCAATCCATCTTCACCCATCAGGGGTACAAACTGATTGAATGCATTGATAAAGGCTATCAGGTAGATACCGGCCAGGGCTCTTTGTAAAATATATTTTGCATACCAGTAATTTCCCTGATACAGGCCCTCTATGGCTTCAAGCATGAAGTACTTGTTTTTTCAGATGCCGGACTTACAGTTAAATAACAATAAAATGTGTTTAACCATTTATGAGATGGAGGGGTATGAGATGGCGGGGGGCGGTTAACTGTTGTTCGTTTAAAATTACTCCTGCATCAGCTGTTTTTGACGATACATATCAACCAATAGCCAAACTATAGGGAAGGGGGGGAATACAACCGAAAATAACAGCTTGAGCGTTTTGTTTTTGTGTTCGGGCAGCTGGGCAATTCCCGAGATGCCTGCCACCCAGAAAATAAATAGGAGAAAAACCAGGAAGGCCAGGCATATTGAACCAAAAAAGCCGAAGTTGTTATAGAAGGTCTGCAGCATGTTAAGAAAAAACTCTACTTTGAGCTGTATATTCGTTATTTTTGTCGCTTCTCAATATAAGAATAACTTACTAAGAAATAATTCAATATGCTCCCGGTAGTTTCAATTGTCGGTCGGCCCAATGTCGGCAAATCTACCATTTTTAATCGTTTGGTCGGTGCCCGAAAAGCCATCGTAGACGATCAATATGGGGTTACGAGAGACCGTCACTATGGACAATCCTTCTGGAATGGCAGAGAATTCACCCTGATTGACACCGGTGGCTACCTCCCAAACGAAACGGACGTTATTGTGGAAGGTATTCGAGAGCAGGTCCACATCGCCATGGAGGAGTCCGATGTCATACTGTTTATCGTTGATACGGAGGCCGGCATTACCTCCCTCGATCAGTCCATTGCAAACCTTCTGCGCCAACAGGACAAAGCCGTACTGCTGGTACCCAACAAAGCCGACAACCAGGAACGGGCCTTAAACGCTTCCGAATTTTATTCCCTTGGTTTTGAAGAGATGTATCCCATGTCGGCTATAAACGGTACCGGGACAGGCGAGCTACTGGACAAACTGGTTGAACTGTTGCCCGGTCAGGAGGAAAGCACCGCTGACGACACGCCCAAACTGGCAGTGGTCGGGCGCCCCAACGTAGGTAAAAGCAGTTTTGTCAATGCATTACTACAGGATGAGCGATGTATCGTTACAGACATACCGGGTACTACACGCGATTCCATCAACAGCCGGCTAACATACAATGACCGGGAGTATACCCTGGTAGACACGGCCGGCCTTCGCAAAAAGAAAAATGTGAAAGAGAATGTGGAGTTCTACAGCACGGTCCGAACCGACCGGGCTATCAAGGATTGTGATGTTGCTCTTGTGATGGTAGATGCCATGCAGGGATTTGAGTCACAGGACAAACATGTTTTATACGAAGCCGAACGGTACAACAAGGGGATCGTCCTGGTTTTAAACAAATGGGACCTGGTACCTGAAAAAGAAACCAACCTGTTTAAGGAATTTGAAGATTATGTGTATTCAAACATCCCGAATATGACCTGGATACCCATTGTATCGACTTCTGCAACAAACAGGCTGCGTATTGGTAAAGTAATTGATGCTGCCGAAGTAGTGCTGCAGGAAAGAAAAAAGGAAATCAGTACTCCCGAATTCAATGATTTCCTCCAGAACATATTAAAAGAGCGGCCATTGCCTATCAAAAGGGGGAGGGCATTAAAAATCAAATACGGTACCCAGGTAAAATCCAATCCGCCGGTATTTAAATTCTTTATGAACATGCCCTCGGAGCTTCCCGCCAATAACCGGAAATTTATCGAAAAGAAGATCAGGGAACGTTATGGATTTATGGGTGTTCCCATTACAATGACCTTCAAGGAGAAATAATGATATTTTACTTTTGAAGTGAACTGCTAATTCAGTTATTTTTAGCCGGTAGCAAAGATACCCTCAACTTTAGTAGTATAACTCAGTATCCATGCCTCAAATTGAGAATTTAGATCAGCCAAGGGCCAATGCGCTGAATAAGGATTTCGAGCGTGAAAGAGACCTCTCCTTTTTAGAGAGCCTGTATTTACCTGAAATTCTTAAAGCACTCTGGTATTCATTCAAACAGATGTTTCAGCCTTCCTTTACGATGAATTACCCGGAAGAGAAATGGGATCCCCCTTCCATATTCAGGGGACGTCCGGTCTTGGTAGAGGATAATGGCAAGGAGCGATGCGTGGCATGTGGACTCTGCGCCCGTGCTTGTCCTCCGCTGGCCATCAGTATGCAGGCCAATGAGGATTCAGACGATCCCAAGGAGCGTTATCCTGATTTCTTTGAAATTAACATGTTGCGCTGCATCTATTGCGGTTACTGTGAAGAGGTATGCCCTGAAGAGGCCATTGTAATGAGTAAAGACTATGATATAGTTTTTGAGAGCAGGGAAGAGGCGGTCTATGACAAACAGCGGCTTCTTGTCCCAAAAGAGGATCTTAAGGAACGGTTGGACTTCCTTCGTGAATACAAAAACCGCCAATTCGGGAAGTTTTGGGATTTCCAGGAGGAAAACAACATACACTCCGTCCGCGACAGGGACCGTGAATTTAATTCCGGTTTGTCACTGGTAGAAATGCTGGAACAGCAGAAAATCAATGATAAGGCTGAAGCAGACTCTGACTGGGCCAGATAATATTTTAGGCTATCCTCATATATGACAGACCGGGAAATTACGCAGGACCAGTTGGATCAGCTTGTCGAAGACGCTTCCTATTTGCAGGATGAAGCCGATGCCCTGCAATACGTAATAGAACAGGTTCCCTACGATGAAAGTCCCCCTGAAGGCAATTCCATAGCTGAAATGCTCCTTTTGATCGATCATGCCCAGCTAACGTATTTCCGGCCCATACTGGAAGAGGCCTTTAAAAATCCGAGGCCTACCCGCCTGGAGGATTTTGACCATTTCAGTGAAACCTTCCAGGTAGATGAGGAGCGTTTAAAGGATATACTGAAGCTATTGAGAAAAATATCCAAACATCGGGCCGGCCTGGTAAATGTCATAAGAAATATACCTCTAATAGATTGGGAGATAGTTATTTACGAGGATGATAAAGAAATATTATTGTATGATTTTATGCAACGAATGATTCGATTTGACCGATCTGTATTAAAAGATATTGCAGATCAGGTCATGGTGTTTAATCAGGAAAAACAAACGCAACGAGAGCTGGAACAGCGTAGGAGAGAGCGAAGCAGCCAGCATGAATCTGAAAACAACTGAATATGTCCTGGTCCGCTTTCCTGTTATTTAGTGTCGGAATTTATACCGGAATCAAGTTCCTTTCCTATACACGTAATTATGAAAGCCTTAAGTTTTTAGGGCTGACCCTGGCGGCTTTTATCTTCAGCTTGATGGAATTCGGCCAGCTGCTGGATTCTTTTTCCCCGGAATCGGCCTTCGGATTTTATGCTGATTTTGTTTTTGAATGGGGACATATACTCGCTTTGTCCTTTGTACTAAGCTCACTGGCTATATTTATTCGTCAATCCAAGCCCGTATTTGCTCAATTTCCCCTTATTTATGCGGGACTTCCTTTTCTTATAGTATTTTCCTATTTCCTGGTCAGCGATACCTACGCTTTAAAGGACTGGCTTTTAAGTATATACCAGGGAGGAGCTATACTTGTAGCCCTGTTGATGTATTCGGTTTATACGTACAGGAATCGGCACTATGGCATGGTACTGGGAGGGGTTATCCTTTTTCTGGTCACATTCCTGATGTTCTGGTATATACCGGTTTTAAAGAACAGCTATGAGTGGGTTTGGAAATCCACTCTTGCCATCAGCATGATCGTGACGGTATATGGCTATGAATATGTCAAAATACCTCTCAATCTGAACGCAAACAGCACTACCGGATAACAGCTTAATCAGCTTTGCATGTCTTTAAAAGAAGGGGAAATAGCGCCTGATTTCAGGCTGCAGGATACAGAAGGGGAATATGTCGAACTTTACGACCGGCTCGGCCGCGGGCAACAGGTAGTATTGCTATTTTTTCCGTTAGCCTTCAGCAGTACCTGCAGGGAAGAACTTTGTACCGTACGGGACAATAAAAAAATGTATGACTCCCTCAATGCAGATATTATTGGAATCAGCATCGACAGTTTCTTTACGTTGAGAGAATTTAAAAAAGCCTTAAATCTGAATATGACCCTGCTCAGTGATTTCAATAGGGAGGCGTCATCAAGGTATGATGTATTGTACGATGACTTCTATGGTTTGAAGGGCGTCACTAAAAGAGCCGCTTTCATAGTGGGAGAGGATAAGAAGATACGGTATGCAGAAGTAATGGACGATGCCGACAACCTTCCTGATTTTGACGTCATAGTAGAGAAGTTGGCATGATGGTGGAGAAGATGTTATACTCAACCATTCCTATTTTACATAATATATATTATACGACACTAATGTGTATTATTGTGGCTATGCCCATTATTAAAGCATTCAAATATCACCATCGGGCGTTCCTGTTTGTGTTCATCCATATTGATTTCGGGATTACGATTTTAGAATAGAGATTCACTCTGGCTGCACTATGGATTTTATGGATGAGTTTTAATTCCTGAACATTGCTTTCCTAACCATTGTATTCCTGAACATTGCAAACCTTTAGGAAAAGGTTTCATCATTTCCTCTCCTAACGATAAAACAATGAACGATTCGATAAAACAATGAACGATGCTCTCATCCGTTTTTCTCTTTAACTGAATAATGATGAATTTAACCGCAAAATAGCAGGATTTTGCCATGTTTTCCCCCGGCCAATTATTTTAAACCTCTTAGAAGGCAAATTTGCGCATATCCCTGCGTTAAACGCTTAAGAGCACGATTTTAAGCTGTTTTCCCTTTTATTCCTCCTGTTGACTATCAAAAAGGCAGCCTTTAGATTCACCTTATGCATAACACATGGTTTTAAGAATTATTTATCTATATGGATATCCTAATCGTTGAAGACGACCGGCTCATTTCCTTGATGTTGGCCAGAATGGTAGAAAAAGATGATCACCGGGTGGTTGATATTCATATCGATGCCGAATCGGCAATAGAAACCGTTGAGAACAAAAAAGTTGACCTCATACTGATGGATATCATGTTGGAGGGCAAGCTGGACGGTATAGAGGCTATGGAAATTATCAGGGATCGCAATCTGAATATTCGAGTTATCTATGTGACCGGAAATTCAGATCCCGTTACACGAAAACGCGCAAAGAAAACGAATTATGATGCTTTCCTTGTTAAACCCATTACATTTGACCATCTGCTGAGGGAAATCAGGAATGGTCAAAAATAACTTTTTATATCTTTAAGTCATGATATTATATTGATTTAACACTAAGTCGATAAATCGACATTCAAGAGAGTTTTTATTCAAAAAGGCTGATTATGAAAAATCCCTGTTTAAGCGTTTCTATATTTCTGTTGGGTTTACTCTTTTTGCTTCCGCCCCACACCCTGCAGGCCCAAAATATGATCAATATAATCGAAAGGCATACTGAGATCAGTGACTTTGCCAATGCCCTGAAATCCACCGGCCTTGAAGAGAAACTCTCCGAAGAGGGCCCTTTCACCATATTCGCTCCTGCCAATGAACCCCTGCAACAGGAACTGTCCGGACAAAGCCTGACGTCACCATCCGCCCGTAAAATACTTTTAAATCATATCATTACCGGTTACGCCACCGAGCGAAATATGAAAGTCATGTCCAAAACAACCTCCCTGGGGGGAATTACCCTGGTTATGAAACAAAAAGGCAACCGGGTATATGTAAATGATATTGAGGTGATAACATACAATATCAAAGCTAAGAACGGGGTTATTCATATCCTGAACGGCGTACTCAAGTAGTATCCGCTAACAGATGACACGGAGGGCATCAGGCAGGATCTTTACGCTGAATTCACCCCCCTGTTCCGGTAGTTGTTCACCGTCGGCATGAGCCTTTATTTCTTGATCAATCAGCAAGTCGAACCGCTTCCCGGAATAATATTTTAGATAGGGTATTCTCTTGACTAAAGGTGTCATAAAGAGAGGTAGCAAAAACGGGAGCAGCCATTGGGGAACCGGCCTTACCATCAGCAGTTCCAGCTGTCCATCACTTACGGAACTGTCGGGAGATACCTTGAAGTTTCCTCCCTCTATCTTTCCGTTAGCAAAGGTTAACATCATGGATTTTCCTTCGTATACCTTGCGGCCATCCATTCTTACCCTCACCCCAAAGAGTTCTCTTCGAAAATTGGCCTTAAGAGCAGCTAAACCATACCTGAGCGTACCATTGGCTATATTGCTTTGCAATGCGTACCGGTTGGTGCTTCCGTCAAATCCAAAACCGAGTGTGTTGACAAACAACCTTGAATTAAATACTCCCGCATCAACTTTTTTGCTGCGCTTTTGCCTTATCAACTGCATGGCTTTGACCGGATCCCGGGGAATGCCCAATGATTTGATAAAGTCATTCCCGCTTCCAAGCGGTATAATGCCCAGCAGTGTATCGGAATGTACCAGGGAAGCAGCTACATTTTGAATCGTACCGTCTCCACCGCAGGCTATTATAGCTTCATAGTTGTCTTTCGCCTTTTTTACGGTATCCTGAAGTTCTTTATAGCTTTCGGGCACCCGATGGTCCGTATCCTTCCAGCCTGCCGTCAGTTCAACAAGCTGCTCATATTTTCGCAATGCATGATTTCTGTTTGCTGCGGGATTATATATGAAACAAAACTGTTTCATGCATCCCCCCCAAGGTAACGGATCAAAATACTCAGTACCTTTTCAATATCCTTTTTAAAGACGCGCTCACCCTTTTGATGATAGGGATAGATGGCGGGCTCAAGGGCAACCGAAACAATGGTTCGGCCGGTATGTTTGTTAAATTCATAGCCATAATGAAGAAAATCGTTGGTGTTGTTATCCAACCGGATTTCAGGATGGATTTCCTGAAACCGGGATACCACTTTCTCTGTTTCAGCTTTCAGCTCAGAATCAGCTTCCAAATCGGTAAATTCCCAGTGCCTGGAATACAGTGCCACCCCCGGGTCCTCGTTGAAAAGAGGCGTTGTATCAACGGTGATAACAAGATCGGGTAACAATCCCTGGTCAATACAGCTGTTTGCAATACGCCTGGCGCCCATTCCCGGCTCATACCCTTCTCCGCCATTCTTTAATAACTCCGGGTGTTCTTTTAACCCTTTGCTCTCCTCCATTTCAGAAAAGAAGAAGAGTAGATCGGGCATAGCACGGTATTCTGACAGTTCCGCGAGTGCCAACAGCATGCCTACGCCGGCGGAATCGTCCATTGCCCCCTCCAGGTAGCCGGGGGCTTGCCTGGGGTCCAGCCGTTCTATTGCAGCATCTCCATAATGATTGATTTTGTCCAGGTGGGCCGTCAGGGCAATAGAGCCGCTGCCCTGCCCCTTTATACGGTAGATAATATTGTTACCCGGCACTTCATGGATCACGGCATTCGATATATGACTGAATACCTCATGAACATAGGGATGAAGTCTCTCCTCAAAACTGCTGAATGAGGGAACACTCGCAACATGCATGATGTGATCCAGGGCCCTTTGAAAGGTATCCATGCTAGTTTTCACTGAAATTTATATCGAAGGTGCCGTCCTCTTCCGGCGCAAGTTCAATCTTGTCTATAATGGCATCCGTATTAAGAGGGCCGTATATATGGGGAATCACTTCATCCAGTTCCTCCTCTCGCTCATATTTTAATTTAGCCTCCAGAAGGGATGTGTTTATGACAACCAACATTAAGTTTTCGGCTCCCTGATACAGACGGTTTGCCGCATCTTTCAGCTGACTCCCCCTTAAACATTCGATAAATCCTTGGCTCTCAAGCGATTCCGGACTATATATAGTACCTTTTTTATACATTTCCCATTCTTTATTGGTCAGCAAAAGGAAAATCAAATCGTCATTCATGAAAGTTATTTCTTTTTTGATTTGGGATTATATGCCAGGTGAATTAGCGCATCTCCCTTATGTACTACAGGTGAATGGTTTAGTCCAATAACCTGTCCATCATGGGGACATATAGATTTAAACCATTCATTACCAAAGGGGTCGTTGATATGTCCCAGGACCTGCCGCTTGTTAACCTTTTCACCCAGTTCTATTTTTGAGCTGAATAATCCGGCATATTTGGCCCTTACCCAAATGCTTTTTTGGTATATATTTGTCTGGTTTGGCTGCGGTGCCGAATCAATCATGTCCAGATGCTTCATAACCCTGAGCGTACCGTTGATTCCCTCTTCAATACCCTCTTCGTCATAGCGCATCGCCTCGCCGGCTTCGTATACCAGTATGTGTTTACCTTTTTTCTTGGCTGCCTTGCGGAAAGATTTATTGATAAAGGTTGAATTTACAATTATCGGGGGTGCAAAAGCCTTTGCCAGCTCTATATTTTTTGGAATATTCAACGAGCATCTTATTTGGGGGTAATTAGCTCTTGAAGAACCTCCCGTATGAAAATCAATACCGTAATCTGTCTGCGGAATAATATCATTCATCAGGGTGTAAGCCAGTAATTTGGCCAGCGAACCACCTTTGGAGCCCGGGAAGCTGCGGTTGATATCCTTGCCGTCGGGAAGGCCGCGAACATTTTGAATAAAACCGTATACATTTACAAGCGGCATGGCTATTACGGTACCCCGCTGCGGCCGTACCAGCTCTTTGCTGATCATTCTACGTATAATCTCAATACCGTTTATTTCATCCCCATGGAGTCCGCCGGTTAACAGCAATACCGGCCCTTCCTGTTCGGCCCGGTATACATATACCGGTAGGTCGATATTCGTATAGGTAGGCAGCCGCGCAATTTTTAAAAATATCTCCTTCTCCTCACCCGGCCCGATTTTTTCCTTATTGATGGTAATGGGTTCAGGCATTGCTCTTAATTTTTCTTCGGGTGGATTTTCTGCTGTTCAGCTCTTTTACCCTTCGTTCAACAAAACTGATGATCCGGCCGGCTATATTATTTTGCGTGGCCCGCTCAATCCCTTCCAGTCCCGGGGAGGAATTGACCTCCAGTATCAGGGGACCGCGTTCCGACTGAAGCATGTCGACCCCTGCAATGGATAGCCCCATGGACCTTGCAGCCACCAGCGCGGCTTTCCGCTCCTCTTTACTTAGCTTGGTCAGTTCTACGCTACCCCCACGGTGTACGTTGGACCGGAATTCACCCTCTTTGCCCTTGCGCTTCATGGCACCAACTACTTTGCCATCCACCACAAATGCGCGTATATCCTCCCCTTTGGCCTCCTCGATAAATTCCTGTACAATAACCCTGGCTTTCATGCTGTGAAAGGCCTGTATAATGGATTCTGCGGCTTTCTGGGTGGGTGCCAGTACTACTCCCACCCCCTGGGTACCCTCAAGCAGCTTGACAATCAGCGGGGGACCTCCAACAGCGGATATCACCTTCTTGACTTCCGAAGAGTAGTTTGTAAATACAGTTTTCGGCATACCCACTCCCGCCCTGGCCAGTATCTGGAGACTGCGAAGCTTGTCACGCGACCGGACGAGTGCCTGCGATTCAACCGCGGTAAACACTTTCATCATTTCAAACTGCCGTACCACAGCCGAACCGTAGAATGTCACAGAGGCGCCAATACGTGGAATTACGGCATCAACTCCTTCTATTTTGGTTCCCCGATAATAAATACTTGGATTATCTTTTTCAGAGACCAGGTCGCACTTAAGATGATCCAATACGGTTGCTTTATGACCGGCATTTTCTATAGCCTCTACAAGCCGACTGGTGGAATACAATTTCGAGTTACGGGATAAAACAACAATATTCATTATATAAACTTACTTTAGGTATTCTGATTCAATGTGTACTTGCGGGAAACGTCGACTAAAAAATTCCCTTTCATCAATTTGCGGCCTATAAGTACCGGGTAGCGCATTTCCGAACGGTCGGTCAGTGATAGTTCAGCTTCCAGCTGCTTCCCCAAAATGTGGACCGTTGTTTTAACAATAAACCGTTCTTCGGTTACCCCGTTTGAACTTTTGACTTTTTTGGATTTGTAAATAGGAAGCTCAAAAAGCTTGTCATTGTAGGTCTCATGCGAAGGATCCAGCAGATTAAACCGAACATACTCCCCCCCGTTTTTTTGGGTGCGGGCTATATGATGGCAGTGCAAACTGGAAGTATAGGCACCGGTATCAATTTTGGCATCAATTCCCCACAGATCCCATTTGGGAAAATCGATGCGCTCTACCCTGCCAATAATCTGGATATCTTCAGCCACTTATGATATATTTTAAGGCATTTATATGCACCCATATTATACAAGATTATAAGCTTTCAATCATCCAATACCCCCTATTGATTTTAGTATTAAGGGGTTTTAATTCATTATGGATGTGGATGAAACCATCCTGAACAATGCTCCCTACCAGGCCCGTTTAATAAAAACCGAACAATAATCTTATTTTGTCTATAGCCACCCCTCCTATTTCGCCTTCATTATCATTTCGACAAGGGTCCCGTTGACTGGATGCCCCTTCCAATCCGGGTACATACAATATATTCATCCATTGATTCTCAGGCAGGCCGAAGATGTATAGGGTTATCAATTTGCAATATTCTCCCATTTTATGTTCTATGAGATAAATCAAACAAGGAATTTCATATGGAAAAACAGGGTACGGACAGGAATATAACGCTTCAAAACATCTCTCTTCTCAACAACAATATAATGGGTGCCACTATTGACGATATGGCCCGTGATATGAAATTTTACGCTGTATTCTACATAGTAATGGGTGCCCTATCCTGTCTGTCGATCATCGGTGCGGTCTACGGCATTCCCCTCATCATCTACAGCATTAAATTAAAAGATTCTGCCGAGCAGTTTCGAAGCTTCTCCTCTTCAAAAGACTTTTTCCAGCTGCAGCAAGCCCTGGAGAACCAGAGAAAATTTTTCTTTTTCAATAAAGTGGTGATCCTCATAGGGATCACCCTCTTTATCTTCTATATATTAATTATCATCTGGTTCGGTGCCTCTCTTCTCTCCAGCCTGCCCACCGGTCAAATGGCAGCGATATTTTAGCTATCGCTGGTTTTTTCCTTGGCCAATATAATTCCCAGAGCCACGATGGCAAGAACACTAAAGCCAAGAAGGTATACCAGCAGGTTGGATTCGGGCTCAGCGGCTTTTTCCCATTTTTCCAAACGGCTGTCTATCGTCGCTATCTGTCTGGAGGTCATTACATCCCCTTTGATAAAGTAATTTGACCAGTCTTGCTTCACCGGATCCTTCCAAAAGTTGGAGAATTCCCTATAGTTCTGATAATTGTCCTCTGTGTTTTTCTCCTTGCTGTTTTTCAGGGACTCATCGATATAAGACATCATTGTGGTATAAAATCCCTCGGAAGAGGTGAATTTCGGCAACGCTACTCCGGCACTGTCAAAAGCCGTATTGACGGATTCCCATGTTTTAACATTTATCTGCTTGTCCCACCGTGCAATTTTCTGGTTCAACTCTTTTTTATCCTGCTGGTCTTCACCGTAAATATTGACGATGTCGTCACCCAGTTTTCCCCACAGGTTTTCAACCTTCTGCTGAACTGCATTGATTCTGAGATACTCTCCCGTACTCAGCTTGGGATTGTTTTCAAGCAGCTCCAGGTTGTCGTTGACAATATTTCGGATCATGCTCAGGGCATTGCCGTTTGCATTGAAACGGGACCTTTTGCCCACCTCTTCAAAGTCCTTGATGGAGCTGTAGTCAAGCTCTTCATATGCAATCATGACGGAATCGACAAACGAAAGGATAAGGTTATCCCTTTTTTTAAGGTCTTGCTTGTATCGTCGAACCAAACTGTTTAGCTCCTCCTCATTTTTACTCGACTGATCAATAACTGCAAGCAAAGAGTCTGTCCTGTTATTTAATGTCTCAATACGGCTGTTGTAGGAATCCACCGTTTTTGTCAGCTTTATCAGCTCTTTATCCTGGCGCTCGATCGTTGCCAGGTAGTGGTGCGTAGAAAGTACATTTTTCTTTAACTCCTGGATCTTTTGATCAAATGTAGTTGGATAAAAGACCTTGTTCAGCAATTCTTCATGCTTGCGGTAATCGGCCTCCAACTTCTTTACCTTTTGGACCAACTTGTCTACGTACGCACTACTGTCGGCTTCCTGCAGATTATTCCGGATGGAGGCATACGACTCTTTGAAATTTTTCTGTATTTCAAAATCGGAATGAACCTCTTCCTGCCGGGTCTGTTGCATATCTTTCTCCTGCTGTGCCAGAACCTGTGCAGGTATTCCTGCCACACTTAGCATTAACAGGGCTGCCAGTGCCAGGTACAATTTTTCTCCAATGTTGTACTTTTTCATAGATCTGTCCTCACTACCTTTTAAATGAATACTCTTAAAGTTTACTGTTTGCCCTTGAAGGTCAATGCATAATATTCACCGGTCTTTCTATTCAGCAATTGGACATATTTGTTCCGCTGGTTAAAGGCCGGATTCTGAATTCCCTCTTCGCTGACCTCAATCTTGTTTTTAAGTTTCAGGCTGCTTTTCTCAGGTTCCATTACATATACATGCTTATATCCTTCAGCAGTAATGTAATAGTATCCCTCGCTTCCTCTAATCATTCTGATCCTGTCTATGGTTACAGAAGTGGAGTCTCCGGTTTCGGCATATTGTAACGGAAGCACATTAAATGCCATGCCATTTTGCACATCGTTTACCACACCTTTCTCATCAGGCTCTAAGACTGTTTCGATCGGCTGTGAATAATCCACCTTGCTGATAACCATGCTATGTCGGCATCCCATCACGGCAAACGAAAGGATGAGTGCAACTATTAATATCTTGTTAGTGGTATTCATAACTCCATATTTTTGATATTGAGTGATTTATTATTCGACCCTCACTCAATTATAGAGCTATCAATCCAAAAGGTTCCGTACCGGCAATAAGGGTCGGTGTAGAATGGAAGATGGCTACGAAAAAAAACAATTTTAAAAGGAAGGTTACATGCTGATTAAAATTTCCACCTCCGCCCCGGGGGAAAGATTTTTAAACCCCTGCAGTGCCTGCAGTTCTATAATAAATGAATAGCCTACTACCTTGCCGCCCAACCTTTCCACCAGTTCCGTGGCTGCTTTGGCGGAACCTCCGGTTGCAATTAGGTCATCATGAATAATGACCCGGTCCCCTTCGGATAGAGAATCGGAATGCATTTCCAGGATATCCTCACCGTATTCAAGCTCATAACGGGCCTTTACCACCTCCGATGGCAGCTTGTTGGGTTTTCGTACAGGTATAAATCCCGCGTGCAGGTCCTGTGCAAGGTTGGTGCCGAAAAGGAACCCCCTGGATTCAAGCCCTACTACATGGTCTACTTTCTTGTGTCTGAACGGACGTGCGAGAACCCTGGAGGTAAGTTCAAGCGTATCGGGATCCTTTAGTAGGGGGGTTATATCCTTGAATTGAATCCCGGGTTTTGGGAAATCAGGGATCGTTCGAATATTAGATTCCAGCAGTTCAATTATACTTTTTTTTAGGTGGTCCATTCTGTTATTTTTGAGGCGTTAATACTTCGAACAGAGTATAGCTATATAGCCTTTAATGAAGCAAATAAGTTGTCTCTGTTTTTAACCCTAAGCCAGCTCTGCAGGTACATATGGAAGGTGTGAATCCCCTTGAGATACATCAAAAATTTATGCAAAAGGCCTTCATGTTGGCAGAACAGGCCTACGATGAAGAGGAAATCCCCGTAGGTGCGGTTATTGTTAAGGACAACCGGATTGTCGGACGAGGCTATAACCAGACAGAACGGTTGACAGATGCAACTGCTCATGCCGAAATGCTTGCCCTATCTGCGGCCTGCTCCACCCTTGATTCAAAGTATCTCGAAGGGTGTACCCTCTATGTAACTCTTGAACCCTGCCCCATGTGTGCCGGCGCACTGGTTTGGTCCAAAATAAGTCGAATCGTTTTTGGTGCATCCGACGGTAATGCCGGTGCTTGCGGCACTATTTTCAACCTGGCAGCCAATAACAAACTGAATCATCAGGTAGAAATCATTCAGGGGGTGATGGAAGAGGACTGCGAGTGGATTCTTAAGGAGTTCTTCAAAGTCAGGCGCTAGACCCGGATTTGCCCATCAAACGCCTGATATCTGCCTTTAACTGATGCCTGCGCAGGAGGAGAATAATTACACATGAAACAAACACCGTAACCGCCAGATAAAACAGTGCTCCGCCATCCCCTTTTATCTCTATACCAAGTTGTGTGAAATGAAAATAGATGGCGAAAGATATCATACCCAAACCCAGCATTGCACCCACCCAGGATATGCGTGGCAAAAGTAGAAGGATTGCCGCAACCAATTCCAGAAGCCCCGAAATATACCTCCCCCAGGGTTCCATTCCTATTGTTTCAAATATATACACGGTTTCCGGTCCCCCGCTAAACTTGTAGTAAAGGGTTTGAAATAGTACCACTGCCGCAAGTATTTGTACTGCCCAGGACAGAATTTTAGATGACCTGGAGTGATTGGGCCTTCCCATAAATTTTACATGCTGAAACCGTTGTTAATGCGGCATAACTTAATAAATATTTGACATTATTGGCCAATGAATAATGTTGGAGGCAGATAAACAGGTAAAGAAAGGAATATAAGCCTGACTATGTCTTGAGCCGGTTATCAAAAACCGGAATTTAGTGGGGACGGCTAAAGAATCAGTATCCGTTTAGTTTAAGCCAAAACCTGATGGCATTGCCCACGACGGTTGAATAGTAACTGTTCCGGTCGTCTCCCATTGCCCTTACCCTTTCAACCAGGTGCTCTTCCAGGCTGTAGCTGGCTATTTTTTTCTTAGTTGTCTCCCGGTCTTTTTCGGTCTGAATAATATCCTGAAGCTGAACCTCTTCACCGTTTTTGCTTTCAGCTTTGTTCTTCTCCTTGCGATCCCCCGGCCCGGTTTTCTTTACTTCAGCTTTCGATTCAATGGGTGGTTCAGACTCGGCAGTTTTTTTCGATTCAGTCTGAGTCTTAGCTTCGGGGACAAGATAGGCCTTTTCTTGTTTCTTTGTAGGGGTCGCCTTAGCTATAGGTGGAAGATTAAACCGCCCCTTAGCCTCATTTTGTGTATCCTGCCTGTTTTCCGCTTCGGCTGCAGAATCCGTTTCATTATCTGATTCTGCCTCCTGTTCAGGCTTGGATACGCCAATATTGGGAATAAAATCAAACGACTCGTCCCCCAAAGAGCTGTATCCTATCGGGCTGCTACCTAAGCTTTTTTTCTTGGACATAATACGATATTAATGGCCATTCTTTATCTCTTTGGACAACGCCAGATAATCTTCTGCCCCATAACTGTCCGAGTCGTATTCAAATATGGTTTTGTGATGGCTGGGCGCCTCTGCCAACGCAACATTATCCCTTATAATGGTATCGAAGACCTTGTCTCCGAAATAATCCTTGATATGATCGACAACCTCTCGATTCAGGTTTTTGCGACTGTCGAAAAGTGTACATATGATACCTGTTATTTCAATATCTGGATTCAGCCTTTCCTTCACCACTTTAATAACGTCGATAAGCTTAGACAAGCCGTGAAGCGCCAGATATTCCGACTGTAAGACAATAAAGATCTCTTTGACTGCAGTAAAAGCATTCAGGGTAAGCAATCCCAGGTTAGGCGGGCAGTCTACCAAAATGTAATCGTATTCCTTGTTCAGCTTTTTGAACGTATTTTTAAGGAGCGTTTCCCTGGCGGGCTCATTTGCAAATTCCATTTCGGCACCGGACAGGTCGATGGACGATGGTAGAATATCAAATCCATTATGATTTATAATGGCTTCATTGGGATCAACCCTCCCCTTCATCACATCATAGATTGTGTTGTCCAGCCGCTTGGAATTCATGCGAAGTGAATAGGTAAGGTTAGCCTGAGGATCAAGGTCTACAAGCAGCACTTTTTTGCCTTGCAGGCATAAACCCGCTCCTACATTAATAGTGGAGGTTGTTTTGCCAACTCCCCCTTTCTGATTTGTAAACGCTATTGTCTTCATTTTTTAAGCCGTTTTGGTGATACCTAAAGGAGTCCTTATTACTCCAATGAATGGGGTCTTTATTCACTCAATAGAGTAATAACCCACCTTATTGTTACATATTTACTAAAAAAAGTTCCGGATAAATTGCTAAATCTTATTAATTATTTTAACCCGAGTTTTTCCGGTACTTCGTCGACTTGCTCTACTTACTTAATAAGGAAGTATTAAAATAATAAAATTAAGGCCTTTTTCTACTTAATTGCTGCAAAAAATGCTCTTTTATCCCCTGTTACCCTTATAATAAGCCGGGAAAGAAAAAATCAAGTGCCAGTTTAATAAGGAAATAGAATCCTATGAGTCCTGCCGTAACCAAAAAAACAGTGATTATAATGGCAGTACCCTCAGAAAGCTCTTTTTTGGGTGGTTTTGAGCGGGCCTTATTCATATCTCCCTCCTTTTATCCTTTGGATTGTAAATTAATCTAATCTTTAGGAACCATTGTTGCAATCGGTTCTTATACTGCCTACTATTTTGTGCATCAATCCCTTCAATGTTCAATGTACCGTATAATACTGAATTTAAATTATTTGCAATTACCCCATGGGAAGTACAGTCACCGTTAATGAAAAATTTTCGAATTACTGGATTACTGCACTGTATCTCTCCTCCGGGACCGCTCTTCTGACTTTTATCCTATTCTGGAATATAAATGATGTGTTATGGAGTGGAATAATGCGGTTAATAGCATTCATCGCATTTGCTGTTTCAATTTTTTGCCTACTCAAAGTAATGGAGGGAAAAAAAAGCATGAAAATCACAAAGACAGATGATGCTCTCCACGTCACATACCTGAAAGGAAAGTCGGTTATTCAGGAAGATTCGGTATCAATTAGCAATATAAAATATATCTATAGGCGGTCGTACGACTATTATATCCCCGTTTTTGACCTTTCCATTGGATTGGCAGACTCATACAGTTTTATCATCAGGCTGCGGGATTCTGCCGACGACTATTATTTATTTGAATTCGGCGGCCGCGGCTTGCACCTGGGTAAAAAGGCAGGCAAACGCCTTAAATCATTTTTTGAGGACCATAACCTATATAAGTCACCCGATAACCAACAGTGAGGTAGCAGACATGAAAAGAAGTGATTTTATGAAACTCTTGGCAGCAGGTGCGGGAATCTTTCCACCCCTGTCTACCCTTAAAAATGGATTTAGAGGAGTTTCGGCACACAATCAGCCCCCTTCCTCCACTCCCCTGGTCATATCCAGTGGTAACGGCCTTCCGGCCACTGCAAAGGCCATGGAAATGATCAGGAACGGTGCAGATGTCCTGGATGCGGTTATATCGGGTGTGAATATTGTTGAAAATGATCCGGATGACATGTCGGTTGGCTATGGCGGCCTACCCAATGAAGAAGGGGTCGTCGAGCTGGATGCCTGCTGCATGCACGGCCCTACCCATAATGCCGGCAGTGTTGCATCCATCAGGCATATTAAAAATCCCTCCAGTGTAGCCAAACTGGTTATGGAGCGAACGGACCATGTTCTGCTGGTTGGCAAAGGGGCCCTTTCATTTGCCAAAGCACATGGTTTTACAGAGGAAAACCTGTTAACCGATAAAGCCAGAAAATACTGGCTGCGCTATAAGGAGAAACTGAGTGATAAGGACGACTGGTTATCAGATGATGACCGTAAAGAATTGTCTGATAATGGCTTAGAAGTTATTAAGAAGGGACAAAAAAAGAGAATTACCGGAACTATCAGCTGTTTGGGAATAGACAATAACGGGGATATATCCGGGGTTACCACCACCAGCGGTTTATTTTATAAAATACCGGGCCGGGTCGGTGACAGTCCTATAATCGGGGCCGGCCTCTATGTGGACAATGAGGTTGGGGCTTGCGGGTCCACGGGGCGTGGAGAAGAAAATCTTAAAAACCTGAGCTCCTTTATGGCCGTTGAGTATATGAGACAGGGTAAGTCTCCCGAGGAGGCCTGCCTGGCGGTTTGTAAAAGAATTGTAGATCACGCCGGGCATCCCAGCCTGAAGAACAAGGACGGAACACCTAATTTTAATGTCACCTTCTATGCCCTCAATAAAAAGGGGGAATATGGGAGCGCAAGCATTTACGGCCCCCGAAACTTCACCGTTCATAACGGGAATACAAACAGCAAGCAAAAAGGGGCATATTTGTATACATCCCAAAGCTAGTTCCCTGTTAATTTTAACCCAGTATGTTCATTCTTATGCATAAGCAATTTACACCTACGCTACTGGCAATATTATTGATGGCCGTTTCTTGCACCTCCCAACCGGACTATGTCTAATGTCATTTTTGTCTGAAATTAACTCTCCCACCCTCTTGCTTGATGAAGGAGTTTGCAGGGCAAACATACGGTCCATGGCTCAGAAAGCGGGGGCCTTGGACCTGCTGTTCAAACCTCATTTCAAGACTCATCAGTCGGCCGATATCGGAAAGTGGTTTGCCGAAGAAGGGGTTGAAGCGATTACCGTCTCCTCCCTGGACATGGCCGAATATTTTTCAGATAACGGGTGGCAGGATATAACCGTCGCCTTCCCCTTCAATATCAGGGAATCCGGGCGACTGCAAAGGCTGGCATCTTCGGTCCGCCTTACCCTGTTGGCAAATGAGCGTTCACCGATCACAGAACTGGATCAATTCCTGGATGAAACGGTCAATATCCTGGTCGAAATCAATGCAGGTGCACAACGCAGCGGCATGAATACGGACGACCCTGATCGTATCGACCGGATTGTTGGGAATCTTGAAAAAACGGATATGCTGCAGTTTCAGGGATTTTATTCCCACCCGGGCCATTCCTACAGTGCACGTTCAGCCGGGGAGATTAAAAGCATTCACAGGGATGTAATGGATCAGATGAAATTACTCGACCGTCGGTACAGGCCTGCATATCCCGAACTGGAGATCTGTGTGGGTGATACCCCCTGTTGCTCCGCAGCTGAGGAGTTTGGCCCTGTCAGTGCTATCAGCCCCGGTAACTTCGTCTTCTATGACCTGATGCAGGATAGCATCGGCTCCTGTAGCAAACAGCAAATAGCCGTTGCCCTTGCATGTCCCGTTGTTGATAAATATCCATCCAGGAATGAACTCATTATACATGGAGGTGCCATTCATCTTTCCAAGGATATCCTCAACCATAACGGCACTGAAGTTTACGGCCTGCCCGTCTTCATCAACGAGGAGGGGTGGGAAATGCCCCGGGAAGGGTGCTACGTAAAGGCATTATCCCAGGAACACGGAGTGGTTAAAGGTTCATCCGATTGGATACGCTCCGTACAGGTTGGCCAGCTTATAGGTATTTTACCGGTACATTCCTGTCTGACGGCCGACCTGATGATGGGCTATAGAACCCTGGACGGGAAATCCCTGAATCATATCCGAAAGCGCTAACATTCCAAGTCTCAACGTCTGAAGAGGGAAGGAATATTAGGTCGCCCCCCCCCCTTTTTTTTTAGATCCGGGAACCTACCGGTTCCGCACTTTATATAGCCATGCATCGGAATTTCTATACTGCCGTGTATCTTCTAGGGCTTTCATAGCGCTGACAGAGTCCTCAAATTGACTATAAATAACGTAGAAATAGCCTCTATCCCTGTTCTTTATAATCGATGCGTCCACACCGTCCCTATTTAAACGCTCTTTTAAATTAACGGCATTCAGGGAATCGGCAAAAGCCCCTCCGACTACATAAAACGTCCTCGAATCGGTTTCCTCCTGTTGTTGTGTTTCTACATCCCTTTCATAGGGTTCCCTTTCGATAGTCATCTCTTCTTTTTGGTCGAGTGTATCCGTCCGGCCTTGTTCGGACGACAAGGTATCTTTCGGCTGTTCTACCTGCTCATCTACAGATGAGGTATCCTCTTCAACCATTGCTTCCTGTTTGGCTGTATCCTGTTCGGATGCAGCTGCCTCAACATCATCGGTAAGTTTGGCACCTTCCTCAATCAGGCTCTCGTTATAACGGGCCATTTCGCTCCTCGAATTTTGGAATACCTCGCCCGATGATTGAATGTTGGCAATGCGTTCGGGTATACCCGGGTCAATTTCAGCTTTTATCAATATAATCAGTTCCCTTACCTCACGGTTTGTGGAATTAAAGCCGAAAAGGTATCTAAGGCCGAATAACCATGGGGGAAGGTCCTTGAGTATGGGAATTCCCTTCCTGATTTTTGTTTCCTGCGTACTGTACAGTCCGGCAATCACCGTAGACTCTCCGTCGAGCAACAGGATTTCAGATTCGGCATTTTGCTTGTTGATTACCAGTCCCGCTGCCTCCCGTTGTCCAGACGACCGTTCGGCAGCAATCTCCATATATATGAAGGTGGTGTCGTTTGTTTCAATCACCTGTGGGGTTACCGTCAATATGCTACCCACCTGCACCAGCTGGGTGGTGGTGTTACCGGCAAAGTCCCGCTGAAGAATGGGAATATCCTGTCCGACCTGAACCTCACCCTCCTGTCCGTCCAGAACCTTAATGGTCGGAGTGGCAAGAATCTCACCCACATTATTATTTTCAAAAGTCCTGAATAGAGCGTCCACCGAAATACCGTTCCCAAGATTCTGTGGGAACATATCAACAGAAAAGAAATCCTGGCTTACCTGCTCGGCACCCAGGCTGGTAACCTGCACCACCCCATCCTTGAGAGTGGTCCAGTCAACTCCCAGTTCTTTTAGAACCGCCCGGCTTCCCTCAAAAAAGGTAGCGGATATGCGCACTTCCTTGCTTTTGGTATCGAGTAATAATCCCTCTTCGCCTGCGGCAGCTTGTTGTTGCCCCGATAGGTCTCTGAACCTATCTGTTTTTCCATCCCCTGTTTCTGCCCGAAGAGCGCTGGGCTGTACAATTTCAAACAGTTTCTCGGTTTCCCTGAGGGCCAGTCCCTTGACATTAAGGATCAGGTCGAGGGCTTCTTCCCAGTGCATGGCGGGAAGGTTAATGCCTATGGGGCCCGAAGTTTCGGTACGGTCAACTATAAATTTGCCTTCATACTCCTGGCTAAAGGTATCCAGTACCTGTATCGCCTCCTGGAAAGGGGTACTCCGCTCAAAGGCGATCATCTCGTCCGGATTTACGTAGGGACGAACCGGCAGGTCTCCCTGGGCCATGGCCGGTAGCGCCGGCATCAGGATGCAAGCCAGCAACAAGGCTATAGCCGTTTGAGACAAACGTTTTTTTACCCGGCCTAGATATTTCTCCTCAACACTACAAGAACCGGGATTATCCAATATGAATTTATTTTGGTGATACATGGTATAATTTTTTTAGAGTGCCGTATTAATTTTCTGTTTCCTCGTCTTCCCCTTCTTCCTCATCAATTCCAAGGGTAACGGTTTCCAGCAGCCCCCCTACATTAAGTTCAAACGTAGCGGTCTTTTCCTTGATATTTAGTCGTTTAAGAGAGCCGAGGTATACCTTTTCACCTATGCCAATATTGACCAGCCTGCCATTCTGATCTCTAACAAAAACAGACGAAGGCGTTACGGCAATAAGTGTACTGTTCTGGACATTAACCAGGTTCTCGGTGTTGGGATTGGGTTGACGTATAAGTGGATAAAATGGGTTTCGGGTCAGGTTTGAAGGTGGCCTTCTTCTTTCCACCTCAGTGCGTTCGATTTCTGAATTTCTTTTGTAGTATGTGTCGAGCGTGAAGGTAAAGTTCACCTCGGCATATTTTTCCACCTCGTTAATGGGAGATATTTCAAGATTCAGTATTCGGTTGATCGGCTTGCTGTGTTCGATATACCGAATAAAATTATACAAATAGGCATAGTTGCCGCTTCCGGTTATTGAACTGGAGACAATGCCATAATTCCCGTGCTGACTGGAATCCCGGAGACTGAAATTCAGGATGGTATAGGCCGCATTGGTATTTAGTGTCCTCAGAAAATCAAATACCTTTTCCGGGTTGCTGCCGGGCATAAGCGCTTTATCAAAATTCTCATATTCTGCTGAAGCTTCTTCATAGATCTTCAGTTTCGGCTCATACTGTTCAGCTATTTTTTGTTTCTCATTGAGAACCTTTGTTCGGGCATCCAGCTCCTTTTCAAGCTTATCTATTTCTGACATCTGGTAGAAATAGATATAGGAGAATCCGCCTCCGACTATCAGAATGAGGACGCCCAGAAGTAAAAGAGTATTCCGTAAAGCGTATGACATTTATAATTCGTTTAAAGGTCTTTAGGTTCTATACAATTCAGTTAGCTGCCTGTTTTTTAATAGCTTTCAATGCATCAGATTCGGGAGGAGACATTTTGGATTGATCATCGAATATATCCGTTACACTCATCGTAAAATTGTACACGGTCCGCTCCCTTATTTCATCAGTTTTGACCTGCTGAAGGTTGGCCTTGTCAAACAGCTGGACAAAGCGGGCAATCCTGTCTCTATACAGGCTTACCCCGTGAATGACCAGCCCGTCTTCCCTCGCCCTGAAGGTAGTCAGCCAAGTACTTCCCACCTGTCTGGCACCGTCGTTAATCAGTTTCAGGGCATTACCCCACTTCCGGGTGCCGTAACTGAGGGTATCCAACAGAACCATATCCTCACGCAACGATGCTATATTGGTATCCAGTTCGTTAACCAGCTGTACGGTTGGTTCAACCTGTGATATTGCATTGTTGGTTCTCCGCAAATCGTTACCCAGGGTATCAATGCGGTCGGCATTGGCCTGGTAGAAATAATTGAATACAATGGGTGCAAAAAGAATAAGAAGCAGCAATACCACCCCGTGCCATTGAAGTTTGAAAATTTTCTGGCGGTCAATTACATGCTTGGGCAAGAAGGAAAGATCAGAGAAAGAGTCGGTAAATTGACCGGAAGCTTTCCAGGCGGTCCCAATGGCAGTGGTGAACCCCCCGACATTGTTCTCAAATTTTTCAGGTATCTCAATTTTTTGACGGTCAAAGCTGAAATCCTGTACTTTTACATCCGGGAAATTCTGTTTGAAATAATCTACCGCTTTCCTTCCAAGTGTATTATTTGCAATGATAAGGCGATCCAGGCCCGGCAGCTCCCCGGTATCCAGCTGGAAAAGTATCTTGCTGAATACCGTATCCAGGAATTTTTTAGATCGCGTACCGCTCGGTATAATCGGAGCTACATACATGATCCTGGAACCATTCATAAATGTCATCCTGCAAAACGTTGGCCCAAATTGGAGAATGCCCGTAATTTCACTTTCCGCAAACAAATTGTTTTCACATACAAGACCCGACAGCAGGACTTCGTCAGGAATGATATCATGCACGAATACCTTACCCGGGTAAGACTCACGCGCCTGATCCAACAGCGTTAGAAGTGGGGGTTCATCCTCATGAGAGGCCAGTAGCAGGGATCCGTCATCCCGTACTTCAAAAGCGTAATTATCGGACGACTTGGGAGCGCCATATATGGATTCGAGCCGGGCCTCTACATCCTCAATTATATCCTTCTCCTTGATTTCCCTGAAATCCATCTCTTCGGAAACCTGAAATATTGTTTGCCCCCCGGTAATATTCAATCCAAGATCAACCCGGCTCGTATCAATGGCAGCGAGAAGGTTTGCCAGTAGGGTCTTATTGTTCTGGGCTTCCTCCTCCCCACCGGTTCCCATATCGGGTGCTTCTTCTTCCATACCTGCTTCAAATAGATCCTCTTCAAGCAGATCATCAATCTCCTCTTCCATGATCTCTTCTTCTGCACTCCCTTCTTCTTCATCAATACCAAATACCGACTCTGCAGCCGCTTCTTCATTCTCGGTTTCCTCGGCCGCTGATTTTTTTGTTTCTATGCTATCCGCAAGGGTTATTTGGTCGACCCTGATCAGCTGCAGTTTACTCTTTTCCACTTTCAGGTGGGCGACTTTTAAGACGTCCCCGTCCAGTGCTATTCCGATATATTCTTTACGAGCCAAAGTATCAGATTCCTAAGTTTAATTGCTGTTAAGTGATATAGCTGAGCAGATCCTTTATGCGTTTCTTGTTGTTGGCATTGTTGATCGCTTCCTCCTTCGATATCTTGCCTTCATCATAGAGTCGCTTGAGATCCTGCTCCATGGTCACCATCCCCTTGTCGCTGCCTTCCATCAACATCTGGTAAATTTCGCCGATGTTGTTATTCCGAATAGCTGCCTTAACCGGAGAAGTGGTCAACAAGATCTCTTTTGCCAACACCCTTTTTCCGTCAAGTGTGGGCACCAGTTTCTGGCTGATTACGCAGGTAAGCACATCAGCCAGCCGGTTTCGGACCCTGTTCTGCTCATCCGTTGGTATTTCTCCAAGAATACGTTCTATACTTTCCATGGCCGAAGAGGTGTGCAACGTACCGAATGTCTTGTGTCCTGAGTCGGTTATTTCCAAGGCGGTCATGATGGTTTCCGGATCCCTAAGCTCACCGACAACTATAATATCGGGGTCCTGTCGCAGGGCCTGTACAGCCCCCTCCTTAAAGGAAGGGACGTCCTTGCCAACCTCACGATGCCTTACAATAGAGCGGATGGGAGTATGTATCAATTCAACCGGAGAGGCAATAACAACGATATGAGAATCAACCGTGCGGTTATTGGCATCGATGATGGTGTCAAGGGTAGATGATTTACCCGAACCCGTAATACCCGTAACCAGGGTCATGCCGTATTTCAAGTACTTCAGGCTGAGAGCTTTGGCTACATCGGGATGCAATCCAAGCCCCTTAAAAGGGCGAATTTCATTGTCAATCTTACGCATGTTCAGGGCCAGGTGCTCCAAATCGAAATACATATCGGCCCTGAAACGCTGATCCTCCTGCCCCTCCCGTACCATGGTATAGGAAAAGTCCAGGTTACGGTCTTTCAAAAGCATTTCCCTCTGGCTGGGCATCAGCAGGTTATGCAGCAGGAAGTCCGTTTCTTCGATAGAGTATTCCCCTTCTTTTTTATCGGGACTCTTATCACCGTGAACACGGTACCATACCTTCCCGTTGCAGCCGGGGCCTCCCATGTCAATATCCGAGGCCTCATTGTCATTCATCTTCAGCAGATGCTGTTCAACCGTATCTTGCATTAGCGTCCGCTGCTCTTCGGGCAGATCTTCCACAATCTGTCCGATTTTTACGTGCCGGTCCACGCCCCCTATATTTTTGGGAAGCTTTTGAACCAGTGCGTCCACCAGTTCCGAAATATCACGTACTTTAGCTGTATCCATTACTTCGCAAAAGGTCTTTAAATGCTGTTATTAAACTGAATGTCGTCAACCAACTTATGTAAATAGAAGCCCAGGTTCCATGAAAAGCTCACCACCAAGCCAATATCACCGTTTTTTGTCCATTCAGCCTATAAAATTAATAATATTTTAATAAACGCAATTAAGATAATGTATTTCAGTGCACCAAATGTCATTTAATATAACTGAACCCCCTCATTCTGCCCGTTCAAACACATCCTTCAGTATTTGTTTGCAGAATAGCATGTAATTTATTCATAAACACCAACCCGAATAAACGTTTTTCTACTCGGGATCCTGGTCCGCGCAGTTTCCTGTGCCAACATACGCGCCTCGCTACTGTACCTGAGGTGGATATTTCCATCGATTCTCATATTCAAATCGGCGTTGGAATCGGCAGAACCCAACATCATCCCGCCATAAACATAAGTGTTACCTGAAAATTCCAGAGATGTTTCCATATCTGCAGCGGCCCCCTGAACCAGGATGATGCCGTGATAGGTAAAATCACCGCGTGTAATCAGTTTTCCTCCATCCTTCACGACCAGGATTCCAGCTCCGACACTGCCCCCCTTAAGAGTCAAGTCACCCTCGACCACCGTTATTTGGGGCTGGTCAATTGATCCGAAGGTTGCATTATTATATTCGCAGGGGCAACCGGAAATGGTGGAATCACCATTATTGGCATAGAGGCTGACCAAATCATTAAAGTTATCATTGGGTTGTTCATCTACTGCTATGTCGGGGTCGCCCGTGATCTTATCCAGCTGGTTACTGGTCAGATTGGTGTTCAAAGCATCACTAATCGCCTGGGTTTTGGCCAGAACCCCCGGTTTCGTCTCCGATCCGGGAATCACATTGCCTTCCAGGTCATAGTCTCGCCCGTCATGGTCAAAAGAGGTACCGTTATAATTGGGAGTAGCACTGGGGCCGTCATAGAGCACAGCGGCCTTATCATCAGGTATTACATTGTGATATTCGGCTACAATGGTCGCAACCGTGTCACTAACCAGCTCGCCGTTAAGTGTGAAGTTGCCTGCTGCCGTCAATTTCAGCGTATCGGGATTACTCAGGGCGTTAAGGCGGGTTATTTTCACCCTGGCGGTCCCGCTTTCAAAATTCGCATTCTCTACGGGTATTTCATACCAGTTCCCGTTATTCGTCCAATGGTCATTTCCGGATTCTTCCTCATCCAGAATTTTTTTCAAGGTAAGTTCTATGCCCGTATTAGCTACATTCCGGGCCTGTGACTTCATGATGTATTCGGCGCTTCGTTCACTGAAAGAAAGCTGCCGTCCCTTCATTGCCCCCTGGACGAGAGAAAAAGTAATCAACAAGCCTGCACTTATAATTAAGAGAGCTCTTCCCATAATAATACCTCCGTTTAATTAAAATAGATGGAGGATATGGCTACTTATATAACCTATCCGTAGATGATTTTTATCAATAATATTAGAAAATTTTAATATTCCCAACTTAATATGCCCGGTCAGTCTTTCAGGTTCCACGGTGTAATCGTCTTTTCCCAAAACGATTTGGCATAGGTTGATTGATCCGTGGCCTGATTGCGTGCTATGGACTGCGAACTTTCACATATTAGCGATATCCTTATTTTTTCAATATGCTTGAGGCTGTCCAGGCTGGAATCCGTATCATCGGGCGTAGTTATCTGAATTCCGTCTCGAGTGTAATATTTAAGGGAAAATTTTGTAACCCCCTGCTTTATTTCAATGGTAGAACCGGCATAGGTTCGTGTCAGCAGGTAATCGTTGGGGTTTTCGGTTTCCGTTACGGGGGTGGAGGTATCGAAATGCCAGCTTAAATTGTCTGCGACCCCATCCTGTTCCAAATCGGTATTAAAGGTTATTTTGTCGGGTTCCGCTTTCAGTATTTTATTATTATAGGCCAGTTTGCCTCCCTCCACATAGCCGATCTTGCGGAAATCAAATTCCACGAAATCTTTCACCGTCTCGACTTTTTGTTTAACCATCTGGCTTGCCGTAACATCCGCCGAATTTTGCATAATTCGGGTATTTAAGTTCATCAGGGCGACCATCAACAGCCCCCCCACAATAAAACTGGTAACTATTCCAACGGTTACATTCATAAAGTCTGTTTATTAATTAACCGGTCCCGAAACAAAACTTTAATCTAAACCTATTCGGGGTCGATTATTGAATTTAACTGTTAAATCATCACTATAATCTGTTTATCTATATAACCTATCTTATTAAATCCCTTACCTTTACAGGTTTTTAATAATGGCTTTTAACAAATGAAAGCCTCAAGGTATCGCTGTCGGTGCTTTCGGATAATTCGTTCAGGCTTACCACTTTAACCTCCAGGCGCTTGTGGTTCGTTCGTGTGGTAGTTTCCGTTTTATAATTGCTGGCGGCAGTCACATAGTTTACCGATATAGACACCTGATAGGTAATACCCGGATATGTTTCCACCGATTCCGAGTAGCCGTGATAGTCATCTATGTCATCATAGGTAGACTTATCGTTGGCATCTTCAATTCCTTCCACCCCCATGGTGGTCGAAAAATCATCGGGTACCACCAACGTAGGGTCAAATTCGACGGTAGCATCGTCAAAAGCCTTTACCCGGACCTCGTCTATATAACTTTGTCCCACTGCAATACCGTTGTAATCCAGCTCTGAGCGTATTTCCACCTCGGTATTGTTATTAATCGTATTGTTTACACTCATGGCCAATAAACCAAATAAGACGAGTGCGGCAATCAATTGTATTAATTCGGAGGTATCTGTCATAATTTCTGTTTTAGGATCTGGGCCCGGTCAAGCGGTGGTATGGTACATAAATATATACGTAACTACCGGTCCTATATAAGGGGTGTCGGATGTTTTAATGCATATCTTTTTGAACATATATTATCCCATATTTCAATAAACTCCCAGCCCCATTATTCCATTGACTTGTGCATGTTACAGCTAACGGATCCCGGCTACAGAGTTATTATCAAGGGTACCTATCTCTTTAAGTATTTTTATTGAGATCAGGTTCCGCCGCTTTCACTTAATAAGAATCATTCGGAGAACATTTGTTACAAAATAATGGCAACGAATTTCTTTTAATACCACTTACTGAATATATCCGGATTTAGATTGGAATCCTTTAAAGTATAAAACCTATTTTATTGTGTCCCAAGAATTTACAGGATGGGGAAATCAAATAAGAAGAGAGATATCGTATTTCAATCTACTCCTAAATTTTATTCTGAAGCAGTCTTTTCTTTAAAACCACCAGCTGCATGTTCATATTATCTATTTTACCCTGCTGAATTTCGATAATATTTTTGGTGAATATATTAAAAAGCTTTTCCGGTTTTTTTCTGAAAAACTCAAGCACTTCATACCGTTCAAATCTCAACAAAAACAGGTCGTTGCTTTCGGCTACCACCTTGGCCATGCGACGGTTTCGGCTGAACAGGAACGTTTCTCCCAGAAACTCGCCGGATGACAGTACCACCGTCTGCATATTATCTTTCCAGATCGATACTTTTCCTTTTACAATCAGGTATGCAGAGTCGACCCAGGTAGATTCCTGTATAATGATATCATCCTGCTTGTAGTGTTCCTCAATACCCAGATCCAGAAACGCCAGGATATCATCATCATGAAACTGTTTGAGCAGCTTCGGCGGATTCTTGATAAATTCCGATTTATAAGTCACGCCAGGCGTATCATTTGTTGAACTTTGATTTTGCATTTCTTCAGCCCCCAAAGCTTAGATTAATAAAATATATATATTCCCTTTTATGCATGATTTCCACCTTGCTTATTCAATCATACCGGCTTCTACCGGTTCCCGGCATATATAATCTCTTTTCTATAACCGGTATTCAATATTGTATTAGAAGGCAACATGTACTGTGCCCCGCCTACGTAGTTTTTTTCTCTAACTGCCATTAGGTAATTCTGTTTCAATAAATTTAAGCTTTGGACAAAACCACCAACCTTAACATACATATTATTAACTACATATAAATAAACCAATTTAGCGCTATCCTGCTCTTTCGTATACCGATTAATCCTCAATGGTAATGGCCATAATCTCTTCCAGTGTAGTCATCCCGGACTCTATTCGTTTCCTGCCGGATGCTCTCAGGCTAAGCATGCCATTATTTATCGCCTGCTCCTTAATGGCAGCTTCATCAATCTCTTCGCCCGATTCCAAAATCATTTTTCGTATCTCCTTGGTGAAATAAAGGGCCTCCATAATTGCCACTCGTCCCTTATAACCGTTGGTACATTTATCGCAGCCTACATTTTTGTAAAAGGTCGTTTCCTCAATCTCCTGCTCGGTAAAACCTACCCCCCTCGCAGTTTCCGGATGGGGTTCATACTCCTCCTTGCAGTTGCTGCACAGTTTCCGGACCAGGCGTTGCGCCATTATAAGGTTGACTGCATTGGCAATCAGAAAAGGCTCTACTCCCATTTTATACAACCTGGATACGGCACTGGGGGCGTCGTTGGTGTGAAGAGTTGAAAAGGTAAGGTGACCGGTATTGGCCAGCTTGATAGCTATCTCTGCCGTTTTCAGATCCCTCATCTCCCCTACCAGTACAATATCGGGATCGTGCCTCAATATACCCCGCATTGCCTGATCGAAAGTCATGCTATTGCTAATTTTCAATTGGCGGGCGCCTTCGATTATATATTCAACCGGCTCCTCTACCGTTAAAACGTTCACGCTGGGATCAATGACATAATAGAGTGCGGCAACCAGTGTAGTCGACTTACCGCTTCCGGTCGGGCCGGTAATAATCACTATACCCGAAGGTTTTTCAATAGCCTTAACAAAGTCGTTTTTGGCCTTCTCCTGCAGCCCCAACACATTCAGGTCGGTAATCACCTTTCGGTCGTCGAGCACCCGTAATACGATGGATTCAAATTTGCGGTCGAACTGCTTGCCAACCATCGGCATAATAGATACACGATACCGGATTCCGTGATTATCAATGCTACGCTGGATAAAACCATCCTGGGAGGAATCCCTTTCAAAGCGGTCAACATTTCTTGACTTATCTTTGACCACTGCACTGATCGCCTCCGGCTTTACGTTTTCCTGACGGTGCCAAAGCTGTAGCTTTCCGTCAATCCTGAAATGAATATCCGTGGTTGTGGGGCCGCTGGGGATGATATGGATATCACTTACGCCCTTTCGAACCGACTCCACCAGCATACCCTCAACCAGTGAATTGAGCATGCTTTGGTTAATTTCGGCATCTATTTCGGCTTCATCGACCTCTTCAGGCTCATCGTCAATCTCCGGTTCCTGGAATTCTATTTCATCGAGCAGGTCGAGGAACTCATTCTTCTGCTCGTAAACCTGGGTCAGGATATTTTCAACGATCTCCAGACGGCAATAGACAATTTCGTGATGTTTAAAACTCAGCTGGGAGATAATATTAGAAAGCGAGGGATCGGAGGGGTCGGCCGCGGCAACCACCAGCTTGCGGGGACTTTTCTCAAGCGGGATGGCTTTTCTCAATACCATCTCGTCCACTATATCCTGAGGCAGATCCTGGATATTATTTTTAATCTGGCTTACCGTCTCCTGGCTTACCCCGCCATTGCTTCCGAATACCTCCTTAAAGGCATATATATCGGCAATGGCTCTCATAACGGTATGGCGGTCCATCTCCAGATCCTGATACAGAATTTGTCCCAGCCTTCGGTTGGTAGATTCGGGTTCCTTGGCCAGTATATCCATAGCCTGATCCAGGATCTCTCGGTCGACTATTCCCCTGTTCAGGAGAATATCACCTATATTTTTCCGAGTATGTACTTTTCCCTTGTTCATACACTAAATGGCCGAAACTGCATCTTTGTACTATGATAAAAAATAATGGTCGTGTAAAAAAAGATATATCCTGTTGGAATACATTGTTTTTAGCAATGTACTAATTTGATGAATAAACTCCGCATACGACAAATCTGGCCGGTAATACGGCTGTCAATTGCCAAATAAGCAATGTAAGCATGTCTAGTCACTGATAAAATGAGCCGGCAGCTGATACCGGGCCAAACCCTCTATCTATTCATATTCACTACATTCCCGGTGCGCTGGGCTGAATAAGGGCAGACTCCGAAGATACAATGGTTATTCCGATCAGGGCCACCATTATGAACAGGTTGATGAACAGGTTAATTTGGTCAATAACCGACTCCAGTTTATAGGTCGTCTGAATTTCATAGTACTTGGCCAGCTGTTGAGCATTCTCCCTTAGGGCGCCCGATTCGGCCCCCAGCCTGAACCTGCTGATGGCGGTTTGGGTGAAGACTCCGGTATCTTCGAGCGACTCAACCAATCCCTTCCCCTCTTCAAGCATACCCTTAATGGCCACTTCCTTGATGCGTTTCTCCATATACTTGTTTCGGCAGGCTTCGGCCGATACCCGGATCACTTCAATATTCTGGCCGGCACCGCTGTAAAGCGTATAAAATACACGGGAAAATATTTCAATACTGGTCTTGTGCATAAGATCCCCTATTATGGGCATCTTGATAATATTTTTGTCAAGCCACAATTTCCCCTTGGGAGTTTTTATAAAGTAAACAAATGCCGCGATGGGTAGCACAAAACTCAGGGTTATTATAATCCAGTTGGCCTGCAACCAGTAGCTGAGTTCCAGCGTAGCTGCCGTCATCGGGGGAAGCTTGATATCAAATTCCAGGAACATCTCCGCCGTAACGGGAAAAATATATCCTACATAAAATAGTATCACACCTATCACTGCCAAGACCGTTACCGTGGGCATCATAAGGGAACGCCGCAGGTTTTTCTTGAACTCGGCATCCCGCTCCATAAACTTGGCGGTATTTTCAAATACCAGCGCCATATTACCACTGGTTGATGCGACACTTAGCATATAGGCGGCGAACTTACCGAAGACATCCTCGTGTTTGCTGTAAACCTCTTGTCCCTCCTTACCATCCTTGAGGTCTTTCTGAATAGTCTTGATGACCTCCTTCATGCGTTTGTTCTCAGTGTCGGCATACAGGAGATTAAGTATTTCATCAAAACTGAGTTTCTGTTTAAGCAGATCGGCGCATAGGCGTATAAAGGTAACCACCTCCGATTGGGGGACTCCGCCCTTGAAATCAAACCACTTCTTGTTGACACTCTTGACATTGTAGCCCAGCTTGGTCAGTGCTTTTTGCACTTCCTCCTTCGTATAAGCCTCCTGCTCGCCGTTTACCGTCTTACCTTTCTTCTCGGCCTTGTAGAGATACACGGCTTTCTTGTCTACCGACTTAATGGTAAAACCCTTCTTGTTGGCCAGCCGGTCCACTTTTTTCTTTGCATCTTTTTTGCTGGGTGCTTCAAATTCCGACTGTACCAGCTTACCCTGGGGAGTTACACCTTTAAATCTAAATTCAGGCATGAGTGTTAATGCTAATTAAAGTTGAATATAAGATGCGATTTATCCCTCTAGGTTATTCAAACTACTAAAAGGTATTTATTTGAAATCAATCCCGCCACTTTTATTGATAGTTCTATCAGCCCCGAAAATCACACTTGTGGTTTCTAAAAAAGTGTGAGTAGCAAATAATTCAGTTAATCTGCTCTGCCGATGCCTCAACCGGCTTGTCGCCTTCGTATTCCTTTTTTGAGATTATCTCTCCGATTTCATTCCAGACCGTAAGCATGCCATTCAGTTCTCCGCTGCTATAGTTAGCCTCCATCTTTTTCTGTCCGTTTTCATACCAGGCAGTGGCGACCCCGTCTCGTTTGCCTTTCACAAACCTGATTTCGGTATTTTTATTGCCACTCGGATACCACGTTTCCCAAAGGCCGTTCAATACCCCGTTATCATAATGCGAATCACGCAGTTTCTGTCCGTTCAAATACCACAATGCAAGCTGTCCATTAAGCTTCCCTTGTTCAAAGGTCCCGACAGCCGATATCTGTCCGCTGTCATAATCAACCTCCATCGTGCCGGTATAGGGAGCGTCTGCTTCTAACTTATAATAGCGGCCGTCGCGAACCTCAAGGGAGGGAAAGGTCTTATAAAAATCATTATTTCCTGTACTCTCCTCTACCTTTTGTTCTTGGCAGGAAGCGAGGATAAAGAGTAGTAAAAATATGGCAAGAGATGTAAAACGCTTCATAAACGGTACGATGATCTATTGCAAAGGGCGGTAATTTATATAGCCGCTTGTATAAACTAAACAGTTGGCAATTGGTATAAAAGAAATATAAAAGGCCTCATGTATACCATGAGGCCTTTTGTCAAATGCTGTTAAACCATATAAGAGAGCATAACTATGCTCCTTCTATATCGTTTAGTTGTTGTCTACCCAGTAGGTGTACGCTTTGGCAACCTTAGCCGTCATGGTATTGTTGGCGGTAGCCGTCAGAGGCGTGGAAGAATCATACCCTTCGTCACTTGACGGGTGAGCCGTAACCAGTGCGGTATCGGGCGAGGGGAAAGAGAGCACGTAAGTACCGTTCATGTTGTAGGCGGTCAGCCCGTCGGTGCTGATCCCTTCAGAGGGGAAGGTAATGTCCCGGAAGGTCATCTGGTACGAATTGCCCTGGGAGTCGGTTCCGGTGAAGACGCCGCCTCCACCACCCATCATGATAGGCTTGATAATCCAGCCCTGAGCAGCCGTACCGATAGTCAGAACATCCTGACGAACGGCATCACGGTTAGCGTTTTCGGCACTGGAGCCGAATACGTTGATAGCTACAACCGTAGCGATACCAACGATAATAGTTACTAATATAACGAGTAAGAGTTGTTGTTGACCCATAATAGATCTCCGTTAATTTAAATTAAGGTAGTACTTCTGTGTTTGTTGTTGATCGATCTCGAGAGCAAGACTACTATCACCAGTTGCAAATGGGGTAATAGAAAATCTCATTCCCAATTTCTTGGATTCTACCGTACAAGAGTGTACGAAACAAATATTGTTACAAATTTCTATGAAAGCCTGTTGTATATTCATGCACCATACTTCTTTTTTTAAACACTTGCCCCTCCTGCAAGTTTTCCACAGGGATTAAAGATCTTCCGATACTTTTACAAATGCAAGGGAAATATTAAAATTTCTTAATAAATTACTTTATTTAATATAGAATCCTGCTCTACTTCCAGGGCTTAGAATGCTAAATACTTATTTCCCCTTTTCCTATTTATCGCCTATTTAAATCTTTTTGTTTTTAAGCGACTTTTCAAAACAATAATCAGTTCCTGAGCAAATCACAAAAAAACCCTGAATTTTAATATTCCCCTTATACCTTCCTATCCTTATGGCACTGCCATCCCTGTGGAGGCAAGAAATAAATTCCAACTTAAATTACTAGCATATACAGATTGGAATGCTGAAGGTTCCCTATAATCCGGGAATTCTAATATCCCTCTCTCTTGAAACACATCTCAACGGCTTCTTCCTATATTGATTATGAAAAAATAATTTAAATGGAGCATACCTTCCCTTCTCTTTCAAGGGGTGTGATTAATTACTGTACCGAGCTCTACTATTTTTTTATATTGGCATCCATCATTTTTCATACATAGACAGATTCTGACTCATGGATATTGATACGCAGGAAAACAAACACAAAGACGCTCGATTTTCTGACCCTTCTTATAAATCCCTATTGGAACGGTTTGAGGAATCTGCCGAAAGTAACGACTACCATATGTGTCTGTTCCTTGGAGTCTATACACCCCATAAGGAACAGGCACTTCAAGAAATTGCCTCAGCTACCGGAAGGGAAATTCGTGAGGTGGATTTTAATTCGGCAGTCGTTAAATCTGAAAAAGAAACCTATGCAAACCTGGATGAACTGTTTCAAAATCTTGAAGAGGAAGATACCCTGTTGTATTTCAAGAATGGTGACAAATTGTGTGGGGCCTATACCGGTTTCACACATTCACGTATCAAGTATGCAAGCCCCCAGGAACGATATTTCCTGAACAAGATCAAGGAAAGCCGTGCCATTGCAATTATTGACATCACCGAATATACGGCTGCCGACAAAACACTGAGAAGGGCTGCCCATTCCATTGTCAGGTTCCCGCTGCCTGCCTCTCCCATAAAACGATTTCTCTGGCACCTGAAAAACTATTCCTTCCACGGCTTTGAATTGCGAACTAAACGACCGGAGGCTTACGACAATCCGGCTGGAATTTAAATACTCTCCACACTTTAGGGTGAAAGAATTCAAATCCGGAAGAATGGAGGTAGTAGACAACCCTATTGCATCTCTATCCATATCTGCTTAAGTATATATTATTCATTAAAAACCCCATTTAAAATTTCTCACATGGCAGTTAACGTTAGACTTGAGACCGGCGGACGAAGAGGCAAGGAAGTCACCATGATCACCAATATCCAACATAACCCGCAGGTTATCGAAAAGCTTGAAAAAAAACTCAAAAAACATTGTGGAGCCGGCGGAACCAGTTATGCAAAAACTATAGAAATTCAGGGTAACCAGGTTGAAAAAGTGAAAAAGTTTCTTCGGGAAGAGGGTTTTACTGTTAAGCAGTAGGATTTTTTATACCCTTGCCGAATTGGATCTCAAATATTTAAATCATAAACGAAGATGGATTTCAACATTACCAAAGAAGAGTATGGGGAGTTACTGGAAGAGATAAGCAGTGACAAAAGCCCGGTGGGTATTGATGCAGCGAAGACCCATGTGCTGATCCTTCACAAGTTAATGGAAATAGATCGAAGGCTGGCTACCCTGGAAGCCTATTACGACGATGAAGAGGAATAAAAAATATGAAAAGACTCCTTCTCCCCTTACTGTTACCATTACTGGTTTTAGTAGTTTCATGTGACAGCCAACACTGGCAGCTGGGCCCTTTCCAAAAGTATGATCAAAATCCTATACTTATTCCCCAGGGCAATAGCTGGGAATCCAAGGATGTTTTTAATCCGGCCGCCTGGAGCGACGGCTCCACGGTTTACCTTTTGTACCGAGCTGAAGATTCTACCGGCATCGGAAAATGGAACGGGACCTCACGCATTGGCCTGGCAACCAGCAGCGACGGTATCCATTTTAAACGTTCGGAAGAACCTGTAGTATCTCCCACCTTCTCATGGGAGAAACCCGGAGGTATTGAAGACCCGAGGATTGTTAAAATTAAAGATACCTTCTACCTCACCTATACGGGATACGACGGGGAAACGGCCCGCCTGGCCCTGGCAACCTCTACCGATCTTAAGAATTGGGAAAAACACGGCTTGATCTTCCCAGACCGGGGATGGACAAAATCGGGAGCCATCCTGCCTCACAAAGTCAACGATAAGTGGTGGATGTATTTTGGAGATACCAATATCTGGGTAGCTCATTCGGATGACCTGATCCATTGGACTGCAATTGAGGAGCCGGTCATGAAACCAAGAAAAGGCAATTTCGACAGCCGGCTCGTGGAACCGGGTCCCCAACCCCTTCTTACCAACCGGGGAATACTATTGCTTTATAATGGAGCCAACCAGGAACTGGTATACCGTACGGGGCAAGCCCTGTTTGATGCCGACGATCCAACCAAGCTGATTGCCCGGTCCGATACTTCCTTTCTTCAACCCGACACACGCCTGGAAGAAGAGGGACAGGTACCCAATGTCATTTTTATTGAAGGACTCGTCCACCACAAGGATACGTGGTATCTTTATTACGGCATGGGAGATTCGGGCATAGGCGTAGCATTTTCCGGGGGCTGGTAACCTGCCGCCCGATGAAAACTTTTGCCCCGGCCACATTTGCCTATGCAACTTATAAGCTGACCTTGCTCTCTCTTTTCGGATCGAGGTCATACAGCGAGGATACAGTTGCCTGAACGGTTTTGTACCATTCATTGCCATACTTGTCATTAATCTCATAATAGTCGGCAAAATCCGGTTTTCGGATCTTCATTTTCCATTCCTGGTTTTTTGCCTTGTATACGGGATCGATATGAAGCAGCTGGTTGAAGACCACCATCTCCCTGGTATTCTGGTCAAGCATATCCCACATTTCCCCGGAAATTTCTATCAGGTAGTCGTTACCCGAATAGTATTTCACTTCACGGGAAGCTTTCACGCATTTGGCGGCCCGGTACTTCGACAGGTTGGGATAGACCAGGAAATAGCCGATCTCGGCCGGACCGAATTCCAGGCTTTCCTTTTCAATAATCTGCCGGGCAATCTCTTCGATTTCGGGCGACTCCATCAGCTGTTTATTGCTGTGGCTTACCGTATCACCGGGTTTCAAAAAATCATTCTGTTTCATAAATAAAATACACTTTGAGGTTCACAAAAATTCTGGGCTCAAAGGTAGGGTTCTGGCTGTTCTTTTTCAGCTTTTATTTCCGCCCAATATTCTTTTCAGGTAATTTATTTGCCCGGTGTGATAATCCAGGTGACCATACAGGTGGATTAAAAATTTATAGGTGGAATAATCAAAAGGAATATCAAGGGGATAAGGTTTTTCAAGCCGGTTGGCATCCACCTTTTTGAATGTATAAGATACCATTTCAGCCGTTTCTTCTATTTCTTTCAGCAGGCTCTCCCCGGACTTTCCGGTATTGGTAAATTCCAGCTCCCGGTCTCTTTCGTAGTCCGTATCACCGAGTACCGAACCCACGAAAAATTTCAAATTGCCAATGATGTGCTGGGCAAGGACCCCGCAACTGTTCGTAATACCAGGCTTCGTTCTCCATAGATCATCCTGCGGTATTTTTTCCACATTGACATAAAGGCGTTCCAAATCCCTTTGAAACAATTCATCAAGTTCTTTCATCTTTTCCGTCATGGGCAAATTTTACTTGTGCGTTAAAATTTATTCTCTCACTTCTGGCATTCTGGACAGAAATATATCTTTCGTCCGCCCTTCTTTTTTTCCTTTATCACCGTCCCGCATTTATAACATCGTTTTCCAGTCCTTTTATATACGAAATGCCTATATCCGTCTCTATCCACCCCTTCCCTTTTCAAGGCTTCAATAATTTCAGGATCATTGGTACACCCCTCATTTTTATAGGACCGTTGTGTGATTTCCACCGTTGCCCCGGCCAGATTCCGGACCTCCTCATCGCTATACCTCTTAAGCTTGACAAATGGATCAACCTGTGCATAGAATAGAATCTCGCTGCGCAGGTAGTTGCCTATTCCGCTTATGAAACCCTGGTCCAGCAAAAGGCTACTCACTTTTCTATTTCTGAAGGCGTCATCCCGGTACCTTCCAAGAATATCTTCCGGTTTGGTTTTGGGATGCAGGACGTCCGGGCCTATTTTTTTTAAATACGGCTGTTGATCGATAGCATCTTCCGACCATACTTCTATTTCCGAAGCCGAATACAGAAAAGCGGTATTATGTTCATTTTTAATGACTACTCTCAATGTCCTGTTGGTATCGGGCTCATCCCCTGTATCTCTTATCATCCATTTACCATACAACTGGTTATGGGTATAAAGCACCAGTTCATTGGAGAAGAAGGTAACAATTGCCTTACCCCTGGCTTCAACCCTGTCTACGCTGGCACCGTTTATTCTGGACTCATATTCTTCCAGTTCTTCAAATGCAAAGTAAGTTTCCTTGACTTTATGACCCGCCAGTGCCCGTTCAAGGCTATCGGCAGCTCTCCAAATTTCTGGTCCTTCAGGCATAATTTTATTTTGTTAAGGTTCCTTCTATTGCTACAATAAGTGTTATTACAATAAAATAAATAAATCGTTCAAGTTAATGCTGCATACTGCCCACGTTTTTCGAATGCTGTTGCTGCCGTTTTTAATCGCTCTGCTGATATCCTGTACAACACAAAATTCCGGACGGCAACAAACCATTCCCTCCCCGGCACAGGAGCACAGTGAAATCCCCTACCTGAGCAAGGACGATACCGGGACCCTCTTTCTAAGCTGGGTTGAGCCCTCTTCCAGGGAAGGATATGTTAAGCAGATGTACTCGGTACTGGACCGGGATCGGTGGACTTCCCCCTCACAAATAGCCCAAAGCGACAGCTGGTTCGTAAACTGGGCCGACTATCCCACCATTCTCGGTAAAAACGGCAAAGCTATCGCCGCCCACCAGCTATATAAAATTCCGGGAAACACCTACTCCTATAATGTAAATATCATGTTCAGCTCGGGCGGCAGCTGGACCGGCCCGGTCATCCCCCACGAGGACAGCACAGCTACCGAACACGGCTTTGTTTCCATGATTCCCTGGAAATCAGACCGGGTTTTTGCTATCTGGCTGGACGGGCGGCAGACCCACAACCGGGCCGATGAGGAATATCATGATATTGAAAAAGCGATGACCCTGCGTTCGGCGGTAATTAATAACCATGGCAAGATCAATGAAAAGCATCAAATTGACGATACGGTATGCGATTGCTGTCAAACGGCCCTGGTCTCTACTGCCAAAGGTCCGGTAGCGGCTTATCGCGACAGAACCGGGGATGAAATACGGGATATTTATGTGAGCCGGTATGCCGATGGATCATGGAGCGATCCACGCCCGGTATACCGCGATAACTGGAAGATTGGTGCATGCCCCGTCAACGGTCCCGCACTTGCTTCCAAAGACTCTCTGGTTGTAATTGCATGGTATACGGCAGCGGGTGACACTGCGACGGTCAAAGCCGCCTATTCCCGTGATTATGGTAAAACTTTCAGCAGTCCCTATACCATTGACAAAGGCGATACGCAGGGGCGCGTGGATGTGGCCATTTCCGATTCAAATACCGTTTATATCAGCACGCTTGGGAATACAAATGTAGATAAATCCCATCTACTTTTAACCCGCCTCTCCCTTGATAACGGTTCGCAGGAAGTATTCAATATTGCCCCCATGAACGATTCCCGACGCAGCGGATTTCCACAAATGGAATATCAGGACGGCCGGCTGGTATTTGCCTGGACGCATATAGGCAATGATGGGAAGACCCGGGTAAAGACGTCCATGCTGGTTCTTTAGACTATTTCAGTAGATGGTCGACGTCCCGGGCCGGAAGCTCCCGCCACTTCATGAGCTGGCTGCGAATCTTCTCTCTAACCGAAGTGCATAAGCTGTCGACCTCATCTGTACCCAAGTGGTCTGTCGGTACTGGATCCAACACTTTCAACCTGATATCCGGAGCCGAACCAAACTTCCAGCTCCTTTTGGGAAGGCAGTTTTGCGTCCCGTCTATAACCATCGGCAGGATCGGTACTTTATATTTAATAGCCAGTTCAAAAGCCCCTGTGGTAAAACGTTTCAGCTTTCCGTTGGGAGACCTGGTGCCTTCCGGAAAAAAAATAACGGAACATTTCTTTTTTAATATTTCGCCCGCAGCATTAAGCGTGGTTCTCTTTCTCATGAGGGCACTTCGGTTTACGGCAATGTCACCTGCAAGCTTCATCATCCATCCGACAACCGGCGTATCAAACAGTTCTTTTTTAGCCACCCATTTCATTTCCCATGGGAGGTTTGAAATAAGCGGGATATCCGCCTGAGACATATGATTGCAGACAATGACATAGGGACGCCGGTCGTCGATATCCAACCTGCCGGAGAGCGTTATTTGCCAGTTGGGATTAATTCTGGATATGCTCTTTCCCAGGCTTCGAAAGAGCCGGCCGGTATAATAACGGCCGGGGTCGGTGTCAAACAGCCTCCGTATTGCCAGCATAGGAAGCCAGACAAGTATCAGAAGGGCAACACCGGTCCAAATTAATGCAGACTTGAGGGCTTCCATCACTATTTACTTAGAATACGAGGTATAAAGCTTTTTACAATTCCCCAGTACCCTTTTGCCGGTTTCCTTGCACGTTTATTTCTCTTGACCGCTTTCTGTATGATCTCCGGTTCAAAATTGTGTTCATCGTATTTGTACAGGCTGCGATAAGCCGACTTGCCGTATTCGGAGCCGTTTTCCTCGTGTACAAATACAACCTCCCCTTCCTTTTCTGAACGACCTTCGCCCCTCTTGTCGGAATCATTTTCCTGTTTCTTTTGCCGACTGCCGCCGAATGAACCGGACGTTTCCTTTTTGGGGCTCTTTGTTTCTTTTGAGTCATCGGAGGCACGCTTTGTTCCGGGCCGCTCTTTTTTCTGTTTGTTGGATTTTTTTGGGCGACCGGAAGAAGCGGTCGATCGTTTATTCTTTTGCCCTTCCCTCATTGAATCCGGCAACTGTCGGGTGGTAATCTGGTCGCCCACCCTTTTTTCTATGGGTTCATAGAACTTTTTCCCGGAACCGGTTACAAAAGTAATTGCCGTTCCCTTCTTGTCATAACGGCCGGTCCTGCCAATACGGTGGATATAGTCATCCGGCGTATTGGGTACATCATAATTGATGATAAGGGAAACATTGTCGATATCGATACCCCGTGCCAGCACATCGGTGGCCACCATAACAGGATGGGTTCTGTTTTTGAATAGCCGCAGGGCTTCATTTCGTTCTTCCTGCGTACGGTCTCCATGCATGCTTATGGCGTTTATCCCTCTCTTCTTAAGCAGTTTTTCAAGTTGGTCGGTCCCCCTTTTGGTAGCTGTAAAAATAATAGCCGTACTCCAATCCAGGTCATCAAAAAGCTCTTCAATGAGTTCCAACCTTTTATTCCCGGAGACATGATAAACAAGCTGCTCTACATTATCCGCAGGCTTGGATCCCTCGATCTCCACTCTCTTCGGGTCCTTCATTATTTTCCGTACCACCTTCTCAATGGCCTCCGCCATGGTAGCAGAAAAAAGCAGGGTCTGCCTCTTTTCGGGCAGTCCTTCTACGATCTTACTTACATCCGGGAGAAACCCCATATCAAGCATTCGATCGGCTTCATCCAGCACCAGATAATTGAGGTGGGAAAAATCCAGGTTGAGCACATTCATCTGGTCGAGCAGTCTTCCGGGAGTGGCAACGATTATATCCACCCCTGCCCGTATAGCCTTCACCTGTTCACTGAAATCACTGCCTCCGATCACGGTGGCGGAAGATATACCGGCGTGATATCCGATGGCAAAAATCTGTTCGTCAATTTGCCGTGCCAGTTCGCGGGTCGGGCTTAGAATTAGAACCTGGGTGTTGCCTCTTTCTCCCTGCAGGATCTTATTCATGAGAGGAATAATAAAGGCCCCCGTTTTACCCGTTCCTGTCTGCGCCGCACCAATAACGTCATGGCCTTCAAGAATCAGTGGGATAGCTTTCTCCTGAATGGGAGTGGTCTCTTCGAAACCCACATCCCGTAAACCCTGTTGTAGTTTGTCACTTAAGTCGAACTCTGTAAACTTCAATTATTGATTCCTTATTTTATTGAAAATTGGACGTAAATATAGGATAGTTTAAGCTAATTAGCGATTTTTAAGCCAAGGTTGCTATTTAGCCTCTTCACTTTTTATCGCACTAAAAATTGGATACCTTCAGCATACCTAATAACCCCTAAAGATAAATTTAATAACACACAATGTTTAAAAAGAATTGTACATTATTTACTGCTTTCTTATCAGCGTTGATGCTACTGTTTATGGTGAGTTGCAATTCGGGTTCCGACTCCGGATATGACGCTTCCGAGGTCTCCCTTTCCAGCAATATCGACAGTGTAAGTTATGGTATAGGTTATCTCAGCGGACAGAATCTTTCCCAGCAGGGAATGAATGATATCAATATGAACAAGTTCGCAGCCGGAATGAAGCAGGCGCTGGTCGACAGCAGTGCCCAGATTCCGCAGCAGGAGATCCAACAGATCCTGCAGCAGTACCAGATGCAAGCACAGGCAAAAATCCAGCAACAACAACAGGAAAAAGCCCAGGTAAACAAGGAAGAGGGGCAAGCGTTCCTGGAGGAAAACAAGAATAAGGAGGGCGTACAAGTCACCGAAAGCGGACTCCAATACAAGGTTCTCGAAGAAGGAACAGGAGAATCGCCTTCTGCATCCGACACCGTTACCGTGCACTATGAAGGCACTCTTATCGACGGTACCGTCTTCGACAGTTCCTACGAAAGAGGACAACCCGCCACCTTCCCACTTAACAAGGTTATTGAAGGCTGGACCGAAGGTCTTCAGCTTATGAAGGTAGGTGCTACCTACCGCTTCTATATTCCCGGCGATCTTGCCTATGGCATGAACCCGCGTCCGGGCGGACCTATCGGGCCCAATGAAACACTTATCTTTAAAGTTGAATTGCTGGAAGTGGAATAAAAAATAATGAATATCGTCCGGCAGTGCTAAATGCTGCCGGATAATATTCCCATCCCCCTTGCCTCTTATCCCAATCCGTGCCGAATCATGGAGAACAGTTCCTGCTTGTCTTCATTAAAAGCCTCACGGTAATCGGTCCTGCTTCTCCTTATTACTTCATAGGCTTCATCCCTGCCATACGTATGGGTGATTTCGGATTTTCTACTCTCTTCTTTACCGGGCATATCCTTATAGGTTAGGAAGTAGTGAGAAAGCCGCTCTATAAGATGGTCGGGTACTTCTGCAATATCGGTCATCTCTCCATACAGTGCATCCCCCTTCATTACCGCTATAAGCTTGTCATCCGCTTCATTCCCGTCGATCATCCTGAAACCCCCAACGGGCTTGGCATCCAGGATGAGATTGCCGTGCGGTACATTTCTCTCGGTGATCACGCAAATATCCAGGGGGTCTCCGTCTCCCTTTATGCCTTTCCGACCTGTTTTTTCCATACAATACTCTCCCACTTCTTTCAAACAAAGAGTCTGGGGTACAAAACCATAAGGTACGGGACAGATACTGGAAAAACGCTGTGGGCGGTCCACTTTCAAGTATCCGCTTTCTTTATCCAGCTCATATTTCATGGTATCCCCCGGTACGATTTCGATATATACCCTGATCGTTTCGGGTGTATCCATACCCACAGAAATACCGTGCCATGGATGGGGTTTGGAGAATAGCTTGCTGAGTTCTAAAAACCGGTGAATAGATTCTGTTTTCATGGCCGTAACATTTCGGATTAACCTTAACCTTAGGGGTCAAATTTAAACCGATTTGCATATAGTACAAATAAAAGGAAAGGCAGGAATAGAGGTAAAATAAAAAAGAAAAAGAGAGCCAGCTTTCAACCGGCTCCCTTTGATACGTTGGCTTTTCGGGGTACAAAAGTACACTGGGTACTTTTTACAAAACACAATTGGTTTAGGGGGTATCAATTGTGCTTGTTTTGTTATACAGCAATACCCATCCTTTGTTCCGAAGAAAATCATCATTGTTGCTCCTTTCCCACCCCTTTGCTTTAGAGATGTGCAGGCACCTGCCCCGACGATCAATCTACCCCTCAGCTCCAGATAAGGCCTTTCAGTCCGGATGTTCTGTTGAGTTTACGGGCCACTCCCTGCCTGAATATCTCTTTACGTCCTCCGATGGTAATGCTTTGCCGTGCGCGGGTAATAGCAGTATATATCAATTCACGGCTCAGGACCCTGGATTCCTGTGCGGGAAGGACAAGAAAGATGTGTTCAAATTCAGAGCCCTGGCTTTTATGTACGGTGAGTGCAAAAGCTGTGGTGTGGTCCGGAAGCCTGGCCGGATCAATGGTGCGGTATCCCCCCTCCTTTTCAAAATATAGCTGGGGATCGCCGCCCTTTCCCATCACACACATACCGATATCCCCATTATTCAGCCCCAGTGCATAGTCATTCCTGTTAACAATAACCGGTTTGCCGTGATACCATCTTTCAAACTTTGTTACCGCTCCCCTCTCCCACAAAAATCTTTCAATCATGCTATTTAGATGTTTCACCCCCAAAGGTCCTTTTCGATGGGCTGTCAGCATCCTGAATTGACGGTAGGTCTTAAACATCCCTTCCGCCGATCTGCTCCTCATTAAAGAGGAGAAATAGGTTTCCACAATTTCCCTGAGTTGTTTTTCAAAATCCTCCGGGGTATTTATCTCTATGAACCGGGCCTTATCATAAGCAGGAGAATCGAGCACCTCTGCCGCCCGGCTGTCCTCCCCGCTGTTTACTGCATGAGAGAGTTCCAGTATTCCGCTGCCTTCTTTAAAACGATAACTTTTTTTCAACAGGATAATATTATTCGTAAGGGGTTCAGGAGTCGGGGAGATCATCTCTTCGGGCATATTTAGGGAAAAATCTGTCAGTTTCTTAGAATATGAAGCTGAAAACAGGTTTTCTCCCGAGGCACAAATATCTCCCAGTACAGACCCCGCCTCCACCGAAGCCAGTTGATCCTTGTCTCCCAGCATGATAAGCCTGGTTTCAGGACGCAAGGCCTCAGTCAGTTTACTCATCAGCCCCTGTGCTATCATGGAAGCTTCATCGACAATGACAACGTCGTAAGGCAGGGGGTTTTCCGAATGGTACCTGAAACGGGAAGAGTGCCTGCGTGCCCCCATAAGCTGGTGAACGGTCCGGGCTTCGTCGGGTATCAATGCCCGGTCCTCATCACTTAGCTCCATCGTTGTCAACACATTTCGTATGGATTCCTCCAGCCGTGCGGCGGCCTTACCCGTCGGAGCAGCCATGGCTATGGCTGGTTCTGATTCCCGTTCCCTGTAAAGTTCAATCAGCATCACCAGTATCCGGGCTACAGTCGTTGTTTTTCCCGTTCCGGGCCCCCCGGAAATAACGGTAAGGTTATTGAGGAGTGAAGCAGCTGCGGCCAGCTTTTGCAGGTTGGGGTCTTTATCTTCTGTCCCATCGCCAAATATCTTATCCATTGTTGGCTTCAGCTTACCAATATTCACCCCTTCATGCTCGATACGTGCTTTCTGAAGAATATTTTGAGCCAATACCTGTTCGTAGGTCCACAGCTTATGCAGGTAGAGCCGGTTTTCCTCCTCCAGTATGAGGGGCTTGAATTCTCCTCCCTGCCCCACCGCACGACTCTCAACCAGCGATTGCAGCCATCTATCAAGGTCCGGAGCCGTAAGAGTGTAATCCGGTTCATCTTCGGTGAAAAGAGCCTTTCCGGCGTAACGGTCTAATGGGACACATACGTCTCCCTGACGGTATAGATAACTGGCCAGGCATGCAGCGAGCATCACATGCTCCGAAAGGTCGGGGTGGCCTTTCAAAAGCACCCTGCACCATTCAAAATCGATATCCGTAAGGATATCCCGGTCTCTTAGCTTTGAAAGCTTATTCAACATAGAACCCATGGTTAGGTGCCGATATATTCGTTCAGTTTATGGATAACCGATTCGTCAGGCCGGTCAAAGTATATTCCCTCTTCACCCGCTTTGTTCATTCCCCGGAGAAACAGGTAGTATACGCCTCCAAAATGTTCTTTATAGGAATAGCCGGGCATCCTTTTAAGCAGGTGGCGATGAAGCGCTATGGTGTAGATATGATACTGCAAATCATAGGAAGCCTCCCGCATTTCCCTTTCCAGCTTATCGGCACGGTAATCGGCCTTGGTATCCCCAAGGTAATTGGTCTTATAATCGAGTATATAATACCGGTTATCCACCCTGAATGTCAGGTCAATGAACCCTTTCAGGAAACCCCTTGCCGCCATTCCCTGATCCCCGCTCCCCTCACCGTCCCTGAGGATGGAAAGCATTTCTGTAGTTTTGATACCGCCGGTGCGATAGTGGAATTCCATCTCGGTAATAGCAGCCCCCGTTTGCAGCCCCGACAAGCTGAATTCAACCCCTTCACGGCCGATCGGCTTGTCGACAACTGTACGGATCATCCGCTCGACTGCAGGGGCCCATTGGGCATCAATTCCATAGCGTGACAGGTATTCCTCAATAACTGAACCCGCATTTGCTAACTGTGAAAACTGTATCTCTTCAAAAATATGATGGATACAGGTACCCGGGTCGGGGCCTTTGGGGAAAGTAAACATACTGAGATCTTTTTCAGGGCGCCCCGTTACCGGTTCCGCGGTACCCATCTCAAGGTACTGGTCGTAATCCGGTTCGTCCGGATCGCCTTTCATCCAGCTGCTCAGGGAAGAAAAACTGGATAGAGTGTAGGATGTTTCAAGGGGGGTAGCCCGCGTAAACGATCGGCGGTGGAGTGATCTATCTTCCTCTCCGGACAGCAACTCCAGCTGTTGTTTCCCTGCGTCTACCGGCTTCTCACAAAGACTGAACAGTGCGGGATTGCTCTCGCATAGTTCACCAACCCTATGGTGCATATCCTCCGGAGTCCAGTCGGCCGACTCCCCGATTTTAAGTTTATCCTTCAGCAGCTTTTCGGCCTGTTCCGGATCCTGCAGAAGATAGCCCAGCGAGGAATACTCGGTATCGTTGGCAAACCCTGCGGAAATATAAAGGGCGCATTGTGCACGGGTCATGGCTACGTAAGCCAGGCGCAGGCTTTCAGCCTGCTGTTCCCGGTATTCATAAAAACGTTTCTGTGCCCTTTCAGGATCCGACTTACCGTTCAGATCCAGGTAAACGGTAGTGGTATCCTCCGGATCGTGATATTCAAGCGGCTGCCCCCCATCTTTGTAGTGTGGTCCATACCACAGGAAGGGACAAAAGACAATCGGGTACTCAAGGCCCTTGCTTTTATGCATGGTTACGACTTTTACCAGCTTCTCATCACTTTCAAGGCGAAGCTGTTCCTCTTCCCGTCCCTCGCTCCTGTTTTCCTTTCGTTTGCGTGCGAGCCAATGTATCAGGCTTCGGCCACCTTTGCCATGTTTTCCTGACTCTTCTTGCAGTAATTCACCCAGGTGCAGAAAGTTTGTCAGCCGACGTTCCCCGTCCGTATAGCCTACCAGCTGTTTCCCAATGCTCCACTCCTGTTGTATATCGCGAAACATAGCTGCAAATCCCTTTTTACGCCAGACTTCATGCCATTCTGAAAACCGTTGAAGGATGGCCGACCACTGCTCGCTATCCTCCTCAATAGCCTGCAGCCGGCGGGCGGTATAACCGGTATAAGGCTGTGAAAGTGCTGTTTTAATGCGGGAATCGCTTGAGGGTTCCGCCACTGCTTTTAAAAGGTACTCCATTTGAAGGGCTTCATCACTTTCAAATACGCTCTCTTTGCTATGTAACACACTTTTAATGCCAAGATCCTGAAGTTTGTCCCGTATCAGCTCAGCCTGTTTATGGGTTCTTACCAACACGGCTATATCTTTGGCTGCCACTCCCTTTTCGCCGATGGTAACCGCCCCGTCCCTTCCACTGTCAAGCAGGCGTTGTATCTCTTTTGAAGTGTCCAGGGCAGCTAACTCACCGGCCGCATCCTTCCTAAGGATATCGCCGTTCTCTGTTGTCAACCGCCGAAAACGTATGGGGGGGACTTCATTGCCGCGGATTCGGAATACTTTGTCTTCTTCCTGCTCATCTCCCCCAAATAGCTGCCTGTATGCTATCTCATCCACCAAAAATGGCTTCCCGTGTGATCCCCAAAAGGCATTTAACCCCTCCAGCAGTTTTGGTGTTGACCTATAGTTTCGATCCAGGCTGTACCTGTTGGTACCGGGCACATCCTTCCGGGCAGCCAGATAGGAAAAGACATCTGCTCCCCTGAAATTATAAATGGACTGCTTGGGGTCTCCAATCATAAAAAGGGTGCCGTTCCGGCTTTTATAGATAGATCGGAAAATAGCATACTGATTGGGGTCGGTATCCTGAAATTCGTCCACCAAGGCAATGGGATACTTGGCATAGAGTTTTTCCGCCAGCATTTTTCCCCGCTCCTCATCATTCAGGGCGTTGCGCAGGCGAAGCAACAGGTCATCATAGGATAATACTTCAAGCTCCTCTTTTTTTTCTATAAGTTCCTGGCGTAGATAGAGTAAAAGGTCTTTCTTAAATTTTATTTTAAACTTTTGTAGATGATTGGCCGTTTGGGTGTATTCATCAATAGCCTTAAAAAAGGGATGGCTGGGAGTATCTTTTCCCTCTTCCCTGGGTTTCTTTTTCAGGCTGCCGTCTATCTCACTTTGCTGAAAGCGGCTAAGATTACCAAATGTTTTCAGGGAAGGCGCCTCCTCCCTTAAAAAATTATCCATTTCTGCGAACCACTTTTCCAGGCTTTTTGTGGTATATCTTTTTAATAATCCGGTATCCAGCAGGTGAAACAGCTCTTCTCTTTTCTCTTCCCAGGTGGTTTTTATTTTTCCATAGAGCTCATTGAGCTTTTCCAGGTATTCCCCAACCGAAAATTCCTCTATCTCCGCCGGTAGTATCTTCATATACGGCTTTGCGATATATGGACCCAATTCACCGGCAAGCGATTCCGGATTTATATTTTCATCTGTCATCATTTTGAGCAGGGGACGCTGCTGGGGATTGTCCGTAACCTTGGCCACCCAACTCCGCCAATAATCATCAACCGCCTCTTGTACCAGTTCGGTATCCTCGCCAATCAATTCGGCATCGTAGATGGCTCCGCTTTCAAAGGCCTGCTCCTGCAATGCACGGTAACAGAAGCCGTGAATGGTATAGATTGAAGCCTCGTCAAATTTTCTCAGTGCCTGCTCCAGTCGGGTTATCGCCTGTTTGGGATCGGTCACGTGATTTCTCAGTTCTTTGTAAAACCGCTCACCGGTACTTTCCGCTGTATTGCCCTTGAGCACGTGCAGGGATATTCGTATACGCTTTAATATCCGGTCTTTCAACTCTTTTGTGGCCGCCTCGGTATAGGTTACTGCCAGGATTTGATCGACATCAATCTCTTTTTCTATAAGTGCGCGTATATACAGGGAGGTGATACTGTAGGTTTTACCGGTCCCCGCACTCGACTCTACCAGGTTAATTCCTGAAAAACGAAGTTCAAAAGGCTGCAGTTTTTTCATTGACCCCTCTCCTCTGTTAAAACTTCAAAAAAGGGTGTCCAGAACACTCTGCTTATACCTATAAAACCGGAATTGTGAAAAGGATGCTTTCTCTCCACAGTCAGTTTGTTGTAGGGATCGTCTCCCTCCCCCGGAAAACCATTAAAGCCCGGCTCCCATTTCTTTACAGCTTTCTCTATTCCCTCTTCAACGGTATTTCCCTTTTCTATTGTTTCTTTTGCAAAAGCATACGATGATTTGCTATAGAAGGGCAACGGTTTTGCCAGCCCTTCCCAATACCATCCCACCAACTGTTCCAATATGCTTCGTGCATCCTCTACCGGATTCAAAACATATTTTTTTAAATTTTTGTCCCAACAAAACAAGATGCTTTCCCCCGGATGACTTTTCTCTTTTGCCAGCTGAAACAGCAGGTGTCGTATCCAGAATTGAATCTTGTATTTGGGACGCCCCTTGCCAAATCGATACTCCATCCGGGCATCGGCATAAATTCTTGACAGCTTCCCCGTTATGCGAAATCCGGCAACTTCAACATCCACTTCCAGGTCGGCCATCTGCTGCTGGTCCAACTGCATTTTTATCCGATCTCCGAATTGGCGGGTATCTTCAGCACTGCTGTCAAACGCCCGGTCCCCACTCCACCCCTGGGGCAACATATCACGGGCCTTCAGAATCTTTTGGAAGGGTTCCAGGGGCCGTCCGTCCAGGTATCGATCCAAAAGCTCCTGCTTCACCAGGTATTGATCCAGCTTCTCCAATTCGAAAGGTTCCCTGTCATCGGTCAGCACTTTCTCCTCGTCCAGGTAAATCCCAAGCCGATTGCGAAGGGTATATTTAGCGGGGTGCTGAAAGAAGGATACCAGCTCATCAACGGTTATCTGTTTCCAGCTCGGATCGGCTTCCGGCAACTGTTCCCAAAATTTTTGGCTGTGTCCCCTGCCAAGTTCCAATGCCGTATCTTGTGACGATTTGGAATAACTGAATAATTCTTCGGTGGTGTAGTAGGCCGGGCTGAAAGCCTGAAGGCGATGGCCGGTAGTGATAGATCCCTCTTCTGCACCGTGGTATTGCCTGAGATAGTCCAGAAATTCGCTAAGTACGGTGGAAGGGGGATAGGTCATATCCTGCCGGTTGCCTCGCCCCACATAGCTGAAATACAGATGGCTGCCTGCCGCCAACAACGTCTCCAGAAAAAGGTATCGGTCTTCCTCCGCACGGTTGGGGTCCCCCTTTCGGGGATGAAGATTCATCAGGTCAAACTCAACAGGTATTTTGGACCGCGGGAAGGCATCTTCGTTCATGCCTATAAGGCCGATCACTTTGAAGGGAATAGTACGCATGGGCGTCAGCGAGCTGAAGATCACCCCCCTGCCCATCTGGCCCCCGCCCGTTTTGCCCCCCTCCAATTGTTCTTTAACCCATAGGCGGACAATTCTGAACGGAATGGCACGAGAGAAGCCTCCCAGGCTGCTTTTCTCACCGACTTGCCGGATGGTGCTCCGTATCTTTGACTTCTCCCAAAACAGTTCACTTTCAGCCGGCAGAAACTGATCTACAGCCTTATGCAGGATTTGTGTCCATCGGGATGGAGCCTTCGCTTTATCCACTGCATTTTGCAAATGGAACAGGGCATTCAGGAAATGAGACAATTTTCCCGCCAGTTCAGCGTCATCAGAAGTTTCAATATCGCCAAAGGGATACATATCCCCGTAGAGGTGTTCCTCATCGGGAGCCATGGCATACCCCAGAAGAATCCTGCTCAGTCCAGCCTTCCATGTAAAATTTTCGTTTCCGGGCAGGCCCAGTTCTTTTTTAAATGTTTCGTCAATGCCCCATCGGATACGGTTTTCATCGACCCACCGCTCGATCCTTCCCAGGTCTTCATCTTCAATGCCGAAAGTTTGCTGAACCGGGCGCATGTCCAGCAGGTCCAAAACATCTGTAAGCTTAAACCGGCTCTCACATAATTCCAGCACTTTTAAATAGGTCCGGATAGCCTGTTTATCTTTCTTTATGTCCAGGTCGGCGATTCCGAAAGGTATTTTTGGCTGTCCCTCATCCGGCATTCCGAATACCGCTTCGATGATAGGCGCGTAGGTATCAATATCCGGGGTCATAACCAGTATATCTTCCGGATTAATGCCGGGGTTATCTTCCAGGATATCGAGTAACTGGTCATAAAGCACTTCCACTTCCCGCATTGGACTGTGGCAAGAATGAACTCTTATGCTATCGTCTATCTGAGCTTTCTTCTTGTCGTTGTCGGGGACTCTATCTTGTTTTAAATGAAGGTGTAGCTGATCAAGCAGCGTCGATCCCCGGCCGCCCACCTCTCTTTCCACTCCAATATAGTTGACAGTGTCCAGCTTATGGAACAGTGTCCTGAATTTTGTCGGTTCCCCGGCAAGCGATGCCAACAGGGGGTTATCGAAATCCGATGCTTCCCTGACTTCGGGATCCACGCATAACTGGTAGAAGTCCACCTTTGTCCACCTGGCGATACCTCCCAGTATTTCAACGAATACCGGCGGCATGGAAGAGATGCCGAATACCGTTAGCCGTTCCGGCAGTTTTCCCTCATCGACAGCACCCTCCCGGATTCGATCCAGCAGGGTTTGCTGCATACGCGCACGGTGCAGTTTATCCCCAGCATGAAACTGCTCCCAATATTCGATCAGCCTGTTCCACAACCGGCTCTGCCAGCGTTCTGTTGAACTGCCGCCCTCCCCCGGCTTCCGTTCCCATTTTAAAATCATGTCGGGGCGATATATCAGATACTGGTCAAATACATCCGCAATTTTTGTACAGAGTTTCCACCTGCGGGCCTCCTCGTTACCCGCCTCCCCCTTGCTGATATATTGTCTCAACTCATTAAATGAGGAAAGAACTTTTTCCTCCCGTAGCATCTCCATAAGGCTCCAGGTCATCGGCACCCGGTCTGAGGGCAGGGTTTCAGGTATGCTGTCGTCGAGCATCCTTATCAATTTCCATATACGTTCGGAGGGAAATTCAAATTTCTGATTTGCGGCAACTCCCTCTTTCCCTGCGATATACAATGAAAGCCACTGCCCTATGCCATGGTTCTGAACCACAAATATTTCCGGTGAGAGAGGATTTTGCAACGGTTCAGCATTGAGCCTTTCAATAAGCTCGTCGGCCAGCCCGGTTAATTCTGTGCCGTAATAATAGTTCAGCATCCCTTAAAATTTAAATACATCCAATGTCATGGTTCTTTTCGTACAAAGTATATGTGTGCTACGAATCAAACCAAAAACAAAACTTAAAAAACTGCAAATCACCATGAAAAAAGTACTTACACTTATACTCGGACTTTTTATTGGAATTGCAACAGCCAATGCCCGGGTGACAAGATGAGCAGCAGGTAAGCAGAACCACATACTTTATAATCTCCATAGCAAGGGAAAGGGGACTTGAACAGGCCTCTTTCCCCTTTACTATTCCGGGAACCTATTGCATAATAGTAATTAGTTTCTAAATTGGATTAATGCCTTTTCGGGATACAATACCAATCAAAACCTTTTATTATGGATGCACGAGAGATGCATACTTCGGATCAAACAATAAGTGTCGGGGAATGGGTACTTAACCTTTTTTTACTGTCTATCCCCATTGTCAACATAGTAATGCTTTGCGTATGGGCATTCGGCAGCAACACTCCAACCACCAAAGCCAATTTTGCCAAGGCGGGATTGATTTGGCTGGCCATCGGCGTAGCAATCTATCTGTTCATGGCACTTTTTGCTTTTAGCTCCATGTCGTCCATGATGGGCTAGAAATATGTATCATCTTGCAGCTTCATTATCATTAAACGAAGCTGCAGTTTTAATTCTGTTGCCTTATGCGGTTCAGGTAATCCCGAATGCGCTCGGCATTGACTCCCAGGTCGCCCCTTCCCACTCTGGAAACCGACCGGACGTCTATCCTGCTGCCCGTATCAGCGGTATCAACGCGCACAACCACATCGTCAATAAAGCCAAACCATGGAAGCTTGTGATAGGCTTCTATACGCAGCTCACCCATTTCTGCTTCCACTATCGTCCACGGTTCATCCTTTGCAGCCTCCAGGGCTATTTCGTAGGCCTCTGAAGGCCTCATATCAAGGTACAAAGGTTGAATATCATGGTAGTAGGCTTCCTGCATCCGGGCTACTTCTGCACCGCCGTAGTCGGTTTTATTAGGGGCATCCGCCCTCAGGGGCTTAACTGCTACGAACTCCGGCGGATGTTGGGTATCTGTGGTAATATCGTGTATGGGTGGATAACCTTTCTGTATTTCCTTGTACCAGTAGCCGAAATTAAGTACCACTACCACACTGAGCAGGATGGAGACCGCCACCGGAATACGGTTTTTGTCCCCACTGACACTACGTTTGGCAATCAGATACCCTATGCCGGTAACAAGGGCTAAAACGGCGGCAATAGCCCCTGCCGGTATAAGTATTCTGAATGCTGTATAGAGTCCCCATAAGTTCCATTGGTACCCATATCCGGATAAGACCGTGAACAGTGCAGCTATGACGCCAAGAAATAAACAGGCAATTGCTGTTTTTGAATAGTTATTCATAGGATCAAGGTAATTTATTTTACAGGCCGGTTGATAATTTCTCTAACAAATCCGGGTAATGCAAAAGATGCGGTATGCATATCACTATTGTAATATCCAAGTTTGTCCCCGAAGGCTTCCATACCCTCCTCTACCCTTTCGAAGGCCTCTTCAGCCAGCGGATCGACACCCTTGCTTGCAAAAGCAAACGACCACATACCGGCCGGATAGAGAGGAATATAGGCCAAGTACATGGATGAATTGGCATACAGTTTCTCAAGGATTTTAAAAAAACGCTCCATCCCTTTGTGATAATCCTCAACCCAGGGACTTTCGGTCTGGGCGGTTAATACCCCGTCTTTTGAAAGGCCCTCATGGCAGGACTGCAGAAATTCTTTTTCAAACAAGCCCTCGGCGGGACCGACAGGGTCTGAGCCGTCTACAATTATAATATCATATGGTTCCCGGATATCTTTTACAAAGCGTATACCGTCATCATGGATCAGGTTCAGCTTTGGATTGTCCCAGTCGCCCACTTCGGGAAGAAATTGTCTTGAGGCACGTACCACCGCTTCATCGATCTCTACAAGATCAACCGTTTCTACCGAGGCATGGCGCATCACTTCACGTGCGGTACCCCCGTCTCCCCCTCCCACTATCAATACCCGCCGGGGGTCGGGATGGGAAAACAGTGCAACATGAGCCAGCATCTCGTGATATACAAACTCATCCCTTTCGGAAAGCATGACCATGCCGTCGATGACCATTAGGTTGCCCCAGCTATCGGTTTCATACACTTCCACCCGCTGGTATTCCGTCTGTTCGGAAAAGAGTATGTCGTTAACCCCCACCGTCAGGCCGGTCCGTCCGTTATAGTATTCGTCAAAAGTTAAGGGCAATTATTCGTGATTTATTTATGCTTATGATAGGTTCAGCCCCATTTTGGACTTCTTTTTATTCGTACCAAAGGACCACTCCCGCAAAGGTGGCGCCACAGGTTTCCACCTGATGCTCCACTCCTATGGATATTATTTCCTTGAGGGTTCTCTTTCGGTATTCAAATGCGTCGACCACCATTTGGCGGACGATGGATTCAACGTTTTCAAGTTTGCTGTGATCTTCAAATTCCATGATAACACCCGGCTCCTCATCCTCCTGCGGAATGCCGACGGCGACAGCCGATGAAATATAACGGCCCGGCGTAGTAGAATCGATAGTGGCATAAGCCAGCGGTATAAGCCCCCCTTTAGGAAGATCGAAACTTTGTATTTGTCGCCGGGACGCAGCCGGTGGCAAAATACTGCTCATACGCATTAGGTTGGTATCACCCACCCCGGCATTTAACAGGGAATTGTCAAAGGCATTGAGTCTGGTTCTACCTTCGGAGGCCCCTTTAACCAAGGCATAAACATTGGGAGTTTTAACCATGATGGACATTAACTTATAATTAATGATTATCGGCTGTAATTTTTTCGGGTTTGAATAACAGTTTTTCTCCCGGTTTTACTTTAAACATCCCTCTTTTCATTTCCATGCTGGATATATTTTTTGATTCAAACGCCTCTTTCAGATATTCCTGTATAACCCAGGGGTCTATGGTATCCCCGCATGTAAAGATATCTACCGCCGCATAGTTATACTCCGGCCAGGTGTGTATGGAAACATGAGATTCGGCAATAACAACAACCCCGCTCACCCCATAGGGGCTGAATTTGTGAAAGTTATGAGAAATAATGGTTGCTCCCGATGTCCGGGTGGCCTCCAGTAAAGACGACTCTATAAAACCGACATCATTAATTTTCTCACTTTCACAGTCATAATATTCAACCAGGATTTGTCGTCCCAAAGATTCCATGTACGTTTCTTTTTAACGATGGATAAAATTTCGTAATAAATGAAAAAATGCGACTAACTCCACCTCGCCTTTCAGTACTTGTCGGGAGTTCAGGTCGCATTTATTTTGTTTGTCAAACAATCAATTACTGTGAATGTATTCGAAAAATTTTCCACAGTTTTAACTGTCTTATAAGATCGAAAATTTCATTTTGGATACCTGCACTAAAAAAATGATTTTATCGATATTCTACAACAAAAGCTGCTTCAGTTATATCATTTAACAAGTTAATAAATTTCATAATTTCAACATACTAAATGATTAAATCGCCCAAAAATATTTCCAAAGCTGAAGCCCTCGACTTGTATAAAAAACTGCTGCTGCCCAGGGCCATTGAAGAACGCATGCTCAACCTGCTCAGGCAAAACAAAATAAGTAAATGGTTTTCGGGCATTGGACAGGAGGCTATTGCCGTTGGGGTGGCATCAACCCTGCACAGGTGCGATTATATACTACCTATGCACAGAAACCTGGGGGTATTTACTACCAGGGGAATAAATTTCTATCGCCTGTTCTGCCAGCTGCTGGGTAAAGCCGACGGCTTTACCAAAGGCAGGGACCGCTCCTTTCATTTTGGCGTAATGGAGCTGAATATCGTGGGTATGATCTCTCATCTCGCTGCGACCATGCCCATTGCAGACGGCCTGGCCCTCGCTTCCAGGCTGAAGGGAGATGATTTTGTAGCCTGCAGTTTTTGCGGGGATGGGGCAACCAGTGAGGGGGACTTCCATGAAGCACTGAACCTGGCAGCCGTGTGGGAACTGCCGGTGATTTTCGTAATTGAAAACAACGGTTACGGCTTGTCTACTCCCAACGACGAACAATATGCGTGCGAACATTTGGTAGACCGTGCCAGAGGGTATGGCCTTGAAGGCAAAAGGATTGACGGTAATGATATCTTTGCCGTCAAAGAGGCCGTTGAAAATGCCCGCAAGGATGCCCTCAAGGGAACCCCAACCCTTATAGAGGCCGTCACTTTCAGGATGAGAGGCCATGAGGAGGCCTCGGGCACCTTTTATGTTCCCGATGAAAAACTTGATGAATGGGAAGAGAAAGATCCGATATTCCGGTATGAACATTGGCTACAGGACAGTGGAATGGTATCCGGTGAAGAGGCTTTTAAGGAAATAAAAGAGAAAATCAGCGGACTTTTTGCCGGTGACCTTCAGAAAGCCCTGCAAGCGTCTGACCCGGAATTTGATAGGGACAGGGAAGTGGGGGATCTCTTTGCGGGGGTTGACCTCCCCTCTGCCGTCAAAACCGATACCTCTTCAGAAAAGCGCTTTGTCGACGCGATCCAGTTTTGCTTAAGACAGGCTTTTGAAGAAGATGAAGCCTTCCTGATTATGGGCCAGGACATAGCGGAGTATGGAGGAGTGTTCAAGGTTACGGAGGGTTTTCTTGAACAGTTCGGGAAAGAGCGAATACGCAATACCCCCATCATTGAATCGGGGGCCATTGGCTGTGCCATCGGATTGGCGCTGGAGGGGTACAAGCCGGTGGTGGAGATGCAATTTGCCGATTTTATATCCTGCGGCTATAACCAGATTGTCAATAACCTTTGCAAGGGGCAGTACCGCTGGATGCCCCCGATGAACATAACCATCCGGGCCCCACACGGGGCGGGCGTGGGCGCAGGCCCTTTTCACTCACAGTCGCCGGAAGGCTGGTTTATGCAGCATCCCGGGATAAAAATCGTGGTGCCATCAACGGTAGAGGATGCTCAAAACCTGCTCTACAGTTCCCTTATGGATCCCAATCCGGTACTTTTCTTCGAGCATAAGAAACTCTACCGGAGTATCCGAAGCATCACCCCCGACCGGTGTACCGCCGAAGAGCTTGGCAAGGCCAGCGTTTACCGTGAAGGAAAAGACGCCTCGATAATAACCTACGGGATGGGGGTCCACTGGGCTGCCGAAACTGCTGAAAAGTATGAAGAAATGGGCGTGGATCTGGAGATCATAGACCTGCGGTGCCTTTATCCTCTCGATACCCAAACCATCAGAAAATCGGTTGAAAAGACCAACAGAGTGCTTCTGTTGCAGGAACCTTCAACAACCTTAGGGCCCATGAGTGAAATAGCGTCCTTTATATCCGAAGAGTGTTTTGAAGTACTGGACGCACCTGTAATGCGCTGTTCCTCACTGGATATGCCGGTCCCTTTCAGTCCCAAGCTGGAAAAAGGCTACCTGCCTTCCGCACGACTGGAAAGTGTAGTGGACAAACTGTTGAGGTATTGATATCAAACAGGGATATACTTTGACCGCCGGACGATACAGTTCTAAATATATTGGGCATGACTTAACAGCTAACCGCCTTGGAGTGCTTGTTCTTGCGGTAATATTCGAGGGCTTTTTTTCCTATTGCCGCCTTTTGAACAAATTCTTTCTCTTGTTTGTGTTCATCGAGGTAGTCACTGAATACAGCTCTCTCTCCCTTATCCAGGGTACCGTCCAAGTAGTCACAGAGGATATCCGTGAGGATCTCATCCCGATCAAATGCAGTAGTTTTCATCAGAGGGTAATTCGTTAACAGGTTATTTCTATACCCTCTAACTCAACTATACAGAAATTGTTTCAGGATAAACGTATTCTTCCAATATATCCTGTAATTGTGCCCTTCCGCGGTTTATTCTGGATTTAACCGTACCCATGGGCAGGTCGGTAATATCGGCGATCTCATCATATGCCAGCTGTTGAATGTCACGGAGCACCACCACTCTTCGAAAATCCTCATTCAACTCTTTCAGGGCTTTCTCAAGGTGATCCATGCACATTTTCTCATGCAGTGAATCATCCTGCAGGATTTCGGTATCCTCAAGCTTCATGGGGCGGTCGTCAGGATCACTTTCATCCTCATGAATGGTTACCGTCGTCATTCTCTGCTTTTTCTTATACAGGCTTTTAGCCAGGTTTAAGGCAATAGTGTACATCCAGGTCGAAAATTTGGCTATACGTTCGTAGGAATGCCTGCTTCTGTAGACCCGTAGGAAAGTTTCCTGTACAAGATCCTCGCAATCCTGGTGATCGTGCGTATACCGGTAAAGAAAATTGTGAAGACGGTCTTTAAACCGGGACACCAGTAGGTTGAAAGCCTCTTCATAACCTGCCTGAAAGCGTTCCATTAAATCTTCATCGGAAAGCTGTTGCAACTTTGTTTTGGAAATTGCTTCCATACGTCCTACCCCTGATTAACTTAATTGCGGTTGTCGCTAACCGGGTCATCAACAAGTAAAGCAGGTGTACGGTCAGTTGATGATCCGTTTGATCATCAGGAGAAGAATGGTCGAAGGGTCCATTTTTGATAAGCCTTTTGCAGCTCTGTCTGCATCCAGCAGTGCTTCAAACACCTTCGGCATCTCTGAAAGAGAGTAATTTGAAGCGTCCTGCCATAGATTGTTGAAGTACCAGTTATTATTGATACCCAACATTTGTTGAACCTGTTTTTTGGAATTACCCTTTGAGGCAAGACGCCGGATCTGCCAAATGTTTGAAAACATATTGTAAAAGAACCCCACGGATCGAATTACTTCTCCCGTGTCTGCCTTAGAGTGTTGCAACATCTGTTCCGCAATAAACAGGGAGTTGTCCAGATCACGGGAAATGATCGCGTCTTTCAGCTCAAACACCGAATATTCGCGATAAAAGCCTATTACTTTTTTAATATGGCTCTCGTTGATGCTTTCAGAAGTGTCTACAAAAGTACACACTTTATCTATTTCTGTGGACAGTAACTGTAAGTTGCCACCCACAAATTGAGCCAGCTTCTGGGCTGCGCCGGGCTCAATACTTTGATTATACTGCTTTTTGATCCATTCAATAATCCAGTCGGGAAGGCGGTAATCGGGTACTTCTTCAAATTCATAAAAAACCGTATGGTCGCTGCTTTTAATCGTTTTTGCCAGTTTGGTTCGCTGGTCGGGCTTTTTATCGTCCAAAAGAACCAGCAGGGTGGTCGGGTTGGGCTCCTCAATATAGGGAAGCAGCACATCCAGCCCCCCTCCCGATCCCGTCTGATTGTAGGAAGATATGTTCAGGTTGAGAAAATCCCGTACGATAACAATTCTGAATTCCGCCATCATGGGAAAACTTCGGACAATCCCAAGCACCTCCTCCGGTGTCTTATCCCGCCCGTAGATCAGGTCCAGGTTAAAGTCCCGGTGTTCTTCCGGCAACAGCTTTTCTGTCGTTTCCTGCAGTTTATCCAGGAAAAACTTTTCCTCTCCGCAAAAAACATATACAGGCTTGCGGTCCTCAGACTGCAGCTCCCTTCGTGCCTTGCTGTATAGCTCTATGCTGGTTTTTTTAGCCATGTGACATTAATGTAGAACCAAATCCAAATCGGGAAACAGGTGTATCTGTATGCCGTTTACGGGGTCAGGCGTCCCATCATCCGGGGGAATGGAATAGTTTCCCTTACGTGATCGAGTCCGCAGAGCCAAGCAACCGTCCGTTCCAGTCCCAGGCCGAATCCGGAATGAGGCACCGAACCGTATTTCCTGAGGTCGAGATACCATCCGAACAGCTCTTCAGGCAGATCGTGTTCCCCTATTCGTTCCTTGATCACTTCCAGGTTGTCTTCCCTTTCACTGCCCCCTACAATCTCTCCATATCCCTCGGGAGCAAGAACATCCACGGCAAGGGCCAGTTTATCATCCTCGGGATCCCTTTTCATATAAAAGGCCTTCACTTCGGCCGGGTACCGGTGCACCAATATCGGAGTGTCGTATTTCATCGTAAGTATGGTCTCATCGCTCCCACCGAAATCTTCTCCCCATTCAAAATTCAGGGCCGACTCTTTCCAGGTGGGTATGTTGCGAAGGTCTTCCTCTATCTGGTCCGTCCTTCCCGAAATTTCCTTGATCCGCTGATCTATCTGTGCTTTGCGCCACTTTTTTGCTGAGCCGTGTTCTTTTTCCAGCTCCTCCCGCTCCTTCATCAGTTCCTTGCGTTCGTTCTTGCGGTTTTCAGCCATTTCGTCAAGCATCTGTGCCGTGTCATCACTCTTGAGTGTATCAACAGCTTCGCTGTAGGATATTCTGGGAAAGACGGCCTCCACCGCTTTTTCCAGCTTTTCGGTATCCCTTTCAAGTATTTCCAGTTCCCTACCCCGCCTTTTCAGTACCCTTTTGACAATAAATTTTATGAATTCCTCTGCAAGATTCATATTCATCTCCAGGTCATAAAAGGCCATTTCCGGCTCAATCATCCAGAATTCGGTGAGATGACGTCGGGTTTTACTTTTTTCTGCCCGGAAGGTCGGACCGAAAGTGTATATAAGCCCGTGGGCCATGGCCATAGCCTCACCATACAGCTGGCCTGACTGTGTCAGGTAGGCACGATCGTCAAAATATTCCGTTTCAAATAAGGTGGTGGTTCCTTCGGCGGCATTACCGGTAAATATGGGAGCATCCATCTGTACAAAGCCGCGTTCCTGGAAGAAGGTATGGATGGCATAGATAATTTCATTGCGTATACGCATGGCTGCCCACTGTTTTTGGCTACGCAGCCAAAGGTGCCTGTTTTCCATCAGGAACTCCACGCCGTGCTCTTTGGGTGTAATGGGATAATCTTCAGCAAGCTGGTATACTTTTATTTCGGACACCCGAAGCTCAAAACCTCCAATGCTACGCTCATCTTCAACCACCTGCCCGGTTACCGATAGGGAACTTTCCTGTCGAAGGGAATCTGCCGCTTCCCAGGTATCCTCACTGACGTCCTCTTTGGAGACTACGCACTGGCATATCCCCGATCCGTCTCTCAGTTCAAGGAAGTAGAGGTTTTTGCTGCTGCGATAATTATAAACCCACCCTTTCAAGGTGACTTCCTGGTCAACATGTTCGGATAGTTGGCTTATATAGGTCATTGCGTAATATAAATAATTGATTGTGCTTTAATTATCCCGGGGACAGTCTGTCCAAGGCTGATAGTCAGCCTTCGGGAAGCAGTATGGCTTCCGAGTAGAGCTCCTTGTCAAAAAAACCATCTGCAAACTGCTGTACCTGTTGGGCTTCCACCCCGTCAATATTATTTATCAGTTCGTCAAGAGTGATAAAACGGTTGAAATACAACTCACTCTTTGCCAGCCTTGACATTCGGCTACTCATGCTTTCCAGCGAAAGCATGAGCTTGCCTTTCAGTTGGGCCTTGGCTTCATTCAACTCTTTTTCAGCTATGGGTTCATTTCGTAATTTCTGCAGCTCATCTTCAATGAGCCTGCGTACATGCTTGACATAGTCCTTGTCGGTCCCCACATATATCCCGAACATCCCCGTATCCCTGTACGACTGGTTAAAGGTACTGATGGAGTAACAATAACCGAACTGTTCGCGAATATTCTGATGAAGCCTTGAACTCATGCCTCCTCCCAATACCGCATTGGCCAAAAGAAGGCGGTATTTGTCCTCATGATCGTAATCCAGTCCCCTACGGCCAAGTATCAGATGCGTCTGCTCGATATCCTTGGTAAGTTTCATCTCCGAAACCCGGTAAGGGGTCAATTCAGGTGAAGGCTGATCCCTTTTTTCCGAAGAGGCCCCTTCAAAATAGGATTGAACCAGCTTCACTACTTCGCCGTGATCAACGTTTCCGGCAACCGCTACCTGAAGGTTCCACGGCTGATATCGGTGCTTCATATAATCAAATAGATCGTCCCGTTCAAAAGCGGAAACGGTCTCTTCAAAACCGATAATGGGCCGGCCCAACGGATGCCCCTCGAACAGTTTATTGCTGAACTCCTCGTAGAGGTAATCATTCGGGCTGTCGCGATACATTTTCATTTCCTCGATTACCACCTTCTTTTCCTTCTCAATCTCCTCTTCGGGGAATGAGGGGTTCAGTACCATATCCGAAAGGACATCCAGTGCACGCTGTAGCTGTGTGTTCAGGCATCGAGAATAGTAACAGGTATATTCTGAAGAGGTGAAAGCATTAAGATATCCTCCCACCGACTCCATACTCATGGCTATATCGTAAGAACTCCGGTTCTCTGTTCCCTTGAAAAGCATATGCTCCAGGAAATGTGTAATTCCGGCCTGTTTTTCCGTTTCGTTACGGCTGCCTGTTTTAACCCAGATACCTACCGATACACTTTTAACACTCTCTACCCTTTCGGTAACGATTTTAAGTCCGTTATCCAGGACTGTCTTCTCTACAAAATCAATTTCCTTCACGTAGTCAATCACATTTTAAAATTAAAAACGCCATCCCGACGTATCAGGATGGCGCGAAATATACAAAGCTTACAGCGTTTCTTGTAATGCTTTATTCTTCACCGTTCTCAGGTATTAGAGCTCTTCGTGAAAGCCTCAGCTTTCCGCCGGGTTCGACAGAGAGCAGCTTTACTTCAAGTTCATCCCCTACCGAAAGAACGTCGCTTACATTTTTAACATGCTCGTGACTGATCTCGGACACATGCAGCAAACCGTCTTTGCCGGGCACGATCTCTACAAAGGCACCGTATTCCTTGATGGCTTTCACCGTACCCTGATAGGTTGCACCCTCTTCCAGCTGACCGACTATGCCTTGAATTCGTTTCTTGGCTTCTTCTGCCTTGTTGAGGTCGTCTGCGGTAATGGTAATTTTACCCTTGCCGGTTTCGTCGTCCTCTTCCACCCAAATTTCGGTATCGGTCTCTTTCTGGAGGGTCTGTATTACTTTACCACCCGGCCCGATCACGGCACCGATTTGGTCTCCGTCAATTTCCATATTCAGGAATTGCGGAGCATATTGTGAAATATTTTCTCTCGGAGTGGAGATGGTTTCCGCCATCTTTTCAAGAATATGCATGCGACCTTCACGAGCCTGTTCAAGTGCCCGTTCAAGCACCTCGAAAGAGATACCCTGGACTTTCATATCCATCTGGCAGGCAGTGATACCGTCGGTGGTACCCGCGGTTTTAAAGTCCATGTCGCCCATAAAATCCTCTTCTCCCCGTATATCGGACAATACTACAGAATCCTCTTCTCCGACAATCATACCCATGGCAATACCGGCAACCGGTTTCTTCATCGGTACGCCTGCGTCCATCAGCGCCATGGATCCGCCGCAGACGGAAGCCATGGATGAGGAGCCGTTCGATTCGGTAATATCCGATATGACACGAATGACATAGCCGAACTCTTCAAATGAGGGCTTGACTTTTTTCAGTGCCCGTTCGGCCAGGTGGCCGTGTCCGATCTCCCTGCGGCCCGGCCCCCTAAGGTAGCGCGCTTCACCCACACAGTATGGGGGGAAGTTGTAGTGCAGATAGAAATTCTTGTCTTCTTCCACCAGCAGGGTATCTACGGCCTGTGCATCTTTCTTGGTCCCGAGGGTAACCGAAACCAGCGCCTGGGTCTCTCCGCGGGTAAAGATAGCGGATCCATGGGTGCGGGCCAGGTAACCGACCTGGGTCCATATATCCCTTACCTCTTCAGGGGATCGACCGTCAATACGTTCTTTCTTCTCCAGGATTAAACTGCGAAGCTCATCTTTCTCGATATCACCGCAGATGTTTTTAATAGTGTCGGCTTCCTCCTCATATTCTTCGATCCCGGTAAGTTTTTCAACTACCTCGTCTTTGATTTCCTTGAGGCGCTTGCTGTATTCCTCCTTGCCGAGGCCCGTATTCACTACTTCCCTGATGGGTTCTTCCGCCTGTTCATACACCTTGCTTTTCAGATCTTCATCAACCGGCTCAGGTTCAAATACGCGTTTTTCCTTTCCGTATTCTTCTCGCAACTCTTCCTGGAACTCACACAGCTTCACAATGGATTCGTGTGCTGCCTTGATGGCTTCCAGCATCTCTTTTTCCGAGATCTCATCCATGTCGCCTTCAATCATTAAAACACTCTCGGCCGTACCGCCCACAATCATATCGATGTCGCTTTGCTCCAGTTCGGAAATAGTCGGGTTAATGACAAACTCGCCGTCTATGCGCCCGACTCGAACCTCAGCCGACGGACCCTGGAAGGGAGCGTCAGAAATGTGGAGTGCTGCCGAGGCTCCGAAGCCTCCCAGTACATCGCCGTCATTTTCCCCATCGGAAGAAAGGACTGCACAGATAATCTGGGTTTCACAGCGATAACCCTTTGGGAAGAGTGGCCTGATGGTTCTATCAATCAGGCGGCTGGAAAGGATCTCTTTTTCCGAAGGACGCCCTTCTCGTTTGATAAATCCTCCCGGAAATTTACCTCCGGCTGAAAAACTCTCCCGCAGATCAACCGTTAAAGGGAAAAAATCCTGTCCGGGATTAGGGTCTTTCGCACTTACCGCGGTACAGAGTACCATGGTATCTCCCATCTTTACGGTAACGGCACCATCAGCCTGTTTGGCAATGCGTCCGGTTTCAACGGAAAGAGTTTTTCCGGGAGCAAATTCTACACTTTTAAATTCTTCTTTCATCGTATTTACTAATTCAATTCAAATTTTAACTTACTTCTTTCTGTACTTTAATTGAGATATGTCAAAGATCCTTAAGATGAGGAAATCAGAAAGGAAGGTATCCTCGCTATCTTGATATGCCAGTATTGGTCATAAAGAAAAGGCACGTCTTATAACGTGCCCTTTTATTAATTACTTACGAATACCCAGCTCACTGATAAGCTCACGATATTTCTCAATATCCTTTTTCTTCAGGTAATTTAGCAACCTTCGTCGCTTTCCAACCATCTTTAACAAACCACGGCGTGAGGCGTGATCCTGTTGATTATCTTTCAAATGATCGGTCAGATCATTAATTCGTGCTGTAAATATAGCAATTTGCGCCTCAGTGGATCCCGAATTCTCTTCAGATCCACCGTACTTCTGAATAATTTCCTGTTTTTTTTCTTTGGTTATCGACATGTATTATTTCTTGTGTTCTTAACGTCAACGACTTTTTACAGTTATCTATTATAGCGTGCAAAGATAACCTTTACGTGTATTGTTTGCAATTAATTTAATCGCCCTTTAGTATTTCTTTCGCTTTTTTCTCATCCTCCTCCAACTGCTTAACCAGCTCTTCCCGTCCGCTGAATTTCTTCTCATCTCTCAAACGCTCATAAAACCGAACCTGTACCTCCTTTCCATAAATATCCGTATCAAAATTAAAGAGGTGAGCTTCCATTGTATGTTCACCTCCGTCAAATGTCGGACGAACTCCTATATTCATCATCCCATCATACCACTCCTCTTCCACTCTTACCCTGACAGCGTAGACCCCTTTACGGGGGACAATCTTGCGGGGATCACCGGTTTTGATATTAGCCGTTGGATAGCCAATCTCCTTGCCCCTCTTGTCGCCGTGAACCACCATGCCATTGAGCCGGTAGGGACGTTGCAGCATTCTGGAGGCCTCGGCCATTTCGCCTTCCTGATGGATGGTCTCGCGGATTTTTGTACTGCTGACCGTCTTATCCCCCACCTCCTTTTTTGAGACCACATAGGCATCAAATCCCAGCTGCTTACCCAGCTGCTCTATAGTTTCAATAGTCCCCTCCCGGTCTTTGCCGAAGTGATGGTCATAACCAATGACAAATTCGGAGACCCCTATTTTATTGTAGATGATATCCTCAACAAACTCCTCGGAACTTAACAGGGAAAAATCCCGGTCAAATGGAATAACAACCATCGTATCAATGCCCATCTCCTCCAGTATCTCTCTTCTTTCGGGCAATGAGGTCAACAATTTGATCCCCGCATCTCCGGGATTTATAATTTCCCGCGGATGGGGGTCAAAAGTTACAACGACGCTGCGTGCATCCCGCTCCCCGGCTTTTCTCAACACTGTATTGATCAGGGCCGTATGCCCCACATGCACTCCGTCAAACGTTCCTACGGTAATAACGGAATTCGGATCTCTTTTTACATCCTCCAGGTATACCAGCTCGGCCATAAAGATCTGTGCGTTAATTGGTTAAGCAGTTAATTAAAACTCAATGTGTTCTCGGTAGAACAACCGGACGGGTGCTCTCCGGCCGGGTTCCATTTCAACAATCATCGGATTAATCTCAATACGCTTTCTCATCAAGACAGAAATATTTGTTTCAGCCTGTCGACGGACAGGGCATCCTCATTCAAATATGGACCTATGGCTGTTCTTTTCAGTTTTGAAAGATAGGCAAGCGATCCGACCGCCTTGCCAAGGTCATATGCCAGTGAACGTATATAGGTTCCCTTGCTGCATTTAACATAAAGTTCCAGCACAGGGTTCTGGAAGTTAAGAACTTCCGTTTCGTAGATAGAAATTTGCCGTGGCCGACGCTTAACTTCCTTTCCCTTGCGGGCCAGCTTGTACAGCGGTGTACCCTCATGCTTCAGAGCCGAATACATGGGAGGCACCTGGTTAATCAACCCGGAAAAATCTTCCTTTAACTTCTGTTTAATCAGCTCAAGTGTGATATGGTCGTATGCTGCGGTATCCTCCACTTCCGTTTCAGCATCATGGCTTGGAGTAGCCGCCCCGAAAGTGATTTCGCCCACATATTCCTTGGGCTGCTCCTGAACCTGTGAAATGGACTTTGTGGCCTTTCCGCAACAGAGTACCAACAAGCCTGTTGCCATGGGGTCCAGGGTTCCTGCATGCCCGACCTTTCTCAAGTCCAGACATTTCCTGAGTATTTTTACGACATCGAAGCTGGACCATTTGGAAGGTTTGTCGACCAGGAACACTGCACCGGAGGCATAGTCGTAACCGTGTTCGGGAGGGTTTGAGTCAGAAAAGACGGGAAGCTCCTTCAGTGGGATGGCTCTGGCCATAAGCGAATGACTATTCTTGCTCGCCCCGGTTACGCTGTTCGCGTTCCCTGCGAATCTTATCAAAGAGCGTTTCCATTTTATTCACATGTTCGGCGCTCTTATCCATCTTAAAATGGAGTTCCGGAATACGCCTTACCTGGTGCCGTATCTTCGATGCCAGCTCTTTTCTTATGCCGGCCTGGTTCTCTTCAAGAAGAGAAAAGATTGCTTCTTCGTCCTTACCCGGTGCAAAAATAGAGATATATACCGTAGCATTCATCAAATCCTGCGATACCTCTACCTGGGTTACCGTCAAAAAAGATCCGCTTTTCTGGTACTGTTTCTGGATGATTTTACCCAGGTCTCGCTGTAATACCGCGGCCAGGCGTTCTGTTCGAATGCTCATAACATTTCAAATATTTTAAAAGCTCAACTCTAGAGCTCGAGGTCTTCGAGATTCTTCGCGTCCTCCAGCTTACGTTTCTCTTCAACCACTTTGTAATTCTCAATGACGTCGCCCACCTTGATGTCGTTGTAATTGACTATGCTCAGCCCGCATTCGTAACCCGTCTGCACCTCCTTCACATCTTCCTTGAAACGTTTCAGTGAATCTATTTCACCGTCATAGATAACCACTCCGTCACGGACCACCCGTACCGGGTTATTTCTAACTATTTTCCCGTCGGTCACATAACAGCCTGCGATGGTACCCACCTTGGAGACCTTGAATATTTCACGAACTTCGGCATTACCCACCAGCTTCTCACTGATGTCGGGCGAGAGCAACCCTTCCATGGCGTCCTTTACCTCATCTACCGCGTCATAGATCACACTGAAGAGCCTGATATCGATCTCCTCTTCCTCTGCGACCCTTCGGGCATTCGAGGTGGGTCGTACCTGGAAACCGATAATAATGGCATCGGAAGCGGAAGCCAGGAGCACGTCCGATTCGGTTATGGCTCCTGCACCGGTATGGATAATATTCACTCCCACCTCATCAGTACTCAGTTTTTGCAGAGCTCCGGAAAGCGCCTCAATAGATCCGTCCACGTCGGCCTTGATTATGATATTGAGTTCGGATACCTCTCCAAGGGCCATGCGCCGGGAGAGATCGTCGAGGGTAAGATGCTTGGTCTTTCGCAACTGCTGTTCCCGGCGTATCTGTTGTCGTTGATTTGCAATCTCCTTGGCTGATTTCTCATCCTTTGCCACCACGAGCTTGTCACCCGCCTGGGGAATATCATCAAAGCCCATCAGCTGCACCGGCTGCGAGGGTCCGGCTTTCTGAATCCGCTCACCATGCTCGTTCTCCATGGCGCGTACCCGTCCAAAGCAAGGGCCCGCCACAAAGGGATCACCTACTTCCAGGGTGCCGTTCTGCACCAGGATATTTGCTACCGTCCCCTTGCCTTTGTCAACGCGTGCCTCAAGGACCACGCCGTCGGCCCGCCGGTTGGGATTTGCCTTAAGCTCCATCAGTTCAGATTCGATCACAACTTTTTCAAGCAGTTCGTCGATTCCCTTACCCGTTTTGGCAGAAACTTCGGCCGCCTGGTTCTTGCCACCGTACTCTTCGACGATGACATCGTGTTCCGCCAGTTGTTGTTTAATCTTTTCGGGATTGGCACCCTCCTTGTCCATCTTGTTGATGGCTACTATAATAGATACCCCTGCTGCCTTGGCATGATTAATCGCCTCAATGGTTTGGGGCATTACCGCATCGTCGGCCGCTACCACCAGAATCACAATATCCGTAGCCTGGGCACCTCTTGAGCGCATGGCCGTAAAGGCTTCGTGACCCGGCGTATCCAGGAAGGTGATCTTACGGCCGTCTTCCGTATTAATTTCATAAGCACCTACGTGCTGGGTAATACCGCCGGCTTCGGCTTCGGCCACCTTGGCTTTGCGTATATAGTCAAGCAGTGAGGTTTTTCCGTGGTCGACATGCCCCATTACCGTAATAATCGGAGCCCGCGGCTCCAGGTCTTCGGGGTCGTCTTCCTCTAGCTCAATCTCTTCGATGGCTTCTTCAGCATCCACGAATTCAACCTCATAACCGAACTCTTCGGCTACAAGTTCTATGGTGCTGGCATCCAGGCGCTGGTTGATTGACACCATCATGCCCAGATCCATGCAGGTGGTAATCACCTCGTTGGTCTTAACATCCATCAGGTCGGCCAGGTCGCTGACGGTAATAAATTCGGTTACTTCGAGTATCTCATCTTCCAGCTCCTCCATTTCAGCCTGGAGCTGTTCTTCCTCTTCGCGCTCCTCCTTACGCTTGCGGCGGCGTCGCTGTCTTTTGCTTCCAATGGTTTCGGACGACTTCATCTTCTGCAGTGTTTCCTTCAGCTTCTGCTCGACTTCATCCTCCTCTACGTTTTTGCCTCTCCGCTTTTTACCTTTTTTCTTTTTCTTGGAAGATTTCTTCTTGCCCTTCTTACGTTCTTTTTCCTGCGACTCCTCGTAATCTTCTATATCCTTTTTACGCTTGCGCTTTTTTCGGCGCTTGGGCTGGTCGCCGACCCTTACCTTACCCAACACCTTCGTCCCTTTCAGTCGGCCGGCCCTGCCCCGAATTACATCATCATCCTCTTCCTCTTCGTCATAATCTTCATCCTCTTCATCCTCTTCCTCTTCATAATCCTCCTCCTCATCATCCTCTTCCTCATCGGTATCCTTATCATCATCCTCTTCCTCGTCGGGCTCTTCTTCCGTTTCCTCATCCTCATCAGCTTCAGCAGAGCCTTCCTCTTCCCCTTCCTCTTCATCAGATTCAGCTTCCTCTTCGTCCTCTGCTTCTTCGGTGGCCTGCTCTTCCTCCGCCGCTTCCATTTCTTCCGCTTCTTCAACATCTTTAGACGCTACTTCTTCTTCCTCTTTTTCATCCTCCTGAGGTACCAATCCCTCAATAGATCCCTCCTCTTCTTCTTCGGGTTCCAGCGGAAGTTCTTCATCAAGAGGCTCCAGGTGGTCGTCTATCGTTACACTTTCATTTCTACTGGCCCGAATCTGACTGCGGCGGCTTTCATATTCCTCTCTTGCCTTGAGGTGTTCCTGGCTTTTGGCTTTATCAGCACCATATTCCTCCTCCAGCACCTCGTACATCTCCGAGGTTATTTTACTGTTGGGCTTGTTAGCCACATCAAATCCTTCTTCAGCTAACGCATCCACTATGGATTGGGTGGATACGTTGAACTCGGATGCAACTTTAAATAATCGTTTCGGTTTTTCCGTTGATGCCATAAATGTATGTTAGTGGTAACTAAGCTTTTTATCTGCGGTTAGAGCAGTTACAATTAATGTAAGGTATAATCGATAACGGTATTCTATCAAGTCCCGGTAGTTTTCCGCACCGCTTATCCCTCTTCGTCCTCAAATTCAAATGCGATAATATCGATGATACGTTCGGCTTCTTCCGGGTTGATCTTGCCCTCGGTACGCCGTACAATCTCTTCGGCATCCAACTCCAGTACCGCACGGGCTGTATCGCAACCGATCTCATGCAGCATTTCAATAACATCCGCCCCGAAATCAACTTCAAATTCCTTAAGGTCAATATCATCTTCCTCTTCAACCTCCCGGTATACATCAATCTCACATTCGGCCAGTTTCGATGCCAGGCGAATATTTACCCCGCCCTTTCCAATAGCCTTTGAAACTTCATCGGCCGGTACCAGGGCTTTGGCATGCTTCTTATCTTCACTCAACTCTACGCTTAGTACTTTAGCCGGCTGAAGAGCCCTTTTGATAAACTCAAATTTGTCATCGGTATAATTGATGACATCGATATTTTCATTTTGCAGTTCCCTTACGATGGCGTGGATGCGAATACCTTTCATGCCCACACACGCCCCTACAGGGTCTACCCGCTCGTCATGGGAAATGACGGCAACCTTTGATCGGTCGCCGGGCTCGCGGGCGATACGAACCAGATCTATGATCCCGTCGAATACCTCGGGGATTTCATTCTCAAACAACCTTTCCAGGAATACCGGTGACGTCCGCGATATTATGACCGAAGGATTACCGTTGTAACGCTTGACCTCCTTAACTACCGCCCGTATGGTATCTCCCTTGCGATAGCGGTCCTTGTAAATCTGTTCGCTTTTGGGCAATACCAGCTCCACGCCGTTATGGTTGACCAGCATATCCCGGCTTCGTACCTGGTAGACATCACCGAGGACTATTTCGCCGACTCGGTCGGAATATTCTTCAAAGATGTTATCCTTCTCAATTTCACGGATTCGCTGGGCCAGTTGCTGACGCGCCATCATCACTGCACGTCGACCAAAATCCTGAATGGAAAGCTCCTGGGCATACTCATCATAGAGTTCCAGGTCGGGATCGTACTCCTGGGCTTCTTTCAGCGTTATCTCGTTAACCTTGTCCGTAAGCTCCTCTTCCGGAACCACCTCCCGGATATGGAGAATCTGTATATCGCCCCGGTCGGCATTGATAATGACTTCAAATGCCTCGTCGTCCCCATATTTCTTGCGGATCATGGTCCGAAATACATCTTCCAGGATCGATAAAAGCAGATCCTTATCGATATCTTTGTCTTTAGCTATTTCGGCAAAAGACTGAATAATCTGTTTTGAAACATCAGTTTGCATCAGCTTAGTCCTGTGTACTTTAGGTTATATTCTAAATTGAAGGAATTATCTTTGTCTCAACAAGCTGGTCGAAATTCAACCTGACGTTGGAACCGTCCTCTTGTTGAACAACGATTTCCTGTTCCTCAACATTTTGCAGGGTACCTTCCACCTTTCGGTATTCACCGTTGCTTTTAAATTTGACTCGGGCTTTCCTGCCTTTGTTCTTGGGATACTGCCGCTTATCCGTCAGGGGACGGCTCAATCCCGGGGAAGACACGTTGATTCGGTACCTTCCGTCAAAAACATCGTGTGCCTCCATCAATAGGCTCAGCTCATTGCTGAGTTCCGCACACTCATCCATGTTAATGCCTCGATCTCCTGCATCAACATATACCCAAATAACCGGTTCCGTGGATCCTTTTATTTCTATATCAACCAGAAAAAAATCGGTACCCAGGAGAACCGATTCAGTGAGTTCTGAAATCTTATCTAAAACTTTATTTTGCACGATTTTCCTGTATTCAGGTACAAAAAAAAGTGAGGACCTTTCGGTGCTCACTTAATCTGTCATAAGATACCGTTAATACTGTTAAAAAACAACTGCACCGCCCTTTTTAAAAGCTTCTCCACCACCGGCAGACGCCCCGGCGCCCTTCGGCCCTTGCGGCCGGATATTCCGACCGGGGCATTAGGTTTTTAAATTATTTTATAATTATTGTACCATAGGTTTTCTATCATGCAAAGCCAGACCATACAACCTCTTACTAAAATTGCCGTTATGACTTTCAGAACCGTTCTCCTCGCCTCATTGCTGCTTTTACCAAGCCTGCTGCCCCTGAATGCCCAGGACATCCCCCCCACCCCGGCTGATGAGCGCCAGCAGTCTATCGAACACCGCCAGGCTATGCGCAACAACTCTATATTCAGGGAATTCCCCGTTCGCAATGTGGGACCGGTGGTAATGAGCGGGAGGGTAACCGATTTAGCCGTACATGAAGACAGGCCCAGCCATTTCTATGTTGCCTATGCCTCGGGAGGAGTTTTTGAGACGGTAAACAGCGGAAACACCATGAAACCTATTTTTGACCACCAGGGGGCACTTACTATAGGTGACATAGCCCTCTCAAAGGCCGACAGTGATATCATATGGGTCGGTACCGGCGAAAATAACAGCAGCCGTTCCAGCTATGCCGGCACCGGCGTTTATAAAAGCACCGATGGAGGAAACAGCTGGTCGCTTATGGGTCTGGAGGGGTCACAGCATATAGGACGTATCGTCACCCACCCTGCCGATCCCGAGATAGCATGGGTAGCCAGTCTCGGCCCTCTCTATTCCATGAATGACGTTCGCGGCGTATATATGACAACCGACGGGGGAGCATCATGGGAGCGAACCCTCACGCCACCGGACAGTACGGGCGTGATTGACCTGCTTGTACATCCCGAAAATCCGGATATACTCTGGGCAACAACCTGGCAGCGTTTCCGGCAGGCATGGAACTTCCAGGAATCCGGCAATGGTTCAGGCATCTACAAATCGACCGACGGCGGTAAAACCTGGAGTACATCCATGGAAGGGTTTCCGGAAGGTACTCATGTGGGTAGGATCGGCATCGATGTAAGCCGCAGCAACCCCGACGTTCTTTATGCCTTTCTCGATAACCAGGAAGAGACAAAAACCAGGAAAGAGGAGGACCCCGACAAACTGACCCAGGCCGATTTTGTAAACATGGGCATCAAGGAGTTTTTGGAACTGGAAAACGAGAAGCTCAAAGAGTACCTGAGGAGCAATAATTTCCCTGAAAAATATACTGCTGCCCGTGTTAAGCTTGATGTAAAGAAAGGGGAATACAAACCCAAAGCCCTTTCGGAATACCTGGGCGATGCCAATGCAGCCCTTTTTGAAACCGATATCAACGGAGCGGAAGTGTACCGGTCTGACGACGGCGGGGCGAGCTGGGACAAGGTCAACAGCTACAGCCTTGACAACCTCATCTATACCTATGGGTATTACTTCGGGGAAGTCCGGGTATCTCCCACCGACGCAGAAGAGCTTTATATCATGGGGGTTCCCGCCCTGAAATCAACCGACGGGGGCAAAACGTGGAAACCCATTGCCGAAAACCAGCCCGTTCATGTAGACCATCACGCGATGTGGATCGACCCCTCGGATTCCCGGCACCTTCTGCTGGGTAACGACGGAGGGCTGTACGAAAGCCATGACGGTGGAGAGAACTTTATCCATCACAATTCCGTGGCTGTTGGGCAGTTTTATACCGTCGCTGTCGATATGGAGAAACCCTACAATATCTACGGGGGGCTTCAGGACAACGGCGTATTCTTCGGTTCTTCGGAGGGTTCGGCGGACGACCACCGGCACTGGGAGCGTATCTTCGGTGGGGACGGCATGCACGTACAGGTTGACCCACGCAACAGTGACATTGTTTACACCGGCTTCCAGTTTGGCAATTATTTCAGGATTAGCCGTTCTGAAAGCGACTACACAAGAATCACCCCGAAACATGATGTAGGTGAAGAGCGATACCGCTACAATTGGAATACACCCGTGGAGATGAGCGCCCACCACCCCGATATTCTTTACTTCGGAACACAAAAGCTGTTACGCAGTTTCGATGGAGGAGACAGCTGGACCGCCCTGAGCGACGATCTCACCAGCGAACAGGCCAGCCAACAGAAGGGCAACGTCCCCTACTCCACCCTTACCACCATTGCCGAATCCCCGGTCGATTTCAATACCATCTGGGTGGGTACCGACGACGGCAACATCCATGTAACCAACGACGGAGGTTCAAGCTGGAACCATGTGTCCGGTTCCCTGCCCGACCACCGGTGGGTAAGCGAGGTACATGCCTCCAACCACGATAAAGCTACGGCCTATGTCTCCCTGAACGGATACCGGTATGATGAGTTCAAGACCTATCTGTATAAAACCGACAACTACGGGCAGTCCTGGGAGCCGGTTAAAGGCAACCTGCCGGAAGATGTGGCCAATATCATCATTGAAGACCCGGAGATGCCGGGGCTGCTTTATGCCGGACTGGACCACGGTACCTTTGTAAGCTTTAACGACGGAAAAGAGTGGCACCTGCTCAACGGTATTCCCAACGTTGCCTCCTACACCATGCTGATTCACCCCAGGGATCTTGACCTCGTGGTTGCTACCCACGGACGCAGTATCTATGTAGCCGATGCGGAACCCTTGCACAAGGTTAAAAAACAGTTTTCAGCCCCTATAGTAGCCATAGAAACCGAACCGGTCAGGCATTCCAGCCGATGGGGGGAACGGAGTGCCCCATACCGCACGATCAACGAGCCCGAAGTAAACTGGCTGTACTGGATCGGTTCGAAAGATTCCGGCAGTGAAAAGGTAACCGTTACTGTAAAGGATGAGGAGGGCAACACCATTCACACCCTTGAAGATAGCGGCAGTTACGGTTTCAACAGCCTAAGCTGGAATTTGAAAATCCGGGATAACGGTGAAAAGGAAGGGGAATCACCCTATCTTGGCAAGGGCACCTATACCATAACCTATTCACTTAAGGGATCCGCCGATGAAGTATCTTTTAAAGTCAAATAAGGCCGTTCTGCTGCTTATCCTGCTGCTTTCGGCAGCGGGATGCGGTGAGGAAGGCGATCGTGAAAAAGCGAAGGAAGAGAAGAAAGGGCGCACCCTTGACTATAGCCGGCAGGTTACGTTTTTAAATTATTCCGGTACAACAATAAAAAAAATAGATGTTGCGGTAGCGGATACCGAAGAAAAACGAAGCACCGGCCTTATGGATGTCAATGAACTGCCTCCCGACAAGGGGATGCTGTTCATTTTTGATGACAACCGGAAGCGCAGTTTCTGGATGGCCAACACCCCCCTTTCATTGGACATCATCTTCGTTAATTCGGAAAAAGAGATCGTGCGCATACATAAAAGTACCCAGCCTTTTTCCGAAGAGAACCTCAGCTCGGTATTGCCCGCCAAGTTCGTGATAGAAACCAACGGAGGCTTCTGCCTGTCCCACGACATTCAGGAAGGGATGATCGTAAAGTTTTAGCAGGATCAAGTTTTGGCGGGCTCTTCGGCGTGCTTTTCGAGAAATTCCTTCAGTTTCAAAACGTTTTGCCTGGAACCCAGATAGATGGGGGTACGCTGGTGAATAGCTTCAGGTTTAATATCCAGTACTCGTCCCTTTCCGTCGATGGCTATCCCTCCCGCCTGTTCCACCAGGAAGCTGAGTGGATTGCATTCATACATCAGCCGCAGCTTTCCGCTGGGATATTGGCTGCTGTGTGGATAGATAAAAATCCCGCCCTTAACCAGGGTTCGATGCACATCCGCTACCATGGAACCGATATAGCGCGCCTTGAACGGCCTGTGGGTCTCTTCATCCTCCACCTGGCAGTATTTGACGAATTTCTTGAGCCCCAGGTCCCATGAATTATAGCTGCCCTCGTTGATACTGTATATCTTCCCGAAATCGGGCATCTTCAGGTCATCGTCCGACAGGATGAACTCTCCGATGCTCGGATCGAGGGTAAACAGTGAAACGCCCATTCCTGTGGAATAGGCCATCAGCGTACTTGAACCGTACAGTACATAACCGGCTGCGACTTGCTTGTGGCCCGGCTGCAATGCATCCTGTTCGGTGAGAGGAGTCTCGTAATCGGTCTGCCGCATATAGATCGAGAAAATACTTCCGATGGATACGTTCACGTCGATGTTGGATGAACCGTCCAGTGGATCCAGGTAGACAATATATTTACCGCCCTCGTTGTCCAGTTCTACGATGCCGTCATTTTCTTCCGAAATCACCATACAGGTTATAACCGACCTGTTCAGGGCCGATATCAACTGCTTGTCGGCGAATAGATCCAGTTTTTTTACCGATTCTCCGTGTATATTGGTGGACCCATCCTCTCCGAGAATATTAGTTATGCCTGCCTTGTTGACTTCCCGGGAAATGATCTTGGCTGCCAACCCTATATCGCGCAACAGCTGCGAAAGATCTCCGGTAGCCCCCGGAAATTTATTCTGAGCCTGAATTATGTATTCCTCAAGGGTAATTACGCGCTTGTTTTTTCGATCCACCATCTTACCAATTTTATAGTAGTTGACAGTTTATTTTAAGGTAATATACGAAAGTATATGTGCGATCAAACGCATGCCTATCTGTTCCCCAGCATGAGGGAATATACCTCGCGGGCCCTGTTTTCCAACTCTTCCCGGCTTCCGTTATTTTCAATGACAATGTCGGCCAGGTGAGTCAGCCGATTAAAGTTTTGCTGGTTCTCCATGCGTTCAACAACCTCTTTACGGTCCACTCCGTCTCTTTCAGTAACTCTCTCAATACGTTTCTTCCTGTCAGCCAGCACCAAAACAATATAATCCAGGTGGCCGGGCCTCAGGTTTTGCAATAACAGGGCAGCTTCATAAACAAAAAGCTCATATCCTTCCTTCTCCGCTTCTGCCATAATCTTTTCGGTTTCTTCAGGAATATGGGGATGCACAATAGCATTCAGCTCTTCTACCCTTCCTTCAGAAAAAGCCTGATCGGCCAGGTAAATACGGTTCAGCGATCCGTCTCCGAGATAGGACTGCGTTCCGAAGGTATCTATAATCTTCTCTCTAATATCCGGCTTTCTATTCATTAGGTCCTTTGCCAAATCATCGGCATTAAGAACAAGGGCCCCATGATCTTGCCATATTTTACAAACGGTCGTCTTTCCGCTTCCGATACCACCGGTAATCCCTACTGTAACCATAGGTTATATAAACAATGAATATTATTCCTTGATATTTGCCATGAGGTAGGATTTGATGAATTCATCCAGTTCCCCATCCATTACCGCATCTACGTTGGAGGTCTCATGCTCGGTTCGATGGTCTTTCACCATATTATAGGGGTGGAAAACATACGACCGTATCTGGGAACCCCACTCGATGCTGCTTTTGGAGTCTTCCAGTTTTTGCTTTTCACGCTCCTTAATTTTCTTTTCAAGTTCGTATATTTTCGATTTTAACAGGGTCATCGCCTTCTCCCGGTTTTGCATCTGGGAACGTTCCTGCTGGCATTCGGCCACTACTCTTTCCTGGCTTCCATCGGAAAGCTGCCCTTCCCAAATCAAACGCACCCCCGTCTCCACCTTGTTGACATTTTGCCCTCCGGCCCCACTGGCATGAAAACGCTGCAGCTCCACTTCGCTTTCGTTGAGGTCAATCTCTATGGTATCGTCAATCAGGGGCGACACAAACACAGAACAGAAGGAGGTGTGCCGGCGGGAGTTGCTGTCAAAGGGCGATATACGGACCAGTCGATGCACGCCGCTCTCAGCTTTTAAAAAGCCGTAGGCATATTCACCGCTGATTTCCACCGTGGCACTTTTCAGTCCTGCTACATCTCCCTGCTGGTATTCTATGACGGAAATTTCAAACCCCTCTTTTTTGGCCCAACGGCTATACATGCGGTAAAGCATCTCCGCCCAGTCCTGGCTTTCGGTACCTCCCGCCCCGGGATTGAAAGTCAGTATGGCGTCGCGGTGATCATCCTCCCCCCTTAACATGTTTCTGAACTCCAGCTCTTCCACACCCTTTCGCAGCTTTTGGGCCTCCTCCTGCAGCTCTTCGGCTACATCCTCACCCTCCTGTCCAAACTGCCGGTACACCTTAATGCTTTCCCGTATTTCATCCAGGCGGTCCCAGCTTTGGACCATGTTCTTTTCACGGTCCAGTTGCTTCATAATCCGGCGGGCATGGTCCGGATCATCCCAGAAGCCGGGATCCTGCGTCTGCTCCTGTAATTCTATGATACGTACTTTTCTCTGATCATAGTCAAAGATACCCCCTGAGCGCATCTACACGCTCAAACAGTTCATCCAGTTGGTCGGTATTCAAGGTCGTACTCATCCGATTCTTTTTTAAAAATGTTTCAGTTACTGTTCACAAATACACCGGCCTATTTAGACAGCTTTCCCAGCAGTAGCCCGACGGCTATTCCACCCAGGAATCCAATCAAGACTCCCTCTTCGGGATGAGCCCTTACGTATCTGCGTGCCTCGCGGTAATCCCGGTCCAGTTCCTCCTGTATATGCTGCTGTTCGGCCCGGAGCCTTTCTATGATTTTTTCATAGGATTTTTCTTTCAACAGGGGCTCATCGTTACCGTTCTGTTCGTCGGATTTCTTCTTGTCGGCCATAAGAATTTATATTAATGATTGAGCGTTGTAAAGATACAAATTTATGTGGAAACTCCGTCTTTTTTTCATAACTGCAACACCCTATTTTCATACCGGCGATGATTCCCGCCCGTTAGATATAACCGGTATAAGGAGCAATACAAAGTAAATTTTCCGATTACTTTAGTCGAAGACATACAGAACGGAATTTTCCATAGTCCCTGTTTTGGGATAATCATTTCTTATATTTCAGCACTTTAAAACCAATGGGCAGGAGATGGAAAAGATATTGCAAACCCTTGAAGAGATAAAAAAGGAACTGAAGGAAAAACCGGGTGATCCCGAACTGCTGAATGAACTCGGCGTAGGATATCACATAGTCGGTGAATACCCCAAAGCCATAAAATATTTTAAAAAAGCGATCGAACACTCTCCCGGCAAAGCCTCCTACCATTTCAACCTGGGGAATGTGTATTTCGAATCAGAGCGGATGGAGCCGGCAATTAACAGCTATATGGATGCCATAGAGCAAAAGGCTGACCACATACCCGCCCTCACCAATCTGGCCGATATCTATGAGAAAACGGGCAAGATGGATAAAGCCGGGGAGCTTTTTGAATACATTACCCGTATCAAGCCCGATGAAGCCCTGGGGTATTTCAACCTGGGCAATCATTACCTGAGAAAGGATGATATTAGGCGGGCCGGAACCGCCTATAAAAAAGCGGTGGATGTCGACCCCGAATTTTATGAAGCCTACAATAATATAGGATTCATCCTAAAGCATATAGGCAAATACGAGGAGGCTATTCCCTATTTTGAACAATGCCTGGAGATAAAGCCCGACTACCAACCCGCCCGGAAGGACCTCGAAGAGTGCCGGTTAAAAGTGAAACAGGAATCAACGGCCGGCGAATCACACTGAACTTTAGTCAGCGTGGACCATAAGTCTCCACACTTCCGATTTTACCAGGTCGCGGGTATTGTAAACGGTATCCAGTAAATCTCCTATATCGGTTCCGGGCATGGTTTGTTCTATCAGTTCCTGAGTAAAACCAAACTCAATATTTTCCAATTTTGAAAAATAGTTGCCCGTAGCGTAATTATACCCGTATTCAGTCCCACCGGGGATAACCAGCGAGTAAACTTCCCATCCGTCCATCTTGTCTCTATTGACTCTCTCCCGGTGCAAAGGCATTGCCACTTCATCTTCGAGCATAAGGTATTCCAGTCCCTTGCCCGATACAACATCCATATAATCCATGGTCATATAAGTACTTGGTTCATCCGAAACAGAATCCGGTGCTATAAGACTGCGCACTTTCCATATTTCCGAAGCCACCACCTTGACCTTCTCACCCAATCGGGATGCTACATTGTTGCCGGCGGCATCGGGAATAAAAGCGGCAGATCCCACCCTATTAAAGTTGCTCTGTATCGCATCAATCCCCGTAACAGTCGTTATGGAAACAATATTATAACTGCTTTGTTCACCTCCGGGATAATCCACTACATACAGCCTCCATTTTTTGATATGGTCTTTACCGGCCAGTTCCCCGAATACCGGCTTTAGCTGTTCTTTAGCCAACGTAACGACGGCCTGGTACTGGTCCTGTTCTACTTTCAGATAGTCTATCTTTTTATAGTCAAAACGCTCGGTTTGGGAAAATGAGATGGATGACAGAAGGAAAAATATCAAACAGGTACAGAAGAATTGCTTATTCATAACGACCTCGCTTTTTGGAATGATATTACATTATCAATTAAGGAAATTTTGGCAATAAATGACAATTTTTAGGTGGAATATCGCATTCTGTCGTATTTTATTAGCTGGAGGGATAGGTGCGGTACTCCCTTTGGCAGGCCTGCATACAGCATTATAGCCCCCATAACTGTTCAGCCAAAGGAATGGAATAAACGCTTTTACCTACCCCCTGGGTCAGCCGAATTTCCCCTGATTATCAGCATTCACAGTTTCTTTAAGTTATGCTTATCTTTAGCGCCTTACTTTCAATTTAATGAAGGAGTGTTATGAATTTTTACAGCAGAAAGCTTATCAAGCCCCAGGATATGAATGCCCACGGAACACTATTCGGCGGCACGGTACTAAGCTGGATTGATGAAGAGTCAGCCATTTTTGTCAGCTGTCAGCTGGGCAAGGGTAATGTCGTTACCAAGTTTATGTCGGAAATCGATTTTGTGAGTTCCGCCACGCTGGGTGATATTATTGAGATAGGAATGGAAACCGTTTCCTTCGGTAAATCTTCCATTACCGTCCGATGTGTGGTCCGTAACAAGTTTACCAAGGAGGTAATCATCAAAATAGACAAGATCGTGTTTGTTCACCTTGATGAAGACGGTAAGCCAACCCCCCATAATATCGAAGTGCCGGCAAACGAATAGCTATATTACCAGGCCGGAGCTATATGGAAACCGATATATCCCGGCTGATCGGGCCGTTGGAAGGGTATTGACAGTCTCCGGTTCCAAATTGTATATGCAACTGTCTGCCAGAAATGTTTTATTAAGCTAACTTTTAAATAGGTCATACCTCCCAGTGCATATTGATGAACAGAAAGTAAGGGACATGCTTTACGATGATGAAGATTTCATTGCAGAATTTTGTGATGCAGCTATTGAATCGTTCAGTGAATTTTCCAATAGCTATGAAGAACATCTGCTGAACCGCGATGAACCTCCCCTCCGTAAAGCGGGCCATAAAATAAAGCCGGTTGCACAGATGATAGGGGTAGAAGTGATCGTTGATGAGTATGAACATGCAAAAGAGATGCTGCATAACGATAACCCCGACAAGGACCTCAGGAAGTCAGTCAATAAAGTCAAACGCATTACCCGCGAACTGATCGAAGAGCTTGATAAACTGAGGATTGAAGAAAAATAGTAAGATATTATATGCGGACGACATCATATATGTGTCGTTGCCTCTCTTTCCCCGGTAACTCCGACTCCGGTTGCCGGGGATTTTTTTTGCTTTTCTCCCTGTTAAATGGATATGATAGGCAGCTCCCATATTCATATAATCCGAATATACCGGCGTGGATGATCAAAATCCTCCTCCAGAAATCAATGTTAGAAAGAGGCTCAGGGAATGGTATCCCGGGATCCTTAAAACAGCAGCAGCAATGGTCGGTGCCTTCCTCTACTGGACGGTAGTTATAACGCTTCTGTTGAAATGGATTAACCCTCCCACTTCCTCCTTTATGGTACAGGCCGAAGCGATAGCCTGGTGGAATAATGAAGATATCGCCCTTACATATGAATGGGCCGATTGGGACCGTATCTCCCCTTATGTCAAGGTTGCTGCCATCACTTCCGAAGACCAGAACTTCCCGCGTCATTGGGGATTCGATTTCGGGGCAATTGAAAAGGCCCTGGAAGACCATCAAAAAGGCCGGGGGTTGAGGGGAGCCAGCACCATCACCCAGCAAGTCGCTAAAAACCTGTTTCTATGGCCTGCAGAATCCTTTATTCGTAAAGGGATTGAAGCGTATCTGACCCTGCTAATAGAACTGTTCTGGACCAAAAAACGTATTCTGGAAGTATATCTTAATATAGCCCAGTTCGGGAACGGGGTATTCGGAGTCCAGGCTGCCTCTAAAACCTATTTTCAAACTTCAGCCGACGAGCTGAACATGATCCAAAGTTCCCTGATGATCACCGCACTTCCCAGTCCCCGGAGATACAATCTTGGAGACCCATCTCCCTATATGATTGAACGAAGGAACTGGATACTTGTACAGATGCTTTACCTTGGCAATACCCGTTATTTGGATAAGCTTGAGGAGGGAAGTTAGCGGTAGGAAATTGGGGCAGTGAATAACAGAAGGCGAAAAGAGTGCAGGATTCATTTTATACCTATGTTATTGAGCAGCGGACCAGCTGTAACCCTCAAGGGAAACAGATTTGCATGCCGGCCCATCGGAAAAAGGCACATAACAGCTTGCACTATGAATAAATTCCACGGATCTTTGATCCGGTTATTCAAATTTCGATATGGAAATCCGGATAAATGTTTGTAAAAAAGAGGCTCAAATCGTATTTCACGGGACGAGATAAAAGGTAACAGCCGGGTTAACATTTAAGTAGAGTATCAATGAATATTTTAGTCACAGGCGGTGCAGGGTATATCGGCTCTCATACTTGTGTGGAGTTGCTAAATGAGGGACATGATATCGTGGTCGTCGACGATCTTTCCAACAGCAAGAAAGAAGCACTGGACCGCGTAGAGGATATAACCGGGAAGGAACTTGTATTTCACAAAGCCAGCCTGCTTGATGAGGAAGCCCTCGCTTCCCTGTTTGAAAAACATGAAATCGACGCCGTTATCCATTTTGCCGGCTACAAGGCGGTGGGCGAATCGGTTGAAAAACCCCTCTCCTATTATCACAACAATATAACCGGGACCCTTACCCTATGCGAAGTGATGAAACGCTTTGGTATAAAGGATATCGTCTTCAGTTCCTCCGCCACCGTTTACGGAGATCCCGACGAGGTGCCCATTCGGGAAGACTTCCCCCTTACAGCTACAAACCCATACGGCCGAACCAAACTATTCATAGAAGAAATTCTACGCGACCTTCACGTGGCTGATCAATCCTGGAACGTAGCCCTTTTGCGCTATTTCAACCCGGTCGGTGCCCATGAGAGCGGCCGCATCGGTGAAGATCCCAACGATATACCGAACAACCTGATGCCCTATATCAGCCAGGTGGCCGTAGGCAAGCTTGAAGAACTTTCCGTGTTTGGCAACGACTATCCCACCGAAGACGGTACCGGTGTACGCGACTACATACATGTGGTCGACCTGGCAGTGGGGCATATCCGGGCGCTTGAAAAGCTGGATGAGGAACCCGGTGTTGTGACCTACAACCTGGGAACCGGCAGCGGCTACAGTGTCCTTGAAGTTATCCATGCCTTTGAAGAAGCCAGCGGACAGGAAGTGCCCTACTCTATTACCGGCCGCCGGCCGGGCGACATCGCCGAGTGTTATGCGGATCCCTCCAAGGCCAGATCGGAACTCGGGTGGGAGGCCAAAAGAGACCTGATCGACATGTGCCGTGATGTCTGGCGCTGGCAGTCCCAAAACCCGGATGGCTATTAAGCATTCTCCTGAATGCTCAAAACAGACAGTTTTTCCCTGCCCCTTATTTACTGTTAAATATCACCGTTGTCTTATCCACCCCGGTGTTTCCGGTTTTTGCATGGTAGGCATAAACGGTAATCTCATAGGCCCCCTCCCCCTCCGGAACAAAACTTCCTTCAAAAAGGCTGGTGGTACCCGAATATCTTAAAGGGGCCTTCCCAACCTCCTCGCCACTTTTCCGGACTACTGCTTCAATCTCATACTCTGAACTGTCCCACAATCCCCCATCCGAGGTGGCACATCCGCACATCATAACCAGGTTGGCCCGAATGGATATCTCCTCACCGCTAAGTCCCTGATGGGCCCTGGGCTCGAGTACATCCACAACAAATCCGGGAATTTCAAGGATGAGTCCGTCGCCCGTAATATCCTTGCCCGGAATCAGCCACAACTGGGTAGATGTGGTGGCCTGCGACTGTTTCTGAGCCATGGGCGCGGTAGCCGATATGGTTACAAATACCGGCTTTTCCAGCTTCAACACAGTCTCGAATTTGGCTGCTCCCGGGGTCCCAAGCTCCGTATACCGTCCCCGTCTCTCCGTTACCAGTTTGCCGGTATTGCCGGTTGATCCTTTTGTCAGGCCTTTAGCCAGCAATTCACCGGTTTCAACATTGGTAATGGTAACCAGTGCCCCGCCCATGGATGTGCCTATAAACTTCGCATCTTTGGCCTTGGCCCTGACCGTTACCGTTGTGGGCATGCCGGTATCCTGGGCTTTCAGTATGGTACCCGGCAGCATTATTGCAATTACTAGTGCGGGAATAAAAAAATAGGTGATCTTCATGGTCATAGAGGTAAATTCCGGGGAATGAACACCCTAAAGTACGATGTTTTTTTGGTTTATACAGCTTTTAAAAGATACAGGGTATTGCTTATATTCTTTTCCGCATAAGAGCCCGGGTAGTGAACCATCCGGACGTATCCAGGGTATTTTATTGATATTTTAAATGATTGCCGGCGTGGCGGAATTGGTAGACGCGCGCGATTCAAAATCGCGTTCCCTCTGGGAGTGAGAGTTCGAGTCTCTCCGCCGGTACTGTAATTGATTATAGACCCGAACAGGCGTCAGCAGCAAGGGGATCCAACCGGCTTATTTGAGTTGATTCAGGCAGACCCGGACAGAAGTGTTTTATAATATTTTATACGAATACAATGCCCATGAGTGACTTTCCCCTTTCCCGGCTGCGCGATGAAACCCCCGGTCTTGAGCATGTGATCCATTTCAACAACGCCGGTGCCTCGCTGATGCCCTCCCCTGTCCTCCGATCGGTACAGGAATACCTGGAACAGGAAGCCCATTTCGGCGGCTACGAGACGGCCCGTCGGTACAGCGATGAGTTAAACAGGGTTTACCATTCGGCCTCTAAGCTGATTGGTGCGGATCCCGAAGAAATTGCAATCATGGAAAATGCCACTGCCGCCTGGAACATGGCCTTTTATTCCATCGATTTTAGCAAGGGCGACCGCATTCTTACCTCAGCCGCTGAATACGCCAGCAATTATATCAACTACCTGCGACTCAGGGAACGAGTTGACGTACAAATTGAAGTCATCCCCAACGACAAACATGGACAGACTTCGGCAAGTGCCCTGAAAGAGATGATGGACGGGAATGTCCGGCTGATCTCCATTACGCATATACCCACGAATAGCGGACTGTTAAACCCGGCTGAAGAAATAGGTGCCGTGGAGAGGCCTGAAAGCTGTCTCTTCCTGCTGGATGCCTGCCAGTCGGTGGGTCACTACCCTGTTGACGTTGGGGAGATAGGCTGTGATATGCTGTCGGCCACCGGTCGTAAATATCTACGGGGACCGCGGGGAACGGGTTTTCTGTATGTAAACCGTAAACGGCTTTATGAGCTTACCCCACCCTTTCTTGACCTGCATTCTGCCGAATGGGTGGCTCGTGACCGCTACCGCATGCGTGACGACGCCCGCCGGTTTGAAAACTGGGAGTCGAACTATGCGGGTATTATGGGACTGAACACGGCAATCGAATATGCTCTGAGCCTGGGCATGGACGCTGTCTGGCAGCGTATTGTGCATCTGGCTGCCACCCTGCGAGAACGTCTGGATAAAGTGTCAACGGTAAACGTTCGGGATATTGGCGAGGTTCTCGGGGGGATTGTCACTTTTACGGTCGACGGCACCTCCGCCGAAATGGTGCGGAAGAAATTGGAGGAAACGGGAATAAATGTAAGTGTCACTACCAAAAGCAGCACCCTGATTGATATGGAAGAGCGAAATCTGGAGAGCCTGGTTCGCGCTTCGGTGCATTACTACAATACGGAGGAAGAGATTAAAAAGCTGGTTTTCATTTTGAAGTAGAGGCCGGCATCTGCTGGTCCTTATACTGCAGCTCATACAGTTTTCTATAGATGCCATCCTCCTTCTTGACAAGCTCCCCGTGGGTGCCCACCTCGCGTATTTCACCTTTGTGCATAACCAGAATTTTGTCGGCTCCCTGTATGGTAGAAAGCCTGTGGGCTATGACAACAGAAGTACGCCCCTCCATAAGCTTGTCACATGCCCGGTTGACGATCACTTCCGTTTCCGAGTCGACGCTCGAGGTAGCCTCATCCAGCACCAGTATATTGGGGTTGTAAACCATCGCCCGGACAAAACAGATTAACTGCCGCTGGCCCATGGAAATTGAGGCTCCCCGTTCGCTCAATTCGTAATTGTAGTCCCCCGGCAGTTTCTCGATAAATCGGTGAGCTTCAATACTGCGAGCCGTTTTCTTTACGAACTCTTCGGATATTTCAGGATTGCCCAGGGTGATATTTTCCATAATGGATCCGGAGAACAGGGTATTGTCCTGAAGTACCAGGGCAAAATTAGAGCGTAACTCCTTCATGGTCAGTTTCCGGATATCCACGCCGTCCAGCCTTATAATCCCCTTGTCAATATCGTAAAAACGCATCAGCAGGTTAATGATAGTCGATTTGCCTGCTCCGGTGGCTCCAACGATAGCTACCGTTTCACCCGGCCTGGCTTCAAAACTGACATCCCTGAGCACGGTCTCTTCGCGGGTATAACTGAACCAAACCTGATCGAACTCAATATGTCCTCTGGGTTCGCTGATATGCTCGGGCTCTTCGGGATCCCTGACCATATTGGGGGTATCCAGGATATTGAATATGCGTTCGGATGATGCGAGAGCCGACTGGAGGGTATTGAACTTTTCCGAAAGCCCCTGTATAGGCCGGAAGAACTGCCGTACATACTGGATGAATGCCAGCAGGACTCCAAAAGTAACCTGTCCCAGCAGGGCTCTGCCTCCCCCGTACCAGATTACCAGGGCCATGGCCAGGCTGGCAAGCACCTCCACCAGCGGCCAAAATATGGCAAAATAAAAGATGGTCTCAATATAGGCCTGTTTGTGGGCGTTGTTGATGTCCCGAAATTTTTCCCGCTGCTTCTCCTCCCGGTTGAAAAGCTGAACGATAGCCATCCCGTTGATATGCTCCTGCACCAGGGAGTTCAAGCGGGATATCTGGTCTCTTACATTGAGAAAGGCCACCCTGACCTTGGCTTTGAACAGGAAAGTACCGTAAAAAAGAAGCGGCAGTACGGATACGGCTACAAGGGTGAGTTCCCAGCTCATGCTGAACATGAAGTAGAGAAT